>CAZHEF010000014.1:0-56203 GCA_964531645.1 uncultured Clostridia bacterium
ATTTCTCAACCCCTACCCCCTTCCACAAACCCAATTTACGGAATTTCTGATGAAACTAACAGAAATTGACAATCAAATTCTTTCATAGTAAAGTTAAATTTTGGATTAGAGAAAAAACCCCTCTTAATTAAAAAAGGAGTGAATTTTATAATCCAACTTATCTTTAGCTAAAAGGTATTTTTTTAATTTTTTTCCTGAAAGGAGGAAAATATGAGAAACATCTTAGTAATGTGCATTATGGGTTTACTTTTTTTGCCTGTAATGAGTAGAACTCAAGAATCTGAGTTCAAGGACACCCCCTATTTTACCGGAATGCCAAACTATTACATTTATGATGCAGAAGACATTGAATTTGATAGTTACAATTTCTATAATGGCAAGAATTGCACAATAGTTGAAGGGAAAAAATTTAAAAGGACATATGCATTAAAGGAAGATGCACAGAGGGCAAGTGTGATTCAGATTTCCCGTAACTATGCTAATGCTGTCAGAAATATGGGCGGAACAGTCCTTTACGAGGGAACGCCACAGGAAGCGGAATGTGCAGAAAACAATGGCATCCAGATGATAGTAGGGAAGGTGGTTAAAAGTGGAAAAGAAATGTGGGTAGAGGTAGCATCGTATAACGGCGATGATTACCGTCTTACAATAGTCTTAAAAGAAGCAATGAAGCAGGATGTGACAGCAAGCGATATGTTCGAGGCTCTAAACCGTGATGGATATATTGCTCTATATATAAACTTTGACACTGGAAAATCGACTATCAAGCCTGAATCCAAACCAATAATTGACCAGATTGTTGAGATGATGAAGTCAAACTCAGACCTGAAAATTAGTGTTGAAGGTCACACAGACAATGTAGGAAATCCAAAATCGAATATGATTCTTTCTGAAGACAGGGCTAAAGCGGTTGTTTCTGCTATTAATTCTCAGGGTATTGATGCAAAAAGATTGAGTTATGCTGGATATGGACAGGATAAACCCATAGCTGACAACAAAACAGAAGAAGGAAGAGCAAAGAACCGTAGAGTTGAACTGGTTAAAAAGTAAAATAAACAACTTAACAGAAAAAATTAAAAAGGAGGTTTAATTATGAAAAAGAAAAGCAAAATAAAAATATGCAGGGAGAGAATATCCTTAAACTTCCTGATAATTCTTTTACTCTCAGGCTTTCTGCATACTTTCACATTTGCTCAGGAGCTGACACCGAAACTTACTGAGAGCGAGATCCAGGCTGTAATTCCCATCCTGAAATTAGAAATAGCTGGTTATGTCCAGAATGAAAATGCAATGGGACAGGAAAGAGATGTGCGGCGTGCGCTCTTTAATGATATAAAATCGGGTAAAATTGACCCCCTTGAGTGGCTGAAACAGTATTCAAAATATATTATTGTTCCCCGCGAAGTAATTTATCAGCCTGCTTGCTCAAGAGCAGCATCAATAGCGGGCTGGGAAATGTTTATGCAAGAGAGCGAGTCAGGGTATCCTATTGCACCACCCATTCAACCAACCGCTATATTCACATATGGAAAGGAGTTCTCTGCTATCAATAAAAATGCTCTCATCAAAAGGAGTAAAAATATTGACATTTCTGGAGAAACTATTTACGACATTAACCACCCGAGTTATAAAGAAATACGTGCCATCCTTGAGAATGCCCGCCTTTTTTACTCTAAGAATGGTTTTTCCGCTGATTATAACATGTCGGGAGATGCTGTGACATTTTACCCTTCCAATGCTGAAGGAGAAATATCAGGCGTTGTTTACTCTGTCTACTGGGATGCTTACGATCCTAATTTCTCAGATTTAAGGCAGAATTGCAAATCCCTTCCTTCAGGACCAACCATAGAAATCAAAGCTGGCGACAGGTTGATGGAAAAATACTTCAATAAATTACAGGTAGCAGGAATGGGCGATGGAAATATTAAAAAGTCTCTCCAGAAGGCAGGAATTACAGAAGAGAGATACGCGGAAATAAAAGCAGGTCTTATAATGGCACGGGCAGGCAGTCAGAATTTTGAAGAAGAGCCCCCAGCACTTGATTTCAAACCCTCTACACCAGAAGAGAAACGAATGGCTCAGGAGATTGAGAAGATGAGGAAAGAAATCAGGATAAAAAAAGAGAATATCAGGCTCTATTTAAGATACAAAACAGAGCTTGATCCCATACTTGACATTCTCCAGAAGCATATAGGTGGGCTATAGGGATAACATCAGAATTTCTGACTTTTAAATATCAGTTCATAACTGCAAATAAGATCTAAGAATATTTGAATAGTATTAATATAAAAAATTCTGTGATGCAACTCGCAAGCTTGACATTTAATGAAACTGGAAAATAATTAAAAATGGAAGGAATGGAATGGGAGAAAGGGGAAAGCGTGTATACTATAAAGTGAGGTGATAAGTTCTATGGTTGGCAAAACATTTTTAATATTGGGTGGATATGGAAATACAGGTGTGGTTCTGTCAAGGCTGTTACTTCAAGAAACAAATTTGAGGCTACTGTTAGCAGGACGGAACTTTGAAAGAGCAAAGGAAACTGCTGACCGACTTAACTCTCTTTTTGATGGAAATAGAGTCACGGGAATTTATGCTGATGCGTCAGATCAAAAGAGTCTTAGAAAGGTTCTTGAAAGCATTGATTTTTTAATTGTTGCTTCCAGCACTTCTCAATATACCAAAAAGATTGCCAGCGCTGTCTTAGAAGCGGGTTGCGATTATATGGATATTCACTTTGGACCAAAAGTTTATGCTACATTAAGTTCCTTAGAGGAAATCATTAAAAGTGCAGGGCGATGCTTTATTACAGGAGGGGGATTTCACGGATTATCTTCATTCATTATCCGCTATGCAGGACAATATTTTGATAGAATTGAAAAGGCAATTGTTGGGAGTGTCATGAATGCAAACTTTGGAGAGTATAAAATTTCCGATTCTACTGCAATTGAATTTGTTGAAGAGATAGTAGATTTTAAGACACTTTTCTACAAAAATGGCAGATGGCAAAAGATGAATATGATGAGCACCAAGGATTTGATATTAATGGATTTTGGAGATAAATTTGTTAAAAGGCATTGCTATCCTATGTTCCTTGAGGAGCTCCGTGAAATACCGCTCATATTTCCATCTTTAAATCATACTGGCTTTTATGTGGCTAGGTTTAACTGGTTTGTAGATTATGTTGTCTTTCCTTTAGTTTTTGTTTCTCTAAAAATATCTGGTAAACTCTTAATCAAACCAATGGCGAAACTGATGTGGTGGAGTCTCTCAAAATTTTCTAAAGAACCATATGGATTAATTATAAAATTGGAAGCCAGCGGTGAAAAAATTGGCAAATTAAAAGCCATTGAAATATTACTTTCCCACCAAGATGGATACTATTTTACAGCAGTTCCTGTTGTAGCTTGTTTACTTCAATACCTTGACGGATCAATTAAAAAGCCTGGCGTATGGTTTCAGGCAAACATTGTTGAGCCAAACCGATTTATGCAGGATATGAGAAGGATGGGAATTGATGTCAGAATTCAAGAAAGAGAAGGCAAAGGTAATTAATTAGCTCCTTTGCGACTCCTCTACTTCTTTATATAAAAAGGTCTTTTACCATCCTCGTTCTAATTCTTTCTTTTTACAAAAGCCCTCTTTTCTTGAGCAATGGTTCTACTTTTGGTTCTCTTCCTCGAAATCTCTTGTAGAGAGTCATAGGGTCTTCTGAGCCGCCCTTTTCGAGAATATTCTTCCTGAAAGATAGAGCAGTTTGCGGGTCAAAAATCCCTTTTTCTTTAAAAGCCTCAAAAGCATCCGCATCGAGAACCTCAGACCATATGTAACTGTAATATCCAGCAGAGTATCCACCGGAGAATATATGCTGGAAATTGGTGCTCCTGTATCGGACAACAATTTCAGGAACCATCCCGATTTTCTTCATAGATTCATCTTCAAACTTTATGGGGTCAATCTCTTTTGCTTCCTCAAGAATGTGATAGTCCATGTCAAGGAAAGATGCTGCAAGATACTCAACTGTTGCAAATCCCTGATTGAATTTTCTTGAATTTTTGATCTTCTCAACAAGTTTGGATGGAATAACTTCTCCAGTTTGATAATGCTTTGCATATACCTTTAGAACCTCAGGCTCTAATGCCCAGTTTTCCATAATCTGGGAAGGAAGTTCTACAAAATCTCTTGGAACAGCTGTTCCTGAAAGGGAAGGATAGGTGCATTTTGAAAGGAGTCCGTGAAGGGCGTGACCAAATTCATGGAACATGGTCTCAACCTCTTCAATACTTAAAAGGGCTGGCTTCTCAGATGTTGGCTTTGTAAAATTACCAACATTTACAATTATGGGATTGATCATTTTTCCGTCAAGCATTGACTGCTTCCTGAAACTTGTCATCCATGCACCACTCCTCTTGCTTACCCTCGGGAAATAGTCAACATAAAAGATTCCAATGTGGGAGCCATCAGCTTCCTTGACCTCAAAAACTTTTACATCAGGATGGTATTTAGGAATATCGTTCCTTTCCTCGAATTTTATGCCGTGAAGCTTATTTGCTACATAAAACACACCTTCAATACAATTTTCCAGTTTGAAATAGGGTCTTAACATCTCCTCATCAAGTTGATATTTCTCTTTCCTAACTTTCTCTGCATAATACCACCAATCCCATGGCTCTAATTTAAATTTGCCTCCCTCTTTGTAAATCATCTCCTGGAGCTCTTTTGCCTCCTTCTTTGCAACTTTTAATGCGGGGGCCCATATCTTATTGAGAAGTTCATAAACTTTTTCAGAGGTTTTTGCCATGTTTTCTTCAAGAATTAAATGAGCATGGGTTTTATAACCGAGCAGTTTTGCTTTTTCAGCTCTAAGAGCTATTATTCGAGAAATTATCTTCTTGTTGTCAAGTTCATCATTGTTGTTACCTCGATTTATGTATGCCTTGAAGATTTTTTCCCTTAAATCTCTTTTTGAAGAGAACTGAAGGAAAGGAATAAGGCTTGGTTTTTTTAGAGTGAAGACCCATTTTCCCTCGTGCTTCCTCTCCTTAGCTGTCTCCTCTGCTGCCTGAATGACTGATTGGGGGAGTCCTTCAAGGTCTTCTTTCTTATCAATTATAAGTTCAAATTTGTTTTCTTCTTTCAGAACATTTTCTCCAAATTTTACAGAGAGAAGGGATAGCTCCTGATTTATCTCCATTAAACGAGCTTTTTTTGCATCGTCAAGATTTGCTCCACCTCTTACAAAATCTTTGTAATACTTCTCAACAAGTTTCTTCTGTTCCTGGTTTAGATTAAGTTTTTCCCTGCTTTCATAAACTGCCTTTACCTTTTTAAATAGCTCTGGATTCATTCTTATCTCATCCATGTGCTTTGCCATCATTGGAGCCACTTCTTTTGCAATCTTTTGCATGTTATCGTTTGTCATACAACCATTGAGAACATAGAAAACATCGACAACTTTCCGAAGAAGAGAGCCACTTTTTTCAAGGGCTTCAACAGTATTTTCGAAGGATGGAGGTTCCAGGTTTTTAGCAATTGATTCAATTTCTTTTTTGTTAATCTCAATTCCAGCCTTTATCCCAGGAAGAAAATGCTCCTCCTTTATCTGGTCAAAAGGTGGAACACCAAATAGGGTGTTAAATTCTTTTAAAAGAGGATTCTCACTTTCCTGCGAGATTGCAAGGGGAATAAGTAGGAATATTAGAAATAAGAAATGATAACTCTTCATTATAATTACCTCCTCATAGCAAAATTTTTAGAAGAGAGAAATTATACTATATTAAAAAAAATAATTCAATTCAGAAATTTAAAAGTTTTCCTTGAGATGCAAGAAGATTTTTGATATATTGAAAATTTATGAGTAAGATTATGGTTCCTAAAAAAATTTTTCTCACAAAGGGCATGGGAAGACACAAGGAGAAACTTGCCTCCTTTGAGCAGGCATTAAGAGCTGCAGGAATAGCTCCCTTTAATCTTGTAAAAACTTCCTCCATTTTTCCTCCAGGATGTGAGCTGATTTCAAAAGAGGAAGGTCTGAGACTTTTAAAACCGGGTCAGATTGTTTTCTGTGTAATGAGTGAAAATTCAACAGATGAGCCCCACAGATTGATTTCAGCCTCTATAGGACTTGCAATTCCAAGGGATAAAAATAGCTATGGGTATCTCTCGGAGCATCACAGTTTTGGCGAGAAGGAAGAGGATGTGGGAGATTATGCGGAAGACCTCGCAGCCTCAATGCTTGCAACAACCCTTGGTCTTGAATTCAACCCTGAACAGAGCTGGGATGAGAGAAGAGGACTCTTTAAAATTTCTGGCAAAATTGTCTCGACAAAAAATATTACCCAGACTGCTATCGGGAAAAAAGGTTACTGGACAACTGTTATTGCAGTAGCTTTATTCATTATTTAATTTAAAATTTAACCTCTATAAAATGGAGATAAAAAATGGAAATTATGACAGACTTTCAGAAAAAATTGATGGATAAGAAAAAATCTCCAATAAAAAAATATATGGAAATATTCGTCGGTGAGAAAGGGTTCTTTTACTTTCTGAAGTTTGAATTAATAACAATACTTTTCGGTGGGCTCGGAGGCTCTCTTGGGCTTTTCTTAAGAAAAATATTTTATCCCTCTTTATTTAGAAAAGTTGGTAAAAATTGTGTATTTGGAAAAAATATTACTTTACGCCAGCCTCACAAAATAGTCATCGGAGATAATTGCATAATTGATGATTTGTGCGTTCTCGATGGAAAGAGCCATCATGAAGTTAGCATTACAATTGGAAATAATGTTTTTATAAACAGGAATTGTGTCCTTTCCTGCCATTTTGAGAAAATTGAGATTGGTGATAACTGCGATATAGGTCCTAATTGTTTATTTCAGGCAGGTGGACCGATCAAAGTTGGAAGTAATGTTATCACTTCTGCCTATTGCTATTTTGTTGCATCAACGAGAAAAATAGAAAGGACCGATATCCCTGTTATTGCCCAGGGAACAATTTCAAAAGGAATAGAGATAGGGGACAATTGTTATTTAGGAGCCTTTGTAATGGTGAATGATGGGGTTAAAATAGGTAGGGATGCTGTTATAGGAGCAGGCTCAATTGTTCTGAAGGATATTCCTGAATTCATGGTGACTTTCGGAATACCTGCAAAACCTGTAAGGTCAAGGCTTGAAGGTGAAAAAGATTGAAAAGATTTATTTCTATCCTTTTAAGATTTATTGTAAGCTCTTCCTTAATAATTTTTGTCTTCTCAAAAATTGATATCAGAAATGTTGTTAACTGTATGAAAGAAGCAAATATCTTTCTTCTCATATTTTCCCTTTCTCTTCATTTTGTTGGTGTCCTTCTTGGTAGTAGTAGATGGAAAATTCTTTTGGAATCATACGGAATTGATGTCCCGCAAAAGGAGCTTTACAGACTCTATATGATAGGTTCCTTTTTCAATACATTCCTTCCAACTTCAGTGGGAGGAGATGCGGTCAGAATGTATAAAGTTTTCTCCCTCACTGATAAAAGGGCTCAGGCTGTCACCTCTGTCATTATAGAAAGATTCATAGGTATGCTTGTTCTTTACATAATTTCTTTCTTTTCCTATATTTTTTATTTCAAATTTAAAGAAAAGGAACTGTTTATTGCGATTTCTCTTCTCCTTTTTGCCTCTTTGGCCTTTGTAATTTTTATCTTAAGCCCTATTTCAGAAAAAATTTTAAAAATAGTCCCTCCTTCCTTTTTTAAGGACAAACTTGATAAGATTCTTTATTCCTTAAAATACCCTGTGAGAGAGCCAAATAGTTTATTTAAAGTTTTTGCTTACACAGCCCTTCTTCAGATCAATGTGGTTATTTATTTTTTCATAATCTCCATTGCAATTAAAATTAAACTTTCCATTGTCTATTTTTTCATTTTAATTCCGATAATTCTCACTGTTACAATGCTTCCCATAACTCTTGGAGGAATAGGTCTGAGGGAAGGAGGATTTGTTTTCCTCTTCTCAAGATTTGGGGTTCTTCCTGAAAAAGCTCTAACCCTTTCAATTCTTGGATATTTTATTTCCCTTGTCTTTGCTGGATTTGGAGGTTTAGTCTATGTTTTGGAAGGAAAAAAAGAGAAAGTTTGATTTCTTAGCAATTGTATTTATTATTTTGGTTACAGCTTTAAAATTTATCCATCTTGATGCAGACCCTCCTCCCTTCATGGCAGTTGCAGAGTATGGAGACCCTGCCCAGTATGCATACAATGCAAGGAATAAAGTTCTTTTTGGTGAATGGGAAATAGACGAGAAATGGAATTTAATGTGGCTGACAATAATTCCCCATTCTTTCACTTATCTCTCCTTTTCTCTTTTTGGAGTTAGCTATAAAAGTATGAATCTTGTCCCTCTTATGTTTAGCTTTTTCATTCTGATTCTATGTTATATTATTCTGAAAGAGACATTCTCTTCAAAAATTGCTCTTTTTGGAACAATCTTTATTGGAACAAATTTTCTCTTCTTCCTTTATAGCAGAATTGCTGATAGGGTTCCTGAAATGCTTTTCTTTTCTCTGCTTTCAATATTTCTATGGCTCAAGGGACTTAAGGGTTCAAAATTTGCAATGTTTTTTTCAGGATTTTCCCTCTGGCTCTCCTATAACTCGAAGCCAAAAATTATCTATTTTATTCCAATATTTTTAATTGCCCATTTCTTTGAACTCATAAGAAGAAAGGAAAGTTTAAAGGAAGCTTTTAAAAAAACATTAATTCTTCTTTCAGGTCTCCTTTTAGCAATTGCTGTATGGCTACCTCTTATTTACATTCACCATCATGAAATTTATCAAAGATTTGGTTCATACAATCAGAGAATTTTATTCGCAGGATTCCCAGACCTTAAAAAGATTCTATTTTATTGGTTTTCGAGGGCGCTGTTTTCCATTCATTCCACCCTTTCCCTCTTTGGGATTTTTCTTACTTTCATTCTCTTTTATTTAGTAAGAAATTATTTCCAGAGAAAAGAGGAGATTTCTCCCCTTGAGGTAGTCTCCCTCTGCTGGGTTGGGATTGGTTATTCTTCCCATTCAATCCTTTTCTGGAGAGCCCTTAGATATTATCTTGACTTCTTCTTTCCAATGAGTTTTATATTCTTTGGCTTCATATGGAGGATGCTTAGAAAGAAAGAGAAAGTTTCTAACAGGAAAGTGAATATTTTTGAATTGCTCATTTACTTTTACATATCCTTATTTATTTTCAGTCACATTCTCCGAAGACTTTACACTCCTCGAATCTATCAGAATCTTCCAAAATTCCTAATAATCGATATAATTCTTTCTTTCCTCTTCGTGCTTTTAATCTTTGTTTCTATAAAATACGCAGTATTTCTAAGAAGAATTCCGAGAGCTGTCTTCGCTGGACTTGCAGTTTTAATTGCTCTGTTTACAATTTTTATAAATTCAAAAGAGATTATAAATTATCTCAAATATCCAAAGTTTCAGTTTAAGATAGTTTCTGAAGATTTCGGGAAGGCTTTTGATGGTAGCTCAATGGCAGGAGTATGGGCTGTTTCTATGTCCATGAATAATAAAATAAAAGCCTATCATTGCTGGCCAAGACTCACAAATACAGACCCAAATTTTTTAAAGGAGAAGAATGTTAAATATACATTTTTATGGGATGATATAGAAACTCCTTTTTACATGAGCAATTTTCCCGACATGAAAAGGGCTGTCCTTAGAGCCCGCTATCACTTCTACCATTCAATTACAGAAGAACCTTACAATCACAGGAGGAAGTTCTGGAATCTTTTTGAGATTGATGGGAAACCTGTTGGTGGAGAGAATTTCTTTGAAGCAGAGCTCTGGACAGGGCCCTTTGGTTTCCCAAGGTTTGATAGAAATGCTTCTAATGAATTTGTCCTTTCATCCCAGAAGAATTTTGCATCCTATCCTATTCTTTCTTCTCCTCCCTTTGAGCTTAAAAAAGGTTTAAATAAAATTGTTTTAAAAATAAAAATTGAGAAAAAACCCGATGAGAGAGTTCCAGTTTGCTTGATTGTTCTTGAAAGAGAGGAAGGAAAGACAAAAAAGAGAAAAATGGTCTACTCAGATGAGTTTGAAGATGTTAATTTTAAAGAACTCCAATGGAATTTAGAAGTTCAGAGGGATTCTATATGGGAAATGCAAGTTTACAATTACTCCCTCATAGATTTCTTCGTTGATTATTTAAAGATTAATAGGATAAAATAAAAAATGCGTAAAATTTTTGAGACAATTTTTTATGTTCTTAAGTCATTAAGACCGAGACACTGGACAAAGAATTTTTTCATTTTTGCAGGAATCATATTTTCGAAGAACCTTCTTAATTTTGATTATCTTTTCAAAGTTATCTTAGCATTTTTTCTATTCTCAATTGTTTCAGGGTGCGGATATATAATAAATGATTTAAAAGATATTAAAAGAGATAAAATTCACCCCAAAAAAGCAAAGAGACCAATCGCTTCAGGGAAACTTTCTATTACAACAGCAATAGTCGTGGTCTCAATTCTTCTTCCAATTTTCCTTTTTCTTTCCTTTCTTCTTGAGAAAAAATTTTTTTTTGCTGCTCTTTCATACATTCTACTGGACATAATTTACACATTTTATTTAAAAAACATTGTAATCCTTGATGTCCTTTCCCTCTCGTTTTTCTTTCTTCTGAGAGTCCTCGCTGGAACATGGGTAATAAATGTTGAGACATCTCCGTGGCTTCTAATTTGCACTGTGCTTATTTCATTATTTTTGGGGCTTGGGAAAAGAAGATACGAGGTTCTCACAATTGAAAACGCTGAAGAACACAGGGAATCGCTTAAAGTTTATTCTGTCCCATTCATTGACCAGATGATTGCAATTACAACATCTTCGACTCTAATTGCCTACGTAGTTTACACTCTTTCTGAGGAGACAACAATAAAATTCGGGACAAGAAATCTTTTCCTCACCCTCCCTCTTGTTATGTACGGAATATTCAGGTATCTTCATTTGATTTATTCAAAAAATTTAGGAGGAAATCCTGAAGAAGTTCTTTTGAATGACCCTCCCTTTTTCATTTCAATCTTTTTATGGGGTCTTACTGTAATAATTGTCATTTATAGAGGTAAATTATTATGAGGTCGAAAGTTGTTGTTTTAAAAACTTCTCCTGAAAATGTCTTAAATGACATAAAAAGAGCAATGGAGCTTGCAGAATATCAAAAAGTAATCGCAAAGGATATAGACACAATAATTAAATTAAATCTCTCATGGACAAAATTTTTCCCTGCATGTTCTTCATCCCCATGGCAGGTTGAAGGTGTTTTGGAAAAACTAATTAAAGATGGATTCAGAAAAGAGAAAATTTTCCCTGTCGAAAACAAGACTGTTGTAACAAATCCAAGAAAAGGAGCAAGAAACAACAGATGGATTCCAGTCCTTGAGAAATATAGATTAAACTTTATACCTCTTCCTGAAGTTGAATGGACAAAATATGAATTTAAAGAAAAGCTTTTGATTCTTGATAAATTATTCCCGAAAGGAATTGAAATTCCTAAGATTTTTATTGGGAAGAATGTAGTTCATCTTCCAACTGCAAAGACCCACGGCCATTCAATAACAACCGGTGCAATAAAAAATGCATTCGGAGGACTCCTGAAAGAGATGAGGCATTTTGCCCACAAATATATCCATGAAGCCCTTGTAGACCTTTTATTAATGCAGAGAGAAATTCATCCAGGAATATTTGCAGTAATGGATGGAACTGTTTGCGGGGATGGTGCAGGACCAAGGACAATGATTCCGAGGATAAAAAATTATATCCTCGCAAGTTCTGATTCTGTGGCAATCGATGCAGTATCTGCAAAAATGATGGGATTTGACCCTTTGTCAATACCATATATAAGAATGACTCACGAAAGAGGACTTGGAGTAGGAGATTTAAAAGAAATTGAAATTGTGGGAGATGAGATAGAAGGTATAAACTGGGGATTCAAAACAAAAAGAAGTTTTGTAATATGGGGAGACCAGATGCTAAGAAAGGGATTTTTAAGATTCTTGGAGTGGCTTGCTTTAAGGTCTCCTCTATCCTTCTGGGCACCCTTTGCTTCCAACATCTACCATGATTGGCTCTGGTATCCTCTGATAGGGAAAAAGAGGATTAGAGAATTTATGAAGTCTGAATGGGGGAGGGTTTTTGAAAGATACAAGTGAGCTCATAAGCAATATATATCTCTCTCTCCATTATCAAGTCTTAAAAGACCAAAGATTAACTTGATAGTCGTTGTTTTCCCCGCTCCATTTGGACCCATTTGGACCAATAAGACCGAAAATTTCTCCCCTTTTCACTGAACATGTCAAATCATCAACAGCTTTCCTATAATCCTTGCCACTTCTGTATATCTTTGTCAAATTGCTAATTTTTATAACTTCCTCCGCTATATAAACCTAATTTATAAGAATCTTATAATCCTGTCAAACCAAATCTGTTTGGATTAAAATATAAATTGGAGCTTGAGGTTTTAAAAAGTTGAGACTATCTAAACTTGTAAAATTCTCAGAGGAGCTGAGCTCAATTTCTTCTACAAAGGAGAAGGTTCAGAGAATTAAGGATTTTCTTGAGAATTGTAGAAAGGAGGAGATTCCTTTTGTGGCAAGTATAATAAGTGGTGAGAGAATCAGCTCCATCTTTATAGGTTATTCAGCAATTTCTGAAGTTCTTGAAAATGTTTCAATAGAAGGAGATGGAATCAATGTGGAAGAGGTTTTTTATTTTGTGGAAAGAGTTAAAAATTTTAAAGGAGATAGGAGCAGGGAGGAAAGATATATTGAATTAAGGAAACTCTTTTCCAATTGCAAAAAGGGTGAAAGAGGCTTTCTCGCAAGGTATCTTCTTGGAGATTTGAAACATGGTGCTTCAATAGGAATAGTCCTGAAAGCCCTCTTATCTCTTTTTGAGAAAGATGAAGAAAAAATGAAGATAGACTATGCAAAGGCGGGAAGTATACTTGAACTCTCAAAGAGATTTGTTGAGGGGACTGAGTTTGAAGAGTCCCTTCCTTACCTTTCACCTATTCATCCAATGCTTGCCTATCAGGAGGATAGCATATCATCTGCAGTTAAAAGGACAGGATTTCCTGTAATATGTGATTACAAGATTGATGGTGTAAGAATAATTGTTCACAGAAGAGGGGATGAGATAAGAATTTTTTCGAGAAAATTAAGGGATTTGAGCGAGGATTTAAAGGAACTTGTTTTTGAGATAAAAAAATTTCCTTCCCATGATTTCATAATAGATGGGGAACTCATTGCTGAGAGCGAGTCAGGGAAACCATTCCCATTTCAGGACATAATAAGTCTAATATCAAGAGAAACAGGGCTATTTTCAACATGGAAAGTAAAACCATTTTTCTTTGATGTCTTAAAAATCAATGATGAAGACATCTGGAAAAAGCCAGCAATGGAGAGAAGAGAGATTCTTAAAGAAATTATCCCTCCTGATTATATTGTTCCATGGATTTTAGCTAAAAACGAAAAGGATTTAAAAGATTGGATGGAAAGAAGTATAAAATCTGGGCATGAGGGACTTGTTCTCAAAAAGATAAATTCTCCATATTATCCTGGAAAGAGGGCATGGGACTGGATAAAACTGAAGAAATTTTTTACCCTTGACCTTGTAATAATTGGTGCTGAGTGGGGTCATGGAAGGAGGAAAGGGTGGCTTTCAGACTATCATCTCGGAGTAAGAAAAGGAGATAAATTTCTGATGGTTGGTAAAACCTTCAAAGGTTTAACCGATGAAGAGTTTAAAGAGATGACATCAGCTCTTTTAAAATTGAAAAGGGAGGAATTGGATTGGGGAATAATTGTTGAGCCAAGAATTGTTGTGGAGGTTGCCTTTGATGAAATTCAGAAAAGCAACAGATACGATTCAGGCTTTTCCTTGAGGTTTGCAAGAATTAAAAGAATAAGATGGGACAAAAATCCTGAGGATTGCAACACCTATGCAGACCTTCTAAAAATTTTTGAGATTTTCAGGAGAAGGAAAGGGTAAAAAAATCTCTCTATTCGTTAGGTTTAATAATAACTTTAAGGGAGTTTTCCCCTTTTCCCATCAAATCAAAACCTTTCTGAATATCATCAATTCCAAAGACATGGGTTATCATATCTTTTACATTAATTTTTCCGAGATGAATCAATCTGAGAGCGAGGGAGTAGTCAGAAGGGGATGCAGCATAGGAAGTTGTTAGTAGGACATCATTTCTCCAGAACAATTCATTTATTGGAATTGAAATTTTTGCCCCTGGCTCTGAAGGTGCAAAGAATAGAATCTTTCCTGCTCTGTTTATAATTTTAAAAGAAAGCTCAATGGCGGATATTGAAGAGGCACAAAGAATTACCACATCTGCTAATGCATCCTTTAAAATTGCTTTTATCCCTTTTTCAAGCTCATCAGGATGAAAGACATAATCTGCGCCAAATTTTAAAGCCTTTTCCATCCTCCATTCATTTATGTCAGAAGCAATTATTGGTCCTGCTCCATAAAGTTTTGCCATCTGAATGTGAAGAATTCCAGAGATCCCACTTCCAATAACAACTATACTGTTTCCTGGCATTATCCCGAGTTTTCTCTGGGCTCTCATCACACAACCCAATGGTTCTGCAAATGTTGAGGACTCAAAGGAAAGCCCATCAGGAATTTCAAATAATCCCTTCTCCACATTTATTTCAGGAATTCTTGTAAATTGGGAAAAACCACCAGGATAAATATTTGTTTTTCTCAATGTCTCACAAACAGTCTCATTACCATTTATGCAGTAATGGCATTTACCACAGGGAACATGATGGGCAACAACGACCTTATCTCCTTCCTCAAAATCCTTGACTTCCTTCCCTGCTTTATCAATAATTCCTGCAATTTCATGCCCTAAAACAAGGGGAACCCTGTCTTTTCTGTACCATTCCATCAAATCTGAACCGCATATTCCACAGGCTTCAATTTTTACAACAACTTCCCTTTCTGAAATCTCTGGATAAGGAATATCTGAAATCCTTAAATCAGAATTGCTATAGTATAGAGCTACCTTCATTTCTCAATCAAAATCTGCATAAATTTCGCCGAGACTAATATGACCAATATATTTATCCTTGTACTCCTTCTTTAAAGAAACAATTGCTTCATCAAGCTTTTCATTGACAACTCCGTTCCTCTTGGCTAAAAATGCCTCAACAAAAGCAGAAAGGTCATCCATTGCCTTTACAAACTCTCCATCCTTTGGATTAAATTCATCTTTATTATATTTTTCCTGTATCTCAGAGGATGTGGTTTTTACAATTTTTCCATCAATTCTAACAACAGACGAGAATTCATCCTCAGCATAAATTTTCATTTCATCGTGCCACTCTTCGGGGATAAGGTTGTAAATTTTTTCTTTCATTTCCTTTTTCTCATATTCTCTCAATATTTCCTCAAGTCCTGCAATGGATTTTTTGACAGGAGATATTATATCCCTTGTCAAAACCTCAGGTAAATCGTGGAAAAGACCTGTAAAGAAATTGTTTATAAGACGGCGCCTGCATGCTCCCAGTTTAATGGAAAAAATATAAGAAAGTATTGCTACTATAAAGGTATGCCCAAGGACTGAAGTCCTTGGAATCATAGGAAGATGACTCCATCTTACCTGAAATCTCAACTGACCGCATAGATCAATAAAATTTTTCAAATTGGTGGGGAAGCTCAAGACTGAATTGAAACCTTTCAAATCTTTGTATTTCTCACTTCTTTCCTTAAGTTCCCTCTTTATACTTTCAATCTCATATCCTCCTGGATTTGCCCACTCAATAATTTCGAACTCCCATTTTGTTGCAAGAAAATGGGCTGAACCTAAAATCTTTTTATTTATATCATCTTCCTCTGATGAAAAATATTCCATAAATCTTTCAGGGAAATTGTTCCCTATTGGAGATATTATTGGCTTCAACTGCCTGTAAACCCATTCATTAAGCTGTCTGAATTTCTCAGCATCTCCTTTTATTTTATGAAAGATCTGGGGTTTTATATCTGTTACAACAAGTCTTTGAAGAAACTCAAAAATACCGCCCTCTATTATTTTTATCCAGTCAAATCCTTTCTCATTCTGATTCAGCTTTCCAAGGACATAGGCGAATATCATTTTGTGAGCTTGCTTGTCCAGCTCCCTTAGTTCAACAGGTCTAATCTTGTCATTCCACCTCTGCATATTCGCAGCGTCAAAGATTTTTATGAGGAAGGCTTTTCTTATCATTTTTAAATCAGACTTTTGCCTTTTTCTCCCTGAAAATCTCCAGAGCTCTTTTTGTATCTGCGCCCTCATGAACAATTGCTCTTATTGCATTTATAACTGCAACAGGATGGGATGACTGCCATATATTCCTTCCAAAATCAACCCCTTTCGCACCTTTTGATATTGCCTCATAGGCTACTTTGAAAACCGCCTCTTCAGAGTCCATTTTTGGACCTCCAGCAATTACAAGGGGGACAGGGCTTGATTCAACAACCTTTTCAAATTCCTCACAATAATAAGTCTTTATAAATCTTGCTCCGAGCTCAGATGCAATCCTGCATGCAAGGGAAAGGTATCTTGCATCCCGTTTCTCAAGTTCTTTACCAACAGCAGTAACCGCAAGAACTGGAATTCCATAATCCTCGCATTCGTCAATCAGTTTTGAAAGGCAGACAAGGGTCTGATGCTCATACTCCGCGCCAATATAAATTGAGAATGCAACTGCAGAGACATTCAATCTGAGCGCTTCCCTAACAGATGTAATAATCTCTTCATTGGAAAGTTCCTTTCCTACTATACTGTTCCCTCCCGAAACTCTCAAAACAACAGGGATATTAAACTCGGGATTAACACAATTTCTAAGTATTCCTCTTGTCAGCATAATTGCATCAGTGTAAGGGATGAGGGGCTCTATTGTTTTTCTGGGGTTCTCCAGTTTTGAGATTGGTCCTAAAAAATATCCATGGTCAACAGCAAGCATAACTGTTCTACCTGTCTCGGGTTTAAAAATTCTTGCCATTCTGTTTTTCGTTCCCCAATCCATAATTACCTCCTGAAAATCAATTTTATAATTTTATGTTCATTATGGCAATTCGAAAGATTCGTCTTTTCTTGAAATGGGAAAGTAAAAGTAGCAAAAGATAAAGTCCTATAGAATGGGAACGGAAGTGCGGAAGACCAGAAATTCAGAAGAGTCCCATCTTCTTTCTATTTTAAGATGAAGAGCTTGGTTGTTTAAATTTTTTACTTCCATTTCTGGCAATTTTTCTAAAAGCTACGTGGTTCCTTTTAATAAATAAAAACTTGCATTAAAATGGGAGTAAAGAATAGATTTATTTCTTCAAATTCTGCTCAAGGAATTTCAAAACTTTCGGGATGGAGTCAAGGATTGCAAAGGCATTCCCTTCAATTGTCCCTCCCATATCAATATTTCCAAATTTAACTGAATTAAGAACGGATGTAAACGAAAAGCCAATTACATGACCTGCATTATCATAAGAAAGATGCTGAGATGGATGAGAATGGTTAAATTGCTTTAATCTATTCATTATCTCTTCTGCCATCTGATAGCTCGGCCAGAGATGGTCGTCCTTTCCAGAAATTAAGAGAACAGTTCCATTAATTTTTTCAACTGCAATCAATGCTTTTTCAACAGCATCCTTGTTTTTAAGACTGCTTTCATAAAGCAATCCAATTCTTAAAGATTTTCCTGACCTGAATACCTCTATGAATTCAGGAGTTATTGTGTATGGAACAAAAGGAAGAGGTTTACCATCGAATGTCCATGAGGACTCGTTGACACCCATAAATCCCCTCATTCCAGCCCAGACAACATGGCTCGGGACATAAGCTACAACAGCTTTTATTTCAGGGAAAAGAGAGGCAGAAAGAAGAGCCAGTTCTGCACCCTTAGAACCTCCAAATATTCCTATCCTTTCCTTATTGACTTCTGGCAAACCTTTTAAAAACTCTATCCCTTCCTTTACAGTTTCAACAGGGATATTACAAAGATCCTTTGGAAGCCCCTCTTCTCTGAAATAGGCAAGGGCTAAAGTTATGTATCCATGGGAAGCAAGAAGTCCTGCTTTCTTTTGCGAAGAGAGTCCTCCTTCAGAACCTCCAAGAACAACTATTGTAGGCAATTTTTCTCGGGAAATAGGTTTAAAGAGTACAGCAACAAAACCGGGCTTTCGAATCTCTTTCCTCTCAATGCCTGACTTAAGCCACCATCGGTTTATCTTAATTTGAGCAATTATTTTACCATCAACTTCCGCTTTTAACTCCGTCAAAACCGGCTGATCAGTAGGTGAGCTATAAAAAAGGGAAGATTCTTTTTTTCTTTTTTCGAAAAGAAAAAGCCCCATGGGATTAATACCTTTGTAACAACTTCCGGGGAGGGGTTCCTGAGCGGAGAAGTCAACAACTCCTTTTTTACTGGAAAGGAAAAACGCACTCCCTTCCCCTTCTGAACTTTCCTGAGAAACTTTCACTTTTTTATTGGGAGGAAGATTTACAATTTTTATTTTTATAATTTCATCCATAAGGGGCTCTTTATTGTCAATAACAAATTGTGGCTCCTTTCCCCCCTCACTTGAAAGCAAAAAAGAAAAAACCAGGACAATAATCAAAAATAAGAATCCTAACTTTCTCATTTTTCTTTCTTCTCCTTGCAACCAATTTTATCGCAGAATCTGCAAACAAGGGAGCTACTTTCTCTCTTTTTCCCTTTAAAAATATTTACTGCAAAGGATATGGATTTTTTTGGAAACATCATCATTGATGGAAGGAGCTCAATTCCGATAGAATCTGCTGGAAGAAAAGAGAAAAAGTTCTTCTGCCATTGCAATTCAAAAATCCCGTAACCAGGGCTGAATCTTTTCCCAGCATAAAACCCCTTCTCCATTGCTTCTTTACAAATTAAACTATTTGCAAAATCTGCAACCATTTCAACTATTTCAGAACCGAGAATGTCAACAACAAGTCCCTTTAAAAGCTCTCCATTTCTTGTAAGTCTTGATGCTTCCTTTTCCAGCTTCTTCCCTATTGTGCAAAGAGCTAAACCCACAAACTCTGCTCTTTCAAAAACTGGATGATGGGGCAAAGATTTCATCGGAAATATCTTGTAAACATATCTTGGTTTCACGAGGGAATAAGCGATATTATAACCTTCCTCAATTGACGGCTGAATCTTAGAGAAATCTTTTTTCTTGTATTTTAAAAGTTTAAGTATAACCTTCTCTTCAACTTTAGGAAGAATGGGGAGGTCCCCTTTTTTAAATGACTCTTCCATTATTATCTTATGAGAGAAAGGGCTAAAGAGACCGCCTGAGCTGCGTTGGAAGCAGTTCCATCCGCTCCAATCCTCCTTGCCCACTCCTCATTTACAGGGGCTCCTCCTACAAGAACCCTGTATTTATCTCTTATCCCCTTCTCCTTCAACATCTCAATCACTTTCTTCTGTCCTATCATTGTTGTTGTAAGAAGAGCTGACATACATATAAAATCAGCTTTTACTTCCTCTGCAGTAACAACAAATTTTTCAAGGGGGACATCTGCTCCAAGGTCAATCACTTCAAATCCATTGGCTAAAAGCATTGAAGCAACAAGGTTTTTCCCTATGTCATGGATATCACCCTCAATAGTTCCAATAACAACTTTTTTCCCTAAATTTCCTGATCTTCCTGAAAGGATGTGGGGAGTAAGAACATCCATGGCACTTTTCATTGCCTCAGCACCCATTAAAAGCTCTGGTAGAAAATATTCCCCTCTTTCCCACATTGCACCGACTTCTTTTATTCCTCTTGCAAAGCCTGATTCTATTGATTCCTGAGGGTCGATCTTCATATCCAGGGAGAGGCGAGCGAGGCGTGCACTCTCTTCTCTGTTCCCATCAATAATTGCCTTCACCATCAACTCAAAAAATTCTTCTTTTCTCATGGTTAAAATAGAAATATACAAATTATTCTATAGAATGTCAAACAGAGGATGTTTCCTTAGAAAGTCTACCCCCATGCTCATATTTTTAACAGCAATCGATTCAGCTATTCCTTTAGTTACATAAAAGAAATGACTTTTGATTTCATGAATTGGGAACATTTTAAAAATTTATTTGGCTCTTGAAAATCTGGATTCTATGTAAAAAATCAAAATTATATTTTCTTTTCTGGAACTTGATTTAAACACTTCTCTGGGAATATCAATTCTATTAAGAATTTTCATAGATATTTGTGGAATAGAAATTGTTGTTATTTAACAATTTGAAACAAAGAAGATTTAATGTTAATAAAGAAATTCAGGTGTCCTTGAAACTTTTAAGAATGCTCAAGGATTTTTAAATATAAATCTATTATAGGAATGAAGATATAAATGAAATAGAGTCACAAAGGAAAGGAGATTATCTATGCATGGAGGATGCCTTTGATTTGTAAAGGGAAAATTAAACTTAATTGTTTAAAATCTTCAAGAAATATCTGGATTTTTATTAAAGGTTTTAGTAAAATCAAACAAATGAAAAATTTGACTGATACAGTTATAATTATGATTGTCTTGGCTTTCATACTGGTTTTCTCGCCCCTTTTCTCCTTAGGACAGGAAAGATCAAAAGTTCTGAATATAAAAAGAATTGAACAGCCTCCCAAGATTGATGGTCTTTTTGATGATGTTTGCTGGAAGAATATCCAGCCCGTTTCAGGGTTTATTCAATATGACCCGGTCAATGGAGCCCCTGCTTCTGAAGAAACCTATGTATGGGCAGCTTATGACGACAATTATCTTTATTTCGCCTTCCTGATGAAAGACTCCCAGCCTGAAAAAATCTGGGCAGAACTGACCCCCCGCAACGAATTCGAAAATAATGACTCCATTGAGGTCATACTTGATACCTACAACGATAAAAGAACCAGCATCTCATTCATTCTCAATCCCAAAGGAGTTCAGAAAAATACAGTGGAGACCATCTGGAAATCCGGAGCCAGAATAAGGGAGGACGGCTGGTCTGCTGAGATGGCAATTCCCTTCAAATCATTGCGATTTTCTTCATCTCCTGAACAGATCTGGGGAGTAAATTTTGTCAGGTATATTCACCGACTGAACGAAACTGATTATTGGACTGAGGTCAAAAGAGATCTACCCAAACTTCATCAAATGGCAGAGCTGCAGGGTCTGAGCGGAATTAGACCCGGTCATAATCTGGAAATTTTCCCCTATGCTGGAGTCCGTTCTTCTCGATGGGAAGAAGAAAAGGACGATAAATTGGCAGCCGGAGTAGATATTAAATACGGAATCAGACCAAACCTCTATCTGGACATAACCGCCAGCCCGGACTTCAGCCAGGTTGAATCCGACCCGTTCATTTACCAGCTCTCTCCTTATGAAAATTATCTACAGGAGAACCGTCCCTTCTTCACTGAAGGGAGTCAGTACTTCAGACTGACTACTAAAGATCCGTTTGCCTGGCATTCTGATTTGATGCTTTTTTACTCCCGTAGAATCCGAGACCCTCGCCTGGCTGTCAAGATTTCTGGCAAAACAGGGGGTTACTCTTTCGGCATTCTCGGAGCTTTGAATAAAACTGATTATGGTTCCTCCAAATTTGGGGTCTTCAGGATGACCAGAGATATCCTTAAAAACTCTCAGATCGGTTTCTATTATACTGGAGTTAAGGAAAAGGATGTTTCCTCTCAGAATCTGGCTATTGATTACAGCTTTAATTTCAAAGATATTTATTATCTCCGGGGAGCCAACATTTTCTGCTTTAATTCTGATACCGAAAATTCCCGTAATGGTATCCACATAATTAAGTTCAACCGCGAGCCAGATGCTGGAATGCAACTCACATTTGGCTTTCAAAGGATAGAAGACAATGTCAGGTTAAGAGCAGGTTATCTCAATCAGATTGATTCTCAATCCCTGAATGCCTTGCTGGGTTATGCATGGCGTTTCAATAAAGGAAAGATTCAAAGAGTTAGCTGGGATATTTCTGGCAATCTAAATCAGGATTCTTACGGAAACAAAGTTGGTGAGATGCTGGAGTTTATGATGTTCTGGAATCTTTCCAACCGTATTCATTTCCATTATGGTCTTTTCACGGGAAAGAGCCAGTACCAGATTCTGACACCTGAAGACAAACTAGTCTGGAACAGAGAATTCCTGAAGAATTACGGAGCTCACTTTGATTTTGATTGGGAAAAAGGGGGGTTCCTGAACGAAATCAGCTTTGAGGGTGGCTGGGAGAAAAGAGGTATCTACAATGAATCATTTACCGAAGTTGTGCCTGGTAGCCAGTTTACTCTGGAAAGTTCTCTCTCTTTGAGACCAAGAAGTAACATTGAATTGGCGTTTGAAGCTAATTACATCCAACAAAAACTGACAGCCACTGGAGAGAAAGTCTTTGACGGGCTGACTTACGAAGCTTCGCTTCATTACCAGATTACTCACAAGCTTTTCCTCAGAACTATGCTATTTGGCGAAACAAGAGAAGATCAGTATAGTTTTGACTTTCTGGCAGGCTATTATCTCGGAGCTGGAAGCATCATCCAGTTCAGCTTTAAGAAGAGCCAGCGACAGGAATTCATTAAAATTGAAAAAGGACATTCTGCAACCCTTAAAGTTTCTTACCTTTTCAGAATCTAACCAGAGCACAGGAAATCTTCCGATCAAATGAAAAATGCTCTAAAAAAGCATGATCACAAAAAATGGGAAGAGAACCTTTAAGTGAATTTACACTAAAATCTTGACAACCTTTCCTTGAGAACTTTTGCAAATGTTGATGTTAATTGCTCTGCGTTTTCTTCATTGAAAATAATGGGAGGTTTTATCTTGAGAACATTGTTATAAGGACCTTCAGTATTTAAAAGAACTCCTTCTTCTTTCATCCTCTCAACAATCTCATTTGCAAGTTCTGGAGCAGGCTCAATCGTCTCAGGATTTTTTACAAGCTCAACCCCTATGAAAAGCCCTGACCCTCTTACATCTCCGATTACTTGATACTCTTTTTGAAGTTCTTTAAAATCTTCCATAATTTTATTGCCAGTTTTTAAAGCATTCTCCTGAAGTTTCTCTTCTTCAATTACATCAAGAACCGCTAAACCAACAATGCATGAAACAGGATTCCCTCCAAAAGTATTGAAATATTCCATTCCATTGTTAAAAGCTTCTGCTATCTCAGGGATTGTAACAACTGCTGCCAGGGGATGACCATTTCCAATAGGTTTTCCAAGGGTTACAATATCAGGGATAACATCCTGTTTTTCAAACCCCCAGAAATGAGTTCCAACACGCCCGAATCCAACCTGGACCTCATCAGCAATACAAACTCCTCCCGCCTTCCTCACTGCTTTATAAACAGTCTTAAGATAATTTTCAGGAAGAGGGATTTGGCCTCCACATCCGAGAAGGGGTTCATGGATAAATCCTGCCAACCCCTTCCCTTCAGCTTTCAATCTTTCTATTGTTTCAAAAACATGATTTGCATATTTAATACCCGCGTTTTTGTCTTTATAAGGCCCTCTATAAGTATCAGGCATTATAACTTTATAGGTGTAAAGTCCTGGACCATTACCACCTGGTCCATCAAATTTATAAGGACTGAGGTCTATTAATGATGAGGTGTTACCATGATAGGCATGATCAATAACTACCATGTTCTTTCTTCCGGTATAAGTGTATGCCAGTCTCAAGGCAAGCTCATTAGCCTCACTCCCAGAATTTACAAAAAAGATCACCTTCAATGGCTCAGGAAACTTTTCAAGTAATCTTTCGGCATATTTAACTAAATAGTCGTAAAGATAACGGGTATTTGTGTTGAGGATTGTCATCTGTTTCTGGGCAGCTTTTACAACCTTTGGATTCGAATGCCCCACATGGGCAACATTATTCACACAGTCAAGATAGGTTTTCCCCTTATCATCGTAAAGGTACTGAAGGGCTCCCTTTACAATCTTTATCGGTTCTTTATAATGAGTTCTTAAAGATTTTCCTATGTATTTTCTCCTTAGCTCAACAATTTTTTCGGATGGAACTCCAATTTTAGCTGGACCAAGACCACAGGCATTTCTGAAAATTTCCTCTGCTTTTAGTGGATTTATAGAATGAAGCTTTTTTAATAATTTCCCTACTGATTTTTCTGATATGGTAACATAATTATCCTCAGGTCTTAATCGTTTTTGATAGGAGGACATCATTAAGCTCAAACATAGTCTTCCCACAATGCAGTAATAAAGAATGTCTATTTCATTTTCTCTGAGGGGAAAAATTTTGTGATAACCTTTTAATATTGAATGAGCTACTTGAAGAGGCTCTTCTCTATTCAGCATTGCATAAGTCAAAGCTATGGCAATATTAAAAATGGTGTAACTACATACCATGTCCCCAAAATCGATTAAACCCGCAACTCTTTTTTTACCGTCTTTCTCCGTTTCTATAAGGACATTGTAATCGTTTGCATCATTGTATATTAAACTTTTCCTTAAATTGGGAAATTCAGGGACAACTTCTGTTTCAAATTGAAGGAGAAAATATTCTATCAGTCTTTTTATTTCAAAGTTATTAATGTATGATGCTAATTCCCTCAGCTCCAGTAAGTTCTTTAAATCCCAATGCCAGTATCGGTAAGCATAAGGAATATAAAAATTCTCCAAGGCTTTGTCCATTAATCCTAAAACCCTGCCATAATCTACCAAAAGCTCTTTATCTGGTTCTATTTCAGCAAGGAAATCACCCTTTATCCATGTCAAAAGTCTCGAATTATAGATTCTGCCATTTCTATCTTTTATTTCAGTTATCTCCTCTCCATCCTTGTTTTTTATTATGGAGGGAAGTTTAAAGCCAAAATTTTGTTTATTCAAGTGATGAAGGACATCATTTTGAGCTTTTATATAATAGTAATGCTCAATCTCGTTGGCTATCTTAAAGATGAAATTTTCACCTTTTTCATCAACAATAAGAAAATTTCTCCCTATATCTCCCACAAGAGGTGATACATTTGCCTCAATTCCATAATGAATTTTTAATATTTGTTTTACTTCTTCCTCATTAAAATCTGGTGGTTTTGGAATATTGAACATTTGTTCACCTCCTGAAATTATATATTATAACAAAAGTTCTCTATTAAAATTAGCATGCGTCAAAAAATCAATATTAACTGAAAACAATTTACTAAACGCAAATAATTTTACAAATAGTGCGACTAAATGCAATTCTTCTTTGCATTTAGTTAAATAACATTTTATAATAAATTTATGGAAATTAAAAAAAGGCATTTCTGGATTGATTTAATTTTAAAGTCATGGGAAAAAAGGTCTATCCTCTGGCTTTACGGAGTGAGAAGAGTTGGAAAGACTTTTCTCTGTAAATCCATTCCGGATATTATTTATTTTGATTGTGAACTGCCAAGGACGCGACGGGAGATGGAAGACCCTGAATCATTTCTCTCTAATTTCAAAGGGAAAAAGATTGTTTTGGATGAGATACATCGCCTTCCCAATCCATCTCAAATGCTTAAAATAGCTGCAGATTACTTCCCGATGTCAAAATTATCGCCACGGGTTCTTCTTCCCTTGGTGCTTCAGCGAAGTTTAAAGATACCTTGACAGGTAGAAGATTAGAGATATGGCTTACTCCAATGGTTTCATATGATAGCAAAGATTTTGGAAATACAGATGTTAAACACCGTCTTAAATATGGTGGCTTGCCCCCCTTTTTCCTTGCAAAAGAACATCCTGAAAGAGAATTTCAAGAATGGATAGACGCCTATTGGACAAAGGATATCCAGGAGTTGTTCAGATTGGAGAGGAGACATTCTTTCCAACGATTAATGGAATTACTTTTTATCCAGAGCGGAAGAATTTTCGAAGCTACAAAGTTTGCCACACTTTGCGAAGCGAGTAGAACAACCATCAATAATTATCTTGAAGTTCTTGAAGCTACATTTGTAGTAAATGTAATTCGTCCCTTTAGTTTACATTGTGCTACTGAAATTGTATCTGCACCGAAAGTCTATGCCTTTGATACAGGTTTTGTATATTATTTCAAAGGATGGGAAACCCTTAGGCCAGAAGATGTGGGGCTTCTCTGGGAGCATTATGTCCTTAATGAAATAAATGGTCGCCTGCAAACACGAAATATTTTTTACTGGCGAGATAAACGACAGCATGAAGTGGATTTCATTTTGAAAAAGCGAACGGGAGAGTTAATTGCAATCGAGTGTAAATGGTCAGCGGATAATTTTGATCCTTCAAGCCTGAAAGCCTTTCGTCGTAAGTATACTGCTGGTCCTAATTATGTTGTTTCTAATGATGTTATTCATTCTTTTCGCAAGAACTTTAATGGATTGACAGTTGATTTCGTGAATTTGGAACATCTGATACATTTATGGAGCTCTTAAAAGATCAAATTAAATTATATTTATTTGACAAAACTTGATTCAAATACTTCTCTTAAAATTTTCTTATACAGTGCAAAAATAGTTAAAAGTCGAGCTCTAAGATTTAATATGTCATTTGAGCAGAACTCAGATGAAATGTCTTAAGGCTGAACAAGCTGAATGAATTATCCAGCTCGGAAATAAAGAATTGAATTTCCTGTTCAGAACACCCCACAAAACTGCTAAGCAGAGTGTAAATGTAACTACAATGATTCTATGAGTGGTTGGAAGAGGAGCGAGAGCATGAAGAGATGTAAAAATAAGACCCTGAGACATATTCGCTATCCAGAATATGGTAGTGTTATTTCTTATTTTACCGTCAGAAGGAATCCTCTGAAAATAAGTTCCTCACCAAAAGTCCTGATATGAACTGTGGAAATCAGGTATTTTGCAATGAGATAAAATGTGATGTAAGGGAACGGCATCCTGTAAAAATTTTTGCATACTGCCTAATGCCCAATCATTTTCATAACCCGGAAGCTTGTTGAAAATGAAGGGAAGGCACTTCAGGATAAGAGAGTGCCCCTTTATGTAGGCTAAAAAAGGAAAGAAGATGGGAAAAAGTAGTCTGACCCTTTTTCTCTTTTATTCTAAATGCAAATTTAGTTGTATTTAGTTACATTGCATTATCTTGAAGATAATGAACCCAGATGTTTCACTTTCACATAAATTACTGCTCTTACTTCTTTTTCCCCTTTCTCTGTATTATTTTTAAAAGTTATTTCTATCTGTGAGATTTTCTTGAGCTCCTTTGAGATTTTTTCGCTTTTCTCCTTATTTCTATATTGCTTTAATGCGTTATAAACATCAATTAAATCAACACGGAATATTTCAGTGCTTATATTTGACTGATTTTGGCTACCACTCCTGTATTTGGAAGGTAATGGATTATACATCTCTTTAATTTCTTTCGAATATTTTGAGAGATGGGGCTCAAGAAGCTTTTTAACATCTATTGAGAAAAATTTTTCCAAATTCCCTTTTCCAGTGACAAATAACTTGTCTCCTACTTGCATGGACACAATAAATTCATTAGTGGGGTTCCCATTTTCAATTTTGCCCCTGCCCATCCCAGATTCTAACTCAATGTTAATTCCAATTTCCTTCTTCAAAATTAAATCATCCGCTTTCAAGTCTAAAAAATAGGAGTGTAAACTGGAATTTTCTAATAGAGGGGAAAGTTTTAAACCAAGAAGATTAAGTCCTTTCCTGAAAAGACCTGCTTGAATTGTATTATTCTTATCAGAGAAGTTATAGAATGCTTCATTGCTTATATTGACTCCAATTTTTAACTGGGAAGGAAGTGCCGATTCATTAGAAGATTTTTCCTCTATTAAAGAAACTTCTGTAATTAAAGGGTATTTATTTTTCCAGGAACTCAGATAACTTCTTATTTCTTTAAATGGATTTTCACCAAGAAAGCTGAATTTGTTCTCGTCTCCAGGATAATTTTCAAAATATTCGGAAATCCATTTATACTCTTCGTTTTTATAATTCAGCCTGTTGTAGGAGAAGGCAAGTAAGCCAGAAAAAATTGATAATGTAATTTCAGAATTGGAACCAAAATTGTTTTTAAGATAATCTACTGCACCACTATAATTTTTAGAATTAAAGTAAGATGATATATCAGCCTTCCGATCAGCGAATGAATAAGAAATAAAAGCAGGAAAGAAAATCAAAATTAAAAAGTATTTTATAATCATCATCTAAAATATAAATTGAAAGCGCAGGAAAATCAAGTTAGCTGGACTCAACAACCAAGTTCAAATAGGAGTAAGTTCGCAGAAAAGGCTGGGCTCATCAACTTCTAATATTCGAGTGATGGTATTGAATCCAGAAGTCAATTCCATAAATTGAAGAGGTGTAACAGTGGTTGCTGTAAATCCATCTTTGCAGACAATTACACCATTTCTTGTTTTTTCATGGTCAATTTCTCCAAGGAGTCCAGCCTCTGATTGTAATTGAAACCATTCAAGGCGATGTTTCCAGAACTTTTCCGAATAGCTTGAAAACAGAACAGTTCCACCGATTTTAGTGACACGAATACTTTCCTGAAGCAAATCCCTCTGATTGACATGGAATGCTGAAATTCCGTTCTGGATACAAACGACAATGTTAAAAATCCTGTCAGGGAAAGCAAGTCTGACTGCATCCATTGCAACAAGAAAACAATTTTGGAAACCTCGGAGCATCTCTCTACCCAGTTGCAAACTGTTAATAGAAGTGTCAATTCCAAATACCCGTCGAGCTTTCTTTGCAATAGGGAGAAGAACTCTTCCATAACCACAACCCAATTCGAGAACAATATTGTCAGGAAGAATTTTCTGTAAAACATGGTCAATTTCTGCCTCAAGGTATTGCTGAACTCGAGGGGGAGCAATTTCGTAACAGCGCTTCAAGCGCTATGCAGAAAGTTTCTCACTGTAATAATCTTCCACAGCCTTCTTTTCAGCTCGGAAGCCCTTCTTTTATATATTTACTTACAATTTCGACAAAGATGTCGAGTTCCTCAAGTCTTGTGTAAATGCTTGGGGTGACACGGATTCCTGGAACTTCCTCATGGGTTATTGGAGTTACAACAATTCTGTGTTTCTGGAATAAAGTAGTTGTAAGCTTTGATGGTTCAATCCCTTCAACATAAAAGTTTGCAAGACCGCAAGAATTTTTTGGGTCAATCTGGACTCTGAATCCAACATTGGGTAATTCAGCAAGTTTTTTTGCCCAGTAATTTTTTAAGTAATGAAATCTTGCCTCTTTCCTCTTTGAGCCTATTCCATTGTGAAAAGCAATTGCCTCGTCAATTCCAAGTTCAATGGCATTCTGATGGGTTCCTATTCTCTCAAATTTTCTTATATCTGAGCTGAGAGGTTCCTCATGAGGGAAGAGTGGCCATATCTTTGATATTTTCTCCTTTTTCACATATAAAAATCCACTTCCCTTTGGAGCCATTAGCCATTTGTGAAGGGATGTGGCGTAATAATCGCAATCCAATTCAGAAACTTTAAAATCAAGGTGGGCAAAGGCATGAGCACCGTCAACAACAACTTCAACTCTCTTTTCATGGGCAACCTTGCATATCTCTTTTACAGGAAGAATCTGTCCTGTGAGAAAGATAATATGGGAAATAAGAATCAGTTTGGTTTTTGGTGTTATTGCTTTACTAATTATATCCACAACATCCATCGGCTCTTTAACAGGCACAGGAAGTTTGACTCTGTTTACAACAATTTCTTCCCTCATTGCTCTTTGATTAAGGGCATTCTGCATTGACGGATAATCCTGAGTTGTTGTTAGGATTTCTTCGCCAGGATTCATGGGAAAACCAAGAAGAATATTGTGGAGGGATTCAGTGGCATTTCTTGTAATTGCAATCTCCTCTGGGGAGCATCCAAAAAGTCTTGCCAGCTTTGTCCTTGTGACTTCTTTTAAAGGTTGAAGAACCTCCCACATTGTGTAGGTAGGGGATTTTTCTCCAAAATCCATGTATTCCTTCACAGCATCCTGAACAATTTTTGGAGACGGATGAACTCCTCCATTGTTTAGATTTATTATACTTCTATCAATTGTAAAAGCATTCTGAACCTCAAACCAGAAATCTTCATCCATTGCAATTTCTTCTGGTGTCTTATCTTTGACTTTCGCTGAAATATCTTTTACTTTCTTGATATTTGCCTCTGAAAATATTGCAGTAGCAGTTATGAAGCCTCCAAGACCTGTTATTTTCTTTACAAATTCTCTTCTTCCATATCTCATAACAACCTCCTTCTTCTGAAATTTATTATTTCAAAAATGTAATGTCAAGTTTGTAATTTCCAGATTGTTTTATTAACAAACTCTATTTGTTTGCCTTTTTAGAATTTATTATTTATTATTATTTCCTATCTAAGGAGTCAAAGGGTGTCAATTTTGGGGAGAGATTTTTAAAGTATGGGGTATAAGGTAAATTTTTCAAAACTCTCCTACGGGGAGAAGAAATGGAGGAAAATATGGTTGAAGAATTAGGCAAAACTAAACTACTCCAATATGGGCTTCTTTTTGTTACTTCCATTACAATTTTTTTGTTTCATTTCTCATTTTCCCAGGAAAGTAATTTTAATTACATACCCTGCAGGATAAAGGATGGTGCAAATCCTGAGCTTTTCTTAATGACCCTCGGTAATGTTAAGACACCAATTTCTGATGGATTTTATGACCCCTTGAAGGACGAGGTCATTTTAAAAGATGGAAATGTGATTAAAAACTATTTTAAAGATGTTCTCGGAATAAAATATTTCAAGCCGATTGATAAATCGAGGTTTCCTCTTCCACCTTCTGGTTGGTGCTCCTGGTATTACTATTATCAGGAAATAAATGAGAATGAGGTGGGAAAAAATGCAAAATGGATAGCTGCAAATCTTAAAGATTACGGGGCAGTCTATGTTCAGATTGATGATGGATGGCAGGGGAAGGGTTATGGCTCAGGGGATAACAGGGACTGGGAGACAATTGACAGGCGTTTTCCGTCCGGAATGGATAACCTTGCAAAATTCATAAAAGAACTCGGTCTTAAACCAGGAATATGGCTTGCTCCCCATGGACAGAGCAGTGAAGAAGCTGTAAAAAGGAACAAAAAAGTTTTCTTAATAAAACCTGATGGAACTTCTGCCTCAGATACATGGGAAGGGAAATTCCTTTTAGACCCATCTACTCCTGAGACTCATCAATATTTGAAAAGATTATTTAAAAGATTATACGATTGGGGATACGAATATTTTAAAATTGATGGTCAACCAATTGTTATAAGGGAATACAAGGAAAAATTGAAATTTATGAGAAAACCTGATAATCCAGAGATTCTTTACAGAAGAACCCTTGATTCCATAAGGGAAGCAATTGGAAGTGGAAGGTATCTCTTAGGTTGCTGGGGAATACCCCTTGAGGGAATTGGAATAATGGATGGCTCAAGAACAGGAGGGGATGTTGTCCTCGGATGGGATGGATTCAAAGTTGCTCTGAAAGCAACAATGGATTACTATTTTCTCCACAATATTGCATGGTATTGTGACCCTGATGTTATGCTTCTGAGACCCCCTCTAACAATTGAACAGGCAAGGGCATGGGCAACATTGCAGGGTCTTACAGGTCAAGCTCTCATGGCTTCGGACAGAATGATTGACCTTCCTGTGGAGAGAGTAGAAATTCTCAAAAAAGTTTTCCCTGCCCTTGATATAAAACCAATGAACCTTTTCCCATCAAAGAAGAATAAGAGAATATGGGATTTGAAAATAAATCATCTGGATAGAAATTACGATGTTATCGGATTCTTCAATTTTGGTGAGAGGGAATCCAGCTTAATTTATCTTGGCTGGAATGAAATAGGTTTGCCTGAAAGACCAGTTCATGTATTTGATTTCTGGAACTCAGAATATCTTGGAGCATGGGAAAAGGGGATTTGCATTGAGATTCCTCCAAAAAGTTGTAAGGTTTTGACCCTTTTACCTGATAATGGCTCCATTCAGTTAATTTCTACTAATCGTCACATTACTCAAGGAGTCCCTGACCTTTTGTATCTTAAATACAATGAAGAGGAGTTATCCTTTGAAGGAAAGAGTAATCTAATAAAGAATGACCCTTACGAACTGAATTTTGTTTTTCCAAGGGGGAAGAATTTTATTGTAAAGAGATTTACAGCTGAGGGGCTACCTTTTGAAATTTACAACCATCAGGGATGGGCTAAGATTAGAGTTGTTTCAAGCTCAACTCGTCCAGTTTCGTGGAAAGTGGTTTTTTCCCCTTCTGACTTTTATGATTATCCTGTTTCGAAGCCTTCAGAACCATGGATTGATAAGTTTGGATTTGACTGGGTTATAATTAAATGGAATTCAAATTACTACCTGAACAATGGTTATCAGGTTTATCTAAATGGAGAGCTCTTAGGTTTCACACCATCTAACTCCTTTCTTATAAAAAATCTTGAAATTGAAAAGGAATATAGAGGGGAGGTGAAAAGTGTTTGGGGAAATGGAAGGGAGAGTGATGCAAATGGAATTAATTTCACCCTAAGAGAAATCCTTCCAGAGGAAATGCATTTGAGCGAGATAGAGCCAATATATGCAAAATCGGGATGGGGTGATGTTGAAATGGATAAAGCGGTTTCAGGAAGACCAATTTCCATTAATGGGAAAAGATTTGAAAAGGGTATTGGAACTCACTCAGTATCAGAGATTGAATACGATTTAAAAGGGATTTTCACCAATTTCTCTGCAAAGGTTGGAATAGATGATGGAAACAGGTCTGACAAAGGAAGTGTTGAGTTCATTGTTCTTGGAGATGGGAAAGAGCTATGGAGGAGTGGAGTTATGAAAAAGTCTGATGGGATAAAGGAGATAAAATTGAAAATTGATGGAGTAAAAAGACTTTTGTTAAAAGTTGAAGATGGTGGAGATGGGATCGATTACGACCATGCTGACTGGGCGGATGCAAAATTAATTAAATGAGAGAAAAGAAGACAGGCAAGACTTGCAAGACGCGTTCAGGAGTTGGCTCATTGCCATTTGGCTATTTAGCTTGATGCTTATGGCTTTCTGCTTTGAATATTGGTATTTGGTCATTGGTTATTTTGAATAGGAGGTAATTAATGGTCTCAATTAACCTTGTGGATTACTTAATTATATCAGGGTACATCCTTGTGACTGTTCTTGTGGGTTATAGTTTGAGAAAATACATGAAAACAGGAGAGGATTTCTTCCTTTCAGGTCGTTCCCTTCCAAGCTGGGTAACAGGTCTTGCATTTCTTTCTGCGAATCTTGGTGCTCTTGAAATAATTGGTATGGTTGCAAATTCAGCAAAGTATGGAATTTTAACAGTTCATTTCTACTGGATTGGAGCAATACCTGCGATGGTATTTCTCGGAATATTCATGATGCCCTTTTACTATGAGAGCAAAGTTAGGAGTGTTCCTGAGTATTTGAAACTTAGATTCAATTCCGCAACCCATGCTGTTAATGCAATTTCCTTTGCAGTTATGACAATTCTTATGAGTGGAATAAGTATGTATGCAATGGCTCTTCTTTTCAAAGTTATGTTAGGATGGACTCTCACTTCGAGCATTCTATTATCAGCCTTTGTTGTCTTAATTTACATTTTCTGGGGTGGTTTATCTTCTTCAATATACAATGAGGTGATTCAGTTCTTCCTAATATGGCTTGGAATATTACCAGTTGTATTTCTTGGGATGAAGGAGGTTGGAGGATTTAAGGGATTTTTGAGTCGCCTTCCCGAAAATCTTCTCCATTCATGGAAGACTCTCGGAGACCCTTCCCAGAATCCCCTCGGAATTGAATGGATTGGAGTTGTCCTCGGACTCGGTTTCGTCCTTTCTTTCGGTTACTGGACAACTGATTTCCTTGTGGTTCAGAGGACCCTTGCCTCAGAGAATCTGTCCGCTGCAAGGAGGACTCCAATAATCGCAGCATTCCCCAAAATGCTTGTTCCAATTATTGTTGTTATTCCAGGTCTTGTTGCCATTTCAGTTCTTCCCCAATTCTCATCAAATCAGAATCCCGATTACAATTCTGCTCTAATTCTTTTGATGACCCATTACCTTCCAAGCGGTGTTCTTGGACTCGCAATAACTGCTCTTCTTGCAAGCTTTATGTCAGGAATGGCTGGAAATGTAACAGCTTTTAACACAGTCTGGACATACGATATATATGGAAGTTATTTAAAGAAAAATATGCCCGATTCCCACTATCTAAGAATGGGGAAATATGCGACAATTTTCGGTGTCCTCCTGAGCATTGGCTCTGCTTACATAGTTCAATCTTTCCCAAATCTTATGGACTACATGCAACTTATTTTCTCCTTCTTCAATGCTCCTCTTTTTGCCACATTCCTTCTCGGGATGTTCTGGAAGAGAGCAACTCCCTGGGGAGGATTCTTTGGTCTTGTCTCAGGAATTCTCACAGCTGCTGTTCATTATTTCCTATACAGGTTTAATATTATCAGATATGCATCTGAGATGGGTGCAAATTATTATCAGGCATGGTGGGCATGGCTTTTTGACTTTATTGTTACAATCATTGTTAGCCTTATAACATCAAGAAAGGGTGAGGATGAGCTGAAGGGTCTTGTTTACGGGCTAACAAAAATTAAGAAAGAAAAAGAAAAATTTTATCTGAGACCTGAACTTCTCGGGAGTGCAGTTCTCATTGCTACCCTCATACTTAACATAATTTTCTGGTAAGGAGAAAAGAAATGGAAGAGAAAAAATTTCATTATCTTGATTTAAGGTTACCTCTTGGTCTCCTTCTTTTATTTTATGGAGTTCTTCTTGTAATTTATGGCTTAATCACAGAGCCTGAAGTTTACAAGAAATCCCTTGGGATAAATATAAACTTACTATGGGGAACAATCCTTTTAGCTTTTGGTGGATTTTTAATCGGATTTTTGATTGTAAAAAGGCTTATCAGAAAATGGAAAAAAGAATAAAAGAAATAAAGGAACTTTTAAAATCTCAGTTCAAGAAATCTTTTGGTGATGATAGGGGTCTCATTATTTCTCTTGCACCAGGGAGAGTCAATCTAATAGGTGAGCACACTGATTACAACGATGGATTTGTCCTTCCTATAACAATTGACAGAGCTGTATATTTAGGATTGAGAAAAAGAAAAGATAAAAATTGTGTATTTTACTCAATAAATTTTAAAGAGCTCTCCTCATGGTCTCTTGAAAAAATAGAAAGAAAGGAGGGTCATCACTGGTCAAATTATGTAAGAGGGGTGATAAAATTTTTAATTGAGGAAGGATTTAAAATTGGAGGAGTTGAGGGTGTTATTTTTGGAGATGTTCCAATTGGCTCAGGTCTCAGCTCTTCGGCAGCGATTGAGGTTTCAACTGCTTTCGGTATCCAGAATCTTTTTGAACTTGAAATTGAACCTTTGAAATTGATTCTTCTATGTAAAAGGGCAGAAAATGAATTTGTAGGAGTTCAATGCGGGATAATGGACCAGTTTGTTTCAAGGCTTGGTAAAAAAGACCATGCTCTCTTTATTGACTGCAGAAGCCTTGATTACAAAAATATCCCCTTCAGAATGGATGAATACAAAATTTTAATAGTGGACACAAAGATAAAGAGAGAACTTGCAGGCTCAGCTTATAATGAAAGAAGAAAGGAGTGTGAAACCGCTGTAGAATTATTTAAAAAAATAGAAGGTTCAGTAAAGGCACTGAGGGATGTAAGTCTTGAGATGCTAAACTCTGAAAAAAACAAATTGCCTGAAAATATATTTCGTCGTGCCAATCATGTTATTTCTGAAAACAAAAGAGTCCTGGAAGCAATAGAATTTTTGAAGAAAGGGAAAATGAAAGAATTCGGCTCACTTCTTTATGAATCCCACAAAAGTCTAAAGGAAAATTACGAAGTGAGTTGTGAAGAGCTTGACTTTATTGTTGAATTTTCAAGAAAATCAGGTGCGGAAGGTGAAAGATTGACTGGTGCTGGTTTTGGAGGTTCTGCAATAGTTTTTTTGAAGAAGGAAAAATTAGAAGATTTTGTAAAGAATTTGAAAGAATCATACAATAAAAAATTTTCCTATTCTCCTGAAATAATTGTCCTCCAATCAAATCTCGAAGCAGGGGTTATAAATAAGAATACAGATGCAATACCAACGAAAAAATAATTAAAATAAAAATAAAGCTAATAATTCTTATCCTTCTTCTTCTCATTTTTCCCTCCTTTTAGTCTTTTATTCTTATTTTTTGGATTCTTTCAGAAGAAAAAAATAAAAGTTGTCATGCTTATCCGCTCTTAGTCCTCCATATATTTTTTCCACTCATTGAAGTTTATATTCACCTTTGACTAATGAATACTTCATTAACAATGTTTCTCTATTGCTACTCTTCTGGATATAGACATTCCCTTTACTATCAATGGCAAGGGTTCCAACAGAAAATTCTGGTTCTGTAGGTCTAAGAGGGTCTGGAGGAAGGTTAAGGTGGACTTTTTGTTTTTCAAGAATCTGGGCAACTCTTTTCCCTTCAGGATCGAACTTCTGGACTCGAATGAACTTATGCCAATGGGATTTTTCATACAAATCCAATGTGTAAAAATTACCCTCTCGGTCAAATATAACTTCAACAGTAAACCAAGGGTTTCCTTTCCATGCACTTATGAACCTCCCATTTGAATCAAATTTCTGGATAGCTGTTGAATCCCACACATAGATATTTCCTTCCCAATCTACTGTTATACCCTGAGGATAATAAAACTCTCCTGGAGAAACTTTTCTTGTATAGTGGTCTTTGTCACTCTGTCTCTTTCCCCATTTGAGGATAAAATTTCCTTCAGAATCAAATTTCTGCACCCTTGGATTTACCCCATCTTCTAATACATAGATGTTGCTATCATTATCAACTACGATTGCTATCGCTCCGCAGAATTCACTATCTCCTTCGCCTTCTTTACCCCAACTTTTTATAAACTTTCCATTTTTATTGAATTTTTGAACTCTAAATGCACATCAATTTACTTCATTACATCCTGACTCCAAGGTATATACATATCTTCGATCATCTACGCACATATCCCTTAACCTAACAAACTCTCCTTCCCTATCCCCTTCTTTTCCCCATTCTGCAATCACTTCAAAATGTTTTCCATTGATTCGGAAAATCTGAGAAACTATGTCTGAAATCCCCTTGAATATTTTCGATATTAATGATGGTTCTTTCTCTGGTATCTTCTCTTCCTTACCTATTGGATCAAGATGAACCTTTATGTAGTTTTTCTTACCTTCTCAGATGTAAAACCCTTTTATTGATTTAGATTCGTACTTCATCAAGTCTTCAGAACCAGGAGTAATCGCTATGTCGTAATTTCCAGATGTTAGCCCTTTTATCTGGAATTCTCCCCTGGAATCAGTCAATGCCAATCCTGAATCGAATTCTGGCAATTGGTTCTTTATAAAAAATATCTGCGCTCCTTCAACATGAGCTTTATTCCTTGATGAGAGCACCTTCCCTGTTACTACTATCTTTCTCCTTTTCCCCATGATAATATTTATATTAGTTGGCTCCTTTTTATCTTCTATCCTTAGATTAACCTTTCTCTCATCTGCATACCCACAAACTCTTTCAACAACAATATCAAATGAATATTCCTCCATTATCCCTTCTATCATGTATCTCCCATTGTCATTGGAGAAGTCCTCCCTCCTTGCCTCGTTATAAAAATCTGTTTCTTTACTTTTAATATAAACCATTGCCTATTTTATTATTGGGGTTTTCCCGTCATCTGCTAATATCCTTCCTGAAACTGTAGCTCCTCTTTTTACATAAATCTTCACATCGGTTATGCTTTTTTCCTTCTGGAGTTCTATATATTGAGGATATTTATGAGGAACATAATAATCAGGAAGAGATGCAAAGGTGCTTCCAATTTTTACCTCATACTCTCCTTCGAAAAGGTTTTTAATTGCGAAATTTCCATTTTTGTCAGTTTCGGAAGAGAGGTATCTTCCCTGGTGAGAAATTACAACTCTTCTATTAGGAATCCCTTTCCCTGTATCATATCAATGACCTTTCCAGAGATTGGCATTAGAAGTTCTGCTCAGAGTTCGCTCATTTTAAAGAGAAGGGCAATGATAGAAATGAGAAGTAAAACCATTGAACCTAAAAAGGCTCTTTTAAGATTTTTGTCTACCATTCTAACCTTCCTTAAATTGATTTTGCAAAATCTATATATTAAACTTTCCCATTATTTCCAAACTCATCCCCCCTTTCCTTTCTAAAAACATTTCTTCCTTGAATAGTTTATCATATCGAAGGGAAATTTTGATGTCAGGTTCATTTGAAATTTTGTTTAAATTTGCCCATAGAGTCTTCACTTTTTCTGAAGACTTTTCAGTTAAATTTTTTATTTCAACATTCAATAAGATAGTCGGATGAGGATTCTCAGAGATGCTGTATGTTGTCATTTCCAAGAGGTGGTGGAGGAGGCTGGCACTCATCTTTATCATTACATATTAAAAAAACATTTAAGAGGAGAACGGACAATACAGAAAAACTCAAGAATCTTTTCTTCATGCTTCCCTCCTCACTTTTCATACTTTACTTTTATTGTTTTTCCTATTTTAAATTGGGCTTTGTTTTCTTTCTCATCGATGTTCCAATTTATTTCACATTTATAAATTTGTATTATAATCTTTAACAATTTACTTTTTAGAATGGCTTCTTCTAACTCTGTTTCTTTCAATAAAGAGTATGAAAATATGTCAATTTCTTCTGAGCACACTGAGTTTTTTGTAAATATAAAGGGGGCTTCTCCTGCCCAGCCTTTATAAGCTAAAGTATCTGAAAACCAACGTGATGCTTTTAGCAATATTTTTCCATTTTTGGAATAAAAAGAAGTCCTACCTTTAATTCCAATACTTCTACTGCTAATATAGTTAATTCCCATTATAGCTGGTGGGACTTTTATATCTTCACCGTTATATCTAAAATAAATCTCAATTTTACAGTCTATTCCCTTTTCATTCCAATCTTTTGGTATTAAATCTCTTTAGGATATTTAATTGAGACAAATTCAAATAAAGGCTTTTCTTCCTTTTCTACAAATAGAAATAACACTAATAAAATAAAAAGAAAAAATTTCTCCATCTTCATTTGGCACTCCTTATTTTATTGACATAATGTGGAACAATTTTTGTTCTCTTTCTTTGTTAACTTTGTTTTCTATCCATTCGAAAGAGTGTATCACAATCCAATATCGGGCTTCTTTAGAGGTTTTATAAAACTCGATCCGAATTGCTTCTTTTCATTTCTTAGCGACCGTCTTTTTGATGCAACCTTGCGCATCTTCTGGAAGACAAGAGCTATTAACAGCTTGAAAAGCTGCTTCGTCAAAAGTCTTCTGTAGATTATTAAAAATCTCTTCAAGGGTTAAAATGTCAGTATCATATGCGATATTTATTATTATTTTGAATCCATGCTTGGTAGTCCAATTAATGTCTTTATAAGGTTTTAATTCAAAAGGAAAAGTTAAAGCACAAAAAGAAAAGCTCAGAAACATTAAGGAAATCAATCTTTTTATACTTCCAATCATTTTTTCTCTCCTCCTTTCCATGAGCAGGTCTATTCTTTTTCAGGTTCAACAGCGATTTGAACGAGCAATGTTTTTCCTTTTTCTACAGTTACATCTCTCCATATTGTTTGATCGGATGCAGGGGGACTCACTGATATTTTGTAAAGCCCTGGTGCCAACGCTAAAAAAGAAATTTTACCATTTTCTTCCGTGGGTCCTCCCATTGCATCCTCACCAAGTATAAGTACGAGTGAACCTTTTACAGGCTTTCTGTCGGCCGAAGAGATTACTAACACTTCGATTCCAGTTAGGTCATCCATATCAATTAAAAAATCTATTCCTTTTATTTCTTGATGAGGTTTGACTGATAGCCCTGTTCTAGTCTTAGAACCGTAGCCAAAAATAAATGCTTGAACTCCAAATTCTTCAACATGTATCCTCCCCTATTACCTGCCCTGAGATTGAGCCATAAATGGTTGAGAAGAGAGGATTAAGGGAAGAAAATAAAAGAAAAAAAGCCCAATTGACAATAAAAGAATTCGCCTTTTCATTTGATCCTAATTAAATTTATCTAATGTGGATGAGGACTTTTTTCTTTTCAAAATCTCCTTTCCCCTTTTCAAAGAAGATTATTATTCTTTCTTTCTCCAGCCTTCCTCCCTCAACCTTTTTAACCAGTTCAGGGTTTCTTACCCTTAGAATATATTCTTTCCTACTAATCCCTTCAAGATTAATCTCTATTCTTCCATCTTTTTCTTCAATTTCCGTGACTTTCAAAGAGGAATCTTCTTCGCCAATTTGAAGAGGGGTGTCAGGAGGAGTAAAAGATATTCCTTCTTCCATCTGAATGATTAAATTGTTATCCCTCTCAGGCTCAAATTTTATCTCAACTGTTTCCTTTCCATATTTTTCTTTGACATTTAAAGGAAGTTCATTACCATTCAATTTAACACCTTTTATTTTAGTTCCGTGAGGAAGGGAAGGTGAAAAGATGAAGAAGATTTTGTCGTCCCCCGATTTTCTAACTTTTAATAAGATTTCCCTTTTGCTTTTCTTAAAATATAAAGAAAATTTTGAATTTTTAATGAAAATATTTTCTAAATTGAGAAAATTCCAGTCAGAAGGGATCTGAGGTTCAAAATGAAGAACCCCATTCAAGGAATCAACGGAGATTCCTAAAAGCCCTCTTATCAATGGTAGTAATAACCCATTGGATGAAAATCCCTGATGGGGGACAGATTCATCGAGGGGTATGTAATTATTTCCTGAGAAAACCTCATGACAGCTTGAGTAAGAGAATTCAAGATGATTTCTTGCGAGTCCTTTTAAAAGGTAGAAGGCGGGCAAATCCTGATGAGCCTTATACATAGCGAAGGATGAAAATCCTGTTATAAAAGGCCATACAGCACCATAGTTATAATTTAGATGGTCATAAATTTTTTCATTTTTGCTTAGAACTCTGCAACCCCAGGGAGTTGATATATCAGAAGATGCAATTTTTTTAATTGTTTTTAGAGCTTTCTCGTCATTGAGAAGACCGAAGGATATCGCAAAGGATGGCCATGGAGTCATTGTTTTAACCTTTTCATCTTTCTCTTCAATCGCATAGATGTAAGAATCCTTCTCTTTATCCCAGAACTTTTCCCTCAGTTTTTTTAACCCTTTCTGGAAAGTAGTCTCAGCCTTTTCTTTAAATTCTTTGTCTCCCATTATCTCCGCCATTTTAGAAAATGACTCTAAACCTTTAATCCAGACACTGGCAAGATAAATATCTGTTTTTATGTTTATCATCTGTCCGAACTCTAAGGCTCCAAGACCAGCTTTTTTATTATCCATAAGAGCATCTTCATCCTCATCAGTAGAAACACACCAGTTGAAAGCCTTTTTAAGGGAATCCCAGCTCTCTTTCAGGAAAGGAATGTCATTGGTCATTTTTATATACTCCCAGAAAGCTAAAAGATAGTATGGAGTTGTGTCTGCATGAATAAAGGCAAAGGGATAATCCTCAAACCATTTTATAATCCCGGCTGATTGGGAAATTTCATGGGTAATCTTTCCATCATCCCTCTGAAATTTTCTAAAAAATTCAAGGGATTTTTTTACTGGTTCAAAATTTCCACAGGAAAGAAGAGACAGAGAGTTAATAAATGCATCTCCTCCAAAAAACCATCCAAAACCAGGTCTTCCACTTCCACCAGAGACTCCAAATCCTGCAACAAGGGATGAGCCAAGGTCAGGATTTTCAATGTATAGAGAGTCAAGGGATAGTTTCGCATATTGAAATGCTTTATCAATTTCCATGTCAGGAGTTTCTATTTTCAATGTTCTTTCCATTAAATCCCTGTAATATTTTAAATTCTCCTGATAAAATTTTTCTGGCTCAGAAAGAAGCTCCTGGTAAATTCTCTTTACTTCATCCCGTTGATATTTGCCTCCTGCTATCACAACTGGAATAAAATATTCGTTTCTTGATATTAAAGGAAGCTCAATTTTTAACTGATATGGCATATCTGAAAATTGATGGGCGGGCGGAGAAGAAATTTTTATTGCTGATGTAGAACCTATTATTGCATTGAATTTTTTTGAGCTTTCAGAGATTGTGTAAGCGTTCAGATTTTCATCCCAGAAACAGTATTGTCCACCAATTCCAGCAGGCCACATGGGCTGGAGGGAAGGGATGAAATTTAAAATCAATGTAATTGGTTTGACTGTGGAGAAATCAAGGAGAATAATAGCTCCGGGCAAGCTTCTTGGGACAATAATAATCTCTCTCAATGTAAAGTACTGATTAGAATAAGTAATGATTTTTGCTGATGGAGTTGCCTCAAATCTTTTTAAAAACTTCCATCCCGGTTCAGGTTCAGCCCTGTCAGGAAAAATGAATGAAAACTCAAAATTTCTCATAATTTTAACAGGAAATCCCCATGCTTCAAAGGTCCCATTTTCATATCCAAGAATTGCAAATTTTCTACCTATCTGGTCAAAGTAATTATCCGTTGGAAATCTTGAAAAATAAAGGAGATCATTTTTTATCTCAAAGGACTTTACAGACCCTTTAATGGGAAGGTGGTTTTCACAAAGAGAGAAGAGGCAAAGAAAAAACAAAATAAATAAAAAAGTTAAATATCTCAACTTTTTCATTTCTTTATGATTTTACATTAATTTAACCTTACTTTCTATTGGGCTGGAAGAGTTATCCTAACTGTAGTTCCTTTTTCCGATGGTATTATTTTTATTTCTCCTCCATGGTGGAGAATTATTTTTTTGGAAAGGGGAAGTCCCAATCCCGCTCCTCCTTCTTTTTTGCTGAAAAATGGGAGGAAGACCTTGTCCACTTCGTCCCGGGAGATTCCCGTTCCATCATCTATAAGATCTATGACAATATTTCTATCTCCGTTTTTCCAGTAACTCCTTATTTTAAAATGAGAGGATTCAGCCTCAGTGCTATTCTTTATCAAATTAAAGAAAACAATTTTCAGTAAATTTTTATCACCTTGAAATTGCGGGAAATCACCTTCAAAAGAAATCTCAATCCCTTCAAAATTTTCCATAACTTCAGATATTATCTCTTTTATTTCTATTCTTTCCTTTTTAATTTTGAGAGGTCGAGCAAAATCGAGAAATCTTTCAATGTTGCTCGAAATTATGTTGAGTTCTTTTACTGTCCTTTCTGTGTAGTCTTCTTTCTCACTTGATAATTTAAGATATCCAAGGGCTACACTAATAGAATTTTTTATTTCATGGGCAAGATAGGATGCCATCTCGCCAAGAGAGGCCATCTTGTCCTTTTCTTTTAAAATCTCCTCATTCCTTTTTCTATCAGTGATGTCCTGAAGCATGAAAATTGAACCAATTATCCCTCTTTCTCCTTTTACAGGGGTGACTTGAACCAATAGCCATTTTTCATTTTCATAAATGATTCTATCCTCGCTAACACACTTTTTATTCACATCATCAACAATTTCAAGAAATTTAGGGGAAAAGATTGATGATGCAGATTTGTAAAGGGATGAAATCACAGATTTTCCAAAAAATTCCTCTCCAGCCCTGTTCATATTCAATATTTTATTGTCAGGGCTTAAAAGAAGAATTGGGAATTGAAGAGAATTGAAAATTACATGACTTATCATTCTGAATTCTTCTGCTTTTTTCTTTTCTTCTTCCCTTCCCTTTATCAGTTCCTCTTCCCTTATTCTCAGCTTTGACAGCATTTCGCTAAGGGAAAAAAAGACATCTTCCTCAATCACTCGAGGCTTTAAAGCTTTCTTTCTCAAAGGAAAAAGCAAAAAGGGAATGGACAAAATGAATATTGCAAGAATTGAAAATGATGCGATTGTCAATCCTGACCTTGTTTTCTCGATTCTTCTTAATAGCTCTCTCCCATTTCCCTTAAATTTAATTCCAACTCTCTTTCCATCGGATTTAAAGATAAAATAACCTTCCTCCCTTTCATTGGGAGAAAATTCTTTTATTTCCTCTATTCCGAGGGATTCCAGATCACCAATTTTTATTGATAAATCATATGTTTCCCTCAAAATGTTATTCCTGATGTTGAAAATCCATATATAAGAGATCCCTGAAAGAACCAAAAAAATAAAAAGAATTGAAAGAAAAACAATCTTCCTCAGCCTAACCTCCAGTAGAAGGATATGATTTCACTCCCCAAGATAAGGGATATAAAAGCACCAATGGAGAGGAAAACTCCGAAAGGAAGAGCGTACTTCATTCCTTTTTTCATAATTATTGCTATAATGAGCCCGGCAATAGAGCCGAGGAGAGAGGCAATTATTAGGGTTAGAAAAGTTTTCCCGATTCCTAAAAAAACTCCCACCATCAACATCATTTTTACATCTCCAAGTCCAAGTCCTTCTTCCTTCTTGATAAAATAATACAGGAGGTAAATCAGCATAAGGGAACCCGCTCCAACAAGAGCCCCTCCCAAGGAATCCCAAATTTTCTTTGAGGGATTGGAAAGGGAATAGAATAGAAAGAAAGTAAAGCCAGAGAGGGTTATTTTGTCAGGAAGGATTTTGTGCTCAAGATCAATGAAAGCGAGAACAATAAGAGAGAGAGAAAAAATTATAGAGCCAAAAAATTGGAAAGAAAAATAAAATTTTTTGTAGACAAGGAGGAGAGCAAATGCAGTTAATATCTCAACAATTGGATATCTTAAGGAAATTGGTTTTTTGCAATTTCTGCATTTTCCACCAAGAATAATAAAACTTAAAACAGGAATGTTGTCGAACCATTTAATTGGTGAATTGCAATGGGGGCAAAATGATCCTGGTTTTACTATGCTGGTTCCCCTTGGCAATCGGTAAATAACCACATTTAAAAAACTGCCTAAAATAAGACCAATTATTATTAGTAAAATCTCAGGAAGAAATTCCATTTCATCTCCTTTTCCATCTTACTTTAAGAGAGTAAATACTCCTTTTCTCAGGATCAAAGAGATAATCTTTTCCATCCAGATCTTTAGGTATGCTCTTTAAAAGACCATCCCTGACAAGAAATCTTAATGATTGTAGTTTTCTTCCCTTCCTTTTCTCCCATTCATCCCTTGCTCTTTCAACAATTCTTTTATCTATTTCCATTTTGACTTCGTAAAGATGATTGTATGCAATTCTTTTGACATGAGGATCATCGGTTGTATTAAAAATCTCTTCCCAAGCTCTGTAGGAAGCTAAAAGGTCACCAGCTCTAAAAAGAGAGTTAGCGTAAAGCCTTTTTACAAATGGAGGTGATTCTGGATTTTCCATTGCTTTTTTGAAATAATATGCGGAACACTGGTAATCCTTCAAAAGGGAGAGGCAGTAAAAGCCGGCTTCCCATGGAAAAATCCAGTTCTCAGGATTTTTCTCCATTCCCTTATCGAGGAGCTTCAGAGCAAGGTCAACCCTCTTCCCTTCGTAAGCCATTATCAAAGCTCCAACTATGTAAGGGTCTTGCCATGTGGGGTTTAGTTCAGTTATAACACCAAATATCTTTTCAAGATATTCGAATCTTTCCTGTATTGAGTAATTGCTGTAATATTGAATTGCCCATATGTAGATTAAATCTGCAAGAAGATTTGTGTTTCCAAGGGATAGAGCTTTCATAAATTTCCCAGAGGGAAGATAAATAACCGACCATCCAGGGACCCTTTTCCTTGGAATTTTCTCTATGTTAATCTGAAGGAAAAGAGCAACGAGAAAAAGAAAAACAAAAAGAAGTAAAAAAATTTTTTTTCTCTTGGAATATTTAATTTCTCTTTTTTCTTTCATAGATCGCGCTTCTGAAAAATAAATAGGCTGAGAAAGAATATTGCAAAACCATAGATAATTCCATAGATAATAGCTCTGAGAACAAATCCTTCTGGTATTGAACCAACATTTACAATTTCGTTTCTAAGATTAAAGTTCTCTAAGTTTGGAAGAATGTAGTAAATTGCAAGGGTAAGATATTTTTCAAAGGGTCTTTTCAATTTCTCTATCAATGTCCAGAGACCGAAAGATACATGACCGATAATGTATATAAAAAATGTAAAAACAAAACTCAACATTGGGGTCGAAAATGTTGAAAAAAGAATGGAGAAAGAGGAAATTATAAGAGATTCAATATAAATGAGTAAAAGAGCTATCAGGGATGCTGGCTCAAATTTCCCTTTGTTTATTAGCAGATAAAAAATAAATACAAAACCCATAAATAAAATATTTACAAAAAGAGTTATAGCAACCCCGAGATATTTTCCAAGAAGGAATTCAGCCCTTCCAACAGGTTTTGAAAGAATATTGTAAAGAGTTTTCTTTTCCATTTCTTTAAATATGAGATCAGCTCCAATAAAAAGGGCAATCAAAGATTGGAAAAGGGAAAGGGTTGCAAGCCCTATATCTTTCATTACCTTTATTTCATCTCCAACTGTTAATAGACTTAGAATTCGGGAAGAAAATAGAAAGAAAAGGGCAAAAAAGATGAAGAGAAAATAAAGCCTGTTCCTTATTGCTTCCTTAAAGGTATTCAATGCAATCTTTAAAATTTTCATTTCTTTTTATAACCCTCTCCACAAAAATCTCTTCAAGGGTTCCTTTTCTCGGAACCACTGAAATAATTTTTCCTCCATTTTCTATAATTATTTTTATAGCTTCTTCAGCACTCTTTTCATCAGTAACCTTTATCAGATTTCTTTCATCTGTGGAAAAAACTTCACCTTTCAAAGATGGGAGGGGCTTTTGACTTAAAAATTCAATCTCAATGTAATGAACCTTTTCTGAAATAAGATCAGTTAGCTTCCCCTCCTCAATTATCTTTCCATCCAGCATTATACCCACCCTATCACAGATTAATTCTGCATCCTGAAGGATATGGGATGAAAAGAAGATTGTTTTCCCTCTCTTCTTCAGCTCAAAAATTAAATCTTTAATCTCCTTTCTTCCAATGGGGTCAAGACCTGACATTGGCTCATCAAGAACGAGAAATGACGGGTCATTTATAATAGCCTGGGCAAGGCCAACCCTTTGGAGTTCACCTTTTGATAATGTTTTTAGCCGAGAATCAATAAATTTATGCATGGAAAGAATGGATGAAAGCTCTTCTATTCTTTTTTTCTTCTCCTTTCCGTTTATTCTGAATAGTTCCGACGAAAGACTCAAATATTCCCTTGCTGTTAAATATTCGTAAAAGTAAGGTTGTTCTGGAAGAAAACCTATTCTTTTTCTTACAGAAGAGTCCGGATTCTTAGAGCCGAAAATCTCCACATAGCCAGAATCAGGGAAAATTAGACCTATCAGGGACTTGATTGTTGTAGTCTTTCCAGCTCCATTCGGTCCTAAAAGACCGTAAACTTCCCCTTGATTTACCTCAAGACTAACTCCTTTAAGAACTTTTTTCCTTTTCAGAAAGAATCCTCTTCTGAAAGATTTTTCAAGATTCTCTATTTTCGCTACTACCATTTTAGAACATTGCTCCTATAAAGATTATTATGAAGAAGATAACAGAAACAATATGTCTTGAAAAATCAAAAGAAAGAATCTTTACTGTATCAGAAAGATAAAAACTAATGAACCATCCTCCTGCAATTCCCCAAATGAGAAAGGAAGCCCCAATTATTGAGTGCTTCCTTTCTCCAACCTCCATCACTTCCTCCCAAAGGAGCCCCCATTTTTCTACTCTTGGATAGAGAATTTCAATGAGAAATGGAGTTAAAATGAGATTTGCAAGAAAGTTATTTATCGCTATTATTGGAGCAAGAACTTTAAATGGGAAAATGCCAAGCATCATTGCACCCTCTCCAATTATGAAAGAAACAGCAAGGGAAGAGAATAGAGAGATAAAAATAATGAGTATAATTCTTTTTCTATTCCTGAAAAATCCCTTTTTATCCTCCACCCTGATTTTGAAATAACCCCATAGTTTGTAAGCAACAAGAGCAAAGAAGAAGTTACCAATAAAACCAGGAATTGATGCAAGGGAGAGCATTGCTATCAAATCACCTATTAAATTCCCAATAGCTGAACCCCATGCACCCGCAGGTCCAAAGAGTATCCCGAAAGTTACAGGGATAGCGGCTGCAGGTCTAACCTCTGTAAATCCAGGGATTATCTGGAATCCCTTGAAAGGAATCATAATCGCTGCGTAGACCGCTGCTGTAATTGCAGTAAGAACAATCATGCGGGTGTTATCCCACATGGAAACAGTTTCTTTCATTTACTCTTCCTTGAAAAGGGGAGCTATCCTCTCTTCCTCCTCTTCCTTCTTCTCTTTGAAGAGAGCGATGGTCTCTTTGAGAGCAGAAATTAAGGCTAAAATCTTTTCCTCAACTTCTTTCCTCTGAATTTTTAGATGGGTTATCTCATCATTTATTTTCTTCAACTGCCTCTGAGCGCTACCTAAGATCTCTTCCGCCCTAAGCTCAGCGTCTTTTACTATTATCCTTGCTTCCCTTCTTGCGTTATCTTTAAGGGATTCGACGAATTTCTGAGTGGAGAGCATTATCTCCTTTAACATTCTTTCCTTTTCCTGAACATCGCTGAGCTGGGCTCTAAGTTCCTGATTTTCACTTAAAAGTCTTGCATTCTCCTTTAGAATATTCTCCATTTCCTCAGAAACCATTGTGAGAAATATCCTCACCTCTTCAGGATCGAAACCCTTAACTTTCTTCTTAAAATTTGCATTCCTTATGTCCGCGGGTGTTACTTTCATTTTCCACCTCATCTCATCCTGCTGGCAATCTCTATGAGAGTGCCAACAAGAAAGTTATTCATAAAAATTATAACCAAAATCATTATAAAAGGCGAGATGTCAATCCCTCCTAACTGGGATGGAGGGATTATTCTTCTAATTGGTCTGAGAACAGGCTCTGTGAGCCTGTGAAGGATAATGACAAATCTGTTTCTCGGATCAGGGCTGAACCATGAAATTACTGCTCTGATAATAATAATCCACATGTAAATGGTCAGGGATGCATTTATAATCTGGGCAGTTGCCCTCAAAAGATTAAAAGCAAATATTTTTATCATTTTCCTCTCTCTCCAAATATTGCTGTCCCTATTCTAACAATTGTAGCTCCCTCTTCAACCGCAACGGTGTAATCGTTGCTCATCCCCATGGAGAGCTCTTTTATGAAAATATTTGTTTTTGAAGAATTTATTTTTTTTGATAGTTCGCGTAATTTCACAAAATATTTTCTCGAATCTTTCGGATCAAGAGAGAAAGGAGGGATGGTCATAAGACCATAAATTTCAAGATTAGAAAAATTTGAAATTATTTCAAGGTTTTTCAATAACTCATCTTCAAAAAACCCTGACTTGCTTGTTTCTCCTCCAATATTAACCTCAATAAAGCCTTTAACATAGATATTTCTTTTTATAGCTTCTTTGTTGATTTCCTCAGCAAGTTTTAGGGAAGAGATTGATTCTATCAAATTAAAAATGTCAAGGGCTTTTTTCACTTTGTTCCTCTGGAGATTGCCAATCATATGCCATTCAATATCAAGGTCTTTTAATTCTGATATCTTCCCACTCGCTTCCTGAACTCTATTTTCACCAAAAATTCTTATTCCATAGGAGAATGCTTCTCTTACTTTTGAAGGTGATACATCCTTTGTTGCTCCGAGAATCTTTACAGATTCAGGATTCCTCCCTGATTTTATGCAGGCTCTCTCAACATTTTCTCTTACTTTCTCAATATTCTCCTTAATACTCATTAAAAATATTTTACTTTATCCTCTCTAAAAGGACAAATTTAATACACTTTTAAAATGAAATGAAGAGGAAAGTCGGTTCCCTGGCTTGACAGAAATTTTTTAAATTTAATAGAATAATGAATAAGCTTAATTGGAAAGGCAAAGAGAATGGAGCTAAAAGGAGGGATGATGGGTTTGAAGGAAAAAATTAAGAGGTGGATTCTCCTTGGGGAGGGGATTCTGGAGCCATCTTCAGAATTTGAGAAAATTTGCGTTGATTTTACCCATTATCTTAGAAAAGAAAGTCAGAATTTTTATTTTATGTGGGATGATGGATGGCTGAGGAGGAATTTTGAAAATATAAAAAAGACTGCTGGTTCTGATGAGCCAGCCCTCCTCCTTGGTGAATCTGGCTCTGGAAAGGAGATTAATCAAGATTCATACATTTTTTGAGTAAAAGAAAAGATAAACCCATCTATACAATGAACTGCTCATTCCGAGCATGATAAGGACATTATTTACTCCAAGCTTTTTGGACATGAAAAAGGAGCATACACAGGAGCGATTGGGAAGAGATCTGGGCTACTGAAATCAGCGGATGGAGGAACTGTTTTCCTCGATGAGATTCAATCATCTTCGGAGGATTTTCAGAGCTCTCTTCTCAGATTTCTTGATTATGGAGAGATTCAACCTCTTGGCTCAGACAGGATTGAAAGAGCAGATGTAAGAGTCATCTCAGCAAGAATTATTTCGCCAAAGGAGCTAAACCAGAAACTTTATCCACCATTATTTTACAGAATAGAAGGGCTTGAGCTTTCGACTTCACCTTTGACTATATGGATAAAATAGTTATATTATAAATCAGAAAGAAATTGGAGGTGTAAAATGATTAAAATTCCCTTTTTAATGGGTGTTCTCTTGGTTCCATTATTTGTTACGCATACATATGAAATTAAAGAAATAAAAATTGGTAAACCTGACTTGGTGATCGGATCTGAAGGTCTTGAAGAAGAGGGTGAGAATTACATATTTGGAGATATAGCTGATATAAGCTTGGACGAGAACGAAAATATTTATATATTAGATAGCAAAATTTGAAGAATTCAAGTTTTTGGGAAAGATGGAAAGTTTGTGAAGAGTATAGGGAAAAGGGACAGGGGGCCTGGAGAGTTTTACCTGCCAATAAAATTCTATATAAAAAATGGTAAAATATTTTTTATTGATTTCAGAAAAATTCATATTTATTCTCTAAATGGAGAATTAATAAAATCATTTAAAATAGATTTTGATGGAACAGATATAAAAGTTAACTCGATAAATGAAATTATTGTTGTGGGAATGAGAGACAATAAGATATTTCATATTTATAACCTGGAGGGTAAACTACTCCATTCCTTTTGGAGAACCATTTGAAATTCCATCTAAATATCTTAATAGATTTAGCAAATTTAAAGATTCTCCTTTACTTAAAGTTCATATAAATATGTTTTTAATCGATGATAATATCTATATTCTTCACCCTTTCGAATACAAAGTAATAATTTGCAGAGATTATCAATTTTGGAAGGAGTTTGGGAAGGATACAAAGGATTATACTGTTCCTGTCATTACTGAGTTTAGTTCCAAGGAGTATTCAGTTGGATTTATTGGTTCTCCTACCATAATTAAAATACACAAAGAGTTCCTATTAATTTTCTGATATATATATGAAAAAGGGAAATAAGATTATCAAATTGATATTTTTAAGAATTATATATTTCAGAAAACAATCAAATCAACAGAGTTCAAAGGTCGGGCTTATGCAATTGATAGTAAAAATCGAATATATTGCCTTTAATTTTTAATTGAAGTATTGAGCACAAAATGCCTATTGTAGAAAGCAAACAATATAATTTAAAAAAGAAAATTAAAATTTGTAAAATAAGGTTATTTCCGTATTTAGTAGCTGACTTGAAGAAAGGAATAACTGCATCCTTTTTAATATTCTATACAGCAGACCCTCCGCAAATGAGGAAGAACTCATTGAAGCTGTGAAACTCTCTGGAGCATATGAATTCATAAAAGAACTTCCTGATGGGCTTGAGACAATTGTTGGAGAAGGAGGAAAAACCCTTTCAGGAGGGGAGAGGAAGAAACTTTCAATTGCAAGAGCAATTCTCAAAGACTCAGACATAATAACCTTTGATGAAGCCACCTCAGTGCTTGACTCAGAATCAGAGGAAAGAATAGAAAATCTCATAAAAGAAAGATTCAAAGACAAAACCTGCATACTCATAACCCACAAACCATTCACTAACAGTTTCTTTGATAGAGGCTTCTTTTTAGGATATGGAAAGATTGATTCTGCAGAGGAGGGGATCAGGCACGAAGCCACAAAGTAGCAAAGACAACTCAAATTCACTTCGTAAGTGGAACAAGTTGCAATTTCTAATTCCGATATCTTCTTTAAAAAGGGATTGTAAAGAATTGGACTTGACCCAATTTGCCTGATAAAAATAAATTTTTTGTTTTCTTTTCCCAAAAAAAATTTGACAAATAAAATAAAATAGTGTAATTTTTTAAGTATGAAATATTTTTATGATGAAATTGATATTAAAATTTTAAGACTCCTCCAGGAAAACGCAAAAATTCCTCAGGCAGAGATAGCATCAGCAGTGAATTTTTCCCTCGCAGCAGTCAATGAAAGAATTAAAAAGCTTGAAAGAAGTGGAGCAATAAGAAAATACACTGCTATTTTAGACCCTAAAAAATTGAGGGTCAACATAACCGCATTCATAGATGTTTTTGTAGAGCACCCAAAGTACGAGGACAGATTTATGGAAATTATGAATGAACATGAGGAGGTTCAGGAATGTCACAGAATAACAGGAGATTTCAGCTTTCATCTTAAGATAAGGGTTTCAAGTATTGAAAGTCTCGAGCATTTTGTAATAAATGTTCTTAACTCAATTGAAGGAGTAAGGCAAACAAGAACATACATCGTCCTTTCAACTTCGAAAGAAACAATATCTTTGCCACTCTCTTCAGAAAAAAATCTCGATATGGAGGATAAAAATGAGTAACTTTACACCCCCAAAAGCTTTTGAAATTATAGGTTCTCATATGTTAATTGACCATTTTGACCTTGTCCTTGATATTGAAAAAAGTCATGGAGTTTGGGCTTATGACTCAAAAAATGGGAAAAAATATCTTGACCTCTTCTCATTTTTTGCTTCTAATCCTATAGGGTATAACCATCCTAAGATACTTGAGGAGAGCTTTGTTAAAAAAATCGCAAAAGTTGCTCTCCACAAACCCTCAAACTCTGACATTATAACCATTGAAATGGCTGAATTTGTGGATACCTTTTATAGAATCGCTGGTCCTGATTTTCTTCCCTACATGTTTCTAATTGAAGGTGGAGCCCTCGGGATTGAAAATGCCCTCAAGGCTTCTTTTGACTGGAAAATAAAGAAGAACCGCAGGAAAGGATATAAGGAAGAAAAGGGAACAAAGGTATTGCATTTTAGAGAGTGTTTTCATGGAAGAACAGGGTATACAATGTCCTTAACAAACACAGATCCAGTAAAAACTGACCTATATCCAAAATTCAACTGGCCAAGGGTGACAAATCCAAAGGTTAAATTCCCCTTAAACGAAAAAAGTCTTGAAGAAGTAAAAAAGCTTGAAGAAAAGGCAATAAATGAAATTAAAAATGCTTTTAAAGAAAATAAAGATGATATAGCAGCAATGATAATAGAGCCGATTCAGGGAGAGGGAGGAGATAATCATTTCAGGGGAGAATTTTTACAAAAATTACGAGTCCTTGCTGATGAGAATGATTGCATGCTAATTTTTGATGAGGTTCAAACGGGTGTTGCTCTAACTGGAAAAATGTGGGCATTTCAGCATTTTGATGTAAAGCCTGACATGCTTTGTTTCGGTAAGAAGATTCAGGTTGGCGGATTCCTCTGTTCAAAGAAAATAGATGAAATTGAGGACAATGTCTTCCATACTGCTGGAAGGATAAATTCCACTTGGGGTGGGAATCTAACTGATATGGTTAGAGGAGCAAAATATCTTGAGATAATAAAAGAGGAAAAACTGGAAGAAAACGCTCATAAAGTTGGTAATTATTTTATTAAGAAACTTGAGGAAATTCAGACTGAGATGCCAGAGCTTGTGAGCAATGTAAGAGGAAGAGGGCTAATGATTGCCTTTGATCTTCCCACTCCTGAGTTGAGGAACAAGCTCCACAGAAGAATATTTGAAAATGGTGCTCTATGTCTCAAATCCGGTGAGAAATCTATCAGATTCAGACCCACTCTTATAATCAAGAAGGAAGAGGTTGACGAAGGAATAAAAATTATAAGAAAATCCCTGAAGGAGATCGCCTGAAAGTGAGATAGGGGAAGATAAGTTTATACTAGGACCATCGCTCAACAAGAATAATAAGTAAGCTATAACTCTTTCTTGGAGTTCAGCAAACATACACTTTTTTTGAAACAAATATTTTCAGAACAGATATTTTGAAGGAAATTTATTTTACTGATAAAAATGTCCTCCAGGATTTGACTTAGCATATCTAACCGGAGGAGCTGCCTTTTACTCAGGAATTTGAAATAAGAGGGAAAAAAGAGATTGGATTTTTTGAAGCGGAGATACTTTGCTTCATTAAAATCCATAACTTTCTCTTTCGCCTGAAGACCCTGTAGAGAAGGTGCTGGAGCTGCAAAAGATTTAAGGTTTAGGGTTTAGAACCAGTTTCTCTGCCCAGTAAAGGCACTGGAGCATGCTGGAGTGGTCAGCTATTCCTTTCCCCGCTATATCAAAGGCTGTTCCGTGAACGGGAGAAAGGCGGAGTATTGGAAGTCCAAGAGTTATATGAACTCCATCTTTGAAATGCAGTAATTTAAAAGGTATTAGACCCTGGTCATGATAAAAGCATAATATAATTACATCTTTTCTCTCTTTAACAGTGTAAAAGAGAGAGTCTGAAGGATAGGGTCCTGAGATTTTAAAGCCTTCTCTTTTCATTTTTTCAATTACAGGCTTTATAATCATTTCTTCCTCATCTCCTATAGTCCCTTCCTCTCCAGCGTGGGGATTTATTCCTGCAATGAGAACCTCTAAATCAAAATTAAATCTTTTCAATTCCTCAAAGAGAAACTTAATAAAACTTTCCAGTTCATCCTTTTTTAATTTATCCCAAAAATTTTTGAGGGGTATGTGATGGGTGAAGAGAGCAACTTTCAGGTTTTCTGAAAGGAAGCTCATTATCACCCTTTTTACCCCAAAAAACCTCCTCAAAAATTCTGTATGTCCTCTATATTTTATCCCTGCCATTTCCCAGGCAATTTTGCTTATGGGAGCTGTTATAAGGGTATCTATTATTCTCTCCTTTGCAAATTGAAGAGCTTTTTCAAGATAAAGAAAGGAGAGTTTTCCTCCTGAAACTGAGGCTTTACCAGTTTCACCGTTCCCTTCTGGAAAATCGTCAAAGATTGCAATGTTTTCTATTACTTTTGCTTCTTTGATGGAATTAAAAATCGGAAAATTGATATTTTTAAGATATTTTTTTGAACCAAATATTAAGATTTTTTTATTGAAACGATTTGTTTTTATAAAGTCTAAGACACTTCTTTCAGTTATTTCTGGTCCTATTCCAAAAGGATCCCCAATGGTTATCCCGATGACAGGCAAAATCTATTCTTCCTTCTTAATATCTTTGTATATGTACTGGATTGAATGTTTATAAATTAGCAAGTTTGGAGCGTTCTCTCTTGTCACTTTTATACATTCCTTATCATACCACTCTATGACTCCTTTTATAATTTCGCCTGAATTGAGAACTATTGCCATGGGCGTTCTATTTGACATCTGTTTGAGATAATAATAGTTTTCAGCATGGGTTTCATAGACAGGTGGCGTTTTTTTCTTGGGACCGGGTTTTTCCTGAACCATTTTCTCCTTGAGTTCGGACAAATTCGGTCTAATTAGCTTTCGCATTTCGATTTCCTCCTCGAAATCTTATCTGCTTAAACTCATATTAAAATATTAAAAAGAATAAATCAAGATAATTTTTTAATCTTCTTTATCTTCGAGTTTCAGCGCATCTTCAATGAGCTTCTGTCCTTCCTCATCAATATTTTCGAACTCTATCCCGTACCAGAAAAGATCGTCAGATTTGATAACACTTACTATTTTCCCTTTCAGAGATAGAATTACATCATTAATCGCAATGTCAAGGTCAACAAATGAATTTTCAGGAAAATCATATTTGCTTTCAAGCCTTATTCCTTTCTTACTTATATCAAGGGTTCTCGCATAACCTTCGCAATCAGGTATTAAATTCTGGTTATAATGAACAAATCTAACGAGGTTTAAACTCTTTACTCTTTCGAATCTTCTTCTATCCATTGCTTTAATTATAACTGATAGAAAATTAGAATTCAACAAAAAGAATTGCATAGGTAGCGTAAAAATTTTTGTGTAAATTCATTTAAAGGTTTATCCTCCCATTTCTTGTTATTGTATATAACCAATGCATATATTATCCTCTCACAGC
>CAZHEF010000015.1:0-55473 GCA_964531645.1 uncultured Clostridia bacterium
AAGATTTCTCAACCCCTACCCCCTTCCACAAACCCAATTTACGGAATTTCTGAAGTTGCAACATCTTCTTTGTTAAAATTGAGGATTTTTGATATTATAGAATCTTTATGGAAGATTTATCACTTTTTTATGATTTCTGGGAAGAAAAGAAGACAAAAATTGATGATTTCATAGAGAAATCTCTTCCTCCTTCCTCTGACTTACCTTCCATCCTAATCCAGGCAATGCAATACGGGATACTAAATGGAGGAAAGCGTATTAGACCTGTAGTAACTCTTGCTGTATCCAATATTTTTAAGGGGAGAGAAGATAGGGTTCTTCCCGCAGCTTGTGCGGTTGAATTTGTTCACTCTTCATCTTTAATTCTTGATGATCTTCCATGTATGGATAATGCTCTTATGAGAAGAGGTAAAGAGACCTGCCACAGAGTTTTTGGCGAGGACATTGCAATTCTTACTGCTTTTGGACTCTTAAACCAGGCATTTTATCTCCTGACTACTTTGAAAGAGAAAGGGGTTAAGGATAAAGTTATAACAAATATGATTCGTCTTCTTTCTGATGCCATCGGTCCTGAAGGACTAATTGCAGGACAAACTATTGACCTTACTTCAAAAAGGCCAATTGATTTTGAATTACTTGAATACATGCATTCTAAAAAGACAGGGGCTCTTTTCCAGGCTTCAGCCCTTTTTGGAGCAATCCTCTCCAATGCCAATGAAAATGAGATAGAGGCAATCAAAAATTATTCAAAAAATCTTGGGCTTGCTTTTCAGATAAAGGATGACATTCTCGATGAAGAGGGTGACCCAAAGAAAATGGGAAAGGAAAGGAGTAAAGATAGAAAGGAAACTAACTTTGTGTCTTTTGCAGGGATAGAGGGTGCTAAAAAAATCATGGAAGAGCTTGTAGAGACATCAGTTAAATCAATTTCTTTCATCCAGAAAAATGAATTGCTGATTCAACTTGCAAAGTATGTGATGATAAGGGATAGATAATATAGAAGATTGAAAAATGAAAAATTATTGAGGAAAGGGAAGTAAGAAAAGGATGATAATGAAGCGTTTAGCTAACAACTCACAGCTTACAGCTGAATTTAAAAAAGTAAATTTTTACAGGAATTAGAATGGAAAGAAACATACAGGATATTAGAGAGAAATTAAAATCCCTCGGTTATCTTGAGTGGAGAATTGGTGATTTTTTCGTTAAAGGGAAGCCAGGGCTTCTTATTCTTACATCAAAAATATCCTTTATCGGTGCCATTTTATTCGGTTTCGGTTTTACTCTTCTATATGCAATTACAAATCTTCCCTTGATTTCAAATTTTTTAGACCTTTTTCTCCTCTTTCTTTTTATTTCTGTAGGCATTTTCCTGATACTTTTTGTATTTTTCACAATTTTTGGATTGATAATAAATTACCCTCTTAAAAAACTGAAATTTAAAGCCCGTCCTTCCAATACATTCTTCCATATTATAACGATTCTCTTTTCAATCTCAATAACAGGGTATCTATTTCTATGGTTTAAAGGACAGTTTTTCCCATCCCCATTTTATTTTGTTTTCATCCTTGTTCCCATTTCCTTACTTTTTATCATGTTTTTCAGGATATTCCTTCTTTCAATTTTTCTAATAATGGCAAACATTTCATCTGATTTTATACCTTCAAGAAAAGGTCTTGTTATTCTTTCAATTTTTATCCTTATAGCATTTAGCTCAATTCTTTTCATTGAAGGTTTTAAAGTAAAAGGTGAGGAGAACTTCGCTCCAGAAAAAACAAATTTAAAGTTTGCAATAATTGGAGTTGATGGATTTGACATAGAATTTGCTAATTCTCTTGTTGAAGAAGGGAAACTTCCATTTTTTAAAAGGCTTTATGAAAATGGATTTACATGCAGGTACCAGACAAAAGAGCCGAGAATCCCCGCGGTTTTCTGGACAACTATAGCAACTGGTTTACCTCCTGAAGAACACAACATCCGTGCTTTCCAGTCAACATCAATAGTAGGAATAAAAACTCCTATTCAGTTTAAAAGAGACCCTTCAGGCATTCTCTGGGCATTAAACTCTCTTTTCCTGAACGCAAAAATTGCACAATTAGAACCAATTTCCAGCTATCTTAGAAACTCAAAGACGCTCTGGGAAATTTTTTCTGAAAAGGATTTGAAAATAGGGCAGATAAACTGGTGGGCTTCATGGCCAGCCGATGAGGTAAGAGATTTTTCAATTACTGACAGAGCCTTTGAAAAAATAAAAGAGAAAATGGAACTTGAAATGGATTATCACCCTTATCACATAAAGGAAGAGCTTCTCCTTTCCCTTGATTCTTCAGAGCCTTTCCAGCCCGATTCTTTCATAATGAACGCAGTTAAGAGGCTTTTTGAGACTTATTCCCCAGATCTTTTTATGGTTTATCTTCCAGGTCTTGACATTCAGTGGGAGCAGAATTTCAAAAATCAGAGGGAAGATCTTAAAAGAATTAAAAATTCAATATCTGAAATGGAAAAAGCTTTTTTAAAGGAAGATCTAATCCTTGAAAATATCTCGAATTCATTGAAGGACTACACAAAAGTATTTGTTTTTGACCCTGGAAGAAATTTGAAGAATAAAGGGTTAAGGAAAGGAGAAAGCGGATTGGTTGTATTTCAGGGTTATCCTTTCAATAAAGGTTTTCTTATTGAGCCTGATGCACCAGAAAAAATTGTTCCCACTGTTTTATTTATTTCAGGTTTTCCAATCTCTGAAAAGATGAAAGAGCCTTTAATAGAAGAAATCTCCGATGATTTTAAAAAATCCCATAAAATTAAAATTATAAAAACTTTTGGAAAAAAGAAAGAAAAGAAGATTGTCTCAAGATTTAATAAGGAACTTCTTGATAATCTTCGTTCTCTTGGTTATATAGAATGACAAAAACAAGGAGGAAAGATGAGGGAATGTTCAATAGAAAAAAACCTTAAAATCTGTAACTGTACATATGAACCATGCCCAAGAAAGGGGATTTGTTGCGAATGCCTTCACTATCATCGAAAAATGGGTGAACTTCCAGCATGTTTCTTCCCTCCAGAGGTGGAGAAGACCTATGACAGGAGCTTATCTCGATTCCTGAGCCCCCATAAAAAATAAATTTAAGAAATCAATGACAAAATAGGATTATTACTTTTCTTTTTAAATCTCTATTATATTTTTGTCATGAGTAATTTTGATTTTTCATTTTCATTCTTTGGCTTGATTTTAAATTCCCCTTGTTTGATAATAAAATTGGAAATGACTGAATTAAAAGATTCTATGGGAGGAAAAAATGAATGTTAAATGGTCCTTTTTCATAATCACAGTTGTAGTCTGTGCCATCCTTGCTTATCTATTTGTATTCTCTCCTCCATGGTTGACAAAGAAAGTCCCTCTTCTAAACAAAATAGCTCAGTTCTTCCAGCCTGTTAAACCTGAAGAACTCAAGGAATCAATTCAGCTTATTGATCTTGACACATACTGGGGAGAGAAATATGTTCGTCCATGGGAAACAGTTCTCGTTCCTGTAATATCTTTCAAAGTAAAAAATATTAGCCAGAAACCCCTTCAATATGTATCTTTCAATGCTGTTTTCCGTTTTAAGGGAGAGGAACAGGCGCTTGGTGATTGCTATCTTTCTACTTTCAGAAATGCCCTTCAACCGAATCAGGTCTCTGAAAGAATCGTTCTTAAATCCAATTATGGATACAGAGCATCTTCAAAATCAGCTTTTATAAACAACCCAGGATGGAAAGCAACAATTGTCGATCTTTATGTAAGATCTAAAGGGTCAGGATTTGCTTATATAGGAAGATATGATATTTCTAAGAAGATTGAAGGTATAAACCTTCTTCAGGAAAACAAGGTGGAAATAGCCACCCAATAATGTAAATTTTTTGAGGATAAATACCTTTACGTAGAAAAAGATGAGAGTTGGATTTTTAATTTTCTCTCTTCTAATAAACTTATGGGCATTTGAGACAAAAACAATAGAGAAATTTCTTGAAAACGCTTCATTTGATGCATTATGTCCAGATACTAACAAAGTTTTAATAATAAAGAGAGACAGTAACGGAATCTTACAGCTCTATATTGTGGATGGAAATTCTTCCAATCCTGAAAAAGAAATGGTTTGTTTGAGTTGTTCATCCAAAAGAGTCATAGGAATAGAACCATCTTTAATACCTATTCTTCATAAAGGGGCTTCTGACTGGCATCCTTCTGGTGAATGGTTCATTACTGAAATGGAAATTTCTTTTAATATAAGCTGGAAATACCTGAAAAAAAAGCCAGGGACCCGCCTTCTTGCTGAGCCAGGAGCAGGATGGTGGAATAACTTATTCCTTGTTAAAAAGGATGGCTCAATATGGATTAAACTTACAGATTTTAAGCCTTCTGACTTAAATTCTGGCGTCTTGTATCCAAAATTCTCAAAAGATGGAAATATGGTTGCATGGGCAGAAAGAATCGGCGGAGCAAAACCATACAATAAACTTCCCTTTGCAAAATGGGTAATGAAAATAGGGATTATCAATTGGGATAGTGAAATTCCTCAATTTAAAAATGTTAAGACTCTTTTTATGGAAGATGGAGCAATATTTGAACCTCAAGATTGGTCATTTGAGAATCATCTTCTTTTTGCAGCTGATATTGGTTATTCAAACCTTTCTTACCCTGGATATAGATTAGACATATGGGAAGCTCAAATTGATGGAAATGGTAATGTAATAAGTAAAAAAAATCTTACAAGAACAAATAATTTTTACGAGGAGCAAGCTTCTTATTCTTTAGACCAAAAATTTGTTGCTTTTATGGGGAACCTTTTTGATTCAAACTATGAAGAAAGGCTCTCCAATGCATGGAAAAAATATAAAAACAAACCAAACAATTTTATAACAACAAATTTAATCACGGACCTATATCTTATGGACAGGAAAGGGAATATTGTCACTCGTCTCACTGATTTTTCAAAGCAAAGCTGGGGAAGAAGTCATTATCTTGTAACAAGGAGTGCTTGGAGTAAAGATGGTAAAGAAATTTTTATTTCCTTAACTCTAAGGGATAAATTTACCGGCAAAAAAACAGGAGAACAAATTTACAAAATAAAACTAAAGTAACGGAGAACAAAAAATGCACAAATTTATTGATAATGAATTTTTTAATTCCTTTGTATATTCTATTTTCAAAGCAATTGGAGAAAAAATTAGAGATGAAAGCTGGAAAATTGTATGGAGAACAGGAGAGATTCTATTTGAAGAGATAAAAGAAAAAATTGAATTTGAGAATAAAGAACCTATTGGAATAGTTAATTCTCTTGCTAAATTTCTGAAAAAGAAAGGTTATTTAATGGATGCAAAGGTTGTCCCTTTAAACGATAAAGAATTTGAATACTGGATGAAGGAACCAGCAATTGAAAAGGGCGCTTTTAAACTTATTGAAGAAGGGTATGCTCCTCCTCACATATCTACATCTCTTCTATTCTCCGCTTTAAAAAATTTAACAGATTCTGAATTTGAGCTGGTAGGAAATCCGAAAAAAAAAGATAATTGGGTTATTGAAAGATGGAGAGTCAAAAAAGTTCTTCTGCTTTGAGCTGTCAGGCTTGAAAACTCACTCTCTTCTCACCTTTGATTAATATCATTTTCACTCAGCAATTTGTCTTTTTCACATTCTCTTCTCATCTGACCTTTGCCAATCTCTCTTCGAGAAATCTAAGACTTCTTGCAAGTTCTCTGTTGTTTTCAAGCTCCTCTTTAAATTTTTTAATTCCCTGACTGACCGCAGAATATCCAATTCCTAAGATTTCTCCAATCTCGTCAAGCTTCAAGCCCGACTTTCTGTTCAAAAGATACATTAGAGCTTGCCTTTTTAAATCTTTTTTCTTTCTTTTCTTTAACTCTGAAAACCCTATCCTGAAAAACCGGCAAACAGCATCAATAACTTTTTCCTTTTCTACTAACCTCCTCATTAAAATCTTTTCTTCACCCTTCCATAATCTCCCTTTAAGTTCCTCCGCAAATTCTGATGAGCCTATCACGGTCCTTCCTACTACCAGTTCCATTGGGTCAGTTAATTTCCCCCTTATCCCTTCTTCAATAAACTCTTTATACCTTTTCCTTGCATCTCCTTTTCTTCTGGAAAAAAAATTGAGGACAGTGATTGAATCAACAAATCCTCTTTTCTTTGAATGAAGATATTCACCGAGGCTACTGTAAGGATACCTCTGAGGCCTTCTCGACTCTTTCGATAGATAGGGGACCAAATGGATATATCTTGTAAGTTCAGAAAGAAATTCTTCCTTATCAACAATGTAAGAGTAGTATCTTCCTCTGAACAAAGGTCCTGACTTTCCATATTTTTTGTTGTAATAAACTGTGTATGAGGTATTCAGGAAATGTAATGATCTTGAAAGATTTCCGAGGGGTGTCTCAAGAACAAGATAATAAGAATCCCTTATCAGAGCATAAGAATAAAGAATCAGTCCGAATCTTTCCTTTGCCTCCCTTAAAATAGAAATAAATTTCAAAAAATCTTTCCTTTCCTTAAAAAGATGTCTTCTTTCTATGGTTCTTGAAAATACATAGTATACCCCACCTTCTATCTCTATTCTTAAAGGTCTTGTCATGATTAAATTATAGCTAAAATTTTTGAAAATTCAAGCTCCGACCCTAAAAGGTAGTGCAGAAGCGCGAAAGAGCAGAAGCTCGGGAGCAATATCTGTTCTTTTTTAGAACTTCTGCTCTTCAGCTCTTCCGTTCTTCTGCGCTATATTATCTTGATTTAACAATAACAGGAATGGATGAGATGCGAGCAAATACTTCACCGTTCTTCTTTTTCAAAATTAGTTCTATTGTGTATGTTCCAGGAGTCTCAAAGGTAAAATCCGCGAAAAAATTCCTTTTTATTGAGTCATCATAACATTCATTTTCAACAAAGATTCTATTCAAATAATCTCCTGTTACAATACTCTCACCAAACCAGCAATACCATTCCTCATCAAGACATGGGACTTCTTTAAAGGAAGGCTCAATTTCACATTTAACCTCAATCATTAGAGGAGCTGTTCCAACTCTTGTGGAAAGTTCCATTTTCAAAATATTCTCTTCTAATAGAACTTTTACTGGCTTGCAAGAGATTAAAAATATTATAAAAATTGACAAAATTATCTTTCTCATATTTTATTGTATCAATCTACCCAGTGTATTAAAATAAAAAATTAAGTTCCAATTTTCTGGAGGAAAATAAATGAGCGGAAAAATAGTAAATGCGACTGTAAAAATGGTAGAAGGTTTACAACTAATTGGATATGCATCATCAGGGCATGGAGTGGTATTAGATACAAGTCCTGAATCTGGAGGACAGAATAAAGGTTCAAGCCCTATGGAACTTGTTCTTATTGCCTTAGGTGGATGCACTGCCATGGATGTGATATCCATAATGCAAAAGAAGAGGCAGGATCTAAGAGGTCTTGAAATCAAAATAGATGGGATAAGGTCAGAGGAACATCCAAAAGTATATAAAGAAATAAATATTCACTACATTTTTAAAGGGAAAAATTTATCAGAAGATGCATGCAAAAGAAGCATTGAGCTTTCTCAGGAAAAATATTGCTCAGTTTCAGCAATGTTATCAAAAGTTGCCAGTATAAAATATACCTGGGAAATTCAAAACATTAATTAAGAAAGCAAGAGTTCAAAGCTCTCGGCTGACAGCTCACGGCTTACAACTGAAAAAGAGTTAATGCTGTAGGCTGTAAGTCGATATTTAAGCATTGTATTTTGACTATTGCAATTAATTTTTACTGGGGAAACTAAACTTCTGCGATTAGTCTTCTCTTAAAACTTTTATCTTCGGACCCCCAAAAAGAAAGAAGATAAAGTTGGTGAAAAGGGAGATTACCATCCCGAAAAACCAGAAAGACAAGAAGCCAAAGAGTGCTCCACCAATGCCGAACAGGAAAGCTCCCATAAAATGTCCTCTTGTTGCACTAATAGATTGGGGAAGAACATCAAAAAAGGGAAAAGAATCTAAAACTCCTATAAGTGCACCAAGAATTATGCCAAGAACTAACCCTACCCCACCTAAAAAGAGTGCTGAGGTAAACACCTTTATACTCCCGACCCTCAATACAATCTCTTCTTCCTTTTCTTCTTTTTTTTCTTCAAAAGTATAATCACAATAAGGACAAATCTGGGAATCTTCTGGCAAATCTTTACCGCATCTCGGGCAAGTAAGCGTAACTCTCTTCAGACTTCTCTCACATTTTATACAAATAACAGAATTTTCAGGATTTTCAAAACCACAATAGGGACATGTAATGGTCTTCTCTATCGAGTAAGGTGGTTCTGCTGGAATCCATTTACTCCCATCATAATAGTGCCATCTCCCAGAAGATGTTCCGAGAGCCCACAGCCTTCCATCTTCATCCTTTATCATTAACTTCTGGAGTTCAGCCACAAAATCTTCCCTTGTAATCTCGCTCTTTTCTTTCTTTTCCTTCAACTCCTTAAATACTTTTTCTGCCTCTCTGAATTTATCCATCATAAGGATATTATATCTGATTTTTCTTAAATGTAAAAGTTTTTATCAGAAGTTTTCTCACAAAACTTAACTACAATAAATAAAATTTTTGAGGTTTCATATCATCATGCAAATTCTTTTCAGCAAAGCAATTACAGCCCAAAAGATTTCCACAAAAATTGTGGAAAAATATGTAGATGAAAAATTAAAATTCCTCTTCTGAAAAGAGAAATGGGTTGATTGCACAGAATTTGGGCATGATTTTCATTACACTTTGTGCAAAAATTTTGGTTTGAAAAACCTTATCTGTAAATGAAAAATGGTTAGTATAAAAAATAAAATTCTTTTTCTCCGAAATTTTGAACCCAAGTTTGTTTTATTTCGTATTATTAATATGTTAATTCAATAGGAGGGTTTATGAAGAAAATCTCAGCTTTAAGAATTCTGCTGATAGCATCCATCTTTTTATCTATCTTTCCCCTTCTCTTTCCTCAGGAAGAACTTCACAATATATGGGCAATAAAGGATTGTAAAATCGTTACTCAAACAGGTGCTCCTATTGAAAAGGGTATTGTGGTTATAAGGGACGGATTGATAGAAAATGTCGGAGCAAACATTCCAGTGCCTTCCGATGCTGAAATAATTGAGGGCTCTAAATTAACCGTCTATCCTGGTTTGATTGATATTCTTGGAAAATTTCCTCTGAAATTACCTCAGGAAAAAATTGAAGAAAGAGGAGCAACTGCAGGAGAACCAACAGAAAAGGAAAGGGGAATCACTCCAGAGCTTAAAGCTTACGATTATGCAGATTTAAGCAAAGCATCTCTCGAAAAGCTTCACTCCAGTGGGTTTACAGTTATCCAGATAATCTCAGATAAAGGAATACTTACAGGGCTTTCTACAGTTCTCTCTTTAACCGACACTGGAAAAGAAAATGCTCTTATACCCTCAGACTCATTTCTTGGAATAAAATTTTCACCTGGAAGAAGGGGTTATCCCAACTCTCTTATGGGAGTTGTTGCTTTTCTCAGGCAAGTATTCACCGACACTCTCTATTACAATATGACCAAAGAAAGATGGAAAAGGGAAATGTCAGGTATAAAAAGACCTGCCTACGACCAGAAACTTGAAATACTAAACTCTTTCATTGTTGAAAAGAAACCTGTTGTTTTTCTCTGCAGGAATCAGCACGATATACTGAGAGCAATCAACTTGGGAGAAGAATTCAAACTGAACTATTTTATCAGTGATCTTGGAAGCGAAGCATTCAGAGTTATAAATGAAATAAAGAATTCCCATGGTCGTCTCATTCTAACTGCAGGTTATAAATCACCTCCAACAAGTATTTACTCAAGATCGGGAAGAGAAGAGAAAGAAAGAGCAGAAAAGGAGATTTATCCAAAGAATCCTGCTAAGGTTGCTGAAGGAGGTATACCATTCGCATTCTCATCCATTGAAACAGATGAGCCTTCAAAATTTTTAGAAGGGATTAGAAAGGCTGTTGAAAATGGACTTCCTGAAGAGATTGCCCTTAAAGCACTCACTCTAATACCTGCAAATTTCTTAAATCTTTCAAAAGCTCTGGGAACTATTGAGCCAGGAAAAATTGCAAATCTTGTCCTTGTGGAAGGGAATATATTCTCAAAGGATTCAAAAATAAAATATGTCTTTGTTGATGGAAAAAGATTTGAAATAAAGGAGAAAAAACCTGAGGAAGGAAAAGCACCACAGGTAAATGTATCGGGTAAATGGGAGATTTACCTTGAATCTCCAATGGGCTCAATGCAATTCAATCTAGAACTTATTCATGAAGGTTCTTCATTATCTGGAAAATTCATAAGCCAGTTTGGCACTTCGGAATTCACAGGAGGAAAAGTCTCAGGCAATGAAATTTTCTTCACTCTTTCGTTAACCGTTGGCGGAGAGAGCCTTGATCTTACCTTTTCAGCAGCGATTGAAGGAGACACAATGAGAGGAACTGTTCAAAGTCAAATGGGCTCAATGGAATTTACTGGAAAAAGAATTCCTTAAAGGAGGAAAAATGAAAGCAAAGATTTTAATTTTATTAATTCTATTCATCCCAATATTTCTATATTCTGAGTCAATCCTCCTTTTAAAAAATGCCAATATAATAACTGTTACGGGAAAAGAAATTAAAGGAGGAGATATACTAATAAAAAATGGAAAGATTTTTGAAATAGGAAAAGGAATTCAGGCGCCAAAAGAAGCAAGGGTGATAGAGCTCAATGGAAAATGGGTGATTCCGGGAATAATCGATTCCCATTCTCATATTGCAATAGAAGGAGGAGTAAATGAAACTGGTAATCTAATCACTGCAGAGGTGAATGTTGAAGATGTTATAAATCCTGAGGATATATCAATTTTCTATGCTCTAACAGGCGGAGTTACAACAATTCACACAATGCATGGCTCAGCAAATCCAATAGGAGGGAAGGGAATAGTTCTAAAACTAAGATGGGGAAAAAATGCAAAGGAAATGATTTTCAAAGGAGCTCCTAAAACAATAAAATGGGCACTCGGAGAAAATCCAAAACAATCAAATTTCTCTGGAACAGGAACACCAAGATATCCAACATCAAGAATGGGAGTTGAGGAATCGATAAGAAGAATATTTGGAGAAGCAAAAGACTATATGAGAAGGTGGGACGAATACAATAAGAAATTAAAAGAATGGAAAGAAAAGAAGGGAAAAGGAAAGGAACCTGTTCCTCCAAAAAAAGATTTTCGACTTGAAACCATTGCAGATCTTTTAAAAGGAAATTTGTGGGTTAGGTGCCATGCATATCAAGCACAGGAAATGCTTTCCATAATGAAGCTTTGCAATGAATACGGTGTGAAGCTTGTTTGTTTTGAACATGGGCTTGAAGGTTATAAAATCACCAAAGAACTTTTAAAATACAATGTTGCTGTTTCCACCTTTGCTGATTTCTGGGCTTACAAATGGGAAGCTTTCAACACAATGCCTTACTCTGCTGCAATGATGGCAAAAGATGGAGTTCTTGTTGCCATGGGTTCCGACGATTCAGAAAGAATGAGAAGACTTTTTTCAGAATCTCCTAAAGCAGTAAGATTTGGAGGGATTTCTGAACTCGATGCTATAAAAATGATTACAATAAATCCTGCGAAGATTTTAGGTGTGGATAAATGGGTAGGAACAATTGAAATTGGAAAAGACGCTGATCTTGCTGTATTCAACAGACATCCTTTAGATTCCTATACAATATGTGAAATGACTATCATTGATGGTGAAATTTACTTTGACAGAGCAAAATATCTTGAGGAAATGAAGAAAAAGAAAGAAGAAAAGGAAAAAGCAGTGAAGAAAGATAAAAGAGCTTAAGGAGGGTGGCAATGAAAAAAATAATTTTAATTTCAATACTTCTGGTATTTACTTTCTTTTTAATTGCGGAAAATAAGAATTTAATCTTAATCAAAGATGCCACAATTTTCCCTGTAACTTCAGAGAGGATAGAAAATGGCTCAATTCTCATCGAGGACGGAAAGATAAAAGCAATCAGGAAGGAGATAAATATACCTGAGGGAGCTAAAATAATAGATGCAAAGGAAAAATTTGTTTACCCTGGATTTATAGATGGCTTCACTTATCTCGGTCTGATTGAAATCTCGTCAATTCCAAGCACTGTCGATGTTCAAGAGACAGGAAAATTCAATCCTGAACTTCGTGTGGCATGGGCAGTAAATCCAAGTTCTGTTCATTTTGCAACAGGTAGAACAAATGGAACCACTTTAGCTCTTGTATCTCCCAGAGGTGGAACTATGCCAGGGATGACTGCCCTTGTGAAAATGGATGGATGGACATTCTCAGAAATGGCTCTAAAGGAAGTGGCGACTTCAGTTATAAATTTTCCTGTAATTCCAAGATTTGGAAGGGGTGAAGGTGGAGAGCAGGCTGTAACTCAGGAGGAGGCAGCTTCTAAACTTATTGAGGAATTGAAAAACTATTTCAAAGACGCAAGAAGGTATCTCGAAATGAAAAAACTTGCCCTATCTGACAAGAAGGTTCCAATGCCGCCCCCCAATAGAAAATTTGATGCTCTCGAACCTGTTCTGAAAGGAGAAATTCCAGTTATAATTTCTGTTGATAAAGAAAAAGATATTGAGCTTGCAATAAAATTTGTTCAGGAGGAAAAGATAAAAGCAATATTCAAGGGTTGTTCTGAGGGCTTTAAGGTTGCAGACAAGATCAAAAAAGCTGGAATTCCAGTAATACTGGGAGACCTTTACACTTTCCCGTCAGAACCAGAGGATGGCTACGATGCTCCTTTTAAAAATCCTTTAAAACTTTATGAAGCAGGTATTCTATTTTGTTTTTCTTCGGGAGGAAGTCCTGCAATTGCAAAAGACCTGACTTATCATGCTGCAAGGGCAGTTGCTTTCGGACTACCCCATTCAAAAGCAGTAGAAGCTCTAACAATAAACCCTGCAAAAATATTTGGAATTGAAAATAGAGTTGGCTCCCTCGAACCCGGAAAAGATGCTGACCTCTTCATATGCGATGGAGATCCCCTTGATATAAGGACTAATATTACCAACCTCTTTATAAATGGCAAGGAAGTTGACCTACATAACTGGTGGACTGAGCTTACGGAAAAATGGAGTAAAAGGCCAAAAGATTGATTTAAATATTTTTATTTCTGGATTTGACTTTTTCGCTTTATATGAAATAAGTTACAAAATTGTCTCTTCTACCTCAAGTCTTTAAAATTACCAAGTACCAATAACAAAGCTCTAGATAAACTCCAATTATCACTAATGTTTGATAATTGGTTATTGGAGTATTGGTTATTATTTGGCGGTTGGAATTTGGTCATTGGCTATTCAGAAGCTTATTTTTTCATTTAACTTTTCCTCTTAAAATTTAAGAAGTATAATCAAATTATGTGGGATAGATATTCAAGACAGATGATTACTTCAGTAATTGGAGAGGAAGGACAATCAAAGCTTCTTAAATCGTCCATTCTACTAATCGGATGCGGAGGTCTTGGTTCAGCTATAGCAACAATTCTTGTTAGAGCAGGTGTGGGAAAACTCAGAATTGTTGATAGAGATTTTGTTGAAATAACAAATCTTCAGAGGCAGATTCTTTTTGATGAGGATGACATCTCCTCAAATATACCCAAGGCTGTATTGGCGGAAAAAAAACTTGTCAGAATGAACAGAGATGTAAGAATTGAAGGGATTGTTGCAGATTTTAATCCAGCAAACGCAGAATCTCTTGCAGAGGGAGTTGACCTCATAATTGATGGACTCGACAATATGGAAGGAAGGTTTTTAATCAACGATTTAAGCGTAAAGAGAGGCATCCCCTGGATTTATGGAACTTGTCTTTCCACATATGGAATGACATTCAATATAATTCCAGGAAAAACTCCCTGTTTAAGGTGTATTTATGATAAATTTGAAAATCGCTCTCTGACATGTGAAACCGTTGGAATCATTGGGCCCATTGCAGTTCTCATTGCATCAATTCAAAGCACAGAGGCAATGAAAATTTTGACCGGAAATGAAAATGATTTGAGAAATGATCTTCTCTTTGTTGATTTATGGAAAAATGAATTCGAAAAAATCCCAATATCTCATTTAAAAAAGGAGGATTGTCCTGCCTGCGGAAGGGGAAAATTCGAATTTCTTGGAGGAAAAAATATTTCCTCAACAGTATCCATTTGTGGAAACGAGTCAATACAGGTGAATCCACCCCTTTCAAAATCCATTGACATTGAAAAAAGTGTAGAAAATCTAAAACGTTATGGGACAGTTATCTTCAATGAATACCTTGTTAAACTTTTTTACGAGAACTATGAAATAACAATTTTTAAGGATGGAAGAGCAATAATAAAAGGAACCTCAGATTCTTCAATCGCAAAGAGTCTTTACTCTAAGTTTGTTGGAATGTAAAGAGTGAAATTTAATGCCGAGAGGAGCTAGAAAAGCAAGACAGGCAAGACGAGTAAGAAAGATGAGTTTATGGGTTCATAGGGTTTATCGAATTATAAAGCTCATTGAGAGCTGTGTTCTGCTCTTTGTTTTTTCCTTTATTTACATTTTTAATAAAGTTTACTGTTAAAAAATTAGCTATTATTTCTCTCCTTTTATAATTTTGTTTTTTTATTTTGCAATCACCTTGATTTTTCATAATGGATTATTTACCATACATTTCTATCTAAAAATGAATTTTGTAGGGTAAAACTTATTTCAGCAATTTTTCCAGCGCCCGGATTGCAGGTCTTTCCAGGGGGAGCAAATTGTATGAAAGGCTTATACTTTTTATTATTTTGTTTTGCCTGCTTTTCGGGAATCTTTCATACATTTTCAATAATTTCTGTTTTTCACTGGATTGAGTCAGCACAAATTTTGAAGCATAAATTGCCTGTTTTAAATCCTTCTCTCTCTTCTCTTTTCTCAGCCATTGGCTGGCAATTAAGAGTTTGTGGAGTAAAAATGACGCAGGGGAAGGAACTCTAACCTTAGTTCCTTTTGATATTGTAATAACAATTGATTCTTCAAGAAGAATACCCACAAATCTCAAAACTTGGGGTGTGATAGAAAGTTCCTTTATGAACGGAGGTTTCTCTTTTCTTTTTTTGGTGCTATAAACTCTATTTTTAATCCACCTCTTGAAAAATGCATTGAATCGTCAGGATTAAAAAATTCCTCAAAACCAAGGGATTTTAAAAGATTAAAAATATCGCAAGGCTTCCCCCTGTAGGGTAAAGGAACAAGAAAATCAACATCTTGAGTTTTCAGGGGAAACTTTTCCAGAGGTAAATACTTCTGGTAAAGAATAAAACACAAGCTTCCAATAATTTCAATTTCTGAGTCCCACAAACCTCCCTTCGTAAAATGAGTAAAATTTTTTTTAGAGGTTCAATCAAATCTGCAACAGGCTCTGCCTTATGACGAAGAAGTGTAAGAGCTTCCCTGATTTTCTTTAATTCTTTTCCTAACCTTTTTTCATTTTCTGTATTGAAGATAATAATAGCTATCCTTATTAACGATTTTTTTCTTGATTCTCCCCTTTGGGAGAAGGGCAAGACGAGCCAGTACATTTCTTTCCTGCTCTTTATAAAACTCGATGCTTTCTTTTAAAATATTCTCCAAATCTTTCACAATTTTATTTTACCCTACAAAAACAAAAAATCAAAGAAATGAAGGGTAAAACAATGACTTTGACAATAGAAAGAGAGGAAGAGTATAGCTAAAACAGCAAGTAGTAATGGGAAAGAGGAAAAACCTTTTTTGATTTGGGGACTACTCCTATCGAAGATATTTGTTATGAAATTGCAAATGTATACAAAAATGTAAGTATTGCCCTATTAATTTATTTTAGCCTGAGTAGCTGAGAATGATTGTTGAGCATGGGCTTGAGCAGTGGGGACATTGAAGGTTATTTTCGCTTTTTATAGAAGAAAAATTGACAAATAAAAAGTAAACTTTTTATCTTTTCTAATCGTTTATCTTTTATGGAGAAGATAAAATGATAAAGAAAAATTTATTAATTTTGCCATTTATTTTTATTCTAAGCGCTTGCTACATCGAAATTAAAGAAAATTTGAGAAACCCTGAATACTATCTCAATAAAGCAATTAAAGAAGCCGAAAAGGCAGAAAGAGATTTCCTCTGGAAAAGAAAAGCTTCTTCCCTGAATATCTTTGTTTATGATAAAGAATCAAATGACATTGTTAAAGTTTCTGTTCCAATCTGGCTTTTCAACTTCTGTGTTGATATTACTGAGGATTTCTCTGACGAGCCTTCAAAGGATTTTAAAGTTCATTCAAAGTGGGACTGTGACATTTATTTTCGTGCCCTCAAGAAATTGTCAAAATTTGGTCCAGGGCTTCTGATGGAGGTCAAGGATGAAAATAGTTTAATTCTCATATGGATGAGGTAGAATAATTGCATAATGGGCTCAGATGGAAAAAATGAAAAATGCGGTGAGATTCTTGAAAGGATTAGAAATGGCGAGAATGAGCTATTTTCAGAACTCATTCAAATCTTTAAAGGGAAAATATTCCCTGTCGCATATGGATTTTTCAGAGATAGGGATGAAGCCCTTGATATTGCTCAGGAAGTTTTTATACGGTTATGGAAAATGGCAAAGAGAATTGAAGGGAAAGATATAGAGACTTTGGGTTATGAAGGTGACAAAAAATGTATGTATTGACCATTATAGAGCAAAAAGGAGAAGAGAATTGAAGGATAATATGGTAAAAGAAACGCTAAAAGAAGAAAATGGAAAAGGAGAGGCTCTTAGAGAATCTCTTGAAAAGGCTCTTCTTTTGGTTCCTGAAAGACAATCTTTTGCTTTTTCTCTCAGGTTTTTCAATGGGATGAAGCTATCTGAGATTTCAGAGATTATGGAAATTTCAGAAGGAGGGGTGAAATCAATTCTTTTTAAAGCAATAAATAACATTAGAAGAATTATTAAAGAGAAGGAAAAATGAAAAAGTGTAAAAAGATAAAGAGAAATATTTTAAATGCCTTACTGGAGAATAGAGATATAGAAAAAAGCATTGAAGAACATTTAAAGGGATGTGAAGAGTGCAAAGAATTTTACAATGAACTCCAAAGAATTGGTTCCGTCTCAGAAATTGTAAAGGAAAGGATTGGGTTAGAAATGGAAAATGTTGACTGGTCCGGAGTAGAAAGAAAAATAATTAATAAAATAAAAGAAGAGTCAGAAAAATCTTTAAAAATAGTTCCTTTCTCCCATTCATTATTGCTAAGATATTTAATACCTGGAATTGCCATTCTTGCAATCTTTTCAATTTTTATTTATAAAATCCAAATTTCAAAAGAACAGAAATTTGATTACAATCCTGAATTAATGGTGGAAAGAATAGAGAAAGTATCAGCAAGGGATGAGGTTTTAAACTATTTTGAGGATAGCGCTTTTCTTCTAACGAGCTTAAGAGAGAAAGGAAGAATTGACGAACCTTATATAGAAAAAAGCAGGGAACTTGTTTTAAAAAAGAGATTCATCAATCAGCACCTTCAGGAATTTCCCAATGCAAAACAGATAGCTTCAAAACTTGACTTCATTTTTATGGAATCTCAGATGGATAGTGAAAAAGGTGAAATATTCAAAATCATTGATAAGGAAAACCTGCTCCTTAAAATCAAGCTTATCAGAGAAGAATTAAAGGAGATGAAGCTTTGAGAAAGCAGACCAATAAGAAAATAAAGATAGTGTTAATAATATTTTTATCCTTCTGTTTCCCTATCTATCCTTTCCAGGAAATGGAACTTTCAGAAGCTAAGCTTTTAATGTTCGACAGGAAATGGAAATCAGCTGAAGAAAAAATTATAAAAATTCTGAAAAAATTTCCAGAAAGTGAGACCTCCTCCGACATTCTTTTCTATCTTGGACAGTGTATCCAGGAGCAGGGAGGAAGGGAGGAGGAAGCGATAAATACTTTTAATAAATATATCAAAAGAAGAGAAAGAGCAAAATTCGCTGAAGAGGCAGAGATAGCTATAATAGACCTTTCTTCTGACCTTTACAATAAAGGAAATGTAAAATATATCGAAAATATAACATCCCGACTCAATAGTAAAAATAGAGTTGTGAGGTGTTATTCAGCATTTAAGCTAAGCTATTTCAAAAATAATCAGAAATATCTTGCTGTCCCTGTGCTTAAGGAAATTTTAAATGAGGAAAAGGATGATGAATTAAGGGAAAGGGCGAAAATTGCCCTTTTAAGAATAGACCCTTACCTGCTAAGAGGCATAGCTGAGAGAGAAGATAAAATAAAAATGCTGAGAATAACTATAATAAAAAAAAGCACAGGTAAACAGGAACTTTCAATTAAAATTCCTCTGGATCTTGCAAATCTTGCAATTCAGGCACTGTCTAAACCTGATTCCAAGATAAAAGCTGATGTAAAAATAGATGGGAAAAAGGTAGAAGGTGGAAGTTTATACGAAATTTTTCAGAAATTTCTGAACATGAAAAAAGCTGAAATCCTCGAAATTTACGATGAGAATGAAATAATTAAAATATGGATAGAATAGGAGGGAGTATGAAAAGTATAAAAACAGTAAATTCAAAAGGTAAAAGTCAAAAGGCAAAATCCAGAGCAAAGAAAATAAAGATTAAATGCCTCCTTACGGGAATTTTTTTATTAATTCTTATATTCCATTCCCAAGGAATATCCTCTGACAAGGAAGATTTAAAAGTTATTAAAAAGATGGTAAAGGCTGAGGATTTTTTAATATCATCTAAATCTTTGGAAGAAGCAAAGTGGCTAAAAATTTGTGTTGCTGATAAAAACAGAAGGGATAAAGAAAATGTAGAAATTAAAATTTACCTTCCCTTCCTTGAAACAATATTGAAATCAAGCAAAAACTGCAGGATAAGAAATGAAAAGACCAAAATCGATCTCAGGGAAATTATCGAAGACCTCAAAAGAATTGGCTCAATGGAACTTTTCCTTCTTGAAGACGAGGAATCCATTGTCAAAATCTGGCTGGAATAATAAAGATCCTCGATTCTTACCATTTCTGCACTTGACTACAGAAAATTTCCAAGCTGAAAATGTAGGAGATTTAAAATTTAGTTTGAGCCCGTTATAAAAATAGAAAGAAAAATAACTTTGAACCTTTTATAGGCTTTCTTCCCATTAATTGGATTTTTAAAAAATCGGAATTAAAATAATTATGTGCAGCGAAAAATTCTTGCCATTTTAGTAACAGATCTTGAGGGGTTTTCCGGACTTTCCTATCAGACTGATAGAGAAATTCTTGAGAATTTTCTCAACGAACACAGGAAGAGAGTTGAAGAAATTGTCTCAAAACATGGAGGAAAAATTATAAAAATCCTTGGTGACGGCTTTCTCTGCACTTTCAACACTGTAACAGAGGCAGTCCATGCTGGAAAATCTCTACAGGAGAATTCAATTTCTGAGCTTTCAGAAGAGATAAAAAGACCCGGAATAAAAATAGCAATACATGCTGGAGAGGTTGGGATTGACGATGAAGGAGACATACACGGAGATGTTGTCAATCTTGTTTTCCGGCTATCCCAGTCTGTAAAGGGTGGATGTATATGTATAACAGAAGACGCTTATCGAATAAGTAAAACATCCGAATACGAGGCAATTCCTCTTATTCCATTTCAATTTAAGGGTTTCCCGCATTCTGTAAGAATATATTCAATTCCTACTCCTTATAAAGATAAAAGCCCTCTAATAGCCACAGACGATGGAAAACCAGCCTTTAAAATAGCTCCATGGTGGAGGAGATTGATCTCATTTTATATGGATGTTCTAATTTTTATGAGTTCTCTCGGCATTGTCTCAGGAATTCTCACCCATCCTTTAATAAAAGTTGCTCCCGAACTTCCAAAACCTGACGAGTCAAAACCTTTGGTTCAAATGGCAACACCTGCAGGCAAATTAAAAGCATACGACAAAAAATTGGAACTTGAAACACCTGTCAGTCAGGTGGAGGCTGAGCCCGGAAAAATTGTTGTGCAAAAGGAAAGCAAACCTGTATTTGAATTAAATTATTTTTACCTGACAGGAATAGAAATGATAATCTTTGCAATCTATCTATCCCTTTTCTGGACTTTGTGGAAGGGTAGAACACCTGGTGACTGGCTCACTCAGATAAGAGTGGTTCAGCAGGAGAGTGGACTCCCACCAACTATTTTTCAATCAGCGATTCGCTCTATCCTCCTTATCGCTTTAATTCTCCCAGCAGGTCTTGGAATGCTCCTTCCATATCTCTTTTCGCGAAGACTTGTCCACGACCAGCTAACAAAGACAATTGTAGTAAGGGAAATTCCAAGTAAATAGCTTCGGCAACTCACCTTTGCATTCCCTCTTTTTTGGGTTATAATTAAAAATAAAATTAAATTAAGGAGGTTTTTAAATGGCTCTGATAATTCTTGAAGAATGTATTAATTGTGGTGCCTGTGAGCCCGAGTGCCCGAATAAGGCAATCACTGCGGGTGACAACATTTATATTATTGACCCTGACAAATGCACTGAATGTTTAGGACACTTTCCTGAATCCCAGTGCGTCCAGGTCTGCCCTGTAGATTGCATTAAGCCAGACCCAGCTCATCAGGAAACAAAAGAGCAACTTATTGAAAAATTCAAAAAGCTTTATCCTGGTAAAGAGCCAGCTTTATAAGAAAAAAGCTATAAATTATAAAATTTAGGCTAATTTTTAAGTGAAAAAAGAAGAAGTCCTTTCAATTTTAAAAGGTATAAATTATCCTAGATATGAAAGAGATATTGTCTCCTTTGGTTTAATAAAAGAAATCTTCTCTGATGAAAAAGGAATAAAAATTCTTCTCAGGAAGTTTACAAAGAACGAAGAAATAAAAGAGACAGTAAAGAATGAAATTATTGAGAAACTATCAAATTCCTTTCCTGGAAGCAAAGTAGAAGTTGAAATTGAAATGGAAACAAAGAGAGAACAAGAAAATACAGAGCTTCAGAAACTTCCAATAACTGGAGTAGAAAATATCATTGCTGTGGCAAGTGGTAAGGGTGGTGTTGGAAAGACAACAGTTGCTGTTAACATTGCAGTTGCTATCCAAAATAAAGGATTTAAAACCGGAATTCTCGACGCTGATATTTATGGACCCAATGTTCCCCTTATGCTAGGACTTTCCAATGAAACTCCTGATTTCAAAGATGAGAGAATTATTCCTGTTGAAAGGAATGGGTTAAAAGTCATCTCGATGGGATTTTTCCTCAGACCCGACACTCCTGTTATATGGAGAGGTCCCCTTGCTCACAGGGCAATTCAACAGTTTTTGAGGGATGTGGAGTGGGGTGAGCTTGATTATTTAGTTGTTGATCTTCCCCCAGGAACTGGAGATGTCCAGCTAACCATTGTCCAGACAGTTCCCATAAGTGGAGCTATAATTGTGACAACACCTCAGGATGTTGCTCTTATGGATGCAAGAAAGGGGCTCAGAATGTTTGAGCAGACAGGAGCAAATGTTTTAGGAATAGTAGAAAATATGAGTTATCTTCAATGCCCTCATTGTGGAAGGAGAATAGAGCTATTCAGAGCGGGAGGAGGAAAGAGAACCTCAATGGAATTAGGTGTCTCCCTTCTCGCAGAAATCCCCCTTGACCCTCTTCTTCCACTGATCTCGGACGGTGGTATTACAGTTATTGAGCAAAATCCTGAAAGTCAAACCTCTTCAATATTTCTTTCCATTGCAGACCAGATAATTAAAAAGACCGGGAGTATACACTGATTTGGAAGAAAAGATAATAGAACTTCAAAGAATAGAAAGACCTGAAGAAAAGTATATCTACAGACCCCCAAAACAAAAATACAAATTAAACATAATTTTATTCTTTGCGACTCTTATAACAACAATTTTTGTTGGAACAAACTATTACATCTCCTTTTATCTCGGCGAAAAGATTCCGAAAGACCCGGAGCTTCTAAGAAGGCTCCTTTCCAATCCTCTTACATATCTCTATGGACTTCCCTATGCCCTTACAATTATGGGTATACTTTTAGCCCATGAAATGGGTCATTATATATCAAGCAGAATTCACGGAGTTGACGCCACCCTACCCTATTTTATTCCAGCACCAACACTAATAGGAACATTCGGCGCAGTTATAAGAATGAAGAGTCCCATAACAAGCAAGAAAGCTCTTTTTGATATCGGGATTGCCGGACCTCTATCAGGCTTCATAGTAGCAATTCCTGCTATCATTTACGGAATAAAATTATCCCGTCATGTCTCTACCCTTCCGGTAAGAGAGGGAATTTATCTGGGAGAACCTTTGATAATGAAGATAATTTACAAAATATTCTATCCAAATACACCCTCTGAGTTTACCCTTCTCCTTCATCCAATTGCCTTTGCAGCATGGTTTGGAATTTTGGCAACTGCTTTCAATCTTTTTCCTATCGGACAGCTTGATGGGGGGCATATTCTTTATTCAGTAATAGGAAAGAAGACAGAACTCCTCGGGAAAATATTTGTCCTTATCCTTATTGTAATGGGTTTTATATTCTGGGAAGGATGGCTACTCTGGGCAGGAATAATAATTATTATTGGAACAAGACATCCTCCGGTTTATGAGGAGGAGCCACTGGGCGGAAAAAGGAAATTTCTTGCATTTATTGCACTTTTGATGTTCATTCTCTCTTTAACCCCTGTTCCGATAAGAAGAGCTTTATAAAAAGCAAGAAAGGCGAGACGGGCAAGACTGGCGAGAAAAGAAGAAAGAAGCTATCTGCTGTAAAGTTTAATTTAAGACTTTTCAATTAATTTTATTTTCAAATTTAAAATTTTTCTCTTTAAATAATTTCAAACAGGCATCTACGACATCGGGGTCATAAAGTGTGCCTCTGAACTGAGCTATTTCTTGCACGGCTTTCTTTACACCATGTCCCGGACGATATGGTCTGTGGAAAGTTATTGCCTCGACAACATCTGCAACGGAAAGAATCCTTGCTTCCATTAAAATTTCATCACCTTTCAACCTCTGAGGGTAACCCGATCCGTCGAATCTCTCATGATGCTGAAGAACCACTGGAGCAACATCCCAGGGAAAATCAATGGTTTTGAGAATTTCATATCCATGATATGTGTGAAGCTTTATAAAGGTAAATTCTTCCTCGGTCAGCTTTCCTGGCTTTACAAGTATTTCCGAGGGGATAAACATTTTCCCTATATCATGAATAAGCGCGGTCATCCTCATCTCCTCCACCTTATCTTCTGGAAAACCTAGCTCCCTTCCTATGGCTGAAACAAGCTTTGCAACATGTCTTTCATGTCCTGCAGTATAAGGATCCTTTTTTTCTACCATTTTTACCATTGCGTTTATAACACTTTCCACTATTTTCTTTAATTTCTCATAGTTTTTTTTCAATTCTTCCTCCGCAATCTTTCTTTTCGTGATGTCTGTAAGAGTCCCCTCGTAAAAAATTACCTTCCCTGACCTATCCATTACAGCTCTCGAATTGTCTATCACATATATTATACTCCCGTCCTTCCTTTTTAGTTTTATTTCAAAACTCCTCAACTCTCCATTTCTTTCAATCTTTTCCACCAGATAATCCCTTTCCTCAGGATATAAATAAAGCTCTCTAAGGGGTTTTGAAAGAAGCTCCTCTTCAAAATTGTATCCGAGCATCTTTACAAGAGCTGGGTTTGCCGTGAGGATTCTCCCATCTGGAGTGCTTTCGTAGACGCCGTCGAAAATATTGGTAAAAAGTCTTTTAAACTTTTCCTCTGCCATTTTCTTTTCAGAAATGTCTATGATTACAGAAAACACTGAAGGCTCACCATTAAATTCAATATAACCATCAAAAATTTCTACCCATTTTGCCTTTCCTTTAATATCAAGGATCTCAAGTTCCAATGGAGGATTTTCACTCTTTCCCTTGATTATTTTCTCCATCCTTTCAATGACAATCTTTCTAAAATCAGGATTTATAAGCTCGAGGAAATCTCTTCCAATAATTTCTTCTTTTGAGAGACTTAATAATTTAAGAGCCGATTTGTTGACGAAAACAATTTTCCTCTCAGAATGAATAATTACGGCACAAGGAGAAAGCTCTATTAACTTGCTGTATAGATTTTCTCTTTTTTTAAGCTCTTCAATAACTTTATTTAAATCATCAATCTTTTCTTTTACTATTTCTTCTTTATCTTTATCCTTCATTAATCTCCTTCATTTTAATTTCAAGGAAATAAAAACTTTTCATATGCAAAATTTTAACAGAATAAAAAAAATAATCAAGTCAAAATTTTTTATTTTTAAATCAGTTTTGCCGAAATTCCAAAAAGCATTTTTAATCCACCAATGTCAATTTTTTTTGAAAATGCACTTTTCTTTGTGAAAATCCTTTCGTATTTAAAGGAAGTTATAAAGGAGAAAATTCCTTTAAAAGGAATCTCGAGGTTTGCAAAGCAGTGGTAACCATCTTCCCTGCCTGAATACTGAATTGGAAGGGTCTCCCATCTCTCCTTAAAAAAATTTCTGCTTAAACCCCCACCAACAGCCAAAGTTATTTTTCTGAATTGAATTCTGTGAAGGAGTGAAATGGATATGCTTCTCATTTTGAATTTAAGAGGATACTCATCCTCTCCTTCCCCAAGAGCTTCCCCTTTTAAATCTATTGATTCGTATCCAGAAGATAAATAGAAATTGTTCTTTATTTTAAAAGAAAAGGAAATGCAAAATGGAAAACCACTCCCATAAATTTCTCTGAACTCTGATTGGGAGGGATAGAAATATCCAGCAAGAAGGCCTATTCTGAAATTATCGGAAGAGAATAAAGGGAAGGAGAAGGCTACAAAAGAATAAAAAAGATAGAAAATGTATCTAAAAAATTTTTTCATCATTCCTGATAAAAAGGGTGAAAGAAGAAATGGAATTTGTTGGAAATATCTTTTTCCGAAGAAATCCCTACTTCCTGAGAATAATTACTTTCAAGACCCGCTGTGTTCAAAGCTGTAACAACATAGAAGTAAGAGATTCCCGCTTTAAGGTTTTTATCCTCAAAGGAGTTCTTTGAAATTGGAATTTTATTCAACTTTTGATAGTTCAGATGGGTCAAAGTTGTTCTGTAAACATTGTAGCCAATTGCACCATCAACTGGATACCATGAAAGTTGAATGTTTTTTATTGAATTGAAGAGGGATTTATAAACAATATTTTTTGCCTTAAGCCCTTTGGGCGTTTCAGGATAACCTTCCCTTATTGGTTGAGCAAGATCTGAAAGAGTGGCAAGTCCGACTTTAACCACAGATTTAAGAAAGTCAACATTCAATGTATTTAGAGTATCATAAGTTGTGTGATAATAAGGATTTCTGATAGGGTTATCTTCTATCGCACAGAAAGCATGATAACCTTTTTGCCAGAAAGATGCATGATCAGAGTAAACGAAGGAAGAGCTTACAATTTTTCTGATTGGATAATCATAATATGTTTTCGACGACTGAATCGTCCTTTCAGCAAGCCACTCTGAATTTTGATTTACAATTATTTCGATATCTTCTGGAACATTGTCAGCGTAGGCAATCATGTCAAAATTCAAAACTCCAACAATTTTTTCATTTCTTTCCCTTACAAAGGAAGCGTATGCATTACTTCCGTAAAGCCCCCATTCCTCTGCTGAAAAACAAATAAATCGAACTGTAAAATCGAGGGGATATTTCACAAGTATTCTTGCAGACTCAAGAACAGCAGAAGTTCCACTGGCATTATCATCAGCTCCGGGAGCAAATATTGTAGGGACATTGGATGTAGAATCGTAATGGGCACATATTAAAAAAATCTCTTCAGGGGCTGTTTGTCCTTTTTTCTCAGCTATTACATTCCTTGATGTATAACCTCTGAAGTTAAAAGTTTGAAAGCAAGTTTCAAGTCCTAAATTTTTAAAATAAAAATATATAAAATCCCCAGCATCCTCACAATTCTTTATCGATGCATATCTTGTCTGAAATTTTTGAAGGGTATCAATGAGATAAATTAAATTACTTTCTGAGATCTCACTTATAATCAGATGAACAATTTCATTTTCCTTTTTTAATTCCTCAACCACTTCAATTTCTGTTGGGATTCTCAGGAAGCCTGTAATTGAGTCCATCGATAGAGGTTTTCTCTGGAATTCTGGAGGTATAAGGGTTTCTTCTCCTTTAAACTGCCAGAAGAGAATTGTGTTCTCTTCAAGCTGAATAGCATTTCCGAAAAGTCGCAATCTTTCAATATCATAAAGCTTTTTTGAATAAACAAGAAAGAAATTTTTATCATTTATATCCCTTTCTAGAATTGAAAAATCAATATTGAAGCTCTTGAGAGCAGAAATTTGTCTATCAGTGGCAGTTCCGATGTAACAGCTATCGAGCTCCTCAACAATTTTTAAATTTAAAGATTTGAGAACCTCAACTTTTTCTTTTTTGATCTTTATTAAATTAACAGGTTCAGAAGAAGGGAAAACGGATATAAGAAGGAAAAAGATTGGAAAGAAAAAAACAATTTTTCTGAAATGCATAAATAAATTTACAAAACAAAAAACTAAATGTCAAAAATTATTTGATGTAAAATATTGTTTCTAATAAGAGATTTGAGCTTTAATGTGAAAGTGGTATAATCTTCCTATGAAAAACAAAAAAAATCCCATTAATTTATTTACGAGGGTCACAGAGCCATTAATTTTTATTTTATTCTCTATATTTTTAGCCTCTTCTCTTAGTGCCACTGAGAACTGCTTGAGCTGTCATGGAAGTAAAGAAATAGTAAAGGAAGATAGACTTTTTGTAAATGAAAATGTTTTCAAAAACTCTGCTCATGGTTATTTTTCCTGCATAGATTGTCACAAAAATGTAAAGCTTGTTGATAACAGACACGAAAAAATTATTCCTGAGATAAATTGCACATCTGGTTGCCATCAGGAGGGAAGAGAGGACGAAAGTCCCCTTTTTTACAGGGACAGTGTTCACGGAAAGGCAGTTGAAAGAGGTGAAAGGGAAGCAGCCAAATGCTGGGATTGTCACACAAAGCACAATATAAGAAGTTCGAGAGATCAAGGTTCTTCCACTTACAGAATGAATATTCCTTTAACATGCTCCGCCTGCCACGAAGATATGACAGTTGTGTTGAAATTTAATATTCATAAGGAAACGCCTTATGCCAATTACAGGAAAAGTGTTCATGGAAGAGGTCTATTTGAGGATGGCTTGCTCAATTTTTCAGCGGTATGCACCGACTGTCACGGTGTTCATACCATTAAAGGTGTTCCAGCGACAGAGGCAAGTTCTCCTAAAACCTGCGGAAAGTGCCATATTAAGATTTTTGAGGAATATTCTGAGAGCATACATGGAAGAGAGGCTTTAGAAAATAATCCTGATGCACCTCTTTGCGTTGACTGTCATGGTGAACATTCTATAAAATTCCCATACGACAAAGATGCAAAAATTTCTCCTTTAAAAGTTTCAGACACATGTTCTGAATGCCACGCAAAACCTGAGATTATGAAAAAATACGGTGTGCCAGTGGATAGAGTTGATTCATTTATAGAGAGTATCCATGGAATTGCGATAGGTTATGGCTATAAAGCAGTTGCCAACTGCACTTCCTGTCATGGAGTTCATAATATCCTTCCTGCTTCTGACCCGAAGTCCACCATACATCCCGCCAACTTAAAAGATGTCTGCGGTCAGAAAGGTTGTCATCCTGGAATGCCCGAAAAGATCGCAAATCAAAAGATTCACAGAATTTATGGGAAAGAGTCTAAAGGTATTTATTATCTGAAAGTAATTCTTGTCTGGCTGGTTATAATAATACTCGTAATAACATTTATCTGGGTTGTTCCTGATATAATCCACAGGCTAAAAGTCATGAGGAGGAAATGAAAAAATTAATTTATTTTTTTCTTTCAATTTTTTTTATCATTTCCCTCTCAAAAACTTCATTTTCTCGGGAAAATTCCGATTGTCTTTCATGCCACGGAGATGAAAATATTAAAACTCCTCAGAGGCCTTTACTCTTTGTAAAGGAGCCAGATTATTCAATTTCAGTTCACGGAAAGGCGGGAATTACTTGTATTGATTGCCATTCAGATTTAAAAGGTTTTCAGGATTTCCCTCATCCCGAAAAGCTAAAAAAAGTTAACTGTTCAGAGTGCCATTCCGATCCTTTTGAAAATATTAAAATTAGTATCCACAAGGGAAAAGTTGAATGTATAGATTGTCATGGATCGCACTACATTTTAAAAAAGGATGAGCCTCGGTCAAATATTTACCCCCTTAATGTCTCTGAAATTTGCACGGAATGCCATCTAAAAAAAGTTGAAACTAAAAGAGGTTTTGAGTTTATAAGGCTATTTGAGGACTCCATTCACGGAAAATCTCTCGAAAAATCAGGCCTTATTTGCTCCGCTACCTGCGTCTCCTGCCATGACTCCCATGATGTAAAATCTGTCTCTTCAAAGGATTCGCCTGTATTCAGAATGAATATTCCTTACCTATGTGATAAGTGCCATCGTGGCATTCTGCAGGACTTTCTTGAAGGGGTTCACGGCAAGAGTTTCTTGAAAGGAAATATCGATGTGCCTGTATGTACTGATTGCCATGGCGAGCATGATATTTATCCTGCGGATAAGCCAAAATCAAAAATTTATCATACAAAGGTTCCAGAGGTATGTGGAAAGTGTCATGCAAACGAAATACTTGCAAGGAAATACGGCTTTTCAGTCTTTCAGGTTCTTACCTATCAAAGATCATATCATGGAATTGCGACGAAATATGGCGATTTGAGAACAGCAAATTGTGCAAGCTGTCACGATTATCATAATATAAGGAGATCTTCTGACCCAAAATCTCCAACATATCCTGATAATCTCTCTAAAACCTGCGGGAAGTGCCACAAAGGTGCTGGTAAGGACTTTGCAAAGGGAAAAGTCCATGTTTGGGAAGAAAAAAGGGAGAATATCTGGGCATACATAGTGAGAAAATTTTATACAATATTGATTTCAGTAATAATTGGAGGATTTTTAATTTTCATTTCAGTGGAACTGTATGCCAGAATAAAAAGAGGCCTCAAGAGGAGTAAAAAATGAAAGTGGAAAATATTGATTTGCTCAATGATAATTCTGAAATAGAAAGAATGAACCTTGCAGAAAGGGTTCAACATATTGTTTTAATGATTTCTTTCATAATTTTGATAATAACAGGTTTCCCTGTCCTTTTTTTTGAGTGGAAATTCTGGAGGGTAGCATTTGGCTCACCTGTTGCTTTCTACATAAGAGGCTTGTTGCATAGAATTTCTGCAGTTATGCTGATAGGTCTTTCCGTATTTCATATTTTTTATGTAATTTTTGCAAAGGATGGAAGGGAATTTTTCAGGGCAATGATTCCAAAGTGGAAGGATGTAAGGGATGCCTTTGAGACATTCATGCATTACTTTGGTTTTACAAGATATTTAAATAGAAGGGGAATTTTTACAAAATTCTTTGAGAAAAATCTTTACTGGCTTTTCAATGAGCTTCCTAAATATGATAGATACGATTTCAGACAAAAATTTGAATACTGGGCGGTTGTCTGGGGTTCTTTTGTTATGATTCTAACAGGCTTAGCAATGTGGTTCGTTGAAATAACAATTTCCATTTTTCCTCTGTGGGTATACGATGTGTGCAGAATCATTCACTCCTATGAAGCTATCCTTGCTTTTCTTGCAATTATTATCTGGCATATGTATAATGTTCATTTAAATCCCGAGTCTTTCCCTATGAGTAAAATATGGCTAACTGGAAAAATAACCATAAGGAAGCTCAGGGAGAGGCATCCATTGGAATATGAGAGATTAATAGAAAAAATTAAAAAAGAGGGAAATTAAATGGAGGAAATTTTAACTGAAATAGTTCAGAAAACAGAATCAAAAATCGTCCTTATCGTCCTTGATGGTGTTGGTGGAATACCAAAAGATGGAAAAACAGAGCTTGAATCAGCAAAGACGCCAAATCTTGATGAACTTGCAAAAAAATCTGCTTGCGGACTTACAATCCCTGTTATCTTAGGGGTTACTCCGGGGAGTGGCCCAGCCCATCTTTCCCTTTTTGGATATGACCCTATAAAATATCAAATTAAAAGAGGTGTTCTGGAAGCTTGCGGACTTGGTATAGAACTTGAGAAAGGAGATGTGGCAGTTAGAGGGAATTTTGCAACTTTAAAAGATGGAAAAATTGCTGATAGAAGAGCAGGAAGAATACCTTCTGAAGAGTGTAAAAGACTCTGTGAAAAAATAAATTCTGAAATGAAGCCCATCTCAGGGATTCAACTTATCCTTTATCCCGGTGAGGAGCACAGATTTGTGCTTATAATGAGAGGAAAAGGGTTATCTGATGAAATTGATGATGCTGACCCTCAAAAAGAGGGAGTACCTCCTAAGAAAGCAAATCCCCTTTCAGAAAATGCTAAATTCACAGCGAGTGTTGCAAATTCCTTCATTGAAAAAGTTGATGAAATTCTCAAAGACTCATATCCTGCAAACACAGTTCTTTTAAGAGGTTTTTCAAAATATCCCACAATACCTTCCATGAAGGATTTGTATATTTTAACTTCTGTAGCTATAGCCCATTACCCGATGTATAAAGGTCTTGCAAGGATAGTAGGTATGGATGTTATTGATGTAGGACCCTATATGAATGAACTTTACAGAGCTTTAAAAGAAAACTTCCAGAAATATGATTTTTTCTATCTTCATGTCAAAAAAACTGACTCCTATGGTGAGGATGGAAATTTTGAAAGTAAGATCAAGATAATAGAAGAATTTGATTCAATCCTTCCAGAAATTTTAAGTTTAAACCCTGATGTTCTCGTTATAACATCCGACCATTCAACGCCATCGCTTTTAAAGGCTCATTCATGGCATCCAAATCCATTCCTTCTTTATTCAAAGTGGGAGAGGCATGGTGGCTCAGAAAGATTTACCGAAAAGGAATGCAGAAAGGGCACCCTTGGTATTTTCTATGCTAAAGATGCAATTTTACTAATGCTTGCAAATGCATTAAAATTAAAAAAGTTTGGAGCATAAAATGAAGAAACATTCAAGAATTCAAAAGTCAAATTTAAAATTGGAAAATTCAAAAGGAGCCAGAAATTACAAAATTAGGGCTTTGAGCGCTACAATGGTAAAATTACTATTAATTTTTTTAATCCCATCTTTTCTCTCTGCTCAGAAAGATTTGAAAGTAGATGAGATTATAGAAAAATCAATTTCTGTTCAAGGTGGAAAAGAACTTTTAAAATTTGTTACCAGTGGTATTATGGAGGCAGACCTCACAATTTATGTGGGAAGTAATGTAGTAAACGGGAAAAGGGTTACTTATATTGAATACAACCCTCTTAGAATGAGAATAGAAGATAAAGTAAACTCTTTCAGCACGGTAACAGTTTACGATGGACAGAAAGGATGGATGAAGCAAGGGGGTAAGATTCAGGAGCTTCCAGAGGAGTGGATTTCATACTTTAAAAATTCTGAAAGGAGAATGAATATACTTCTCGATTATAAAAAACAGGAGACAAAAGCTGAGCTCATAGGTTTGAAAGAGGTTGGTGAAAAGAGCGCTTATGCGGTAAAGTTAACCGATAAAGAAGGAGAGTGGATGATATTCTATTTCGATGAGGAAAGTTTTATTCCATTAAAACAGGAATTCAACTCTCTGAATCCTGAAACAGGAGCAGTATCAAAAACAGAGATTTTCCTTGATAATTATTCAAAAGTTTTAGATATTTTAACTCCAATGAAAATAACAGTTTCAAGGGATGGTCAGAAAGTAATGGAAATAAATTTTAAAAATATTCAGTTCAATGTTCCCATTGAAAGCTCCTTATTTCAGAAGGGGGAAATTTAGTTTTGTCTCCTGAAATGGAATCTTTGTTTTACATAATTTTCTCTGCTTTTTTAGTGAGCCTTTTGTCCTTTTCTGGAATTTTATTTATAAGCTTGAATAAAAAACATTTTGATAGATTGATTTCTCTTTTTGTCTCCCTTTCGATAGGGACTCTTCTTGGAGGTGCTTTTTTCCATTTAATCCCGGAATCAATGGAAGATTTGGATTCTACCAATCTTTCCATGGGACTTGTGACAGGAGGAATATTCATTTTCTTTTTAATGGAAAGGATAATTAGATGGCGACACTGTCATGATGGGGAATGTTCAGTTCATGCTTTTGCTTATTTGAATCTTTTAGGTGATGGGTTGCACAACTTTGTGGATGGAATAGCCATTGCCTCAGCCTATCTCCTTGATTTTAATCTTGGGATTGCAACAACAACTGCTGTATTTTTGCATGAACTACCTCAGGAGATAGGAGATTTTGGAGTTCTTCTTTACGGTGGATTCACAAGAAGTAAAGCTCTTTTCTTCAACTTTATTTCAGCTTTAACTGCAATTTTAGGAGGAGTGGGCACATTCTTCTTTGCAAAGGTAGTGAAAACTTTTGTCCCGTTAGTTCCACCCATTGCAGCTGGTGGATTCCTTTATATCGCTTTATCTGATCTAATTCCTGAATTACATAAAAAAGGCAAAATCGTAAATTTCGCTTTTCATTTCTTTATAATACTCGTCGGCCTCTTCATAATGATTTTCCTTAAAAATTTATCAGATTGAGCCTTATTCCACTTCGTAAGTGAATGATGGGTTGAAAGCAATCATTTATTTAAGAAAGTGGAATTGTATGCTAAAAGGATGCTTCTTGGCTTCCTTCCATCATTCTTGGTATACTTCTTGCACTTTTTGACATATAGCCACAAAAAACCTCACAATAAGATTATTTGAACTTAATTAATTCACTATATGTATTGCTCTTTTGAAGAAATTTTCTCCCGCTTCCATTATAACTTCGCAAAGAGAAGGATGGGGATGAATGGATTCTGCCAGTTTATAGATATCACCATCCATTTCAATGGCTAATAAACCCTCTCCAATCAGTGAGGAAGCCTCTGGACCCAAAATGTGAATACCAAGAATTTTTTTGGATTTTAAATCTCCAATTATCTTCACCAATCCTGAAGTCTCACCATGACTGACTGCTTTACCATTGGCAATGAAGGGAAATTTTCCCACGGAAAATTCCATACCTTTTTCCTTTGCCTCTTCTTCGGACAATCCAACAGAAGCAAATTGAGGCTCTGTATAAACGACACTAGGAATAACTTTAGGCTCAAACTTGCCATCAAGACCGGCAATTACTTCTGCTGCAACAATTCCCTGCTTTGATGCTCTGTGGGCAAGGAAAGGAGGTCCAGTAACATCTCCTATTGCAAAAATATTCGGAATGGATGTCCTCATCTGATTATCGGTGAATATATATCCCTTTTCATTAATTTTCAAGCCAATTTCTTTTGCCTTAATTCCATCAATCACGGGAGCCCTTCCTACAGCAATAAGCAAAGTATCTCCCGCCTTCCTTTCTAATTCTCCATCGATTTCAACAATCAAATCCACTGAATTTTCTCTTCTCTCCACTCCAGCTGCTTTAGCATTGAGGAAAATTTTAATTCCTTTTCTGCTCAGTATCTTTCTCAATTCTTCAGCCATTTCCCTGTCAGTTCCAGGAAGAATCTGAGGCATCATCTCATATATTTCAACTTCCGAGCCAAGATTCTTATACACATAAGCAAATTCAAGACCAATTGCTCCTGCTCCAAGAATCAAGAGTTTGGAAGGAATTTTTGTAAGGAAAATTGCCTGAGTTGATGTCCATACCAATTTTTCATCGATTTCAAAACCTGGAAGGAGGAGCGGTCTTGAGCCAGTGGCAATTATAATAAAATCTGCAGTAAAAACTCTTTTCTCGTCCTGAAGTCTTACCTCTACACTGTTTTTATCTAAAAGACAACCTTCTCCCTTCACATAGTCAATTTTGTAATTTTTGAAAAGAGTCTCAATACCCTTCTTTAATCTCTCCACTGCCCTATCCTTCCAGCTCCTCAGCTTTTGAATATCATAACTTTCGTCATTAACAATAAGTCCCATTTCTCTTCGCGCATAACTCAATTTTTCCCTTAAATGGGAAGCGTGAATCAGGGCTTTTGCAGGGATGCACCCTTCATTTAGACATACTCCTCCCAGATATTTCTTTTCAACGACAAGAACTCTTTTCCCCAATTGCCCAAGCCTTATGGCTGAAACATACCCTCCAGGACCTGCACCCATTATTATTACATCATAATCCATATAACACCCCCGAGAAAAAGTTAAAAGGAAAAAGGAAAAAGTTAAACATTAATGTATCATAATGCATATCACACCATAGAAAAGTTAAAAGTAAAAAGATTAAATTATAATTCAAAACTAAGAGGCCTGTAAAGAATATGGTTTTACCTGGAGATTGCAGGCTTTATACGAGAATATTAAAAGAAAGAATAACACGAGTCCCTTCACTTCATAGGTCGGAAACAATAATCAATCTACACATAGGTTTAAGAGAAATCTTTCTTTTAAATTCTAATAACTACTATTTCTTGTTTTTCTCCTCGAAGATTATTGCTTCAAAGATCTGGATTTCAGCATCTTTTTTCCAGCATTCGTAGGGAAGGTTTGCCTTGATACATGTCTGGTCAAGGAATTGCTCTCGATTCCAACCATGTTCAACCGCAACCTGTGGAAGAAGCAAACCTCTCTTTCCTTCTTTGGAAATCATTATTCCGTGTCTTCCCACGACAATTTCTTTAACATTGTTTATCTTCTTCAAAGGGGTGAGGACAGAAATTTCAAGATGAATTAAAGGAAGTTCTTCCCTAGAAAGTGGTCTAAATCTTGGATCCTGAGTGGCAGCAAGAATGCCAGCTTTCTGAACCCCCTCATAGAGAGGGAATATAGGTTCTGTAAATCCTATGCAACCTCTCAGCATCCCACGTTCATTAATTGTTACAAAAACTCCTGTCTTTGTTTTTAAAATCGGGTCATCTTCTTCTAACGAAGCTATCTTCCCTTCTTTAACAAAAAGCTCAATAGATTCCCTTGCAATTCTAAGAAGCTTCTCTTTCTGATCCTGGTTCAGATTAAATTCTTCTGATTTCTGGTTAGTATCTTTTGAGTTTAAGATAACCGCAGAATAATAACCGACAACATTAGCCATTGGAACTGCATCTGCCGAATCCTTATATGAAAGAGAAACAATCTTCTTTGCACCCGCTCTTTTGCAAGCCATTAATACCGCAACAACAGGTCCTCCACCACATAGCTCTGCTCTTCCTCTGTGAAATTCATTCATTAGGAGTTCAGGGTCAAATTTTTCAATCAACGATCTCGTTAAAAGATCAACCCTTCTCGCAATATCTCTTGGATAGTAATGGGAAAGGTCAGTAGATGCAACAAGGAGAACATTCTTCGCAGATATTACTTTGTAAAGAGCCTCGGAAAGTATTCTGATATTTCTTTCGGTTTGTCTTCCCATCACTACTGGAATAATGGGAATATCTCCAAGGCAAACCTGAATAAAGGGGAGCTGGACCTCAACAGAATGTTCGAGTCTGTGAACTTCCTCGTTAAAACTTATTGATTTGTCATAATTAATTAGTTCGTTTGCAATTTCTTCAGAAATTTTTAATTTTCCAAGGGGTGTTACAAAATATCCCTTTCCGTATACTGCTGAGCCATCAAAATCCACTCTGTGAGATGGACCAATGACTATAACAGCATCAAAATGCTTCCCTTTCAAAGCCTTATAAGCATAACCTGCAACTGGACCTGAGTAAATATAACCCGCATGGGGAGAAATTATGCCTCGAATATCTCCTTTAAGCTCAGGGATTATGGCAGAATTAATGAATTTTTCAACCATCCCTCTCAATTCAGCGGGGTCAGAAGGATAAAAAGTTCCACTAACAGCAGGGGGTCTTTCTTGAGAACTAATGTTTGAATAATTTAAAACTATAATGAAAAATACGAAAATCAGCTTGAAAAACTTCATCTTTAGCTTATTGTGGTCTCTTGGTAAGTTCCATTAGTGTAAGGGCAATAGCAAAGCCGAGACACGCAATTGTGAACCTCCATATAGTCAATGGAGGAAATCCAAGAAACTGGGTGTTGAGAGCTTTAACAATCAAACCGATTATAAAAGCCAGACCTGCCAGAATGATTAAGATCCAAGAAATAAATCTCATCTTTAACCTCCTGTCTTTCAAAGAATAATAAAAAGTTTCTTTCAAGTCAAGTTTTGAAATGAAAGATAAAAAATTCCATAGAAGTGAAAAATTCCAAAACACAAAAATTGTTATTTGTAAATATATCTCTATATTTTTAAATGAAAATGCTTCTTTTTTTAACTTTTCCTCTTAAAATTTCTACCTTTTTGAAGTCTCCTTACTTTTTGTACCCTACGGGATGATTTAGCAATGGAAACTGAGTCTCTTTCAAGTTCAGTAAATTTCTGATCTTCTCTCTATTCATGGAAGCTCTCGGTCTTGTGCCAAGCCCTGTTGCAGCACAGAAAAGAGATATGTTCTGTGATACGATCCCAGCATCAATTGCTGCCCATTCCAGTTTAAGCTCCTGCGTTCCAGCACGAAATCTTGAAATATCTGAGACGAGAAGAAGAATGACTGGAGGAAGTGAAACTTGAGGTGGAGGAGCAGGCATTCCAGAGGATGGAGGACTCTCAAGTCTTTGCTCTGTTTTATAAGGTTGTTCTCCTGTTCCTACTCTCGGTGGTCTTGGCATAAACACAAGAGTTCTGTGATCTCCAGCGACTACTGGAACAAGAGAATGAGCCTTATGGTCGTAAAGATAGACTCCATCCTTTGTAAACACATATATATCTACATCCTGAGCATTCTGGGCTGAAGGAGCTGTTCTTTTTCCACTCTCAGGTCTGTTTATACCATTAGCTGCCCATAGAAGGTCTGAAAGTTCTTGAAGGCTTAGTTCTTTTTCTGACCATTCTGTTACCGAAGCTCGAACGGAAAGGGCTTCCATCACAGATAGTCCACGCTTTTTATTAGGTTCATTTAACTTAATCGGTTTGAGCTCCTGGGTCAGAATTGACAAAGGGAATAGAATCATAAAGCCCACAAACAAACTCAAAAACTCTTCTGAAAATAATTTTTGCATATTTTTCACCTCATTTATATTAATACCAGAATCCAATAACTTGTTTCAACTTATTTTTTAGAAGAAAATGAGCAATTTTTCTATTAAAATTCTTGGGCAGTTCATTTGCAAAAGCTAGAAAGAAATCTTAAAGTTGAAGAGAATAAAAGAATCTGATATATAGAAAGTAGGTCTAAGGAGGAAAAAAATGAAAAGGTCAAGAAGAGATTTTCTGAAGATAAGTCTTTTCTCTTTTATTCCTGGAATAACTTCTTTATTTAATTTATTCTCCGGTTGCAAGCCGGGTGGAAATCTCAATGAAACTCCTCTGGAAACTAAAAGAGATAAGTTTTCTGAATTTGAACCATCTTATTTAAAGCTTCACAGAAAAGGGGAATTAAAGAAAAGAGGAGAAGAGCTATGGGAGATAACGAAAAGTTGCAGGTTGTGTCCACGAGAATGCGGAGTAAATAGATTAAAAGGAGAACAGGGATTTTGCGGTGCAACATCTCAATTGATGACATCTGCTTATCATCCCCATTTTGGAGAGGAGAGACCCCTTTCAGGAAAAAATGGTTCAGGAACAATATTTTTCACCCATTGTAACCTTCGCTGTGTGTTCTGTATAAACTGGGAAATAAGTCAGGAAGGGAAAGGAGCTCCAACAAGGATTGAACAACTTGCCCAAATGATGTTGAATCTTCAAAAAATGGGTTGCCACAATATAAATGTTGTCACGCCTACCCACTACTCTCCGCATATCGTCCTTGCTCTTGATCTTGCTGCAGGGAAGGGATTGAAAATTCCTCTGGTTTATAATACTTCTGGATGGGAAAGATTAGAAATACTGAAAATCCTTGATGGAATTGTTGATATATATTTGCCTGACATTAAGTATTCAGATTCCAAAATGGCTTCTAAATATTCCTCAGGAGCTGAAAGTTATCCAGAGGTTACGAAGATAGCAATTCTTGAGATGTACAGACAGGTAGGGGTTGCAAAGCCTGATAAAGATGGATTAATGAAAAGGGGGTTAATGATAAGACACCTTGTCATGCCAAATAATGTAAGTGGAACAAAAGAGCTTCTTCAATGGATAGCCAACAATCTTCCAAAAGAAACATATGTAAACATTATGTCCCAGTACAGACCAGCCTACAAAGCATTTTCCTATCCTGAAATTGCAAGAAGAATAACACGAAAAGAATACAGCGACGCTATTAAGTGGGCAAAGGAGTTCGGACTTGCAAACCTTGACATTCAGGGCTTCCATTTTGTGAATTAAAAATAGGTCAGATTTTTCAAAAAATAGCATAGCATACTAACTAAAAGTTGAAAATATGAACTGAGGAGAATTTTTAGAGGTTGAAACTATATTGCCTGTTGACAAATTTTCTGTTAAACAATATCCTTAATAATTTAAGAATGAAGTATATGAAATTCTTTATAAAAAGGGTTCCACCTCGCCTTAGATTTCTCCTTTCAATATTTTCAATCAATCTTTTAATCTTTTTAATCTTCAGAATCTCCTTTCTCCTTTACTTCAAGCCTGAGGATCAACCCTTATTCTCTAAAACTATTCTCAAAGCTCTTTATATAGGGCTTAAGTTTGATGCAAGGCTCTCGGCCTGGATATCCCTCCCTTTTTTCCTTTTATCTTGGCTTCCTTTTGTTAGCCTTACAAAATCTAAATTTGGTAAGAAAATCTGGGTTTTGTATTTTTCAATTCTAATTGGAATAATAGTTTTTCTTTATTCTGTTGATTTCGGAGTTTACAGTTATGTTCAGTCCAGGCTCAATGCAACCCTTATAAATGAGCTTGAGAATTTAGATATTTCAGTAAAAATGGTCCTCCAGACATACCCAGTAATAATTGTAATCCCATTGATAATCATAGGTTCTTTCCTATACTCAAAACTTTTGAGAAAAATTATTTCAATTTTTGAAAAAAGTTTTGTCTCAAATAAAATAGTATCTGTTTTTTCCCATCTCTTTTTAATAATCTTTTTAATTATTGTAATTTACGGAAGATTATCCCAGTTCCCTCTCCGATGGAGCGATGCCTTTTTCACTACTGACAATTTTGTAAATTCTCTATCTCTTAATCCAATCCTTTACCTTTATGCAACCCTATACAGCAATCCCGTCGATTATAATATCGAACAAGTCAGAAAATATTATCCACTAATTGCTAAAAATTATGGATTAAATCCAGACCTTGAAAATTTAACAATTAAAAGATATTGCAATCCTTATCCAAAAGTGAGCGGAAACCCGAACATTGTCTTTATAATTCTCGAAACCTTTGCTGGTTTTAAAGTGGGAGCTCTTGGAAACAGAATGAATCCTTCTCCAAATTTTGACAGACTGGCAAAGAATGGTATTTTATTCACACGATTTTACACTCCCATGGAAAACACATCCCGTTCAATATTCTCATGGCTTACAGGTATTCCAGATGTTACTGAGAAAAGATATGCTTCATGGCACCCTGAAATTGTAGACCAGCAAACAATTCTGAATTATTTTGAAGGTTATAAAAAATTATTTTTCATAGGAGGAAGTGCAAGCTGGGGAAATATAAGAGGGGTTCTATCCTCAAACATTGATGGTATTAAAATTTTTGAGGAAGGTTTCTTTCGCTCACCAAGGCTTGATGTTTGGGGAATATCAGATGCTGATTTATTCATGGAGGCAAACGAGGTTTTAAGGGAAACAGAGAAACCATTTTTTGCCATAATTTTAACTTCAGGAAATCACAGACCTTTCAAAATCCCGGAAAATTCAAGGGGATTTGTCAGTCTAAATATTGATGAAAAAAAACTTAAATCCAATGGCTTCTACTCTTTAAAAGAATACAATGGATTCAGATTCCTTGACCATTGTCTCGGTTACTATTTTTCCCTTGCAGAAAAGGAGGAATATTTTAAGAATACAATTTTTGTTATCTTCGGAGATCACGGAACATCTGGAGGTTCATCCGATAAAAGATTTGGTGATCTATCTTTCGGTCCTTTTCACATTCCTTTTCTAATTTATTCCCCTTCCCTTATAAAGGAAGGGAAAAGGATAGATTTTGTGGCAAGCTCAATAGACATATTACCTACTATTGCAAGTTTAGTTGGAAAACCCTATCTCAATAAAACCCTTGGAAGGGATCTCCTTGACCAAAACATTAAAAATAGATTTGCTTTTACCTTTACTCCTTTTAGAATTCCTCCAAGGATAGGATTAATTCAGGACAATTTTTATGTAAATGTTGAACCTTATGGTTCCTACAGTTTGTTTAACTGCGAAGACGAAAAGTCAGTGGATTTAAAAAATCAATTCCCTGAGAGAGCAAAGGAAATGGCAGAGTTTGCAAAGGCAATCCATGAATACTCAAAATATCTTCTCTATCACAATAAAAAGGAAAGATAGAATGGAAAATTAGAAAGCTCCTCTTCTCGCACTCTTTACAAATAGGAGATTGAGAAAGCTCTTCCCATTATCCATATGAATTCCGAAATTTTCTCCGATAGTTTTACCTAAATCTGAAAAGGATTTCCTATTTCCAATGAAAACAGCTCGTTTCACTTTCTTCCCGTAAATCAAGATTGGAACAGCTTCCCTTGAGTGGTCTGTGCTGGGAGTGGTTGGGTCATTTCCATGGTCTGCAGTCATAATTAAAAGGTCTTCATCTTTCAATTCTTCTAAAATCTCTGGAATAAAGGAATCAAATTCTTCAAGCCCCTTTGCAAAACCCTCAACATCATTTCTGTGTCCCCATACCATGTCAAAATCAATCAAATTCGCAAGAAGAAGGGAAAAACTCTCTTTTTCTACTGTTCTCTTGATTTCTCCCATCCCTTCTCTGTTATCCTTTGTTGGAAAGACCTCAGAGAATCCTGTCCCTCCCATTATATCCTTCACCTTCCCTATTCCTAAAACCCTTTTCCCCTTTTCAAGCATCCTGTCGAGGAGAGTAGGATATGGAGGAGGCAGAGAAAAATCCCTCCTTCCTTCAGTTCTTTTAAAATTTCCCTTTTCACCCTTGAATGGTCTTGCTATAACCCTGCATACCGCATGTTCTCCTTGCAAAAGCTCCCTGGCTATCCTGCACATCTCATAAAGCTCTTCCCTTGAAATAATATCTTCATGACAAGCGAGTTGAAAAACAGAATCAGCTGATGTGTAAAGAATTGGATAACCTGTTTTAATATGCTTTTCTCCGAAAAGATTTATTATCTCTGTTCCTGAAGCGGGTTTATTCCATAAAACTTTTCTTCCTATTCTTTTTTCGAACTCTCTTACAATCTCTTCGGGAAAGCCTTCAGGATAGACAGGAAAGGGTTTTTCAAGAATTACACCAAATAACTCCCAGTGACCTGAAGTGGAGTCCTTTCCAGCTGATTTAGGATGCATTATTCCATATGAGCCTGATAAATTATCCATTTTTCCCAGTTCAGGAATAAGAGCTGAAAGACCGAGGGATGAAAGATTGGGGAGGTTTAAAGACCTTACTCTGTTAAGGTTTCTGAGTGTGTCGCTTCCCTCATCACCATAAAGATGGGAATCAGAAGTCTCTCCAATTCCCACGCCATCAAGGACTATTACTATAACTCTTTTAAAAATTTCTGACATTACTTCTGGAGCTGAAGCCTTCCAAGAAGATCTTCCGCCTCTGTGAGGTAGGGAGAATTGGGAAATTCTCCTATAATTCTCCTCAAAGCGAGAATTGCATCCTCCTTTTTTCCCATCTCTTTGTAGCAAACTGCCATTCTCAAAATAGCGAGCTCCCGGGGGAAAACTTTTGGAGTTTCAAGGGTAATCTTTTTATACTCATCGATTGCTTTGTTATATTCACCCAGGCTTTTAAGAATATCTCCCTTCAAAAGCAAGGACTGGTAATAATAGATGTCTTTTTTACTGGATTTGATTTTTGAGATTTCATCAAGAGCTTCTTCCATCTTTCCCTGGGAGTAAAGGTCTGAAGCTACTTTGAGATGCCCGAAAGTTCTCCAGCGGGAAGGAAGTTTTTCAGGTGAGATATTTGCGTTCCCGTTGACAAATCTTCCGAGGGTTACATTTTCTTTGTTGACGATACTCTGGGAATATGTCTTGTAGCCAAAAAAGCAAATAACTGCAATAGCAACAACTAAAAAACCGATTAGAATGTCCCTCTGGTTTTCCTTGAAAAATTTTGTAAGCCATTTCAAAGAACTTGCCAGTTCATCTTCCTTAATTTTCTTTTTCAACCGTCTCTTCATTTTCTTCTCAATATTTTTTTAGAAGAAATTATAAACTTTCAAACTTGAATTGTCAAAAGCATTCTTACGATGCTTGACACTTTAAAAACTTAAAATATAAAATAGTAATTGAACTCTATAGTAAAAGGCATTTTGTTTGTTTTAAAAACTCAAAACCTCTTCAAATAGATTATGAACGGCTCAAGAATTCCTATAATCTGCATTGTTGGAAAGTCAGGCACAGGAAAAACTACTCTAATAGAAAAGCTGATTCCTGAGTTGAAAAGGAGAGGCTTCAAAACAGGAACAGTTAAACATAATGTCTGCGGATTTGATGTAGATAGGAAAGGTAAGGATTCATACAGACATAAAATGGCAGGGGCTTCTTTTGTTTTGATTCCGTCTCCAGAAAAAATTGCTTTAATAAAGGATGTGGAGAAAGAGCACACTCTTGATGAACTAATAGAAAAGTTCATTGAAGGCGTTGATTTAGTTCTTGCAGAAGGATTTAAGAAGAGTTTATACCCGAAAATTGAAGTATTTAGAACGGATTTGCATGAGGAGCTTTTATGCACTAAAGATGAGAACCTGATCGCAGTTGTATCTGACAGAAAATTCGATTCAAATGTCCCTGTATTCGATTTTGATGAAATAACCAAGTTAGTAGATTTTATAATTGAAAAATTCTTAAAAAATTAAGATTTCATCGGCTGGATAGTGGCAAGAAATTTTTATAAGGAGAATTTTAATTGCCCCTGAGAGGACTCGAACCTCCAACACAGGGATTAGGAATCCCACGCTCTATCCTTTTGAGCTACAGGGGCTCATTTTATTTTCTATCATTTTTCTCACTTTTCGTCAATTCCAGAATTCAGGTTATCAATAACCAATGCTTCATGATGCAAGCGGAAAATTACAAGCTCACAAACAAATGGTTAAATGGCTATGAGCTACCAGCTACAAGCCTGCTCTGAACTTGTCTTGCATGTCTTGCCTTTCTCGCTTGTCTCGCCTTTAATTATCATTTGAAGTATAAAAATTTAAGTGATAAAATCATTTTGACTATGGACAGGAATGAAAAGATCAAGCTTGAGAACATGAAAATTCGTTATCTGAGACTGGTTGTGGATTTGTCGATTGCAGAGATTTATCAATCAGAATTGTCCCTTCTTGAAGCTCTCAGAATAATGAAAAGAGTTAAACAAGTTGCTTTAAATCTTTTTCCTGGCTCAGAAAATACCTTTGAACTTATTTATGCCCCTCGTTTTAGAAGGGCAATTCTTGAGAGATTTCTTCTGAATTAAATTATTATCTTGAGATAATTAAAGGAGTGGAAAAATGGATAGAAGAATATCTGACCGAAATTTTGAAACATGTATTGGAAAAGCAATTATAATCACAGGAACAATTGAAGGTGAAGGGAACATATCTTTTAAGGGAAAAATGAAAGGGAATATCTCAGTAAAAGGAACAATATTTTTTGAAGATGGAAGTGAATTTGAAGGAGAAGTTAGAGCGGAAAATCTAATTGCTGAAGGGAGTATGATAGGGAAACTGGAAATAAAGGAAAATGTTGAAATTAGAAAGAATGCAAAACTTGAGGTTGAATGTAGATGTAAAAAAATTTCAATTGAAGAAGGAGCTTCCTTCAACGGAAAGATTGAGACAGAAAAAGGCGAAGAATTACAGCCCTACCTTTTTAAGGAGAAAAGAGGGGAGAACACGCAAACTTCCTGAAACCTCTTTTTGATTACCGAGAGTTCAAATTTAGATCTTTGAAGCAGCCTAACATTGACATAATTCCCTCTGCATGTTAACCTATTTTTTATTTTAAAAGGAGTTCTGGTATGAAAATTTTTCCAGGAGAAAGGGATTATCCACAGGATAAGAAAACCAATCCAAGGGTTCAGAGAGAACTTGCTATTTATAAATACTGTTCGCAATTTGTGGAAGATAAATTTACTCTTGATGTTGGTTGCGGTGAAGGTTTTGGAACATATTATTTGAGCCAGAAGGCAAAAAAAATAGTCGGGATTGACAATTCAACGGAATCCATTGAACTTGCTAAGAAAAATTATAATAAAGAAAATATTGAATTCCTTATTATGAATGCGGAACAACTTGATTTCCCTGATGAAATTTTTGAATCCGTAATTTCAATGGGAGTGATAGAGCATGTGAAAGATTATGAAAGTTATCTCAGGGAGATGAAAAGAGTTTTGAAAAAAGGTGGAACTGGAGCCCTTTCATTTTTAAAAAGAATTTATAAAGTCCCCCTTGAACCTTATCATTTTAGAGAGTTCTATCTCTCAGAAATACAGGAGCTCATGAATAAACATTTTGGAGAAAATTACGAGTTATACGGTTTATTCAATGTTACAAAGAGTGTTGTATCTTATAGGAAAACAATGTTTAAACTTTACGATATAATTTATTATTTGGGGCTTATAAGATTGATGAAGTTGCTTCCTAAAAAGGTTCAGATTGTTCTTTACGAAGCCATGAGATTTGTCCTACATGAGATTTTATGGTTAATTAAGAAGAAAGAGATAATGAGTATAACAGATAAAGATTTTGAGATATCAAAGGAAAATCTTGAAAATGCTATAAATTATATCGTGGTTTTTAGAAAGGATTAAGAAGGGAATTGTAAACAAAACCGATTCCTATTCGTATTTTTATAATGGAGGAAAGGAATGAGAAAAGCAATAATATTTTTTCTCTTTTTTATCCTTTTTTTTGCAGGCTCACTATTTTCAGCTAAAATAAGATTAAAAGTCTTAACTGCCAATGGTAATCCTGTAGAAAATGCTGAGGTAAAAATTTATGGACTTGTTAAAGTTTGTATAACTGATGAGAATGGAGAGTGTGTCCTTGAAATTGAAGAGACAAAGCCAGTAAGGTTGAGAATCTCCCATCCTCTCCACTATGAAAAGGAGTTAATTTTCAGATTTCCATTAAAAGAGGAGGGATTCAAAATTGTTCTTAATCCTCTTATCATGCAAAGAGAGGAGATAACAGTTACCGCTACAAGGTATCCTGAGCTATCCCTTAAAATACCTGTTACTGAAAAAGTCCTGACAAAAAATGTTATTGAGGAGAAGGGAGATCCAACAATTGAGCAGATTCTAACAGGAATTTCAGGAGTTTCAAGTATTGGTAGCGGAGGGTATTCAAAAGTTCCTGCAGTTAGAGGAATTGCAAGGAAAAGACTTCTTTTTCTGGTAGAGAATGCAAGGGTTTTCAGTGATAGAAGGACTGGTCCAAATGCCTCATTCGTTGATCCCGAAGAGATTGAAAGAATAGAGATTGTAAAGAGTCCATTATCTGTTCAGTACGGTTCTGATGCAATGGGTGGAGTTATTCAGACCCTCATGAAAAACTTTCCTGAAAAAGGAATTGAAGGAAGGTTAAATTTAAAATATGGTTTTAATGGGGAGGAGAAAAAGGGTGGTTTGCAAATTGGAAAAAGATTCGGGAAAAAAGGAGTTTTCCTTTCTGTAAATTTTGTTGATGCTGAAGATTATTCATCTCCTCAAGAAAAAATTTCCATGTCCCACTTTAGTAGAATCAATACATTCCTTCGTTTCGGGCATAAAGATGGAAATCGCGATTTAAATTTTGGCTTTCTTTTAAGCAGAGGAATCGATATAGGCAAACCAACTATAGATAGTCTAACTGCTCCTACATATTATCCAAGAGAAAATCACAATCTTGTATTTTTTAACTGGAGGGAGAAAGGGCTAAAAATTGGTGAATTTTTCATTCACTTTTCTTTTAATCCCAATTTCCTCGAGACATTGACAGAAAGCCTGATGGTATATAAATCAGGCGAAACATTTGCGAGGACAGAGAGTATTGACCATAGTTTTCAGGCATCATTTAGCAGAGAGCTTTTTGAAAAAATTAAAATATCATTTGGTCTTGACTCATTTCTGAGAAATAATTGCAATGCAATAAACATTTACAGGAATTTTTCTGAAAAGGGTGAGTTAATTAGTGTTACAGAGGAAAAATCAGTAAAAAATGGTTCCTTTGGAAATGCAGGACTTTTTCTAACTATTGATTACTGGGGATTTAAACCTTTTGATATAGTTGCAGGAATTAGAAATGACTTTTTCAGATTGAAATCCGATGTCTCAGATCCTTCAATAAAAAACAATGTGAAGGAAGATACTTTAACCGGTTTTTTGGGAGTTTCCTTTGAAATCAAAAATGGAATCTTTTTGTTCTCCAATGTTTCAACAGCTTACAGAGTTCCTGATCTTTCAGAGAGGTTTTACACGGGCATAACAGGAAGAGGATTTATTATTGGGGATCCTGATTTAAAATCTGAAAAGAGTAAAAACATTGAAGCAGGACTGAAAATAGCGAGAGATAATTACTTTGCTGGTATTTATCTTTTCAATTATTCCATGAAAAATCTCGTCGAAAGATATAGAAAAAAAGGGAAGATTTACACTTACGGAAATCTTAGTGAAGGAACTTTAAAAGGATTTGAGGCTGAACTTGAATGTTTTCCAGTTTCTGGCTTTAAAATTTTCTCGAATTTTCACTGGATTAAAGGAGAAAGCAAGGTCAGGAATTCTCCTCTGAATGATGTTCCCCCTCCGTCAATTCTTGTGGGAAGCAGGTTCTGGAAGGGAAGATTCTGGGGAGAATTCACCTGCTATGCCCAGAGAAAGCATGACAGACCCGGTCCATCGGAAATAGCAATTCCAGGTTTTTCCATTTTCAATTTTAATGGTGGATATTATTCTGGCTCAAAAAGGATTTTCGTGAGTGTTAGAAATATTTTCAACAAGACTTACAAAGGAAGACCTGATCCTGATGCGAGGGAGGAGCAAGGAAGGTCAGTTTCAATAAACTTTGTTTACAACCTCTGGTAAATAAAGCTTTGAGCCGAGAGCTAACAGCTGTTAGCTATTGGCAAAAATAGTTAAATCAACCTTGCTTTTCTCGCATTTTCCGCTCGTCTCGATAATGTTTTTTCCTCTCATCTTGATCCTCACCTCCAGATAAGATAGATGAATATTACAAATTACATTATGGCGAAACATTCCATTTTGAATAGTTTTTTGCAACTTTTTTCTAATTTTAAAAAACTGAAGATTATTATGACACATCCTCCTCAACTATTCCATGAAGGTAACAGGTAAAACCTTACCAAATAGCTATAAGCCGTGAGCTGTTAGCTATTTATTTTGAAACATAAATTTATTCAGATTCGTAAAAAAATTGGAGGTTTTTATGAGAAAAGGAATTAATGTGAAAAAAATAGTTTTAATTTTTCTCTCAATTTTATTGGTTATCTCCTTTTCCTTTTCAGCTAAAAAGGAGAAGCCAAAACCTCTCTCGATTGATGAGACAATTCTGAAAGGGATTCCTTTAAGGGACGTCGGACCTGCCAACATGGGTGGAAGAATAGATGATTTTGCAGTTGTTGAGGATCAGCCTCATATAATTTATGTTGGAACTGCTTCAGGAGGAGTGTGGAAGACAGAAAATAATGGAATAACATGGGAGCCAATTTTTGACAATGAAACTGTTAGCACCATTGGTGACATTGCCATTGCTCCTTCAGACCCAAATATTGTATGGGTTGGAACAGGAGAAGCAAACAATCGTCAGAGTTCTTCATGGGGAAACGGTGTCTATAAGTCAACCGATGGAGGAAAAACATGGAAGCACATGGGACTAGGTGAAACCCACCATATTGGAAGGATTGTAATTCATCCTGCAAATCCCGATATTGTTTATGTCGCGGGAGTTGGTCATCTCTGGGGTCCTAATAAGGAAAGAGGATTATTCAAAACCACTGACGGGGGGAAAACATGGAAATGTGTTTTGTTTATAAACGAAGATACTGGAGTCACAGATGTTGCTATTGACCATCAGAGCCCTAACATTCTTTATGCAGCTGCTTATCAGAGAAGAAGAACAGCTTATGGGTTTGTTGGGGGAGGACCCCACAGTGGAATCTACAAATCAATAGATGGAGGAGAAAACTGGAAAAAATTAACAGAAGGGCTACCATCAGGAGACACTGGAAGGATTGGTCTGGATATTTACAGAAAAGACCCAAGAATTGTCTACGCAATAGTGGAGAACAAAGAGGGCGGGGTTTTCCGCTCAGAAGACAGAGGAGAAACATGGAAGAAGATGAGTTCAACCAACCCAAGACCAATGTATTATAGCCAGATAAGAATTGACCCCCAGAATGACCTTAGAATCTGGGTTCTTGGCGTCCAAATGCATTATTCTGAGGATGGAGGAAAGAACTTCAGAACAGACCTTGTTCAGAGAATCCATGTTGATTTTCATGCCATGTGGGTAAATCCTGAAAATTCAGACCACATAATTCTAGGTTCTGATGGAGGGATTCATATCTCCTATGATAGAGGGAAGACATGGGATTTTATAAACACAATTCCCCTTGGTCAGTTTTATGAAATTGGATACGATATGAGAAAGCCTTATTACATTTACGGTGGTTTGCAGGATAATGGAACTTGGGCTGGTCCAAGCGCCACAAGATATTCAGTGGGTATTACAAATGAGGATTGGTATAATGTTGCTGGCGGGGATGGATTTTACGCAGTTGTGGATCCCAATGATCACAATACTGCTTATGTTGAGTCTCAAGATGGAAATTTAATGAGATTTAATTTAAAAACAGGGGAAAGAAGGAATATAAGACCTATTCCAAAGGATGAAAAGGAAGAATATAGATTTAACTGGAACTCACCAATTCTCATTTCACCTCACAATTCCAATGTAATATATTACGGCGGAAACAAATTGTTCAAATCTACTGACAGGGGAGAGACATGGACTGAAAGCCATGACCTCACAACAAACCCTAACAGGGACAAAATGCCCATAATGGGAGTTGTTCCTGATGAAAATACCCTTTCCCGTCATGATGGCGTCCTTCACTATGGAACTATAACGACAATTTCTGAATCTCCCTTAAAAGAAGGTCTTATTTATGTAGGAACAGATGATGGAAATGTTCAAGTTTCAAGGGATGGCGGGAAAACATGGAAAAATCTAACTCCTAAGATAAAAGTTCCACCAAACACTTATGTAAGCAGAGTAGCCGCATCAAGGTTTGAAGAAGGAAGAGTTTATGTAACTTTTGATGGCCACAGGAGCGATGACTTCAAACCATATGTTTTTGTTAGTAATGATTATGGAGAAACATGGGAATCAATATCATCCAATATTCCCGATGGATACTGTGTGAATGTTATAAGGGAAGGATTGAGAAATCCTGACCTTTTATATGTAGGAACTGAGTTTGGCGTATTCTTCTCCATTGATAGGGGAAAGAACTGGATAAGGATAAAAAGCAATTTCCCAACAGTTCCAGTGGATGATATAGCTATCCATCCGAGGGAGCATGACCTTATTCTTGGAACTCATGGAAGGAGCATATGGATTCTTGATGATGCAAAATTCCTTGAGGACTTGAGAGAAGATATTTTAAAGGCTGATGCATATCTTTTTGATATTAGACCCGCAGAAATATTCAACCCCTACAGCCACAAAGGCTCTACAGGTCACAAAATATTCATTGCTCCAAATCCACCTTTTGGAGCTATTATTACATACTATCTTAAAGAGAAAGCAAAGGAAGATGTTAAAATCCAGATTTTTGACAAGGATGGAAAGAAAATAAGGGAAATAAAAGGACCAAACGAAAAGGGTATCAACAGAACCAACTGGGATTTAAGATATGAACCTCCAAGAGCCCCTCAGGATGAGCAAACGCAGAGATTTTTCAGGGCGACCGCTCCTTTTGTAATGCCCGGAGAATACACCGTAAATCTGATCGTAGGAGATAAGGAATTTTCAAAGAATTTAAATGTTGAGCTTGCTCCTATTTATGAAATTACTCTTGAAAAATATAAAGTCTATCATGACACACTTTTTGAACTTTACAGAATGAATGAAAATCTTACAAGAGTTGATACAGGATTGAGAAATCTTGACACCCAGCTAAGAGATATTCAGAAAAAGCTCAACAAAGAAAAATATCCTGAAGAATACTCAAAACTGGAAGGAACCATCAAGAAACTTGAAGGAATGAGGAATAGATTTTCTGGAGGACCTGGAATGCAGATGGGAAGAGCAAGAACAGTAATGGGAACTTTAAGGTCTCTATATTTCTCAATAAGTGGGTATATAGATGTTCCAACACCTCAACAGATGGATCAGTTTGAAAAATTAAAGGAGAAGGTTAAGACTTCCCTTGATGAGATAAGAGAATTCAGAGAAAAGGAAGTCCCTGAGCTTCTGAAACTTCTTGAAGGAAAGATAGGACTGATTGAGACAGAAGTAAGGAGAACGAGGTAAGCCCTAAGAAAACTGCTGATAGCTGACAGATTAAAGCTATCTATAAATCTTATCTTCTCATTATTGTCAATTCAGATACTTAGTTTTGTTCCTCCTAATTTTAGCCCTCTACTAAAGGTAAGAGGAGACAGCGGACGGATTACAACTGATAGTTCAGCTATTAAGTTGTGAAATGGCTCGTTTGGAAAAAATAATTTATCACTATAACCTTTAAGTTTCCAAGTTTGCTCCTTTTCAGTTTAGCTTGAAGTCCGTAGCTTGTAAATTGTAGCTTGCCATCTGTAGCTCGAGCTATATTTTATTTATTCAATCTTCCCTACAGCAACCCCCAATTCTCTTTTATCGTTGATTCCGAAACCCAGAGGACACCAGGTTCTTGAAACCGAAAATCCAACCAATATCTCTTTTCCATAATAATCAGATAGATCAAGTTCAATTTCATACCAGTTATGGTCGTTAAAAACCTCTCTTTCAGTATTTTTACCATCTATGCTAATAATTAATTCTACGGGATTTCTTTCTACATCAGGATGGGAAACTCTTACAGGAAAAGAAAGAAGACCTTTAGTAGCTTTCAACTTTAACCACGCTCTTTCTCCTGTCCATCGGAAATTTATCCCTGACTCTTCCATTTCCCAGTTGTAAAAACCCGCTTCTTGAGCTTCAGAATCAATTTCCCCTATACCTATTCCAATATTTCTCGGGTCAGGAACTTTCAATTCCTTTAGAGGATTCCATGTTCTTGAAACTTCAAAAGATAAAAAAGCCTTTTTCCCTGAAAATTCTTTCAAATAATATCCCCTTTTTATCCACCCCTTTTCCCTAATAACAAATTCATCAACTTTCTTCTTTTCTCCAAAAGGTTTTTCTGAGACAAAAAATTTCACTTTTACAGGCTTTTTCTCAAGGTTGGGATGGGAGGCATTGTAGTCTATTGTAAAGAATGGCAATTGAATGAAAGCTTCAAAACCTGCTCCCTTCTTGGTCCACCTGAAAAACCCATTCTCATAACTTTCCAGTTTGTGCAGACCATAATCCTGTTCCCATCCATATTTCTCTGTTCTGCTCTTTATACTGAGAGAATTAATGGATGTAAATAAAAAAGAAATTAAAAATACCAAAACAAAGAGAAACTGGCGATAATTTAAAAACCTATTTCTTCCTCTCTCTACTATGAGAAACCTTAAAAGAAGGAAAACCAGGAATAAAACATCAGTATTTAGAATATGGAACCCTAAAAAAGAAATTAAGGAAAAGGATAGAATTGAAGAGGACGCAAATGGGTTCAAATTTCTCTTAAGTGCAAATATCAAAATGAAAAACCAGAAGATTGAAAAAGCCAGCAGTCCCAGAAAACCTGTCTCAGAAAGGAACTGTAAATAAAGATTTCCTGAAGTATCAGTGAATGGAGGAGGGTAGCCTTTTTTATATTCTTCAAGAGGAGGCATATGAATAAGGTCATATTTTTTGTAAAAATTAGGTAATTCAACAATATATGCACCCAGTCCAACTCCTGAAACAGGATATTCCTTAGCCATTAAAAGTCCTGCCTTCCAAAGTAAGTGCCTTCCCATAAGAAAACTCTCAAATCTTCCCTCTTTCATTTGTTTCCATGACTTTACAAGTCTTTCTGAAAGATTTAGCTTTTCAGGTTTTAAAATGGATAAAGAAGCTAATGTAACCGCAAAGATTAAAATAACTGCAAGGGTCAGAATAATTCTTTTCCTGCCTGATTTTAAGAAAAGATATAATAAAATTACTGTTGAAAGAAAAAGATTTCCGAAGCCACTCCTTGAGCCAGAAAGAAAGAGGGAGATAAAAAATAGAAAAAAAATTGGAACAACAAAAATTTTCCTTTTTTCAAGTATTAGAAAAAGAAGGAATGGAATCATCAAAGATAATGAGATGCCAAAAGAGTTTGGGTCTGTTGCAAGACCATTCACTCTCCTCAGCCTTACCCAGAAGCTCTCAACTCCTATATAATTATTCAATACCTGAATTATTGAAAAGAAGGAAGAGATCGAAAGACCAACAATAAAGGAAATCATTGAATTTAAAAGAAATTTTTCCTCTTTTTCCATCATCAGTATAGAGAGAAACAAAAGTCCTGAGATTACTATTAAGGATTCGTGAATCACACTAAAGATCGCTCCTCCAGCTCTTAAATTTGCTGAATTCACAACCCATTCATGAATAGAATTATCATTAAAGGGATAAAAATTTGAATATCTGAGAAATGAAATTATTAGTGAAACCAATGATATACAAAGAAATGTGCTGAAGAATGGAATTGATGGAAGCTTAAAAGGTCTTTCTCCAAAAGTTGCCCATCTGGCAAGGAGCGAAAGGAAAAGAGCAAGAAAAAGAACAAGTCCTATTGGAGCACTCTCTATCTGAAAGAAATAAGGGAGGGAGTTCGTAACAGGAATCAAAAAAACAAACAAAAGAATACCAGCATTTCTCTTAAATAATGTCACAAAAAATATGGATAGGAGAATGGGAAGTAGAATAATTTGAAATGCTCTCACAATTGGAACATATCTCAAATAAAATAGAATAAAAAACAAAACACAAATTAGAACAGTAGTCGCCCGCAGAAATAAGGTTACCAATTTTTTCATAAAAGTAATTTTACACTGCCTCAACTCGAATGGCAAATATAATAAGCACTGGATTTTTCACTGAAAATTTTTGTAATATCTTGGCGAATTTAAATGTATTGACTTTTATAATAAAATTTTATATGTTTTAAACTTATATTTTTATAAGGAGACAGGAAATGGATTCTGATAAAAAAACTTTGAATAATAAGACAAACAAACTGAAAATATGGCTCGCTGAGGTTAGAGCTCCTTTTCTAACAGCCACAATAGTTCCAATTGTTCTTGGAACATCAATTGCGTGGTATCATACGGGAAAAATAGACTGGCTATTTTTTGCTCTAACCCTTATCGCAGGGATTTTTCTCCATATGGGTTGCAATGTTGTAAATGATTATTATGACCATGTTTCATCCAATGACGATATAAACCGTGAATTTGTAAGACCTTTCAGTGGTGGCTCAAGAATGATTCAACTTGGACTTTTAACACCTCTTGAAGTTCTAACTGGAGGATTACTTTTCTTTGCTATCGGTTCAGGGATTGGAATTTATCTTGCAGTTGAAAAGGGATGGGAAATCCTTTTGCTTGGTTTGCTCGGAGTTGTTTCGAGCTTTTTCTATACAGCTCCTCCCCTTTATTTCGCTTCAAGGGGAATTGGAGAATTCCTTGTTGGTCTTAATTTTGGGACTCTTATGACTCTCGGAGCATATTTTGTCCAGACCCAGAGATTTTCCATTGAGGCGATTCTTGCTTCAATACCTGTTGCCCTTCTAATTGCTGGTGTTCTCTACATAAATGAATTTCCCGATTACAATGCAGACAAAACGGTTGGGAAGAAGACCCTCGTTGTTAGAATGGGAAGGGAAAAAGCAGTTATTCCTTATATTTTCATAATGCTCCTTGGCTATGCTGTTGTTCTTTTATCTTCAGCTTTTGGAAAACTTCCCCTCTCAACCCTCATCTCCTTTGCAACAATCCCCCTTGGAGTAAAAGCAGTTCAATTTGCGAAAAAATACCATTCAGTTCCCTTGAAACTCGTCCCCGCAAATGCAATGACAATCCAATCTCATCTATTTACGGGATTACTCCTTGCAGTTGCTTTTATAGTGAAAGATAGACTTTACCTTTCCCTTCCTTTATTTCTCCTCTTTTTCCTCTTTGTCCTTCTCAATATTCAAAAAATAGAAAAGCAGGTGAAGGGAATAGAGATTGCCCAAAACAGCCTGAGTTAGTTATTTAAATTCAGATAAATTTTATTTATACAAAAGGAGATAAGAAATGGAAAAAGGAGGGAACGATGCAAGAAAAAGAAATGGGCAAAGCAATTTATAGCTGGGATTATATTATTGGTTATGAAGATGTGAAAGAAATGGCAAAGGTTATTGCAAGGAAGGATTAAAATATTCTATTAGTTGGCGAGTCAGGGGTTGGAAAGAGGCTCTTTGCCAGTACCATACATAATGACTCTAAAAGAAAGGATAAACCCTTTTTAACTGTTGAAATTCCCTAAATTCAAATATCTCTTTTTGAATCTGAACTTTTTGGACATAGAACAAAGCACTGGTATTGTCAAGGGAAAGGGCTGGATTGCTCTTGCCATTAGAGAAAGGGGAAGGGTTGAGCACTTATTCGATGAATCCTGAGCTTCAGGGAGGATATCGAGAGAAGATGAGGTGGGAAAGCTATGGGTTTGATTTTTGAGTGCGGGGGGATGGTTCACCCTCGACGCTGAGCTAGTTTTCGTCGTTAGCCGGGTCAGGGCCAGAACAAAGAAAGAGGCTGAGCGGCTGGGCAAATACATGATCCGACCCCTTTTGTCCCTGGAAGCCTCTCCTTCGATGAACACCCAGGCCAGGTCTGCTACCAGTATGGGAAAGAGAGCCAAGAGATGGAGGGGATGGATTACCTGGGGTTTATCGTCAGAGTCACCTCCCATATACCCGATAAAGGACAAGTCACGGTCCGTTATTACGGTTTTTCAAATTAAAAGCGATCTGGAGATTGGAATTCGACCATTATGAAGAAGTGCCGAAAAACATTGCCGAGCAGATAATTGCTGGCAAGAGATAGTTTTAAAGCAGAGCTGAGGTTTTTTAAACTTTAAATTTTAAGGCGTTGCTAAGTTATTGAAGCATCCAGAAATTCCGCAAATTAGATTTTCAGGTTAAGAACTTTCTTTATAAATCCAT
>CAZHEF010000016.1:0-52461 GCA_964531645.1 uncultured Clostridia bacterium
ATTCTATCTAAATTATGGATTTATAAAGAAAGTTCTTAACCTGAAAATCTAATTTACGGAATTTCTGACTAAAATATCCTCAATTTTAATGAGAATCGGAAAAAATGATTTGAAAGAAAAGGCAATTTCTCCTTTGGACAGGGGGTAAACTTATAACACTCGAAAATTGCTTCCGTTTTTAATGTTTTGATAAATACACTCCTCTATTCTGAACTCTCCGAACAGGTTGATGAAGTTTAGTGAGTCTGTATTGGGAACCAGATAGCGATCGAGAAATTTATAGAGGTTTCCACTTGCTGCTGATTTTCTGGAGATCTTTTTCTCTTTCCAGATAAAGCTCAAGGTAACCGCAATTTAAACAGACATAGTAAGTTAGAACAGCTGAGCTGAAATCGGTTATAGGAATATTTTCCTTACTGTATTTTCGATTTTGCCTATAAAAAATCTCTTTTTTATTACATTTTGGACAGATGCCTCTTTTCATTTCAACTCCTTACCCTCTTTGTTTTTTCTGAGGTTTTTTTTTCGCTCACGAATTGCTCGGTTGAGAATATATTCAATCTGACCATTAACACTGCGAAACTCTTCTTGCGCCCATGCTTCAAGCTCTTTCCATATCTCTGGGCGAAGCCTCAGAAGAAAAGTCTTTTTAGAACTTATCAATTTTAAAAATTATTTATAGAGCGTTCCGGTATTAATTACAGGAGTAGCCTCTGCCTCGCCGCACAAAACTACAAGAAGATTGCTGACCATTGCCGCTTTGCGTTCTTCATCAAGCTCAACCACCTTTTTTTCGAGCAGACTCTCCAGAGCCATCTCAACCATTGACACTGCTCCCTGAACAATCTTTTTACGAGCAGCAATTATCGCTTCAGCCTGTTGTCTGCGAAGCATTGCACTGGCAATTTCAGGAGCGTAAGCGAGATGAGTAAGCCGAGCTTCCTCAACAAGAACCCCTGCTCTATCCAACCTTTCCTGGAGTTCCTTTTTCAAATGAAGAGAAACTTCGTCAATGTCACTGCGCAGAGCAATATCATTTTCATCCTCCCCGTGATCGTAGGGATAACGGCTGGCTAAATGCCTCAAAGCAGCATCAGACTGAATTTTGACAAACTGCTCGTAACGGTCAACATCAAAAAGTGCCTGAGCTGTGTCATGAACTCTCCATACCACAACAGCGCCTATTTCAATAGGATTCCCACGCTTATCATTAACTTTAAGTTTTTCTACTTCAAAGTTGCGAATTCGAAGTGAAACAGTATAGTATAAACGCGGATTGGCTAATTTGAACGGATTTGTCCAGAAAAAGCCATCTTCGCGAACAGTTCCCTTATATTTCCCGAAGAGAATCAACACTTTGGCTTCGTTGGGCTGAAGGACAAAATAGCCGAAGAAGATAAAGACAAAAAGGAAAGATAGCAGTGAGATTCCGACTATTGCCTGCCAGGACGGCTCAGGAACAGAAACGATGCGGACAATCATCAAGACTAAAAGCAGAAGCACTACAAACTGGGTGAGAACAACTAGCCAGCCGTTAAAAGCTTTGACTCTTTTTTCCCTTGTCATAACATGCCTCCTATTGTTTTAATATCATTTAGATATCATAATAATATTATTTTCTATCCTTGTCAAGATGAACCTCAAATCTATTTAATTTGCCCGAGTCAATGGGGTTCTTTTTGATAGAAATTACTTCATCTTTAGTAAAAAAGAACTATTTATTCTTGAGTATCTGCCTCATTAAATGAGTAGTGTAATAAAAAACTTCATATGCTTTTAATTGTTTGTGTAATATGAAAATATTTATTACTCTTTTTGAATCCGTGCTTGGGAGTCCAATCGTTTGAGTTGATTTTTTATTTTTCTTCAGAAGAGATTCCAAGAGATTTCATTTTTTTGTAAAGGGTAGTTCTTTCCAATCCAAGGGATTGGGCAGTTTTGACTATGTTCCAGTTGTTGTCCTGTAGATGCTTTAAAATTAAAGTCTTTTCAAATGCTTCCTTTGCTTCAGTGTAGGGGAGATCCAAAAATGTGTCTGCTATCCTTTTCCCTTCCACCAGTGCTGGTATATCTCTCGAAGTTATTTTATCTTCCTTTGTAATTATTACAAGCCTTTCAATAAGGTTTCTGAGTTCTCTAACATTTCCTGGCCAGGAATATCTCATCACTTTTTCAATGGCATCATCTGTAAATTCCTTTGGTTTTTTACCATATTCCTCTGCAAATTCTTCGAGAAAGTGTTTTGCGAGCAATGGAATATCCTCTTTTCTTTCCCTTAAAGGCGGAACATGAATGGGTATTACATTTATTCTGAAATAAAGGTCTTCTCTGAATCTTCCCTTTTGAATTTCAATTTCGAGATCCTTATTGGTTGCAGTGATTATCCTTGTATCAATGGATATAGATTCCGTGCTTCCAAGGGGTTCGAACTTTTGCTCCTCAATGACCCGAAGAACCTTTGCCTGGGTTTTCAAGCTCATATCTCCAATTTCATCAAGAAAAAGAGTCCCTCCATCAGCCAGAAAAAATTTCCCTTTTTTGTCTTTAAGAGCATTGGTAAATGCTCCTTTCACATATCCAAAAAGTTCCGATTCAATAAGCTCATCGGGTATTGCGGCGCAATTTATTTCTGCAAATCTTTTGTTTCTCCTGAGACTCTTTTCATGAATAAGCCTTGCCACAAGTTCTTTACCTGTCCCATTCTCTCCGGTTATTAGAACTCTGCCATTTGTTGGTGCTATATCTTCTATCAGTTTCTGAATTTCTTTTATTGCCCTACTTTCTCCTATTAGTCTGTATCTTTCCTTTATTTTTTCTTTTAAAATAACATTCTCTTCCTCAAGTTTTTTTTGCTTTAAGGCATTTTTAATTGTGAGTAATACTCTGTCAGAGGAAAGAGGCTTTTCAAGGAAATCGTAGGCACCGATTTTTGTAGCTTTTACTGCTGTTTCAATGTTTGCATGTCCTGAGATCATTATAACTGGAGATGAATCCTCCTTTTCCTTTATCTTCGTGAGGACATCTATTCCATCGATTCCCGGAAGCCATACATCGAGAAGAATGGCATCAAATCTCTCTTTTTTGATTAACTGGAGAGCGGATTCCCCGCTATCAGCTTCCTTTACTTCAAAGCCCTCATCTTCGAGAACCCCCCTCAAGGATTCTCTTATACTTTTTTCGTCATCAATGACCAGGATTTTTCCTTCATTCATAGCGGTATCTCAATTATAAATTTCGTTCCAGTAGGTTTATTGTCATCAATATAGAGGAAACCCTTATGTTCTGTAATTATTTCATTAACAATTGTAAGTCCCAGCCCTCTTCCTTTCTTCTTTGTGGAAAAATAGGGAAGAAAGAGTTTGTCCCTGTCAGAGGGTAGAATTCCAGGTCCATTGTCAGCAATTTCAATTGTTAATCTTGAATTTTCTTTTTTGAAATGGGTCGCAATCCATATTTTTCCATTTCCATTCATTGCTTCTATTGCATTTTCTACAATGTTTATAAGGGCTCTCTTCATCTGATCAGTATCTGCGGAGATTTCTTTGGGTGTGTCTGGGTCAAATTCGAGGATAAACTCAACCCCTTTAAAACTTTCACTGTAGAGGGAAGATATATCCTTTATAAGCTCAGCTATGTTTACTGATGTAAATTGGGCGGAGGGCATTCTTGCAAATTTTGAGAATTCAGAAACGAGGGTTTTTATTGTTGTAGTTTCTCTAAGAATTGTTCTCACACCTTCCTCAATTATTTCTTTGTCAGGTTTTTCTTTTTTCTCTATATTCTTTAATATTCTTTCAGCAGAAAGCTGGATTGGTGTAAGAGGATTCTTTATTTCGTGAGCAACTCTTTGAGCGATTTCCCTCCATGCAGCAAGTTTCTGCATCATTACAAACTGGGTTAGATCTTCAAGAACCATTATTATTCCGAGAAAGTTTCCTGAGGTATCTGTGAAGGGAGTTATATTCACTGCAAAGGTGTAGGTCTTTCCATCCATCTGGATTATCAGTTCTTTTTCGGATATTTTATACCTTCCTTTGAAGGTTTTATCAATATAATTTTTTATGTCCTCGTAAGGGGTGTTTCCTAACACTTCTCTAAAGCCTTTTCCCAAGATATTATGGGGGAGATTGAGCATCTTTAGAGAGGCGGAATTTGCTGAAGAAATTATACCGTTTTCATCTATTGTTATAACCCCAGCCGGAACATTTGCAAGGACAGTTTCGATAAACTGTGCCCTATTTTCGAGTTCCTTTGTTTTCTGAAAGAGAATTTCCTGGTTTTCCTTAAGCTCTTTTACCATTTTGTTGAAGGATTCGGTTAGAAGTTTGATTTCTCCAGATGGAGGCGGTTCTACTTCAATTTCAAGATTCCCTTTCGAGATTTCCTCTGTTGCCCTTGCAAGGTTTTCTACTGGAGTTGTAATTGTCTTTGCAAGATGAATGCCGAGCCAGCTTGCTGAGAAAATTAAAAGGGATGCAACAAATAAGAGGATTAAAAGGTACGAGGTTCTTGTTGGGTCTTTGTAAAGTTTCATCTGTTGATATCTAAGAACAGAAGATGATATTTTTTTGAGAGGGTTGCTATATCCTTCCTCAAGGTAAATTCCTGTGAATATTGTCAATTTTCCAACACCTTCAAGTTCAGTGGATACTCCACACCTTATCAATTCTCCCCTTCCCAGCTCGTTTATCCATCTTTTTCTTCCTTCCTTCATGACACTCTTTACTAGATCCTGTGGAATGTCAATCCATTCTATCAATGGAAGATTAGCATTTGCAAGACTTACAATCTCATGTTCATTTATGAAACAATTAATAAAATCAAGCTTGTATAGAGACATTCTTTCTTTTAGAAATTCCTGGAATTCAAGCCTGTTAATTGGCGAATATAATGATCTCTTTTTTATTTCAGCAAGCAAAATTTCTGAAAATTTAAAGGAGTCCTCCTCAATTCTTTTGTAAATTGCTTCTCCTATTATTTTTGAATTGTTCATAACCTCATCAATGGGAGAAGTAAACCATGTTTCTATGTTTCTTGAAATCAGGTCAGATGCAAAAATGAACAAGAGAATTGTTGGGATAATTGAAAACCCAATGAAGAACAGCATTAGCTGAGTTTTAAAATGGGAGCCAAGGATTCCCTTCCTTCTTTCGAGATAAAGCTTTATAAGATTTCGGGAGAGAACGAATATTATTATTACAATAAGAATGAATACAACATTGAAGAGAAGATGGCTTATTGTTGAATCCAAAATGAAAGGGATGGAAAGTCTTTTGGAGCCTTGTAGAAAGACTTCTACAAGAATAAGGATGAAAAAAAGAAGGAGTATACCGAGAATGGAAAGCCTTCTTCCCTTTTTCTTCGAGGAAAGAGTTGGTTCCATATATTAACCTTCGAAGATAAAATCTATCTTTTTCCAGTCTGCCTTAACACCGGTTGGAATAAGAAAAAAGAAAGAAGAAGAGAGAAAGTCTCCTTTTATGGAGAGGTAGTATTTAGAACCTTTTTTTAAAACAGAAAGAAGAAGAAATCTCACATTGGAAAATGAAGTCATCCAGAGTCTCATTTCCCTTTCGGAATCTGTCATTTTTGTTTCCACAACTTTGTCATCAATTTTTTTCAATAATTTATACTGATTTTTGAAAGGGTCATATTGAACATGGGTTGTTAAAATTCTCCTTAGAAGAACAGGGTCGTTTAACAACTTCCTTGGTTTTTTAATACATATTTCATATCTAAAAACTACTTCAAGTCCACTTTTTATCCTGCTTTCAACATCCTCTACGAAAACTTCGTCAGCTCTGAATGAGAGAATTAGGTCGTCCTCTTTAAAACTGACAGAAATGTTTGAAATATCTGCAGAAAGGAGATTGAGAGGGAGAAAAATTGTTAATAAAACTAATATTAAAAATTTGTAAAAATATAGTTTTCCAGAGCTAAACTTGATTCCTAAAGGCAAAAGGCAAAAGGTGAAAGGCGAATTTCGTGGTTTGTCACTTGTAATTCGTGAGATAAAAAAGGGAAGCTTTTCAGCTTTGGTTTCTGAACTTCTTTTCTCGTCCGTCTTGCTCCCCGTGCATTTGATTAATTTTACACTTTTCATTTTTCAATCTTCATTTTGCTTTTCTTTGACTTCCATCAGTTCTTATTATAATTGAATTTTTAAGTTTTTTCATCGAGAAGTCTTTTGGCTGTTTTCTTTATCACTTCCGGGAGGTCTTTGCTTATGGAGGCATCCCTCAAATCCTTTGGCAAAAGCCTGTTCAGAAGAGGTAATGAAACATGGACTGGAGTTTTTGGATTCTTGGCGAGGGCGCAGGCGATCTGGTAATTTTTTACCCACTCCCTTGCGGTTCCAATCTTTTTAAGAACTTCGTCCGAAACATTTCTCATCCTTGCAATTGATTCAATTTCACTCTTAGTTATTCTCGGATTTTCGAGAACTGATAGAGCTACAATCTTGTTGGGGTCTCTAATGAGAATACTCCTTTCGTTTCTATCTCCTAATATTGCCAACTTTATTTTTTCTGAGACTATCATTTTGGAAATCCTGTACCAGGTTGCATATTTTTCTTTTGGAACTGCGGTTTTCTCTTCCGGTTCGAGAATTTCAACAAAATCAGAGGGTAATATTTCAGGGTTAAGCTCATCTTCTACTAGTGATTCTGGCTCGGGAGCGGAAGCAAGTTTTTCTTCTATCTTCTCCTCCTTTTCGGCTTTTATAAAAAACTCCTCTTCAATTTCTCGAAGTTTTGCAGAAAGGAATGGAGTGAGCTCTTTGTTCCTTTTTGCTCCTTCTATAAGCTCAGGAAAAGCAATAAGTTTTACCTGAGTTGAAATCAGGATTTCAAGATCCTGGGAGGCGCCATTTTCTGCAATGAGAAGCAAGGCAGATAAAGGTGTATTTGGATTCTTAATGATTCTTTCAATTAGATCACTTTTACTATCGTTAATAGCAGTGTATGTTAAAAATTCTAAGACCTTTGCATTCGCCTCCCTTCTCTCAGTATAGGAAACCAAGGAAACATAGGGTATTGTCGGAAGTAGAGAAAGAGCTTTCTTAGAATATTCATCTTTCTCTGAAAGGAAAATTGCAATCTCTAAAAGCTCAAAATAAGATAGAGGAGCAATTCTTTCGAGAACCATGTTTATGGTTTCTTCAGTAGCATTGCCGTCTAAAATCTGTTTTGTTATCTGGTTTGCGCTTGCAAATATCATTTTTTTAAAAACCCCTTAAAATTTTTTGTATCTATTCTTATATTTTTAGCTACCTTTCCTGGTGAACCCATTGGAGAACTCTCAGAACCGTTGACAAAAATGATTATTCCCTCAGGCTTTCCTATTACATTGAAGACAAATTCCTTCCCTTCAAATTTAACTTCTTCTCCTTTTTTTATTATTCTATAAAGAATCTTCTCTCCATCGAGGTCTGCATCGAGCCATGTGTCTTCAATTGCTTTTATAACAATTTCTATCTTTTCAAGCTCTGAATTTACATTTTTTTCTGGTTCTGGTTTTATTTCAGAAGATAGAACATTGATTGGGGGATTTAAGAAACCTTCTTCATTTTTTGATTCTGAGTCATTTTTTGAAAAGAAAATTATCATAAGAACTGAAATGACAGCAAGGATTGAAGTAAGAATAGTAAGAAGACTCTTTTTCCCCATTTTTTTAACTTCGATTTTTTCCGCTTCAACAGTTTCTCTCATAAGATTAAAAGCTCTCAAAATATCATCTTCGTTAAGCTTTAAAAAACGGGCGTAGGCTCTAACAAAGTTTCTTGTGAAAAAACCTCCAGGAAGATAATCGAGCTTGTTGTTTTCAATTGCCTCCAAAAAAGCGGTCGATATTTTTATCTCCTCTGAAACCTCTCTCAGGCTTAACCCTCTTCTGATTCTCTCTTCCTTTAAAATTTCCCCAGGATTAGGCATTATCGACCTCTTTTATGGAATTTCTATTTTGCATTCATATAAATCCAGTCCACCCATTCTCTTAACTCTAATTATCAATCATTATTATTAAATCAAATTTTTGTATTGTCAATCCTATGTGGTTACAACTTTAAAATACTGAGGTTCCGGAATTTTAAAAGTCTATCTTAAGAATATAGAGAAATGACCGATAAAAATTAAAAGAGAGATTTTGAGAATAACCAATAACCAAATTTCTGTCACCAAATAATAACCAATAATCAAACAATACCATTGAATTTGGGTGTTGGTAATTGGGACTTATTTGGAGCTTGGTTATTGGTGTTTGGTTATTTTCAATTCTTGAGATGAAAGAATTCATTTTGTCACTGGCTTCATTTTCTCACAGAAAATAGGGGAACAATGCAATTCGTAATTTTGACTATTGGGAAATATTTGCATAAAATTTTTAGATGAGGGAGGGCATATATGGGAAATGATATTGAAAAAGAAAAGAAAAGATGGGAAAAGGAAACTCTTCTTCCCTATCTTTCTACTTCACCCGAAAGATTGGAAGAATTTACAACTGTTTCCGGGAGAAAAATTTCTCTGCTTTATACTCCTCTTGAGCTTGGAAATTTTGATTATATGAGGGGGCTTGGTTTTCCGGGAGAATATCCCTTTACAAGGGGTATACATCCAACTCTTTACAGAGGGAGACTCTGGACAATGAGACAATTTTCAGGATTTGGGACTCCTGAAGATACAAACAAGCGTTACAAATATTTACTCTCTCAGGGGCAGACCGGTCTTTCAGTTGCCTTTGACCTTCCAACCTTGATGGGAATAGATGGAGACCATCCCCTTGCAAAGGGTGAAATTGGAAAGTGTGGGGTTGCAGTTTATACATTGAGGGATATGGAAATTCTTTTCGATGGTATTCCGCTGGATAGAATATCGACATCAATGACAATAAATGCTCCTGCAGCTGTTCTATGGGCAATGTATATTGCTGTGGGCGAGAAACAGGGCGTTCCTAAAAAATTGCTGAGAGGAACAATTCAAAATGATATTCTAAAGGAGTACATCGCCCAGAAAGAGTATGTTTTCCCTCCCAATCCTTCCATGAAACTTGTTGTAGATACATTTGAATACGGCTCAAAGGAGGTTCCTCTCTGGAATACAATTTCAATTTCCGGTTATCATATAAGGGAGGCTGGAGCAACCGCAGTTCAGGAACTCGCTTTCACACTGAGGGATGGAATAGAGTATGTAGAATGGGCTATAAAGAGAGGGCTTGATGTTGATGAGTTTGCCCCTCGTCTATCATTCTTTTTCAACTCCCACAATGATTTTTTTGAGGAGATTGCAAAGTTCAGGGCAGCAAGAAGAATGTGGGCAAAAATTATGAGGGAGAGATTCAATGCGAAAAATTCCAGATCATGGTGGTTAAGATTTCATACTCAGACATCAGGTGTCTCATTGATGGCGCAGCAACCTTACAATAACATTGTTAGAGTAGCTATCCAGGCTCTTGCCGCAGTCCTTGGTGGAACACAATCTCTTCATACAAATTCAATGGATGAAACCTATGCGCTCCCGTCGGAGCAGGCTGTAACAATAGCCTTAAGAACTCAGCAGATCCTTGCTTATGAAACTGGTGTTGCAAACACGGTTGATCCATTGGGCGGGTCTTTCTTTGTAGAGTCTTTAACAAACAGCATAGAGCAAGAAGCATGGGATTATATAAAAAAGATTGATGAGATGGGTGGAATGGTTAAAGCTATTGAGCTTGGATATCCCCAGAGGGAGATTCAGGAAAGTTCATACTGGTATCAGAAGGCTATGGAGAGAAAGGAGAAAATTATTGTGGGAGTTAATGAATTTGTAATGGAAGAGAAGGAGAAGATTCCTATTCTATATATTGATGAGTCAGTTGCTGAGAGACAGCTTGAAAGGCTCAGGGAGGTTAAAAAGGAGAGGAATTCTTCAAAGGTTAAAGAGACTCTTTCCAATTTGAAGAAAGCAGTTGCTGACGACGAGAATCTAATGCCTTATATCCTTGATTGTGTAAAAGTCTATTGCACCCTTGGCGAGATTATGGATGCATTAAGGGAAATGTGGGGAACATATCAGGAGCCTGTTCAATTTTGAAAGAACAAAAATGATGAAATCTAACTTTTTATTTCTAAATTTCCTGTTTTACAATTTACTTTTACCTTTCTTATCAATGGGATGGAGAGGTATTAAGAGTAAAACAATAAGGCAAAATTCAAAGGGCAAAATTCAAAAGGCAAAAATAAATAATACTTTTAACTTTTTATAGGAGTTTTCTATGAGTAAGAGAAAAATAAGAGTTTTAATAGCAAAACCAGGTCTGGATGGACACGATAGAGGTGCAAAGGTTGTAGCGAGAGCATTGAGGGATGCTGGATTTGAAGTTATCTATACAGGGCTAAGACAGACTCCTGAACAGATAGTTAACACAGCTCTTCAGGAGGATGTGGATGTTATAGGTTTAAGCATTCTTTCAGGAGCTCATAATGCTCTTATTCCGAGGATTATGGAATTGCTTAAAGAAAAGGGAATGGAAGATGTCCTGGTAATTGTGGGAGGAATAATTCCTGATTTGGATATTTCTTTTCTTAAATCTGCAGGAGTAAAGGAAATTTTCCTTCCCGGAATCTCAACAGAAGAAATAATAAAATTCATTAGTGAAAGAGTAAAGAAATAAAGAATTCATTTTTTCCCTCTGGAGAATAACCTTTGAGAAAATTTCCGTTGAAAAATTTTATAATTATTTTAATTCTGGCTACTGTTTGCATTCTTTTTTTCTTTAAGATTAAAAAAGACATGATAGATTTTGAGGTTTACTGGAAGGCTGGGAAAAGAGTTGTTTCATCACAGCAACTTTATTCACCTGAGGACGGGCACTATATATTGAAATACATTCCCTTTTTTGCATTTGTGTTCTCTCCTCTTTCTCTTTTTCCCCTTGAGGTTTCAAAAACCTTATGGTTTTTTCTTTCCATTTTGTTCGTTATTCTATTTTTTCACTTTTCACTGAGAATAATTCCCGAAAAAAGAGTGACAACATGGGTAATTATTATTATATCAGGACTCAGCATTTTTAAATTCATTGCTCGTGAACTTGACCTCGGTCAAACAAATATTTTGATGGGTGTTTTATTTTTAATTGGCTTTTATTTTTTGAAATTGAAGAAGGATTTCTATTCAGGATTATTTCTTTCCTTTTCTTTCGTTGCAAAGCCATATTCTGTTATTTCATTGCCTTATCTGTTAATTAAAAAAAAATTCATTGCCTCTTTTTATCTATCCCTTTTTATAGTTTTTTATTTTTTTATTCCATCACTCTTTTACGGGGTAATGGGGAATTTTCAGCTAATCAAAAGCTGGCTAAAAACGGTTTTTTTCTCCACCCCCCATCTTCTTGTCTCCAATGACAATGTTTCAGTAGTGGGAATGTTTTCCAAGTGGTTTGGGATTGGAAGCCTCTCACTTCTCCTATCAGTATTAACAATTGTCATTTTAATCTTTCTTTTTATTTTTGTAATATTGAAAGGAAAGAGACTCCAATCTTCAGAGCCTCTGGAGATTTCAATCCTTTTAATTCTTATTCCTCTCATCTCTCCCCAAGGTTGGGACTATGTTTTTTTAATTTCTCTTCCTGCAATAATGCTCATAATAAATTATTATAGAGAATTTCCATTTCCTATAAAAATTCTGATAGCAATTTCCCTTTTTGCAATTGGGTTTTCCATTTTTGATTTGATGGGTAGAAAGGCATATGAGAAATTCATGGAGCTTTCCGTGATAACCATTGCGTATTTTGTTATAATATTTTCTTTATTCTATATGAGGATGAGAAAGGTTGTCTGATAAAGTCCTTATAATTGTTCCTACTTATAATGAGAAAGAAAATATTATGCCCCTTGTCAATGGTATTTTTTCCTCTTTAAGGGATTATAATGTAAGCATTCTATTTGTCGACGATGGTTCCCCAGATGGGACTGGAGAAGAGATAAAAAAACTTCAAAAGGAAAATGAGAGAATAAAATTAATAGAAAGAAAGATGAAAATGGGTCTTGGAAGAGCTTATGTAGAGGGTTTTGATTTTGCCATAAAAAATGGTTATTCCCATGTTTTTGAAATGGATGCCGACCTCTCCCACAGACCTGAGTATTTACCTTTATTTCTTGAACTTGCAAAAGAGTACGATCTTATAATAGGATCAAGATATGTAAAAGGAGGAGGGGTTAGAAACTGGAGCTGGTTGAGGGAGTTGATAAGCAGAGCAGGGAACCTTTATGCAAGATTGATACTCGGATTTCCTTTTAAGGATTCCACTGCAGGCTTTAAGTGCTTTAAAATAGAAGTGTTAAAATCCATAAAGCCTGAGACCCTTTCTTCCGAGGGTTATTCCTTCCAGATAGAGAATGTTTGGCGAGCATGGAAAAAAGGATTTAAAATTAAGGAGTTCCCTATTGTTTTCTACGAAAGGGAGAGGGGAAAGTCTAAGATGTCGAGAAGAATAGTATTTGAAGCTATTTTCAAAGTCATGGAGCTGAGGTTAAAATCTTTCCTTAGAGCTCCTTTTTAAGATAAAATAAATTATCAGGAGGAGAAAATGAAAGTTATGGTGGTTGGCTCTGGTGCAAGAGAGCATGCGCTTGCGTGGAAAATTTCAAGGAGCCCCCTTGTGGATGAGATGATAGTTGCTCCGGGAAATGCAGGCATAGCTGAAATTGCAAAAACATTTCAGATAAGTGTGGCTGATATTGTTTCACTTGCAGACTTGGCAGAGCAGGAAAGAGTGGATTTCATAGTTGTAGGGCCTGAATTGCCTCTTACCCTTGGAATAGTGGATGAGTTCGAGAGAAGAGGTTTGAGAGTACTTGGTCCAAAAAAGTCATCAGCAGAAATAGAAGGAAGCAAGGTTTTCGCCAAGGAGTTTATGAAAAGACACAAAATTCCCACTGCAAAATATTTGATAGCAAATTCTGCTGTTGAGGCTGATGGTTTTGTAAATTCGGGATTGTTTGATTATCCTCTTGTGATAAAAGCTGACGGACTTGCGGGTGGAAGAGGGAGTATTATCTGCAAGGATCCTGGAGAAGCAGAGCAGGCTATAAATTCAATAATGAGAGAGAAAATTTTTGGAGTAGCTGGTGAAAGAATTGTAATAGAAGAGTTTCTGAAAGGTGAGGAGATAACATTCATGGTTGTGACTGATGGACATCATGCAATTCCCCTTGCATCTTCCATGGATTATAAGAAAGCCTTTGATGGAAATCAGGGCCCCAACACAGGTGGAATGGGAGCTATTTCTCCTTCCCCATCTATTAACAGAATTCTGACAAAAGAGATAATGGAGAAGGTTATAATTCCTACCCTCGAAGGTTTGAAAAAGGAAGATAGAAAGTATAAAGGGATCCTCTATGCAGGACTTATGTTGACAAAGAAAGGCATAAAAGTTCTTGAGTTCAATTGCAGATTCGGAGACCCTGAGACTCAGGTAGTTCTTCTAAGGATGGAGTCAGATTTGCTGGAACTTTTACTCTCTGCTGAAAAGGGTGACCTTAAAAATTATAAGCCTAAATGGAGCAAGAGACCTTCGGCATGCGTAGTCCTTGCTTCAAGAGGGTATCCTGAAAGTTATGAAACAGGCAAGGTGATAACAGGGTTTGAGAATATTCATAAATTCCCAGGAGTAGTTGTGTTTCATGGAGGGACAAAAAGAGTAGATAATAAGATAGTGACTTCAGGAGGAAGGGTTTTAAATGTTTGTTCTACAGGTTCAACCCTTTCTTCCTGTATAAATTCAATTTACAGCGCTATTGAAAGTATTAGTTTTGAAGGAATGTTTTACAGAAGGGATATAGGGAGGAAAGTTTCTGAATGAAATTTGCAATAAAAAATTTTGGTTGCAGAACAAATTTAGCTGAAGCAATGGAATGGGTTGAGACCCTTTCTAATTTCGGATACATTTACACATCCAGCTCTGATGAAGCTGACATTTTAGTTTTAAATTCATGTGTTCTTACAAAAAAAGCTGAAAACGAAGTTAGAAGAGTGATAAATATGATAAAGAGGGGAAACCCCTCTAAATATGTGATAATAACAGGTTGTTTGACAGATTCTCTCAGGTCAAGCAGTAACTTTGTCATCGTAGAAAATGAGAAGAAGGCAGAAATTCCTCTTAAAATCATAAGAAAATTTGGAAAGTATAGAGATTCGAAGATAGTAAAAATTAGGGCAAGAGCGAATGTGAAAATTCAGGAAGGGTGTAACTTTAACTGTTCATTTTGTATCATTCCTTTTGTAAGGGGAAGGTCAAGATCTGTGAGTGAGGAAGAAATATTTAAAAGAGTTGAAAGTCTTGTAGATAAGGGCTTTAAGGAGATAGTTATAACAGGGACACACCTTAATTCGTGGGGGCTTGATCTTGAACCAAAGAAAACCCTTTCTTATTTGTTGAAAAGATTGGATAGTATAAAAGGCTTAAAAAGAATAAGGCTTAGCTCTCTGGATCCAAGATTTTTAAATGATTCTTTTTTGAAAAGTCTAATGGAAATTTCAAAAATTGCTCATCATTTTCATCTCTCCCTTCAGAGTTGTTCCGGTGAAGTTTTAAAAAAAATGAACAGAAAAGGAAGCTCTGATAGGTATAATCATATTTTGAATTTTTTAAGGAAGGAATTTCCTGATTCCTGTATTGGAGCTGACATAATTGTCGGATTTCCTTACGAAGATGGAAAAGAGTTTGAGAAGACTTATAACTTTTTAAAAGATTCTCCTCTAAATTATCTCCATGTTTTCCCTTTCTCACCGAGAGAAGGGACGCCGGCATTTTCAATGCTTCAAGTTCCAGTGAATGTAAAAAAAGAAAGGGTTAAGATTTTAAGGGAACTTTCCCTTGAGAAGAGAAAAGAATTTTATTCGAAATTCGAAGGTTGCAAACTTTCAGGAATCGTAATAAAACAGTTCGAAGGAAAAGTACAGGTTCTAACTGATAATTATATAAAAGTGATTGCAAATTTGGATTTAGATGGTGTAGAAGAAGGAGATGAGGTTTATGTTCCAGTAAGCATGAAAAATGTTTCTACTTCAGGAGATTTCGAGTGTTTTAAATAGCGGGCAAGACAAGCGAGAAAAGCCAAACAGTTAAAAGGGAAAAAGACAGCCGCGAAAGGCTTGTAGCTATCAGTTTTTAGTTTGAGAAAAAGAAAATGATGTAAAATTTAAAGACCCGACCCCAACAAATAAAAATTGTTGACATGGGGTTTTTTGGGGTATATTATATCTTATTAGGAGTTTATTTATGAGATACTGCCATGATCATTAGGAAAATTAAATTTAGGAGGTAAGAAGGAGGTGAAAAAAACTCTGGGAACCCACATTTTGATGGAAATGTTTGGGTGCGATCCTGAAATGTTAAAGGACAAAGATAATATTGAAAAGGTCATGAATGAGTCAGCTGTTAAAAGCAGAGCGAAGATTGTGAAAAGTTTTTTTCACCAGTTCAAGCCCTACGGAGTTTCTGGAGTCGTGGTAATTGAAGAATCTCACTACACAATCCATACCTGGCCAGAGTACTCCTATGCTGCAATTGACTTTTTTTATTGTTCTGATGAAGTTCTTATTGAAAAAGCGATTGAGGTTCTTAAAAATGCTCTTAAACCCTGTTCCTTCAACCTTGTTGAGATCAAGCGTGGCGTTTTTTGTTCCACAGCAGACTCAAAATCCGTCAAAAGGGTTGCTCCCATGGTTGAGCCTGTATGAGTGACGATGGTTTATGGTTTTTAGAGAGCTTTACTAAAAATCAATTACACTCCTTCAAAGTAAAAAGGATAATCTCATCTTTTTATACTAAATTTCAGAAGGTTGATATTGTTGAGCTTGAGATATTTGGCAAAACACTTTTTTTAAATGGGAAAATTCAATCTGCTGAAATAGATGAATTTATATTTCACGAATCTCTTGTTCTTCCATCCCTCCTCACCCATCCATTCCCGTCAAATGCTCTCATAATTGGAGGTGGGGAAGGCGCGACTTTAAGGGAAGTTTTAAAAGATAAAACAATAAAGAATGCTGTAATGGTAGATATCGATAAAGAACTTGTAGAAGAATGCGAAAAGAATCTTTCAGAATGGTCCAATGGGGCTTTTGAAGATAAAAGGACAGAAATTTATTTTGAAGATGGAAAGAAATTTGTGGAAGAAACAAATCGTAAATTTGACATTGTTATTTTAGACCTTTCCGAGCCTGTTGAGGATGCTCCATCGGTAGAACTTTTCACCAAAGAATTCTATCAAAAAATTTACAATGTTTTAAAAGATGATGGAATTCTTTCTGTTCAGGCTGGAAGCACAGATCCTTTCTACTGTCAGTTTTTTTCCTCCATAACAAAAACTCTCCAGGCTGTATTTTCTATTGTAAGACCTTACTGGACTTTTGTGTTCTCCTTCAGAATGCCCTGGGGATTTGTTAGTGCTTCAAAAAAGTTTGATCCTGCAAAGGTTGATGAGAAAGAGATAAAAGAAAGAATTAAAAAAAGAGGGATAAATTCTCAGAAATTTTATCATCCCGGAATTCATAAAGCTCTTTTTGCTCTTCCGGTTTATCTCATAGAAAATATTGAATTTGCTTCAATAATAACAAAGGAAAATCCATTTTTATGGAAAGCATGAGCGAAGAGATTCCTCCTTCTAAACTCCAAATAAAAGAGTATCACGGCAAAGATTTTGGATTGTTCTTTGAACCTTCATCTATTCTTTGCGAAAAATTTTCTTCATTTCAGAAAATAACAGTAATTGAGACTGAAAGTGTGGGAAAAGTTCTTCTAATTGATGGACTCGTAATGTTTTCAGAGCTCGATGAGTTTTTCTATCACGAGATGATTGTCCATCCTGTTATGGTAAGCCATTCAGACCCTAAAAAAATTCTTGTGATTGGAGGAGGAGACGGAGGAACTGTTAGAGAGCTTCTAAAATATCCTGTAGAAAAAATTTACCTTGTTGAGATAGACCCAGAAGTTATAGAAGTTTCAAAAAAATTCTTCCCACAAATTTCAAGTTCTCTAAATTCAGAAAAAGTGGAGATTATAAACTCTGATGGAGCCGAATTCTTGAGTAAATCCAGTGAGAAATTTGACATTATAATTGTCGACTCATCGGACCCTGTAGGTCCATCAATTTCTCTTTTCAATGAAAGTTTTGTCAACAATGTCATATCTCATTTATCTAATGGAGGAGTATATATTTCTCAATCAGGCTCTCCAATTTTTCAGAAGGAGCATCTGAAAGAGTTCTTCAAACTTGTTAAAATCAAATTCAGAATTGCAAGCCTTTACTTAGTCCCTGTCACCACATATCCTGGAACAATCTGGTCATTTACAGCAGGCTCCTTTGAAACGGATATTAATGAGATAAGAAGAGAGCCTCCAGAAGGACTTAAATTTTACAATACTGAAATCCATAGGTCAGCTCTTTCACTTCCCAATTTTGTCAGGGAAATCATTAAATAAATCCTTAAAATGAAAAGATTGGCTTTAATAACAAGTGCGTCAAGAAGCCTTGGAAAAGAGATAGTAATAGCTCTTTCGAAAAAATTCAGTGTGGGGATTCATTATTTTGAAGGAGAAGAAAGAGCGAAAGAAATCCTGAGAAGAATAAAAAAGGAAGGCGGACATGGGAGAGTTATCCGGGGAGATCTTAGCACTGAGAAGGGCGCCAGAGATTTTGTCCTTGAAGTCAGAAAGAATTTTGGAGATCCCGATATTTTGATTAACAATTTCGGACCTATAATTCTAAAGAATCTTTTAGACACCGATTTAGATGACTGGTTATATATCTTGCAAACAAACCTTCTCACTCCATTCATTTTAATCAAAGAATTTCTCCCATCAATGAGAGAAAAAAAATGGGGAAGAATAATAAACATTGGGTTTTCCGAATCTTCAAAGCCACGAGCATTTAAAAGAATAATTCCATATGCAATCTCTAAGAATGCCCTTCTGACTTTGACATTATCAATTGCAAAAATGGAAAAAAATTCAGGGGTAACATGCAATATGGTCTCTCCTTATGTGCTCGAAGAAGGTATCTTCCCAGAGAGCGGAAAGGATGCGAAGAGAATCCCATTTGAAAAGGTCACCTCGCTAATTCTTCATCTGTGCGAAGATGAAGCCAGTAATATAAACGGCGAAAATTTTATGATTAAGGATTAAACTCATTAATAAAGGCAAAGGAAAGAGGGCAAAATGAAAAATGTAAAATTTATCAAATACGAGAAAATGAAAGACGAATTAGAAGGGAAAGAAGGTGCAAGAAGTTTTTGGCTCGGACACTATCTTGAACTTTCCCTTGTCTCCTATTAGAATAGAATATTAGGCGGTGTAGCTCAGTGGTTAGAGCAAGCGGCTCATATCCGCTGTGTCGGGGGTTCGAATCCCTCCACCGCCACCATAATCAAAAGCGGGGCGAAAAAATGGGAAAGTTTCTAAAGAATCTTTCCTATTGGAGATAGATTTTTGAAAAAACATAAAATTTGCTTTAAGTTTCTCAAAACGATAAAAACTTACAATCTTTTCCAGGAGAATGACCATGTTTTAGTTGCCTTTTCCGGTGGACCTGATTCCTCAGCCCTCCTTTACTTACTTTTTGAATTCTCCAAGGAATTTCCTTTAAAAATAGAGCTTGCCCATTTCAATCACAAATTGAGAGGAAAAGAATCTGACGAGGATGAGGAGTTTGTAAAAAAAGAAGCTGAGAGACTCGGTCTTCCGATTCATATAGGAAGTGAGGATGTAAAGGAATATGCAAAAAAGAGAAAAATCAATCTGGAGGAAGCGGGAAGCATTTTAAGATACAGATTTTTAAAATCAAAAGCAAAGGAAATTGGAGCAAACAAAATTGCCCTTGGACACACAATGAACGATCAGGCTGAAACATTTCTTATGAGAGTTCTGAGAGGTTCAGGATTAAAAGGTTTATCATCAATATTTCCAGTAAAGGATGAAACATTTGTCCGACCATTAATTGAAATTAAAAGGGAAGAGATTGAGGATTATCTGAGATACAAAGGAATCCCTTCAAGGCTTGACAGTTCAAACCTTTCCCTTAAGTTTTTAAGAAACAGGATTAGATTTGAATTGATTCCCTATCTTGAGGAAAGATTTGGGAAAAGACTTGTTGAGCATCTCGCAAAATCTGCTCAACTTATAAGGGAAGAGGATGAAATAAATAGAATAATTGAAGAAGAAGAGAAATACAATGAGGTTATTTTTCGAGATGAGGATTTAAAGCTTAATATAAAAGCTTTAGAAAATTTTCCAGTTCCTCTTCAGAGGAGAGTTGTAAGGAGATTTATTGAAAAGATAAAAGGGAATTTAAGAAGAATTGGTTTTTACCACATTGAGCTTATAAGAAATCTTGAAAAGGAAAGGGAAGCCCATCTTCCAGGAAAGCTTGTCCTGAGAAGGGAAGGAGATTGGGTGTTTTTGAAAAAAGGAATTTCTAAGAAAAAGGATTATCTCTATTTATGGGACTTAAAATCTCCTTTAAAAATTCCTGAGGCAGGATTTGAGCTAAATGCCAGAATTGTCGATTCCACTGAAAAAGAAAAGATAGAATTTGACGATAAAAAAAGAGCTTTTATCGATTTAGAAAAAGTCAAAATTTCATTGATTGTTAGAAACAGGAGGGAAGGGGATATTTTCAGGCCGATTGGCTCTCCTGGAAAGAAAAAATTGAGTGAAGTCTTTCGCCAGAAAGGGGTGTTACCAAAGGAAAGGGATTATCTTCCCTTGATAATTTCAGGCGAAGAAATTGTCTGGTCTCCTAAGATACCTGTGTCTGAAAATTTTAAGCTTGAAATGGGAACAAGAAAGATACTTATTATTGAAGCAGAGCAAGAATTTAGCAAGCCAAAAATTTGACACTTTAATTTTAAAAAAGTAATATAAATTCTGGAAAAATGAAGAAGCTTCCTCCTGAAATTCAAAAAAAGATAGAAGAGCTCATAGAGAAAGAGGAGATATATCAATATTTTTTGAATGAAATAAATGTTGGGTTTTACATTGCAAAAACTAAAGTTCCTATCCCCATCGATCTTCCAGAGGATGAGCAAATAAAAATGATTTACAAATACGCTTATGTTGCAGATTGTAACGATGCCTTTGCAAAGATGTATGGTTTTTCATCAGCTGAGGAACTTAGAGAGAGAATGGTTGTAGAGATTCATGGTGGTCCTGATGTTCCTGAAAATATTGAGGCTCATCGTTATTTCATAAGAAATGGTTATAGGATTATTGGTGTTGAGACATTAGAAGTTGACAGGGAAGGGAATAAAAAATGGTTTCGAAACAATGTTGTTGGAATTATAAATAATAAAGCAATTATTGCAATAATAGGAACCCAGACAGATATAACAATGATGAAAGAGATAGAAGAGAATTTAAGGAGGTCCGAGGAAGAGAAAAAGCTTATTCTGAATTCAGTGGCTGAACTGATAACTTTGCAGGATAGAAATTTAAAGATAATATGGGCAAATAAATCAGCGGGTGATTCCCTTGGTTTAGAGTCCTCTGTCCTTATAGGTCAACACTGCTATAAGCTCTGGCATGGGAGGGAGACTGTTTGTGAAAATTGTCCTGTGGATAGAGCGATAAAAACAGGTGAGTTTCATTCCGGTGAAATGAGAACTCCTGATGGTAGAGTGTGGTTTATAAAAGGGTATCCTGTTAAGGATGAGAAGGGGGAGGTTTTTGGAGCCATTGAGGTTACAACAGAGATAACTGAAAAAGTAAGAATGGAGGAGAGGATAAAAATTCAACAGCAATATTTTGAAGGCATATTTAAGTTCTCTCCTTTTGCAATAGTTATTACTGATAGAGAAGGAAAGATTTTTAGAATAAACCCTGAATTTGAGAAATTATTTGGATGGAAGGAGGATGAAGTTAAAGAGCTATTCCTGGACGACATTATTATTGAACCGGAAAGGAAAGAAGAGGCTCTTTCTCTCACTAATAGGGTTGCAGAAGGAGAAACTATTATAAGTGAAGGACTTCGTATTCGAAAAGATGGAAGCAGACTCTTTGTCTCAATTTTTGGTCATCCAATATATATCAATGGGAAATTAATTGCGAACATTACAATTTATAGAGACATTACAGAAAAGAAGAGAATGGAAGAAGCTCTGATTGAATCGGAAGAAAAATTCAGAACTCTTACTGAGAAATCTCTTGTTGGAGTTTATTTGTTTCAGGATGGGATTTTTAGATATGTAAACCCTAAGTTTGAAGAAATTTATGGATACTATGCTGAGGAACTTATCGATAAGATGGGGCCAAGGGACTTGGTTCACCCTGATGATTTAGGAATTCTGGAAGAGAACATAAGAAAGATGGTAGGGGAGATAAAAGATGTTTTTTATGAATTAAGGGGGATAAGAAAAGACGGAAAAATGGTTTTTGTATTGGGTTTCGGCTCTTTAGTGAATTATAAAGGTAGACCCGCAATAATGGGAACAATTCTTGACATTACAGAAAGAAAGTTGGCGGAAGAAGCTTTGAAAAAGTCAGAGGAAAAGTACAGGAAACTTTTTGAAGAGTCAAAAGATGGGCTTTTTATAACAACTCCAGATGGAAAAATTATTGATGTAAACCCTGCATTTGCTGAGATATACGGATATTCTTCAAAAGAAGAATTACTCCAGACTCCTGCACAAAATCTTTATTTACACCCTGAGGATAGAGAAAAATGGAAAGAGGAGATGGAAAAGAAAGGATATGTAAAGGATTTTGAAGAAAGACATAAGAGAAAAGACGGAACTCCCTTGAACATTCTTGTAACATCAACTGTTGAAAAAGATGAGAAAGGAAATATTTTATTATATAGAGGAATTTTGAGAGATGTTACAGCCCATAGGAAAATGGAGGAACAGTTGATACAATCCGCAAAAATGGAGGCAATAGGAAGACTTGCAGGTGGAATTGCCCATGATTTCAACAATCTTTTAACTGTAATCTCAGGCAATGCAGAACTTTTAAGCTCTAAATTTTCTTCTGATTCTTCGGAGTTCAAAAAAATTAAGCAAATAATTGATAGTTCAAGAAAGGCAATTGAACTTACAAAACAGCTTTTAACCATAAGTAAGAAGGGAATTTCAGAGCCTGTGGTATTGAACATAAATAATGTAATTGAAGATATGAAAGAGATATTTAGAAGATTAATTGGAGAAGATATAGAATTTGAATTCTTACTCGAGCCCTATCTCGAAAATGTTAAAGCAGACATAACCCAAATTGAGCAGATTCTCATGAACATGGTTGTTAACTCGAGGGATGCAATGCCAAAAGGAGGAAGGCTGACGATAAAAACAGAGAATGTTTTTCTTGATAAGGAATATTGCAAATTATACCCTGGATTGAAAGAAGGAAAATACATTCGCCTATCAATTGCTGACACGGGAGTTGGAATTCCTCCAGAAATTATGCCCCGAATATTTGAGCCATTCTTTACAACAAAATCAGATGGGACAGGGCTTGGGCTCTCTACTGTTTATGGAATTTTGAAACAATTGGAAGGGAACATAACAGTTTACAGTGAGGTTGGAAAAGGAACAGCTTTTCACATTTATATTCCAGTTTGTAAGGAGGAAGAAAGGAAAGACAAGGAAAGTTTAAAAGCAGAGGAACTGCCGAAGGGTAACGAAACAATTCTTGTGGTTGAAGACGAAAAACAGATAATTGAATATATTATAGATGTTTTATCCCCTCTTGGATACAATGTAATTTCAGCAACCTCAAGAAAAGAAGTTCTGGAAAAATTGAAGGAATTCAAAGGTAAGATCCATTTGTTTTTAAGTGATGTGGTTCTGCCGGGAGAAAGTGGACCAGAGATAGCAAAGGAGTTGGTATTCTTAAACCCGGAAATAAAAGTTCTTTTTATGTCGGGATATCCTGATGAAAAAATTCATGTTTCACAAATCGTTGAAGGTGATATAAATTTCATATCCAAACCTTTTTCCATGTCCACACTCGCAAAGAAGGTCAGAGAGGTTCTTGACAGTAAGTCAAATTAAAAGATTTCTAATCTTAAAGTATAAATTTGCCTGAAGCTTATATTCAATTCAGTGTAAATATAGATTGAGCTTCTTAACAGGTCTGACTAAGGGATGAAAAGAGAAGAATTTACAGTTTTTCTCCTTCCTGTTCCATGTGTAATTTTTTTTAAATTTTATCTTCTTGACTGTGGGTGTTCTATTTTATATTATCTTAAAGGAGGCTTTAAAATGGGAAAGGTGAAATTATTCCTTCTCTTTCTTCCACCATTATTAATTTTTTTCCTTTTCATTGGAATTTCTATTCCCAGGAAGAGCTATAATCTTTTTGAGACCCCAGAGGTATGCGCACAGTGTCACAGAGATATTTATATGCAGTGGAAGCAGTCCATGATGTCCCAGGCTTACACCCATCACTGGGACGAGATAGAGTATTTCAAACTTGCTCTTCCACAAGCAGAGAAGGATGAAAAGGTTGCTGAAGTAAAATCAGGATGTAATGGTTGTCATTCACCAATAGCATATTTTGTTGAGGATATCCCACCCGCGCCTCCATCCAAAAATACAAGGGCTAATGAGTCGGTGTCCTGCGATGTTTGCCATACGATTTCGGGCTTCACGGGAGAAATTCCTTTTAACTATAACTATGTTCTTTCTCCTGGTGAAATTAAATTTGGACCAAGAATTGGAACTGAATCCCCTCATCATACTACAAAATATCTTGATTTTATTAGAACTCCCGAATTCTGCGGAACATGTCACAACGAAAAAAGCCCTTACGGAGTATGGGTAAAATCAACCCATCTTGAGTGGAAGGAAGGTCCTTATTCAAAGGAGGGTGTGAGATGCCAGGATTGTCATATGTGGCATACAGAAGGGAGATCTGCAACAATGGGAAAAGAATTATCTGATATGGCAACCCATTATTTTCCAGGAGGTCATATCTATTCAAAAATAAAAGGTGTTATAGAGATAAAAATTCATTCTGATTTTCAGGAGTATGAACCGGGAGACAAGGCAATAATAACCGTTCACCTCTATAATGCCAAAGCGGGTCATAAATTGCCAACAGGTTCTGTGGAAGAGAGGCAGTTGTGGCTTGAAGTTCGTGCAATAGACTCGGAAGGAAATGTTTACACCCTTCCTGTTGATAGGAAAGGTTTTCAAGGAGAAGAGTTCACAATAACATCCAACGAGCCCGCATATTTTGATATTGGAGAGATAATTGGAATAAAAGATTTTAAAGGCTTAAAAAGGGATGACCTTGAGGAGGGACACAGAATTTATAGAATTCCCTACTTTGATCCTAAAAGAAGGATGACAATCTGTCAGTGGAATACCGCATCCCTTGGTGTTGATTACAGGATAGGGCCAAGAGAGACAAAGGTTGAAAGATACACCTGGACAATTCCTGAAGATATCCCTTTAGGAAAAGTTAAGATTGAAGCAAAATTAAAATATAAGTTACTTGTAAAATCAGTGGCGGAACTCTTAGGAGTTCCTTCGGATGAGTATGAAACAAGGGAAATAAATTCTGCTGAAAAAGAAATAAATGTAATTGATTAGGAGGAGAAAAATGAGAATTTTAAACAAGATAATTATTTTTTCTTTCCTTCTATTTTTAATTTCTTCTTTTTCATTTGCAATTCCAGCATTTGCAAGAAAATATGGTTTTTCCTGTCAGGTTTGTCATGCTCCAATTCCTCATCTTAAAGATTTTGGAGAAGAGTTTATGGCAAATGGATATCAGATTCCTGATAAAGAGCCGACAAGAGCTTACAAGGACACTGGAGACCCGATACTTCTGCTTCAAAGGGAGCTTCCTTTAGCGATAAGATTTGATGGTTATCTAAGTTATGAACCCGATTCACAGATAACTTCTGATATAAAAGCTCCCTATGTTATGAAAATTCTATCAGGGGGAAGCATTTCAAAATCCATCTCTTACTACACATATTTTCTCTTAACTGAGGAAGGGAAAGTTGGTCTTGAAGATGGCTATATTTCTTTTAACAATGTATTTCAAATGCCCCTTTCAATTGTTTTCGGTCAGTATAGAGTTTCAGATCCCATAAAACCCTCTGAGCTAAGAATGACCTTTGAGGATTACAGAATCTACAAATTTAAAGTGGGAGAATCTTCTGCGAATCTCTCCTATGATAGAGGAATAATGGCAACACTTTCAACAGAGAAAGGAACTGAAATAGTATTACAGGTTGTCAATGGAAGTGGGATTGATACTCCTGAAATATTCGATAACGATAATTATAAAAATTTTGCATGGAGAATAGCTCAGAGCTTTGATGGTTTAAAGATTGGTTTAACGGGATATTTAGGGAAGGAAGAAAAAGAAGGGAAAATTAATAATTTGAGTTATTTGGGTCCTGACCTTCATATAAAAACACCTAAGGTGCATGCTCTCCTTCAATTCCTTCAAAGATGGGATGCAAATCCTCTCTTCGAGAAAGAAGGGAAGAAGCTGAGGTCAGAAGCATGGTTAGGTGAAATAATATTTTCTCCGTACGGAGAGAATGGAAGATTGTTTTTTGTCATACTTTATAATAGATTAAGATCCCATTTCAATCAGATAGATTATCAGAGGGCAACATTTAATGTCAGTTATCTGATAAGAAGAAATCTTAAATGGATGAACGAGATATCTTTTGACCTTGACAGAGATGAGCACAAATTTGCTACTGGATTTGTTGTAGCATTTTAGTTCCCAATTTTGAAATTTCTTGCAAAAAAGTTACTTTTTGAAAAATAAACTTATTTTTCCTTGGAATTAGTTTTCTCCCCTGCTTCAATCCTGACATTCAATGCGTTCTCTTTAGGTGGAATGGGACAATTCCAGTGGGGGTTGTAGGAGCACAAAGGATTATAGGCTAAATTAAAATCTATAGTGCATTCATCACCTTCATCAATCGCATCAAGAAATCTTCCCACTGAATAGGTCTCATTACCCGAAGTTTTATCCTTGAAAGGAATAAAAAGCTCCTTTGAATCCAATCGGTCAGGTGTTTTGAAAGCAGTGAGTCTGCATTTGACTCCGTTTATCTCAAATTCAAGAAAACCATATCTAACAAAGGTTTTCAATATGTTCTGATATGTAAGGATTTTGACTTCTTCCATCGCTGGATTTTTAATGAGTTTTGCCTTCACTCTATAAACAGGATTGACAGGAAAGTAATTCAAACCTTTGAAGTTCTTTTTTGCGGGTGAATTTATATCGTAAACCATTATCCTCGCAATTTTTTCAGTCTGGATGGCATAAACAAGAACATAATGACAAACCTTTATTCTTTCCCCAGCTTTCACTTCTGTTTTCCCTTTTACGGGATTATCATTTATCCTGACTTCCTTTTCACTTCTAACAACTTCAAGGAAGAGGTTTTTACCTTCCCAGGAAAAGCTAAGGATGTGATGGGCATCCTTAAAATTTCCCTCTTTCACTTCATTTTCAAAAAGAGAAATTGTCAAGGGTGAGCCAATATCAAAATGAGAATGGGCAACTGGAGCAAGAGGTGACACCTCTGATGTGGCAAATCTCTCGTCCTTTGCTTTTCTCTGTTCTTCGATTTTTTTTATGTAATCTTCCTGGGAAAATAGGAATGCTGAAATACAAAAAAATCCGATCAAAAAGGTTAAAAATTTCTTCATCGAAGCCTCCTAATAGATTTTAAGGTATTAATAATAATCGTTAAAATAAAATTTGTCAATTTTTCCACTTTATAAAAGTTTTGAATTATCTTAATATAAAATATGAAGAAAATTTTTGAAATTTTCGTTTTTTTATTATTCATCTCCTGTGCTACTTTTAAAGAGGAACCGGTTTTGGTAGGAGAGCGAATTTTTGGGAAAGGAAGGCTTTACTTGTACGAAAATAATAACTTTGATTACTTAGATTTTCTCTTTTTCTATGGGAATAAAAGGCTCAAGATCGAGGGATTATCAGTAGTTGGAACACCTTTATTCCAGATTTATATTTCTGAAATAACTTATATGATTGTTCCAAAATCTAAGTCCTACTGGGAAGGGAATTTAGTTGAACTCACAAAGTTCTTTCTCAAAAAGGAGATTTCTGAAGATGAGATTTTATCTATTTTTTTAAAGGGTAATAGCACTTCCCTTGAGATAAAGGAATTTTTAAAAAACTCCAATTTTCCGAAGGAAATTTGCTGGAAAGGAGAAGGTCTGGAAGGAAAAGTAAAGATAAAATGGGTTAAAAGGAGCCATGGATTAAATATTGATTTGAAAATCCCACCTTTTTTCAGAAAAGTTTCTCTGGAGGAAGTCTCGATATGAGGCTAAGATCCTTTGCAAAAGTAAATCTTGGACTTGAAATTGAAGGGGTAATGCCTGATGGATATCATAGAATAAGGACAATTTTTCAGAGCATTGACTTATTCGATATTTTAAGCTTTGAAATAATTAACTCAGGTATTGAAATTGAAGGGGATGGTGAAGATGTCCCATGGAATGAAGATAATCTTATATATAAAGCCATAGAAAGATTCAAGAAAGAATTTAGAATTAAAGAAGGTGTAAGGGTTTTTGTGGAAAAGAAGATCTCCCCTGGTTCAGGACTTGGAGGAGGCTCCTCCAACGCAGGATGCACTCTAGTTGCTCTTAGAGAATTCTTTTGCAAAGAGATTGATATAAAAGAATTAATTCCCATTGCCTCAGAGATTGGAGCTGATGTTCCTTACTTTCTCCATGGAGGAACATGTTTGGGAGAGGGTAAAGGAGATGTTATAAAAGAAATTGAGGATATTGGAAATTTATATTTTTTCCTTGTAATTCCTGAGATTAAAGTCAGTAGCAAAGAGGCATACACTGATTGGGATAAGTCCAGATTGACTTTTTCAACAAAAAATTCTAATATAAAAGGGTTAGAGAGACATATTGATTTGGGTTATTTGAGGAACGATTTAGAAGAAGTTGTATTCAAGAAATATAAGGAGCTTAAAAGAATAAAGGAAAGAATGATTGGAGAAGAAGGTTTAAAAAAAGTTTTGATGAGTGGTAGTGGATCATGTATTTTTGGAATTATAGATGACATGAAGAAAGCTGAAAAGATGAAAGATATTTTAAGCCCTTACAGAGTTGAAATTGTAAGGAGTATAGGGAGAATGGAATATTGGAAAAGATTATTTATAGATTGATTGGGGTGTCGCCAAGCGGTAAGGCAGCGGACTTTGGATCCGCCATTCGGGGGTTCGAATCCTCCCACCCCAGTTTAGGATAAGAGAATGGATAAAAAGTATCTAAAGGTATTCTCAGGGTCATCCAATAAAGAGCTTGCTGAGAAGGTTTGTAAGATATTAAAGATTCCTATTGGCAAAGCAGATTTAAGAAAATTTGCTGATGGAGAGGTAAATTTTCAGATTCTTGAGAATGTTAGGGGGAGGGATATTTTTGTTGTTCAGAGTGCTTCCCGTGAAGTAAATTTTCACATTCTTGAACTCCTCGTAATGATAGATGCATTTAAAAGAGCGTCTGCCCGTTCTGTGACAGCTGTTATGCCCTATTATGGATATGCTCGTCAGGATAGAAAAGACAGACCACGAGTTCCTATCTCAGCAAGGCTTATTGCCAATCTCCTTGAAGCATCTGGAATTAACAGGCTTTTAACAATGGACCTTCATGCCCCTCAGATTCAGGGTTTTTTTACAGTTCCTGTTGACAACCTTTATGCCTTTCCGGTCCTTGTTAATTATTTTAAGTCGATAAATCTTAAAAAGCCCGTTGTTGTTTCTCCTGATGCTGGTGGGGTTGAGAGGGCAAGGATAATGGCGAACGCCCTTTCTGCTGATCTTGCAATGGTTTATAAAAAGAGAATATTTCCCAATGAGGTTGCGGAATCGATATTGATAGGAGATGTAAATGGGAAAGAAGCAATAATAATTGACGATATGGTTGATACTGCAGGAACTCTCGTTAAAACTGTTGAACTTTTAAAAAATCATAAAGCTAAAAGAATCTGGGCTGCTTGCACCCATCCTGTTCTTTCAGAGGAAGCAATTGAAAGAATAAAGACGTCATCGCTCGAGGCTTTAATTGTCACTGATACCATAGTGATCCCAGAAGATAAGCTGATTGATAAAATTAAAATTCTTTCTGTAGCAAGCCTATTTGCAGAGGCTATAAAAAGAATATTCGAACAGAGCTCAGTGAGCTCAATATTTGAGATATAGGAAGGTGAATATGGAAGAAGTTGTATTAAAAATTGATTTTAGAGAAAAAATCGGTAAAGAATATGCAAAAAAACTCAGATTTAACGGTAAAGTTCCTGGTGTCCTTTATGGTCCTGACTTGAATCCATTACCTATAGAGGCTGATGCAAAGGAAGTAGCAAAAATAATAAAAATGGGCGAGAATTTTATTTTCAAGGCTGAAAGAGGGGATAAGAAATTTAATGTCCTTTTGAAAGACTTCCAGAAAGATCCTGTAAAAAGGAACATTCTTCATTTCGACCTTTATAATGTTTCTCTTGACAAGCCTGTTAAGATTAAGGTTCATGTTGTGCTTGTAGGAAAAGCTGCTGGAGTTGAAAAGGGAGGATTTCTTAATTTCGCCTTTAGAGAGCTTGAGATAGAGTGTTTGCCGAAGTTTATTCCTGAAAATGTTCAGGTTGATATTTCATCCCTTGATATAGGGGATTCCATTAAGGTCGAGGATTTAAAAATTCCTGAGAAAATAAAGATTCTCACTGAGCCTGAGACAGTAATTGCATTTGTAGAAGCCCCTGTTGAAGAGGAATTCGCACCTCCTCCAGCTGAAGAGATAAAAGAGCCAGAAGTTATAAAGAAGAAGAAAGAAGAAGAGGAGTAATTTGGGTATAATGAAATGGATGTTGGTAGGGCTTGGAAATCCTCAAAAGGAATATAAAAAAACAAGACATAATGCGGGTAGGATGTTTGTTGAAAGAATTGCTAAAAAATTCGGGGTCAGGTTCAAAAGAAGAAACCTCTACAGATTTGCAACAATTGAATATTTAGAAAATGGACTGATTTTGTTGCTTTCAGAGACCTTTATGAATCTGAGCGGAAAAGCAGTTTCTGAATTCTTGAGATTTAATCCAATTCCCCTGTCAAATCTAATAATTGTTCTCGATGATATGGACATTCCCCCTGGTGAAATAAGAATCAGAAAAAAAGGAGAGGGTGGCACTCACAAAGGATTAAGGTCTGTGATTTCTGAGATTTCTTTTTCTGATTTCACAAGAATAAGAATAGGAATAGGAAAGCCGGAAGGAGATAGAGTTGGTTATGTCCTTTCTCCATTCAACCAGGACGAGATAATTTTTCTTGAAAAGAGTTTTGAAAAGGCCGAGCAAGCTCTTGAACTTATAATAAATGGAAAAGTAGAAGAAGCAATGAATAGGTTTAACAGGAGAGTTTCTCCTTGCTCTTCTCTCGGAGAAGGGCTAAAACCATAAGGAGGTAATATGAGAAAGTATGAAACAGGATTGATACTCAGTCCTGAACTGAGTGAGGAGGAAATCAGAGATTTCCTTTCAGGTGTAAGAAAGTTTATTGAAGATTCTAAGGGCTTGGTAATTCAGGAAGAGCACTGGGGAAGAAGAACTCTTGCTTACAAAATTGGCAAATTCCATGAAGGAAACTACTATTTCTTTTTCTATGAAGGAGACCCTTATATTCCCAAGGAGCTGGAAAGAAGATTCAAACAGTCTGAAAAAGTGATAAGATTTTTAACAGTCAGAATGGATGACTATTTTAAAAAGGTTGAGAAGATGAAGAAGATGAAAGAGAAGAAGGGCGAAAAAAAGGAAGCAGAAACTCAAGAGGGAGAGATTTATTTTGAAAAATTGGAAGAGGAGGAGAAAAATGCGTAAAAAAGAAACCCATACACAACACAGAAGATTTTTCACTCCAAGAAAAAAATTCTGTAAATTCTGTGCTGAGGATCTTCACTATATAGACTATAAAAATGTTTCTCTTCTTGAGGAATTTGTTCTTGATAGAGGCAAGATACTATCAAGAAGAATGACAGGAACATGTGCCTATCACCAGAGAAGACTTGCCTCAGCAATAAAAAAAGCAAGAATAATGGCTCTTCTTCCATTCTTACCTGAATAGGTAGGAAAATGAAAGTAATTTTGATTGAAAATTTGAAAAACCTTGGTAAGATTGGGGATATTGTTGATGTGAAAGATGGATATGCGAGAAATTTCCTTTTTCCAAAGAAACTCGCTTTACCTGCAACTGAGGAGAATATAAGGAGCGTTAAGAGGGAAATTCAAGAAATGCAGAGAAAATTTGAAATTGAGAAGTTAACTGTCGAAGAGCTTGACAGAAGACTCAGGGAGCTACAATTGACAATTCCAAAGAAATGCGGGGAAAAGGACACAATTTTTGGCTCAGTAACAGTAACAGACATCTGGGAAGCTCTTTCAAAGGCGGGGTTTGAAATTGATAAAAAGAAGATCCATCTTCATGAGCCCATAAAAAAACTTGGAATTTACACTGTTCCAATAAAATTACATCCATCAGTAACAAGTGAAATTAAAATAGAAGTTGTTAAAGGGGAGTAGGATTTATGGAAGACTTCATTACATTACCTCAGAAGTCCCTTCCACACAATTTAGATGCAGAAAGAGCCGTTATAGGTGCAATCCTTACAGAGAATTCCCACCTTCATAAGGTTCTTTCTGTAATCACTCCCGATGACTTTTACATTGAATCTCATCAAAAAATAATGAGAAAGGTTGTTGAAATGGCAGATAAAGGTGAAAGGATTGACCTTGTGACCCTTTCTGAGGAGCTTGAGAATGCTGGAGAGCTTAAAGATGTGGGAGGAACATCCTATATATCTTCCCTTCTGGACGGTGTCCCTAAAAGTTTGAACATAGAGAGCTATTTAAACATAATAAAAGAAAAGGCACTTGCAAGAAGGCTTATCCTTTCAAGTTTGAGAATTGCAAAAACTGGAATGGAGAGAGTTGGGGACACCGATGAACTTCTTGATCTTGCCCAGCATGAGATCTTTGAGATTTCCGAGCAGAGAGTAAAGCAAGGCTTTATTGAAATAAAAAAGGTTATGCAGGAGACTGTCGATTACATAGAGGCTCTTTCAAAAAGAGGAGAGTTAATTTCCGGTATTCCAACAGGTTTTAAAGATTTCGACAAAAAAACTTCTGGGCTTCACAACAGTGAGTTCATTGTCATTGCTGGAAGACCCTCCATGGGGAAAACCGCTTTTGCAATGAATATAGCTACAAATGTTGCTGTTAAATTCGGAAAGAAAGTTGGAATCTTTACCCTTGAAATGTCTAAGGAGCATCTTTGCATAAGACTTTTAGGTTCCATGGCTCAGATTGACATCCAGCGATTACAGAACGGCTATATAAGCCAGAATGAGTGGGACAAGATAATAATGGCTCAGAATGTTTTCTCCAAGGCGGATATATTCATTGATGAGACCCCTTCACTTTCAATACTTGAAATGAAGGCTAAGGCAAGAAGATTAAAAATGGAAAAGGGGCTGGACATCCTTTTCATTGATTATCTTCAGCTTATGAGGGGAGGGATAAGATTTGAAAACAGAACTCAGGAAATTTCAGCAATATCAAGGGCTATGAAGGAACTTGCAAAGGAACTTTCTATCCCTGTTGTCTCGGTTTCCCAGCTGAGCAGAGCTCCTGAAAAAAGAGAAAAAAAAGGAGCAAGACCACAACTATCTGACCTCAGGGAGTCCGGAGCAATTGAGCAAGATGCAGATCTTGTCTCTTTTATTTACAGAGAGGAATTTTATATAAAGGATACCCCTAAGAAAGGAATAGCGGATGTAATTATAGCTAAACAGAGGAACGGACCTGCAGGAATAACAGTGGAACTTGCATTCCTTGATAAGTATACAAAATTTGAAGACATTGCTCCATTCGAGGAATTCCAGTGATTAACATTGAAAGATTCCCTGTAATCTCAAGGTTCTTCTGGAAAATGGGAAGAGGCGTTCTCGATCTGGGCGAAATATCAATTCTGACTGCAAGCATTTTCAAGAAGATTTTTACAAAGCCATTTGAGAAAAAAGTTTTTTTTGCTCAACTAATGGAGATTGGTAATCGTTCACTTCCTGTAGTCTCCCTGACATCCCTTTTCACAGGAATGGTTCTTGCTCTTCAGACAATTATTGGAATGAAAAGGTTTGGCGGAGAAATGTATGTCGGTTCTGTTGTTGGTATATCCCTTACAAAGGAGCTCATACCAGTTCTTACAGGGCTTATGGTTGCTGGAAGGGTTGGCTCTGCGATGGCAGCGGAGATAGGAACAATGAAAGTAACCGAGCAGATAGATGCCCTGTTTACCCTTGGTGCTGATCCTATAAAATATCTTGTAATCCCTCGATTTCTTGCTGCGATGATAATGGTTCCAACACTTACTGCTTACGGTGATGCAATAGGATTGATAGGAGGAAAGTTTGTGGCTGTCCAGTTGATGGGGATCAACTCCGTTCTATTTAACGAATTTCTTCTTCTTTACACTGAATGGTGGGATGTAACATCTGGACTTATAAAATCAATATTTTTTGGTGCAATTATTGCTTTAATAGGCTGTTACAAAGGCTTGAAGACAGAGGGAGGAGCAGAAGGGGTCGGAAGGTCTACAACTTCAGCTGTGGTTGTAGCATCCATCCTTATATTAATTGCAGATTTCTTTATTGCAAAAGTACTTCCTTTTTCGATGAAAAGATGATCAAAATTATTGACCTTCATAAGAGTTTTGATGGGAAGAAAGTTCTTAATGGAGTGAATCTTGAAATACTTGATGAGGAGATAATGGTTATAATGGGAGGGAGTGGTGCAGGAAAAACTGTTTTAATTAAGCACATGATAGGATTGCTCAAGCCCGACCGAGGAAAGATATATGTGGATGATATAGAAATTACAAGCCTTAGAGAAGACGAATTATTCAAGATCGTCAGATTATTTGGAATGGTTTTCCAGGGAGCAGCTCTCTTTGATTCAATGAGTGTGGAAGAAAACATTAAATTTGGTCTTGAAAGACTCGGGCTCACCCCAGATGAAATTGAAAGGAGGGTTAAGGATAGTCTCGAGAGGGTTGATCTTCCAGGAATTGAAAGACTCATGCCCTCTCAGCTTAGTGGTGGGATGAAAAAGAGGGTAGGTCTTGCAAGGGCAATTGCTTTAAGACCCAAGATTCTTCTTTACGATGAGCCTACAACAGGGGTTGATCCCATAAGAGCAGATTCCATAAATAAGCTAATTGTGAAAATGAGAGATTCTCTCAGTGTGACTTCTGTAATTATAACCCATGATATAGTTAGCGCCTTCACTGTTGCTGATAGAATTGCAATGTTACACGAAGGAAGAATTATTGAAATTGGAACTCCTGAGCAGATGAGAAATTCATCAAGCCCAATAGTTCAGCAATTCATAAGGGGTGAATCTGAAGGTCCTGTAAGGATAATTTAGAATGAAAATAATTGAGATGGAGGGACGGGATGAAGACAGAATATAAAGTAGGGATATTTGTTGCGATAGGACTATTAATTTTTGCTTATCTTGTTTTGTGGCTTGGGACAAGGGAAATTGAAATATTCAAAAAAGAGGGATATATTCTTAAAACAAGATTTGCCAGCCTTGCAGGTCTTGAAAAAAATTCATCGGTTAGAGTGGCAGGAGTCAGAGTAGGGAGAGTAAGGGATATTGACCTTAAAGAGGGGATGGCTGAAATTACAATGTTTATTTATAAGGATGTTAAGATAAGGGAAGGTTCAAAGGCCGCTGTTAGTTCAATGGGAATTATGGGGGAAAAATATGTGGAAATTTTTCCCGGACCACCTGAAAAACCTTTTTTAAAGGAAAATTCCTATGTGCAGGGAATTCAACCCCTTTCAATAGACCAGATAGGACAAACATTTTATTCCCTTGGGGAAGATGTGAAATCAGTTGGGAAGGTTATAAAAGATGCTCTTACTGAACCTTCAGGAGAGAATAGGCTTAAGAATCTTTTGGTGAACCTTGAAATAACAACCCAGAATTTGGGGGAGATCTCAAGGAGTTTAAGTTCTGATTACCCTGAAATGAGAGGCTCCATTTCTGATCTTACAGAAAGACTTGAATCCGATCTTGCAAAAATTTCCTCAAATTTTTCAAAAATTTCTGAGGAAATTAGTTCTCTAATTTCAGAAAACAAAAATGAAATAAGTAAAAGTGTTGAAAATCTAAATCGAACAATGGAGAGGGCTCAAAAACTGATTTCAGAACTTGAGGAAATAACTAAAAAAATAAAAGATGGAGAGGGGTTTGCATCTAAAGTAATAAATGATCCATCTTTTTATAAGAAAATAGATAGTAGTCTGGAAGAACTGAAAGAGACCCTTGAAGAGTCAAGAAAGATTATAACCAAATATAGCTTTCCAGATTTTTCCTACGGAATTAGAGGAGAGTATCTTTTTTCAGATCTTCTTGCACGAGGATACCTGACTTTTTCAATAGGAAGAAATGAGAGATTTATCGAAGGAGAGGTTCTAAAAGACCCATGGGATGAAAAAATTAAATTTTCATTCCTTGGAGGTTTGAAATATAAAGATTTCTCTGCAAGAGCGGGATTTATAGAGTCAAGTTTTGGCTTTGGTTTTGGTTATAATCCTTTAAAAGGTCTGGAATTATCAGTAGATAGTTTCGAGCTGAACAGGAGACCGAGACCAATTTTCAGGGCTTATACAAGAATTTACCCATATCCAAATTTTTTTTTAGTAGCTGGCATTGATGATTTTGCATTGAAAAAGAAGTCTCAGTTTTATTTTGGAATAGGTTTCCGATCAAAATGAAAGTCACTTATATCTGTCAGGAATGTGGATTCGAATCTCCAAAATGGCTGGGTAAATGTCCATCCTGTTCAAGCTGGAACTCTTTTGTGGAGGTCGAAAGGAAGAAAGGAGAAGTTGTTCTATCCGGGAACGAACCCCTCCCTTATGACGAGATTGACATTAATAAATGGGAGAGGATAAAAACTGGAATTTCAGAATTTGACAGATGCATTGGTGGTGGAATTATAAAAGGTTCCATAACACTTATTGGTGGAGAACCTGGAATAGGGAAATCGACCTTACTTCTTCAAATCTCTCACGCTCTTGAAAAGAAAGGTTATAAAGTTCTTTATGCTTCAGGGGAAGAGTCACCATCCCAGATAAAATTGAGGGGTGAAAGAATAGGGATAAAAGCAAAAGACCTTTACATTCTGGCAGAAACCCTGTGGGAACAGGTAGAAGAAACAGTTGGTTCTCTCAAACCTGATTTTCTTGTTTGCGATTCGATACAGACAATGTTTTCAGCAAATCTTGACTCCCTTCCGGGAAGTATGGCGCAGGTAAGGGAGGTAACATCAAGAATTTTTAATGTTGCAAAAAAAGGAGGGGTGACCTCTTTTATAATCGGGCATATTACAAAAGAAGGAATCCTTGCTGGTCCAAAATCCTTAGAGCACATTGTCGATGCTGTCCTCTACTTTGAAGGCGAAAGATTTCAGAGTCACAGAATTTTAAGAACAGTAAAAAATAGATTTGGTGCTGTTTCCGAAGTAGGACTCTTTGAAATGGAAGAAAGAGGGCTCATCCCTGTTCAGAATCCTTCCAATCTTTTCCTTTCTGACCTTGCAGGTAAGGAGACAGGGGTGTCAATTTACTGCGGATTCCAGGGAACAAGGCCCATGCTAATTGAGATTCAGACCCTTGTATCCCCTACTGTATATCTTGGCTCGCCCCGGAGGACAACAATAGGTCTTGACCCAGCAAGGACATCGATGTTAATTGCAATAGCTGAGAAAAGACTTGGATTCAGTTTCGCAGGAGAGGATATTTTTGTAAATGTTGCTGGGGGTATTTATATTGATGACCCTTCTTCAGATGTATCTTTGATTGCTTCTCTAATTTCCAGCAAAAAAAATAACCCCATTCCTGCAGGAACAGTATTTTTTGGAGAAGTCGGACTCGCTGGAGAGGTAAGAGCTGTGAGAGATTATGAATCAAGAGTCAAAGAAGCTGAATCCCTTGGCTTCAAAAAGGCAGTTATTCCAGAAAAGAACTTTACAAGAAAGGGAAAATTTGAAATTGAGATAGAGGGAATTTCCCACATTAGGGAACTTTACAGAATTTTGAAATTATAATATAAGGAGTCTTAAAATGGGCTTTGTATTTTTGAGAATTTTATTTGTTTTTTTAATGGGTGCTATTGGATATTTCTTTCCACCTTTTAGTATTACAAATATTTATGGAGCATTCCTTGGAATTCTTTTAGGGATTATAGTAGTTTATCTTGAACATTTAATAAAGAAAGCTCAATTCAAAGTTATATGGGGCGCAACAATCGGGACATGGGGAGGAATAATTTTTGGGTGGTTGCTCTCTAGTATTTACAGGATTCTTTCTTCTGATAAAACCACCTCCCAGTTCATCTCCTTTGTCTCTTTGGTTATTTTACCCTATATGGGTTTCATTGTAGGATTAAAAAAATCTGAATGGTTTAATCCTGTGACTCTTTTTACATTCTTGAGGGAAAGGAGCGTGGGAAGAAGTCATAAAATCCTTGACACTTCTGTAATAATCGATGGAAGGATTATGGATATTTGCGATACTGGATTTATAGAGGGGACTCTTGTTATTCCCCAATTTGTTCTCAGAGAATTACAACAGGTTGCAGATTCACCGGACCCGCTAAAAAGGCAGAGAGGTAGAAGAGGCCTTGACATTCTCCAGAAGTTACAAAAATCTTCAACAGTATCTGTTGTGGTATCTGAACTTGATTTTACGGAAATAAAAGATGTTGATTCCAAGCTTATTGAGCTTGCGAAGCAACTGGATGCTAAAATAATAACCAATGATTTTAATTTGAATAAAGTTGCTCAACTTCACAGAATTTCAGTTCTCAATATAAATGAACTTTCCAATGCTTTGAAACCAGTTGTCCTTCCTGGAGAGACGATTAAGGTATTTATCCTTAAAGAAGGAAAAGAAAAAGATCAAGGTGTGGCATATCTCGATGATGGAACAATGGTCGTAGTGGACAATGCCAGAAAGATGATCGGGAAGAACATAGACATAACTGTGACTTCTGTTCTTCAGACCACTGCGGGGAAAATGATTTTTGGCAGGTTTAATGAGGAGTAAAGTTTCTGCAATAATCCTTTCCGCAGGAAAAGGGAAAAGGTTTGATGACCCACTTCCAAAGCAGTTCCACCTTCTTAAAGGAAAACCAGTATTTGAGTGGTCTCTAGAGGCTTTTTCATTCCATGAACTGGTTGATTCTATCGTTCTTGTAATTGACAATCCATCCATATGGGAGGGAATAAAGGAAAAATATCCAAAAATTGAGAATATCGTGAAGGGTGGCGAGAGAAGGCAGGATTCGGTAATAAACGGTCTTTCTGTTTTGAAAGAAGAGCATATTGTTTTGATTCACGATGCTGTCAGACCTCTTGTATCAAAAGAATTGATAACAAGGGTTATAGGAGGAGTAAAAGAGTATAGAAGTGCGATACCTGTAATTGATGAGATCGACTCCTTAAAAATTATAGAAAATGATAAAGTTGTGAGCTCCTTAAAAAGGGAAAAAGTTTTCAGAGTTCAAACACCGCAGGGATTCTATTTGAAAGATATTCTATATTCTCATAAAATAGGAAAGGAGAAAGAAATTTTTGTTACCGATGATTCAGAACTCATGGAAAGGGCAGGTTTTGAAGTGAGAACAGTTGATGGAGAGATTACAAATATTAAAATTACAACAAAAATTGATTTAATGATTGCGGAGGCAATTCTTGAAAATAAAGATAGGTATAGGATTTGATATTCATCCCCTTGAAGAGGGAAGAAAGCTGATTCTCGGAGGGATTGAAATTCCTTGCAAAAAGGGGTTGAAAGGACACTCCGATGGAGATGTTATTGTCCATGCAATAATTGATGCGATTCTGGGAGCATTAGGTGAAAAGAGTATTGGAGAGCTTTTTCCCGATACAGACGAAAGATATAGAAATATCGACTCTACAATTCTTCTTTCAAAAGTATGTAAAATAATGAATGAGAAAAATATGAAAGTTATGAATATTGATTGCGTGGTAATTGCTCAGGAACCAAGGTTACTTTCATTTATACCCTTTATGAGGGAAAAGCTTTCACAAATATTGGAAGTGAAGAGCGAGCTCCTCAATATAAAAGCGAAAACCCATGAAGGAATAGGTGAACTGGGAAGAGGGGAGGCAATATCCTGCTATTCCATAGCCATGTTAAAAGAGAAATGACAAGGGTTAGATTCGCACCATCCCCAACAGGTTATATTCATGTCGGGAATGCAAGGACAGCTGTTTTTAACTGGTTTTTTGCAAGAAGAAATAAAGGTTTGTTTATATTGAGAATAGAAGATACAGATGTGGAGAGATCAACAAAGGAATCTGAGGAACTTCTTATAAAGGATCTTAAATGGCTCGGAATGGATTGGGACGAGGGACCGGACATTGGTGGAGATTTCGGACCTTACAGACAATCCGAGAGAATAGAAATATACAAAAAACATGCTTTTGAGCTTGTTGAGAAAGGTTATGCATATTTTTGTTTCTGTAGTGCTGATGATCTTGAAAAAGAAAGGGAAAGGATTCTTTCTCTTGGAGGGATACCAAAATACTCTGGGAAATGCAGGAATCTAAATATTGATGAGTCAAGAAAAAGGATGGAAAGGGATGAGAAGGCTGCAATAAGGCTTAAGGTTCCTCCAGATGAAGAGATTCTATTCAATGATATTGTAAGGGGTGAGTTAAAATTTTCAACGAATTTTATAGAAGATTTTGTCCTTTTAAGATCCAATGGATTTCCTTCCTATAATTTTGCCTGTGTAATTGATGATAGATACATGGAGATAACCCATGTGATAAGGGGGGAAGACCATATTTCAAATACTCCCAAACAGATTCTTGTCTACAAAACCTTAGGATGGAATTATCCTCTATTTGCTCATCTACCTATGGTTCTGGGCTCTGATGGAACAAGACTTTCTAAGAGACATGGAGCAACTTCCCTCGACCAGTTCAGAGAGAGTGGATATTTGCCAGAAGCCCTTATGAATTATCTTTCCCTTCTTGGATGGTCTTCTCCAGATGGTAGAGAAGTAATGGAAATAGATGAGATAATAAAAGTTTTCGATCTTGAAAGGGTTGGGAAATCCCCATCGATTTTTGATTACGAAAAACTAAAATGGATAAATCGTCAACATATTCGAAAAGTTCCTATTGAAAGGATTGTTGATGATTGCATTCCATATTTGAGAGAAGAGGGTTTTTTGCCTCTCATTCTCTCTGATTCTCACAAAGTCTGGCTTTCCAGCGCTCTCAAAGCTATTATTTCAAATCTTGAGACTTTAAAGGATGTTAAAAAGGAATTCCATATCTTTTTTTATTTTAATCCTCAAGAAATGGATGAGGAGGCAAAAAAACTCATTCTTGAAGAGAATTCAAAGAAAGTAATATCAGAATTTTTTTCAAAAATAAAAGATTTGGATTATGTCGGCTGGGATGAATTTTCTGGAATAGTAAAGAAATTAGGAGAGGAGCTAAAAATAAAAGGGAAAGAATTGTTTCATCCTATTAGAGTTGCTTTGACTTCAAAATTTTCAGGTCTTGAGCTTAAAAGTTTTGTTCCTTTAATAGAAAATGGTTCAAAGATTGAATTTCTAGTAAAAATTCTAAATGTAAAGGAAAGAATAGAAAGAACCCTGAAATTCATTTCTGAGGATTGAGGTAAATTCCTATCAATATAAGGATACTTCCAATTACGAAAGGAATTGAAAGAGTTTCTCTTAAAAAAATTATTGAGAGGGAAACTGCGAAAATTATCTCTGTTGAAAGATAGACAACAGTTGAATAGACTCCGAGTTTTTTAAGGGCAAGATTAAAGAGGTAAAGGGGAATGATTGAGCAGAAAAGACTCAGATAAAGTCCGATTAAGATAGTTTTTAAAGAGATTGAATTTCCTAAAAACGGAGAGTAGGGTAGTAAAAAGACAAATGTCCAGATCATAACACCAAGAACTATATTTCGGGCATTTGTACTGGAAAGAGTTACTTTATTTGTGATTGTAAAAAATGCCCAGCATATAGCAGAAAGGAGAATTAATAAATCTCCTTTCGTAGTAATGTTAAATTCGAATTTGAAACCCGTTGAGATAAAAGTTATTCCTGCTATAGTAAGTAATCCAGCCATGGCTTTCCTCAAATCAGCTTTTTCCTTTAAAATAAGAATGGCAAGAAAAGCACTAAATATTATCGATGTATTGGAAAGAACGGAAGCATTGGAAGATGTGGTTAATTTCTGTCCAAAAAACTGGGATATAAAACCGAGAATGTTTAAAATTCCAAGGAATGCAATGGAGCCATTTTTCAGAATAGAAAATTTCCTGTCAATGAAGAGAATTATCAGAATTGTAAAAAAGAATGCAAAAGCGAATCTTATGAACAAAAGATCAAGAGGACTTGAAAATTTAAGAGCGTATTTAATTATCGGAAAAGAAGTGCTCCATAAGAACGAAGATATGAGAATTAAGATTATATTTAGCATTTTGAAATATTGATTATATCACAATGATTAAAATAAAAAAATTTCTGAATTAGCAAGATTTTGAGTTTTCTTCTCAGTTAATTTTGACTTTTTATTTTGCATTTAATATAAATATGTTATGAAAAAACTCACTTTTATCCTTGTTTCTCTGTTTGCAATTTCCGGGTTTGGATCTTCTTATAAAAAAGAAGGAGTAGAAGATTATATTTATTCAATTAAAAACAAAATGATTTCCATAAGGCGGAAAATTCATGCAAGTCCAGAGCTATCCAACCGAGAGTTCCAGACTTCCAAGATGGTTGCGGATTATCTTAGAAAACTTGGCCTCGATGTAAGGGAAAAAATAGCAAAAACAGGAGTTGTCGGAATAATCCGGAAAGGAGAGAAATATCCAACTGTGGCTATAAGAGCTGATATGGATGCTTTACCTATAGAAGAGAAGAATGAAGTGGAATACAGGTCAAGGGTAAAGGGTGTAATGCACGCATGTGGGCACGATTTTCACACTACAATCCTTCTCGGAACCGCAGAGGTCCTTTTCAGATTTAAAGATATCCTTAAAGGAAATGTTCTTTTTATATTTCAGCCCGCAGAGGAAGGAGCTCCAAATGGTGAAGAAGGGGGAGCTTCTTTAATGATTAAGGAGGGATTGTTCAAAATTTTGGAACCATCCTGTATTTTTGCTCTCCATGTTAGTCCTGATATCGAGGTGGGGAAAATTGGATACACATCTGGATTTTCAATGGCGAATGCAGACTCCTTTACGATTGAGATTGAGGGGAAATCATCCCACGGAGCTTATCCCCATCAGGGAATCGATGCAATTTTAGCGTCTTCCCTTTTTATTACACAACTTCAATCAATTTCCAGCAGATTTGCCGATGTCAATGATCCTGTAGTTGTTACAGTTGGGAAGATTCAGGGTGGAGTTAGGGCGAATGTTTTAGCTGAAAAAGTCGGAATGGAAGGGACGATAAGAACATTAAGCGATAACTCAAGGAATATGGCTTTAGATAAAATACATAATATGCTGAAAGGGGTAGAGCTTTCCTTTGGGATAAAATATAAACTTGATATTACAAATCAGGTTCCTTCAGTTTACAATAATCTTGAGCTGACAGAGTGGAGCATTTCTTTAATAAAAAAGATTCTTGGAAAGGAGAATTGTATTGAGTTAAAACCTCAGATGACTGCAGAAGATTTTGGCTTTTATTCCAGAGAGGTGCCCGCTTTTTTCTTCTGGCTGGGTGTGAGGAATGAGAAAAAAGGTTTTATCCATGGTCTTCATACTCCTTATTTCAGCGGAGATGAGGATGCAATTCAAGTAGGGATAAAGATTTTTGTAAATTTGGTATTGGGAAAATTGGCAGAGGGGAAATAACTTCGCTATGATTCACGCATTGCGGATTGAAAAAGGAAAAGTCAAAACCAAATATGCTTTTGTCGATGACTTAAATAGCTTCTTTACTTCTCTTCCTTCTCGTAAACTTCTTTCATGTATAGAATTCTATCGCAATTTTCACAGAATATAATATTTGTATTCTTCCTTAGTTCAGCGAGGTTTTGGGGTCTTACCCTCATGTTGCAAATAGAACAGAACTCATCCTTTACAACTGATAGGACTATCCCATCCTTTTTTTTCGAAATCTTATTGTATAGGTCCATTAATTTTTGTTGAACACCTTTTGTTGTATTTTCTCTGATAGCTTTCAAATTCTTGATTTTCCCTTCAATCTCTTCCTTTTCCTTTAAAATGAGTTCTTTGTCCCTCTGCATTTGAATTTCAGCTTTATGGAAAGATTCCTCTTTATTCTTTATCTCTTTTTCAATTTCGTCAGCAAGAAGCATTTCATCAAGGAGAAGTTCCTCAACTTCTGCAATTTTTTTCTCTTCATGGGAGATTGCCTCATTTAGAGCATGGTATTCCTCATTGGTGAGTTTTTTCTTCATCTGCTGTGCTTTATAATTGGCGATGTTTTGCCTGTAATTCTGTATATTAAGCTCCAGTTCTTTTCTTTTCTTCTGGTTTTCTTCCATTTGCATCTTCACCTGGAGGAGGGATGTTTTTTCAAGTTCAGGATTTTCCTGAAGTTTTTCAATTTTTTTTGGGATTTCTTCTAATTCTTTTTCTAAATTTTTTATCTGGAGGTCATATTTTTGAAGCTCAATGAGTGGTCTTAAATCTATTTTACTTTCTTCCATTCCTTTTACATGGGCCTACCAGGATTCGAACCTGGGACCTACCGGTTATGAGCCGGCAGCTCTACCGCTGAGCTATAGGCCCAACATTAAAATTATATATTAGTAATTAATGTGTGTCAATAACTTTCGACATGCAATTCGTTCTGGAGTTTCCTGAGTTTCTGAAGGATATGAAAGGAGTGACAGACATGAGCTCTATCACCTCAAAGGTTAAAATCACCAAGCACCAATAACCAAGCTCCAAATACGCAATGAAAGAGCATTGAAAATTTTAAAATGCAAAATGAAAAATTAATTAAAAGCAAAAGGGGCAAGAGAGGCAAGACGAGAATTTTTCTCTTTGAAAGGATAGTCCAGCTGTAGGCTGTGAGCTTGAAGCATTAGTTATTGGAATTTGGTCATTGGTTATTCAAGATCTTCTGGTCTCAGTTTGTCGATTATTTCTATACCTTCTTAAGATAGACCTATTAAAATTTAGGAAACTTCATGCAATTTGTTTTATTGATTTATCTCTCAAATACTGTTATAATTATAGCTTAACTGGAGGATGGAATGAAAAAGGGTATTCATCCTGAATATGTAGAGGCAATTGTGCATTGTGCCTGTGGAAACAATTTTATAACTCGCTCTACAAAGAAGGAAATAAGGGTTGAAATCTGCTCCCAGTGCCATCCCTTCTTTACGGGAAAACAAAAAATGGTTGATACAGCGAAGAGGGTGGAAAAGTTTAAGAAGAAATACAAATTAAAGTGATTTTATTTACATAGTTAAAGCCAGATGATAGAACATCTTGATACCTTAGAGCAGAAATACGAGAAAATAGCGTCTTTGCTTTCAAATCCAACTGATAGCACTGATTATATAACTCTTTCAAAGGAGCTTTCCAATCTTGAGCTTATAGTTAAAAAATACAGAGAGATGAAGGATATAAAAAGAAAAATCTCTGAAGCAAAAGAAATTCTTAAAGAGTCCAAAGATGAAGAGTTGAAAGTCCTTGCCGAGGATGAATTAAAAGAGCTTGATAAAAAAGAGGAAAGTCTTCTAAATGAGATTAAGCTACTTTTAATACCCAAAGACCCCAATGATGAAAAGGATATATTGCTTGAAATAAGAGCCGGGACTGGAGGACAGGAAGCAACTCTTTTTGTACAGGATCTTTTCAGAATGTACTGCAGATTTGCTGAGAGGAAAGGTTGGAAAGTTGAGATAATGGACCAGAGTATTTCTGATATTGGAGGGCTTAAGGAAGTAATAATGAGTATTAAGGGAAAGAAGGTGTGGAGTTATCTCAAATGGGAGAGTGGAGTTCATAGAGTCCAGAGGGTTCCAAAAACAGAGAGTTCAGGAAGGATTCACACTTCCACTGCGACAGTTGCTGTTCTTCCTGAGGTGGATGAGGTGGAGGTTCAAATAGAGCAAAAGGATTTGAAAATAGAGGCGTTTGGAGCGTCTGGTCCGGGAGGGCAGAATGTTAACAGAAACTATACAGCAATAAGAGTAACCCATTTTCCCACCGGGATTGTGGTTAGTTGTCAGGATGAGAAATCCCAGCATCGAAACAAAGAAAAAGCACTCAGAATTCTGAGGGCTCGCCTTTATGAAATGGCTGAAAGGGAACAAAGGGAAAAAATATCAGAGGATAGAAGGAGACAGGTTGGAACTGGAGAAAGAGCGGAAAAAATTAGAACATATAATTTTATACAGGGAAGAGTCACAGATCACAGAATAAATCTTACATTTTATAAATTAGATGCTATCCTTGATGGGGAACTTGACGAATTTATAGAGGCACTTTCGACATATTACAATTCAAAGGCCCTTGAAGAAAGTTTGAAAATTTCTGCCTGAAAAGAGCTGTTAATAAATGAAAGTCTCTGAACTGATTCGTGAGGGTATGGAACATCTTGGAAAGGGTAAGTATCTTGAAACTGTTCTAATTCTTGAAAAGGTTTCTAGCATGAATAAGGAAACAATCTTAGCCTTTTATGACTTGGAACTTCCAACAGCGATTGAGAGGAGATTTCTTAAGCTAATTTTAAAAAGGAAAAAAGGGGTCCCGCTCCAGTATATTTTAGGAAAAGCAGAATTCTGGACAATGGAGTTTAAAGTTAGAAATGGAGTATTTATTCCAAGACCTGAGACAGAATTAATAGTGGAGAAAATTGTCGATTCTGCAAAGGGGAAATTTTTCATGATCGCAGATATTGGGACAGGATGTGGTAACATTGCGATATCCTTATCGAAAGAGCTTCCAGAGTCAAAAATTTTTGCCACTGATATTTCCTCAAAGGCAGTTGAGCTGGCAAAAGAAAATGCTATTATTCATGGGGTTGATAAGAGGATAACATTTTTAAAAGGAAGTCTTTTCGAGCCTTTTGAAAACTTATCCATGAAAAAATCATTTGACATTATTTGTTCAAACCCTCCTTACATTTCTGAAAAAGAGAAGGGAAATCTTCCGAGGGAAGTTTCTGAATTTGAACCTAAAATGGCTTTATTTTCGGGGAAGGATGGCCTGAATTTTATAAGAAAATTTGTTAAATCAGCTCCTCTTTATTTAAAAGAAAAGGGCAGAGTTTATATTGAGATTGGAGAAGGAATGGAGAAAGCTACCATTTCCCTCTTCAAAAATTGGTCTTTCCAGGAAGTTTACATGGATTTGCATAATAAGCCAAGGATTGTCATGGCGGAACTTTAGTTAAATCCTTTAAAATAAAACCCAGGACATTAATTTGAAAATCAAAAAATGTGTTATAATATTTTTATGCGTTCATACATTAAATTATTTATCTTTTTCTTTTTATTTTTAATTCCTTTACAAGCTAATGAGGAAAGGACAATTAAAATTGGGATTGTTCCGTGGATTGCATGGACACCTTTGTATGTTGCAGAGGAACTCGGCTTCTGGAAAGATGAAGGGATAAATGTCGAAATAATCAATTATGCCAATATAAGGGAGAAAATAAATTCTTTTATAGGGGGAATTACCGATTTATCAGTTGGAGAACCCGCAGATTTTCTACCCTTGATAGAAAAAGGTCTCAAAATCAAGGTATTGCTTTGTTTTGATATAAGCTTTGGAGCAGACAAATTTTTTATAAGAAAGAATATAGGATTGAATGAATTTAAAGGTAGAAAAATTGCTCTCTCTCCATACCCCGCTGGCGAATTTTTTGTTGAGAGAGGATTGAGAAGTTTTAAAATTTATTCTGAAGATATGATTTTTGTAAATGTCGATTCTCCATCAATAGCAGTAGAGGCATTCCTGGGTGGAAAGGTAGATGGAGTATATGTCTATCCTCCTTCAAGCTTCAAAATTGAAAAAAGTGGTATTGCAGTTGAGCTATTTAATTCTAAAAAATTTCCAATATATGAGGCTATTTTTTTAAGAGACGAACTTTACAAAGAAGAAAATTTAGCTTTAGAGAAGATTTTAAAAGGCTGGTTAAGAGCAGCGGTCTGGTCATCTAAAAAAGAGAATCTTGAAAAATTCCTTGAAATTGCAAAGAGAAGGATGTATTTTAGAAGAGAGGAATTTGACTATGAAAGCTGGAAGAGAACAATGGATGAAATCAAAATATTTTCAAGCCCTTCTGAGATTTACAGGGCAAATGTTGCTGGAGGAGATTTCTGGAGATATTTGGTAGAAGAGGTTGATTTCTTATTTAAAAAAAAATATATAACAAAGAAGACGCTTCCCCAAGATATAATTAACCAGGAAATATGGAAATCAGCTTTTAAAGAAATATTTAGATGAAAATTTCTCTTAAAAATATGAAACTTTCAAAGAAATATTTTTTGGGAACCGGTTTTCTTTTCCTTTTAATATCCCTTCTCACCATTACTTTTATTATCACACTTTTTTACCTCAATAACCTTCATCTTCGTCTATACATAGAAAACACAAACTCCCTAACAATCCTTTACTGGGTAGTAAGGGATTTTTATAATTTGAGAATTTTGTCCTACAAACATATTGGAACTGAAACATTAGGAGAAATGAAAATATTTGAAGATCAATCTAAAGCTGTATATGAGAGATTAGATAACAATTTAAATAAATTAAAGAATTACCTCAAAGATGGTTCGCAGATTCAGCTTTACGAAAGGTTCCAAAAAGAATTTGCGGAATACAACAGTGAAAGATTAAATGAGCTGGAATTGTCGGGTAATTTTCTTAAAAGGGATGCATTTGAAAGGGCAAGCCAGAAAGGTTTTGAAACTTTCGAAATTGCAGGATTTACATTGAGAATTCTTGTTAACAATATAGAACGCGAAGCAGAAAAATCTTATCTCAGATTCAAAAACATAATGGAAAAATCTATGTTCCTTCTTGCAATTTTTATCATTTTGCTTTGCGTAATGTTCGTAATTTATTACAAAGGATTTTCTACTTTAATCATCCAGCCAATTGAAAGAATTTCCAGCTCAATAAGAAGGATAACAGTAGGGAAGGCATGGGGGAAAAAGATTATTTCAGAAAGAAAGGACGAAATAGGTGAGTTAATTAATTCATTTAATGAACTATCGTTAAAAATAAAGGAAAGCACAGAGGAAATTGAAAGAAAAAATGTAGAGCTTCAGGAGTACAACATCGGGTTGGAAAAACTTGTGGATGAAAAAACGGTAGAGTTAAAAGAATCGATGACCAAGTATTATGAACTCTGGAGGATTTTAAATGAAATTCTGAATATATCTCCAGATGCAATAATAACCACTGATACTGATCTTAAAATAAATGGGTGGAACCCTTCTGCGGAGAAAATTTTAGGTTATAAAGATGATGAAATCAAAGGGAAAAGCCTGGCAATTCTGATGGAGGAAAATGAAAGGGAGAAAATCGACGAGATTTTAGCTTCTCTTGAAATAAATCCCTCCTACAGCATGGATTCAATAAAAATAAACAAAGAGGGGAAAAGAGTTCCTTGCGACTTCTTTGTCTCTCCCCTTTTTGATCAGGAAAGAAAAAGGATCGGGTATGTTGCAATAATAAAGGATTTAACAGAGCGAAAACTTCTTGAACAGGAAGTTTTACACATGAAAAAGATGGAAGGGATAGGAGCTCTTGCCGCTGGTATTGCTCATGATTTCAACAATATTCTTGGAGCTATTCTTGGCTATTCCTCTTTTTTAAAATCTTTATTTAGCAAAGAAGATTTACAATATAAATACATAGAAACAATTGAAAAATCAGCAATAAAAGGTGTGAATTTAACAGAAAACCTTCTAAATCTCTATCGCCCATCCCCTCCAAAACTTGAGATAATTAATCTGAATAATGTTTTGAATGAGATCGTTCTTCTTCTTGAAAAAAGTCTTGAAAATATAAGCATAGAAAAAGAACTCTTTGCCAGAATATCTCTAATTGAAGGAGATCGTTCTCAGATTTATCATGCAATTCTTAATCTTCTAATAAATGCCCAAGAGTCATTGGTGAATGGCGGTAAAATAACCCTCAAAACAGGAGAGGCGGAAAAAGGGGAGAAAGGAAGTGCAAAAAAATATGTTTTCATTTCTGTTAAGGATACTGGACATGGCATTCCAAAAGAAATAATGGGAAAAATTTTCGAGCCTTTTTTTACAACAAAAGAACCCGGGAAAGGAACAGGGCTTGGCCTCACAATGGTTTCAAATATAATAAAAAAACATAATGGTTTTATTGAAGTTTTTTCAGATGTTGGAAATGGCGCTGAATTTATCCTTTATTTTCCTGTAACTTCAAAAAGAGAGCTGAAGCTGGAAAAGGAAGTAAGTAGGGAAGTCAAACTTAAAGAGGGGAATGTTCTTATAATAGAAGACGACAATGACATAAGAGAGCTTCTCAATGATTTCCTGAAAACCATAGGTCTAAGAACTATATCAGCAAGGAATGGAAAGGAAGGTTTGCAAATTTACAAAGAAAATATGATGGAAATTTCTCTTGTAATACTTGATATCCATATGCCAGGGATGAGCGGTTTCGAGGTTCAAAAGGAGCTTAGAAAGATGAAAGAAGATCTAAAGATTTTATGGATTTCAGGGCTTGTAAGAGAGTCAAGGACACCTCTTGATGAAAATTCTCTCTTTTTACCAAAACCATTCACAATTGAAGGACTTACAGATTGTATCCAGAAACTCCTTGGAGAATAGAGAATATATTTTAACTAAAATTACCACAATTTTTCAAAATCTTCTTTCTTATATTCATAATTCACATCCTTGAAATATGTATCTTTACTCCTGTTTTTAAAAAAGAGATAAATTTCTCTGTTAAAAATTCTGAACAAAAACCCAAGGGGGGTCACCAGAAAATAAAAAACTATTGTAAGAACTATTTTTGTGAGTACAGTCCCGATTAATTGTCCGAATTTCAGCCATAACTCAGCAAGAAGATAGGAAAATCTACCTCCTGCAATAGAAAGGAAAAGAAAAATGGCAGAAAGAACTAAAAGCCATGATTTTCCAAATATGAAAAAGAGTATTAATATAAAGAGGGAAAGTCCATTCAAAGTTTTTATTAAATTGAGCTTATCCATTTTTCTCTAAAATAGTGTGTAAATAAATGGAGCAACTCCAGGAATTGCTGAGAGAATTGTCAGAAACCCAAGAATAATAAGGACTAAAATCACAGGAAGAAACCACCATATCTTTCTTTCCTTGACAAAAAGCCACAATTCTTTAATTATCCCCATTATCTCCTCCTAATCTAAGCCATATTCCTCTCTCCAGTCTTTCTTTTCTTTCCATTCAGGCTGATCTTCTTTCCTGAGGACAAAATTACCCAATACAAGAAAATCCATATCAGTCCTCATAAAACAGCGGTAAGCATCCTCAGGAGAACAAACAATTGGTTCACCTCTAACATTGAAACTTGTATTAACTATAACACTGTATCCTGTCTTATCTTTAAATTTCTCTAGAAGTTTATAATATTTAGGATTTGTTTCCTCATGAACAGTTTGCAATCTTGCTGAATAGTCGAGATGTATTATTGCAGGAACATCTGAACGGATATAGTAAAGTTTATCCCTCACTGGAAGTTTATGATACCCACCTGGAAGAGGATTTCTCCTTTTCTCTATAACATCTGCAATCAGTAACATATATGGAGATGGCTTTTCTATATCAAAATATTTTCCAACATCCTCGTAAATAACAGAAGGTGCAAATGGTCTAAAGCTTTCCCTGAATTTTATCTTTAAATTTAATCTTTTCTGCATTTCAGGATTTCTTGCATCTCCAAGGATGCTTCTGTTGCCGAGCGCCCTTGGTCCCCACTCCATTCTTCCCTGAAACCATCCGATTACTTTTCCCTGAGAGAGAAGCTCAGCAACCATTTCGCATAAATCATCGAAATTCTCAAAATATGTATAAGGAGCTTTGTATTTTCTTAAAGTAGTTAAAATGTCAAGATCACTGTATTCAGTTCCGAGAAATGCTCCCTGCATTCCGTCAATGTTATGGACTTTTCTTTCTTTCCCAAAATACATGTGATAGACGGCATAGGCTGAACCGATGGCTCCTCCTGCATCTCCAGCAGCAGGTTGAATCCATATATCCTCAAATATTATCTTACTCAAAAGTTTTCCGTTAGCTACACAATTTAGAGCAACACCTCCAGCTAAACATAGATATTTTGAATCTGTCAATTTCTTTGAAGTTTCAGCCATTTTAAATACTATCTCTTCGGTTACCTGTTGTATAGCAAGAGCAAGATCGCAATGGTGCTGTTCTATTTTACTCTCGGGTTTCCTTGGAGGAAATCCAAAAAGTTCCTTCCACTTATCATCTTTTATCATTTTCAGACCTGTGGAATAATCAAAATAGTCCTGATTAAGCCATATTGAGCCATCTTCTTTTACATCAACAATGTTCTCATAAATCATTTCTTTATATTTTTTCAACCTTTCCGAAGTTGGATCACCGTAAGGTGCAAGTCCCATTAATTTGTATTCTCCTGAGTTAACTTTGAAGCCGAGATAATATGTGAAGGTTGAGTAAAGAAGCCCTGCCGAATGAGGGAAGTTCATCTCTTTAAGAACAGTTATACTGCTATCTTTTCCAAAAGATATTGAAGCTGTAGACCACTCTCCTACTCCGTCAATTGTAAGTATGGCAGATTCTTTGAAAGGGGAAGGAAAGAAAGCACTGGCAGCGTGCGAAAGATGGTGCTGAGAGAAAAGTAATCTTAGTTTCTTTTTATCAAAATTTTCTATCTTCGAAAGCTCCCTTATTATAAGATTCTTTAAAAACAACTTTTCTTTTATCCAGACATGGATAGCAGTCAGAAAGGAGGTCAAACCCTTTGGAGCAAAAATATAGTAAGTGGTAAGGAGTCTTTCGAACTTCAAAAATGGCTTTTCGTAAAAAACAACAGCATCCAGTTCATCTATCGAATATCCACTATACTATAATTAAGGCAATACCGGATTGAATTTATAGGGAAGGAAAAGTCATGTTTCTTACGGGTGAATCTTTCTTCCTGGCAGGCAACAATTATCTCACCGTCATTTAGTACGGCTGAGGCTGAATCGTGATAAAAAGCAGAAATACCAAGAATTTTTATGCTCACCTTCGAACTCCTCTGAGTTCAAAATTTTCAATTATGTCACAAACCATTGAAAAAATCTTTCTTGCATAGACTTCATCAGAAATTCCGCAAATTAGATTTTCAGGTTAAGAACTTTCTTTATAAATCCATA
>CAZHEF010000017.1:0-49408 GCA_964531645.1 uncultured Clostridia bacterium
AAAGATTTCTCAACCCCTACCCCCTTCCACAAACCCAATTTACGGAATTTCTGAGTGTAAGGATAGAAAACTTGACAAAGCTGTTAAAATGAATTAAATTAGTTGTTTCAATAAATTTCAAAAATGGAGCGCTTCTATCAAGCAAATAAAATTTTAATTTTGCTCAATTAAAAATACGAATTTATTCAAAATTTGGTATTTTTTTGAGATGTCGAGAAATCAGTGGAGATCTTTTTCAGAACTTGAAAAGATGCAGAATTTTAAACTACAAAAATTAGTCCACCATGCATACAACAATGTTGACTATTACCGTAGTTTGTTTGACTCCTGCGGAATAAGACCTCTAGATGTCCGGAGTATTAAAGATCTTAAAGGACCTCCCACAACATCAAGAGAGCAATTACAGAACGCTTCATTGGATGAAATAGTTAGTAAAAATTTTAATCTACATGAATGTATTAGAATAACAGGGAGTGGCTCAACTGGTCAACCTCTCCAGCTTTTCTATTCTCGCAAGGATTTCTCTATATATATCATGAATTGGATCAGACCTTTGCTGACTAACGGTGCAAAGCTCTGGCACAGAAGATTGAAGATCACAAGACCTCACAATATTTCGGATAGGAAAAGATGGTATAATTACTTAGGATTATGGAATAAAAAAGGGATTTCTGTTTTTAAAAATCCGCAAGAGTGGATTAATATGTTGCGTTATTATAAACCAGATATATTATATGGATATTCGGGTAGCCTAAAATTATTGGCAAGATATGTTGTAGATAATTGTGTAACTGATATAAATCCAAAGTTTATTTTTGGAGTTTCAGATTTGGTCGACTATGAGTGCAGAGAGCTAATATACACAGCATTTAAAAGAAGACTTATAGACCTTCATGGATCAGTAGAGGGTGGTTCATAGCATGGGAATGTAAAATATGTAACGGATATCATATCAATATGGATACAGTTATAGTTGAATTTCTTAAAGGTAACGATCCAGTTCCTCCAGGAGCTCAAGGGAGAATAGTTATAACCAATCTTCATTCGTTTGCCATGCCAATAATAAGATATGAACTGGGAGATATTGGAATACCAAGTGAAAAAAACAATCTGTGGAAGAGAATTGCCTCTCATGAAGGTGATTGAGGGAAGATCGGATGCTTTTGTTATTTTGCCATCAGGAAACATGCTTTCACCTATGTTTTTCTATGCTATATTTAAGCCAATAAAAGGAATTAAACACTGGAGAGTGATTCAAGCTGATTTAAGACATATAAATATACTTGTGGTGCCGTCTGAGGATTTCTCATCTGATACGATTGATAATTTAAAACGGAGGGTAGAAGAACATATTCGTGAAAATATAGAGATAAATGTTGAAATAGTTGAAAAAATCCCTCCGGATCCTTCAGGAAAAGTAAGGGCTGTCATTTCTAAAGTGAAATCTCAAATATAATTATGCTTAAAGATAACCTATTTAAAGACTTAGGGAAATGAAGATATTTTTTCTAAATACACACTCAGTCTTAAATTCAGGTGACGCAGGAATTGTCCTTGCTCAGATTCAATTTTTCAAAAAGATGTTCCCCTCTCTCAAAATATCCATTTCATCAAGGACTTCGGAAACGGACGAGAAACTTTATAAGCCCATGGGAATAAAGGTTTTTCCACCAATAATTCCTGCGCCGAGCACATTCCCAGGTGCTGTTCCAAAAATAGCACAATCTATGAAAATTTTTTTTAGTTTTAAATCCAAAATTAATCTATTGCAAGAGATTAAAAAGAGCGATTTGGTTATAAGCAGTGGCGGTGGACATTTTTATTCGAATCGAAAGGTCTTTCCAGGGCCTTTGTTTTTCCAGAACCTTTTGCATGTTAGACTTGCTTCTATTATAAAAAAATCTTTGATTTTTTTCCCCCAGTCATTTGGACCTTTCAAAAATTCAATTGCTTCTAAATTTTTAAAAAATATTTTACAAAGTGAAAACATAATAAAAATTTTTGCTCGCGAAGGGACCTCTTTTGATCTTTTGTTGACACTTCTTGATAAGGATGAGAACAAGAATAAGTTAGATTTATGTCCTGACATCGCTTTTTGTCTAAATAAAGAAGACAACCAATACGATTCTCCAATCAATTTAAACCTTCCAAACCAATTGTTGCAATTACCATGAGACAATGGGATTTTCCAGAAGCTAAGAGCAGAGAGGAAAAAAGGATAAAAAGAGAAAGGTATTTATCCACTTTTGAGGAGATTTGTAAGAGTATCTTCTATATCTGGGGAGGCTCAGTGGTTATTTTCCCTCAGGTGAGGGGACTAAGTATCTTTGAAAATGACAGGATAATCTCAAAGATACTATTTGAAAGATTGGGAAAAAAATACCATCAAGGAATCTTTTATTCCTTAATTTCCAAGATATCACATCACCATTTTATATAGTTGATATTCTTTCTCAGTGTGATTTAATAATTGCTACCCGATTTCATTCAGCTGTTTTTGCACTGATATCGAGCGTTCCATTGATCTCAATAACCTATCAACCTAAAAGTACTGGAACAATGCGACTTTTGGAGCTCGAGAACTTTTGTGTAAATATAGAAGATATTTCTGCGGAAAAGATTATAAAATTAATTGGTGAGATTTTTGCTCATCTCTCTGATATTAAAACAAAAATAGAGAACAAGGTGGCCGAGATCAAAAAAGAAATAGAGTTAAAATTAGAAAATGCTATAAAGAATAGCTTGAGACTTTGAAAGCATATGAAGATTTTACTGGTTAATAAATTTTTTTTCAGGAAAGGGGGGGCTGAAACCTCTTTATTTAAAGAAGCCAAACTTTTAAAAGATAATGGTCACGATGTTCTATTTTTCTCTATTGCGCATCCTGATAATTATAATTCTTCATATTCAGAATATTTTGTTTCAAGAGTTGATTTTGACAAGGTCAAAACTATACGGCAAAAAATAATGATAGCAGGAAGGGTTCTTTACTCAATAGAAGCAAAAAGAAAGATAGAAAGATTGATAAAAGTAGAAAAGCCGGATATCGCCCATTTGCATAATATCTATCATCAACTTTCTCCGTCTATTCTTCATACCCTTGAAAAATATGACATTCCAGTAATAATGACTCTCCACGATTACAAATTGGTCTGTCCTGTTTACACCTTTTTAGACAACAATGGGAATATATGTGAAAGATGTAAGAGTAAAAGATATTATTGGTGCCTATTAAAAAAATGTAATAAAGGCTCACTTTCTAAAAGTTTCTTAAACACCCTTGAAATGTATCTTCATCATAAAATTCTGCATATCTATAACTTAGTAGATTTATTTATAAGCCCAAGCATAATTTTATAAATGCGAATGATTATGTTCCTTCCTTCACTTGGAATGAGGCTTCCATAGTCTATTTTGGTCGACTGTCAAAAGAAAAGGGGCTTTTTACCTTGTTTTCGGCCATAAAAGGACTCAAAATAAAATGCAAGATAATTGGTGAAGGTTCTTTCAAAGAAAGTCTAAAACAAAAAGTCAGGAGTGAAGGATTGGATAATGTTATTTTTTAAGGATATAAGATGGGAAAGGAATTAAAAGAGGAGATAGGAAAATCTGCGATAGTTATTCTTCCCTCAGAATGGTATGAGAATTACCCTAATTCAGTTTTAGAAGCCTTTGCATTAGGAAAACCTCTTATCGGGTCAAGAATTGGAGGAACCCCCGAGCTTGTAAAAGAAAATCAAACAGGGTTGACATTCCAACCTAAAAATCTTTATGACCTGAGAGAAAAGATTTTGTATATGCTTAAAAATCCCGATGAGATTATCAGGATGGGAGAAAATGGAAGAAAATTTGTGAAAGAAGAATCCGAGCCTCAAAAATACTACGAAAAATTGATTAAAATATATCAATCATCAATGGATAATAAAAAGACAAAATAACCTATGAAAATTGCATTTGTCGGACAGAAAGGAATTCCCGCCACATGGGGAGGTGTTGAGTATCATGTTGATAGGTTGAGCAGGGGCTTAGTAAAAATGGGGCATGAGGTTAATGTTTATGTCCGTAGTTGGTATACAAATATGAGTTTGAAAAACTACGAAGGGGTGAGATTAATTCCCATGCCAACTCTCAAGACAAAGTATTTAGATGCTTCTACTCATAGCTTTCTGAGTTCCATTCATGCACTTTATCAAAAATATGACATTATTCATTATCATGCTATTGGTCCTTCTTCCTTTTCTATAATTTCAAAATTATTTAAGAAAGGAATAGTTTCCACTGTTCATCGATTAGATTGGGATACAGAAAAATGGGGAAAAATGGCTAAAATTATTCTCAAGATCGGAGAGTATATCTCAGTTAAGATTCCTGAAAGAACCATAGTCGTTTCAGAAGAATTAAAAAATTATTTCAAGACTAAATATGGAATAGAAACAACTCACATCCCTAATGGGATAGACCCTCCTGAATTAATAGATGTTAATATTATAAAAAATAAATAAATAAATAAATAAATAAATAAATAAATAAATAAATATGATTTAAAAGGAAAGGATTACATTTTATTTATGGGAAGACTTAGTCCTGAAAAGAGGGTAGATTGGCTGATAAATTCTTTTCGAAATTTGAAAAAAATTACTTCCAAATCAGAAAAGGTAAAGTTGGTTATTGCTGGGGAGGTAAGTGCTACTGACTATTATGTTAAAAGATTGAAAACGTTGAGTAAAGATAATTCAGCCATTATTTTTACGGAATTTGTATCAGGTCTAGAGAAGGAGGAACTTTTAAGTAATGCATTAATATTTGTTTTGCCATCCTATTTAGAAGGTTTACCTGTTGTGCTTTTGGAAGCCAAAAGTTATGGTCTGTGCTGTGTTGCAAGCAATATACCTCCTCATATGGAAGTAATAAGAGATAATGTTGACGGACTACTTTTCAACTCTGCTAACCAGCATGACTTGACTGAAAAACTACAGATATTGCTTGATAATGAAGAGAAGATTGGAGTATTGGGAGAAAATGCATCTAAAGAAGCTAAGACAAGACCGAATTGGAAAGAAGTGATCGAGCGAACCGAGCAAGTATACAGAGAGATAGTCAAAAATTGAACCGAAGTGAAAAAACTTTATCCAACAATTTTCTTTTGAATTGAGAATCTGATAAATTTACGATGCGGAAACAATTTAATCGCGTTATCTGGGTGTAATTACTTAATTTCAGAGAAAATTTTTTCAAGCTCGAATCTCTCTTCAGGGGTTGTCATAAAGATAAGAAAATTCCCTTTTTCAACTATGTAATTATCAGGAGGGTTAAATATCCAGTCATCAATTGTTCTAACAGCAAGCAATAAAATATTCGGGTATTTTTTAAGATTCAAATCAGATATAGTTCTTCCTGCAAAATATTCGGGGACCTCAACCTCTTCAACTCTTAGATTCTTTTCCCTGTCTCTCATCATTATGTTAAGGAATGAAACAACAGTAGGTTCTAATCATTTCAGAAGCCATTCTGAGTCCACCTATATATGTTGGAGAAACAACGGAGTCAGCACCAGCTTTTTTAATCTTTTCTGCATTTCTGTGATCATTACAACTGGCAATCACTCTAACATCTGGATTTAATTGTTTTGCTGTAAGGCTAATCACAAGATTATGATTGTCATCATTTGAAGATGCAAATACCCCTTTCGCTTCTTTAATCCCAGCCCTTAATAAAGTCTCGTTGTCTGTGGGGTCACCGACTATATAGATGGAATCTTTAAAATCTTGTAGAACTTTTTCAATCTTTACTTTTTCCAGGTCAATAATGACAAAGTCTCTTTTAGTGTCGTGAAGTTCATTTATAATATGAATTCCAACTCCCTCAATTCCACAGATAATATAATGATTTTTTAATTTTTTAGTTATTTTCTCCATCTTTCTCCTCCGAAATGTTTCATTCAATTCTCCTTCAACCATAAAGGCTGTGAAATTAGAAAGAATGTAGGTGAGGGCACCTATTCCAGAAAAGGCTATCAAAATTGTAAATCCTCTTCCTATAGGATTACCAGATAAATCAATTATTTCGTTAAAACCAATTGTCGCAATCGTTATAACTGTCATGTATAAGCAATCCAGCAAAGAGTAATTTTTACAACCAATAAACCAGTATCCAACTGTTCCCAAAATTAGAACAGAAAGAAGAAATAATCCTGCCCAGAAAAATTTTTTATAAATATTTGAAGGACTTATTCCTTTAATCAAACATTATCTCCTTATATCTTTTATTTTAAGTATGCTTGAATAAAGAATTCTTGTCAATGATGGTTTTTATTTCCTCTTCACCCATTTTGGCTTTCTTTTTTCAAGAAACGATGAGATTCCCTCCTGTCCTTCTTCGCTTATTCTTATCTTTGCAATTATATCAGCTGTGTAAGATTTAACCTCAGCAATAGGAGTTTCTGAAACTTTTTTTATAAGCTCTTTGCACATACTTATTGCATTTGGGCCACTACTAAGTAGCATTTCAATTATTTCTTCAACTTTTTTATCCAGTTCATCTAAAGGGACAACATAGTTAACAAGCCCGAATTCAAGAGCTTTTCTTGCGGAGATTCTTTCTCCTGTAAGGAAAATCTCTCTACAAACCCGCTCTCCACATCTTTTTACCAGATAAGGAGAAATAACAGAGGGAACAAGTCCTAATTTAACCTCAGCAAGACCAAAAATTGCATTCTCCGATGCTATCGCAATATCTGAGGAGGCAACAATACCTGTACCTCCCCCAATTGTTGTTCCATTTACTCTTGTAATTACAGGTTTTGGAAATGTGTATATTTTTTCCATGAGTTCAGCGACTTTAAGAGCGTCCTCGAAGTTCTTTTCATAGCTCCAATCCTTCACTCTTTTCATCCAATTTAAATCCGCACCAGCACAAAAAGATTCTCCAGCTCCTGTTATAACTACCACTCTTATATCTGGTTCATTCTCTATTTGCTCAAGAACAGAGTGTAACTCTGCAATCATAAGATCATCAAAAGCATTGTGGATTTCAGGACGATTGAGAATTATTTTACCTATTAAACCATCTGTAATATAAAGAATTGTTTTATACTCCATCATTGGACCTCTCGAACAATTCTTTAAAGAATATTTTACATCCTGAAGACACCGAATCTGTGGTCAGGAATTGGAGCATTAAGGCTCATTGCTATGCCAAGGGCAAGGGCTTTTCTTGTATCAAGGGGGTCTAAAATTCCATCATCCCATAGTCTTGCTGTAGAGTAATATGCAGAGGATTCCTCTTCGTATTTTTTAAGAATTGGTTCTTTGAATTTTTCCTGCTCCTCCTCTGTCATTGTTTTCCCTTCCCTTGCAAGAGCTTCCAGTTTTACAGTTAAAAGAGTATTCGCTGCCTGCTCCCCTCCCATAACACATATTCTTGCATTTGGCCACATCCAAAGAAGTCTTGGAGCGTAAGCTCTTCCAGCCATAGCATAATTACCCGCTCCATAAGAGCCTCCGATTATTACAGTAAATTTGGGAACATCTGCATTGGCAACTGCATGAACCATTTTTGCTCCATCCTTAGCTATTCCTCCGTGCTCATACTGTTTCCCTACAATGAATCCTGTTATATTCTGGAGAAATATAAGGGGAATTTTACGGACAGCACACATTGAAATGAAATGTGCACCTTTAAGGGAACTCTCCGAGAAAAGAACACCATTATTAGCTACAATACCAACTGGATAACCCATTATTCTCGCAAAACCACATATAAGGGTTGGTCCATAAAGCTCTTTGAACTCGTGGAATTCGCTATCATCAACAATTCTTGCAATTATTTCCTTCATGTCAAAGGGTTTTCTCAGATCTTTAGGGATAATTCCAAATATTTCCTGCGGGTCATAATAAGGGTCTTTTGCCTCTTCAATGTCCAACTCAAATTTTTTGTTCCTTTGAAGGTTTGCAACAATATTTCTTGTTATCTCTATGGCATGCTCATCATTTAGGGCATAATGATCTGAAACTCCCGAGATTCTGCAATGGACATCTGCTCCACCAAGCTCTTCTGCTGTAACTTCTTCTCCTGTAGCAGCTTTAACCAATGGCGGTCCTCCAATGAATATTGTTCCCTGTCTTCTTACTATAACTGTTTCGTCGCTCATAGCAGGAACATATGCTCCTCCTGCAGTGCATGAACCCATTACCACAGAAATCTGTGGTATTCCCATTGCTGACATTCTTGCCTGATTGTAAAAAATTCTTCCAAAATGTTCCTTATCAGGGAATGTTCCAGATTGAAGGGGAAGGAAGATTCCTCCCGAGTCAACAAGATAAATGCAGGGAAGGCGATTCTCCATAGCAATTTCTTGAGCTCTGACATGCTTCTTTATTGTCTCAGGGAAATATGTTCCGCCCTTAACAGTTGCATCATTGGCAACAACAAGAACTTCCTTTCCATGGACAACTCCAATCCCTGTTACAATCCCAGCGCAAGGAGCTTCATTGTTATACATTCCATAAGCAGCAAGGGGCGAAATTTCAAGAAAAGGAGTCCCAGAATCAAAGAGGATTTCGAGCCTTTCCCTTACAGTAAGTTTTCCTCTTTCTTTGTGCTTTTTGATAGCTTCTGGTGGCCCTCCCTTTTTAACCTGTTCAAGCTTCTCCCTCAACTCCTCAACAGCCCTCTTCATGTGCTCAAAATTTTCTCTGAACTCAGGAGAAGATGTGTCTATCTTACTTTCAATTCTAAACATATTGACCTACTTCTCCAGCACTGCTTTGTATCCATAGGATATTATTCCATCTTTCCCTTCTTCCTGGATTTTTCTTAAAACTATTCTAACTCGTGCACCTATCTCAACTTCTTCTAAATTCGCATCCGTTATCTGAGCGGTTATTCTACCTCCTCCGTCAAGCTCAATAATTGCAACAGGATATGGAGCCTGGAAGGAGAAATTTTTAGGAGGAACCCTTATGATAGTGTAGGAGACTATCTTTCCTTTATCGGATAGCCTTATACCTTCAAAATCTGTTTTCTTACACTCAGGGCATATCTGTCTTGGGGGAAAGGCAATGTATCCACAATTCTTACATTTTCCCGCTTCCAGTCTATATCTCTGAGGAATTTCTCTCCAGTATTTCGGGACTGACATTATACCACCTCCATTATATGAACAACTGAAGAGGCTCCAGAGCCTCCCATATTCTGGGTTAAACCTATTTTCGCATTTTTAACCTGTCTTTTATCAGCTCTTTCCTGAAGTTGATAGAATATTTCAACTGCCTGTGCAACCCCTGTTGCTCCTACTGGATGTCCCTTTGATTTTAGACCACCACTTGTATTAACAGGAATTCTCCCACCAAGAGCTGTTTCGCCTTTCTCTACAAGTATTCCTCCCTTTCCTCTTTCTGCAAAACCAAGTTCTTCAGTTATAATAATTTCAGCTATTGTGAAACAATCGTGAACTTCTGCAACATTTACATCTTCAGGTTTTATTCCAGCCATTTTGTATGCTCTTTCAGCAGAAAGGGAAACAGCTTTAAGAGCGGTTAAATCTTTTCTTGAATGAAGGGCTATTGTGTCAGTTGCCATACCTGAGCCGATAATTTTGACAGGTGTATCTGTAAATTTTTTCGCCATTTCAAGGGGACAGAGAATAACACAAGCAGCACCGTCTGAGACAGGAGAACAATCCAGAAGTCTTAAAGGATCAGCAACGAGAGTAGAAGTTAAAACAGTATCTATCGTTATTTCCGACTGAAATTGGGCATTGGGATTTAAGGAACCATGTTTGTGATTTTTTACAGCAACCATTGCGAGATGCTCCCTTGTGAGTCTATATTTTTTCATGTAGGCATTGGCGATAAGGGCATAGAGACCTGGAAAAGTTATTCCATGGAAGACTTCATACTCCTGTTCTGCTGCAGTAGCAAGGGCAAAGGTAACATCCTCAGCATCTGTCATTTTTTCAACACCGCCTACAAGGACTATATCTGAAAGACCTGATGCAACTTCAATAAATCCCGCTCTCAATGCACAACCTCCCGATGCACAGGCGGACTCAACTCTTACAGCAGGAATTGGACTTTGGCCAAGATAGTCAGCAAGAAAAGCTCCAAGATGCTCCTGGACAACAAATAAACCTCCTGACATACATCCTACATACATGGAATCAATATGGTCTACTCCCGCATTCTTTATTGCCATCAGAGCCGATTCAACAAAAATGTCCCTGAGAGATTTTTTCCAGTGTTCACCAAATTTTGTTATTCCCGCACCTATTATTGTAACCTCTCTCATTTTTCCTCCTAAACAATTATTTTCCCTCTTATTTTTGCATAAGTTCCATAATCAACATATATTTTCTTTCCATCGAGCATATCCCTTACTTTTGGAGCAAGATTTCTTACCTCTTCTATTCTTTCTGTGACTTTGAAGATGAAAGCATCTGAACCAGCTCCAGAACCGAACGATACAATAAGAATCTTATCCTCGGGTTTAGCAATATCAAGGGTTGCTGAAAGACCTGTTGGAGAAGAACCTGAGTATGTGTTACCCATCCATGGAACAATCCATCCAGGTTCAATTTGTTTTAGATCAAAACCCAACGCCTTTGCTGCTTGCTGGGGGAATTTACCATTGGGCATATGGAAGACTGCATAAGTAATGTCCTTTGCACTCATACCAGCCCTCTTCATTATTTCTTTACCCGCTGATATTATATGCCTGAAATAAGCCTGTTCTCCAGTAAATCTTCCTCCATGTCTTGGATAGAACTCATGCTCCCTTCTCCAGAAATCCGGAGTGTCTGTAGTGAAGGAGTAAGTTCCAATAACTTCAGCAACTACTTTGTCTGAACCAAAAATAAAGGCACTTCCGCCTGCTGAGGCAGAATATTCAAGGGGGTCAGCAGGTGCACCTTGAGAGGTGTCGGAACCTATACCAAGGGCGTATTTTACAACACCAGCTTTAACCTGAGAGTAAGCTACAAACATTGCCTCAGTCCCAGCCTTGCATGCAAATTCAAAGTCAGCTATATGAACATCAGGGGTTATACCGAGAGCCTCAGCCACAACTGTCCCTGTAGGTTTTACAACATAGGGATGAGATTCGGAGCCAACATAAACTGCTCCTATTTCTGAAGGAGGAATGCCTGCTCTCTTAAGGGCGTTCTTCGCAGCCTCCACTGAGATAGTAATAGTGTCTTCATCCATATTGGGGACTGTTTTTTCATAAAGGAGCAAACCTTTCCTAATGGACTCAGGATCCATTCCCCATTGCTTAGCAATGGTATCGGCTTTAATCCTGAATTTCGGAAGATAAGCACCATAACCACAAATTCCTATCATAAACCCTCCTATTAAAAAGTTAAAAGTAAAAAGGGAAAAATTATAATGGATACCATTTTTCTATGATTTTTTATCCTTTCTCATTTAAGGTTTACTTATAACAAAAAATAATTGGAAGGTCAAAATATAAAAAAGCAAGATTTGCAAAAAAGCAAGACGAGTTTCAAAGGCTTTTGTTGTTCCAAGTAATTAACAGGAGTTTAAGACCCAAAAGCCAAAATAGCAAATGTTGGTTTTGTTAATCATTGTTTACTGAGAATCAAAGGTGAAAATGTAAATTTTCGTTTACTTTAAATTTATCCATTCCTTATAGATTAGCCACCAGAGACATTTTATGGAAATGGAAGAAACTGGCATGGTGATTGAGATAAAAATTGTGGAGGTGTTAAATGAAAATTTTAAAATCTTTATTTGTATGGGCTCTAGTTTTAGGGCTTCTGGTTAGCTTCTCACTTCCCGGTTACTCCCAGCAGAACAAATCAGGACAGACTGTGATTAAAAAGATCAACATCAACACAGCATCGGTGCAGGAGCTTACAACTCTTCCAAGGATTGGACCTAAAAAGGCGGCTGCAATAATCGAGTTCAGGAACAAAAATGGGAAGTTCCAGAGAGTAGAGGACATTATGAAGGTGAAGGGTATCGGTGAGAAGACATTTTTGAGACTCAAAGACTTAATCACTGTGGGATAGGGGAGGTGAGAAAGGGAGCCCGTCAAAGGCGGGCTCCCAATTTCTATAAATTTCTTATATAATTTTAAATAATGAAAAAATTAGAAATTTTTGTTTTAATATTGTTCTTTTTATCCTGCTCCAAAAGAATTCAAACCTTATCTGAGATTTACCCTACTTTCTGGAAAAGCACACTGAGTTCCAAAATTGAGATAAAGGATGAGTGGGCATACCCCTCAAATAAAAAATATTCTTTTGATAAAAACAAGGATGAATGGATATTTTGTTTTGTTGAGCTAAGAGGTCTTGATTCTGAACATTCCCTATCCTGGAGATGGTTCAATAGTAAAGGTGAACTGTATAGAGAATCTCCTGAAATAAAAATTGAAGTTGGCGAAAAAAGAAAAAATGTTATTGCCTGGGATAAGACTAGGTTAGAAGAGGAGATCGAAATTGGAAAATGGACTGTTGTTATATTCTTAGATGGAAAATCTGTGGAGAAAAAGAATTTTGAAATCAAATAAAAGATATTCCAACTTTAAAATAGATTTGACTTACAAGTTTTTATGAATTATAAATTAAGTCTAAACTGTGAGGAGGAAATATGAAAAGAGGTTTCCTGTTTTCTATTCTATTTTTTATCTCAATTCCCTTCCTTTTGCAGGGTGAAGAAAAACTCGATATTGGTTTCTTTGTGAATACCGGTGCTAAATACATTGCAACTCCATGTAAATTTAAGGATGAAGGAACAACAACTTTCTCCATTATTGGAGGCGAGATAGGACTTGGAATGACCCCTATTGAAGATCTCACTATAGAAGGGAGGTTGGGATATTCTCTTAAATCTTTTTCAGGCTCGATTTCCTTCAGCAAATTACCTCTTGAAATTGAGGAAGAAATGAATTTTAGTGGAATATTTTTGGGTTTTGAAGCCCTGTATTCAAATATTCTCGAGTATGAAGATTTCGGACTCTCTCCCTTTCTTTCTTTCTATTACGGAAGCTCATTTACAAAAGAATGGGATATAACTCTTCCAATAGTCAGAGGAAAAGCAAAGGGTAGCACAACTTGGATTAAGGGAAATGCGGGTACCAGGATTCTTTACAACGGACTGGACCTTCACACCCCATATATTGGTCTCTATTTTTCAATGACTTCGGGAACAATTACAATGAAGGAAGATATAGAAGAAATAAGTGCAAAACAGGAAAGGAAATTTAGAGGGAAACTACCTTTTACCATCTCAATTGGAGATGAATTTGAACTAATCGAGGATCTTTATTTGAACGGAGAAGCAAGGTTTGCAGGAGAATTCTCCGTCGCTATTAATTTGAAATATATAATAAAATGAAATTTCGAGGAGGGAAAAATGAAAAAAATTTTGACGATAATTTCTGTTATTACAATTTTATTTTTAATTAGCTCCTTTGAAAGAAGAAAGGAGCCCGCGAAAGATTTTGAGATTTTTAAATTTGAAAGAGAAAGTCCATTATCATTTCCTGTTGTCAACTATGGCGAACCCTTAAAAAGTGGTGATAAAAAATATGCTGATGACCACATTCTTGTAAAATTCAAGGAAAAAGCAGATATTCAACAGGCGATGAGTTCGATTAAATCAATGGGGTTGAGGGAGATTAAAAAGCTGGAAAAGCTGGATGTTTATGTAATGGCAATCCCTAAAGGTGAAGAACCTGAAGAAATCTGTGAAGCATTGAATCTCCATCCTGATATACTGTATGCTGAACTCGATTATATTGCATATGCTTGTGTGAAACCCAACGATTATTACTTCTCTTATCAATACTATCTTTTGAACGAAGGACAGAATTACTGTCCTCCATTGAATAAAATAGGGAAAGCGGGAGCAGATATTAAAGCCACTGATGCATGGGATAGGGAGAAAGGTTCTGGAAATATAATAATTGCTATTGTAGACACAGGAGTTTATCTTCAACACGAGGATCTAAAGGATAAAATTATTGGAGGTTTCGATTTTGTAAATAACGATGTTGTTCCATCTGATGACCACTGGCATGGAACTCATGTGGCGGGCATAGCGGGAGCATCTACAAATAACGGTATCGGAGTCGCTGGGGTAAGCTGGAACGCAAAAATAATGCCCATAAAAGTTCTCGATAGCACTGGAAGCGGATATTATTCATGGATTGCTGATGGAATTGAATGGGCAGTTGATAGAGGAGCAAAGGTAATAAATCTTAGCCTTGGGGGTGAAACATCATCTTTTGTTCTTGAAGAAGCAGTAAATTATGCATTCTCAAAAGGTGCGATCTGTATTGCTGCTGCAGGAAATGATAGAAACAAAAGAGTTCTCTATCCTGCTGCATATAAGAATTGCCTCTCTGTTGGAGCAACTAATGACAGAGATCTTGAAAGTGGATGGCACAGCAAAGGTCCAGAGGTGGATGTTTCTGCTCCTGGGGATTACATCTTCAGTACATTTAATCCTAAATATCAGAATTCCGATGCAAATTATGCATGGGCAAGTGGGACATCTATGGCTACTCCGATTGTCTCAGGACTTGCTGCACTAATTTACTCAAAAAATCCTTCCATATCGCCCAAAGATCTGATGAATCTGATAAAATATACATGCGACGATGTCAACTCCGCAACTTTTAGAGGTGTTGATGAATTTCTCGGTTACGGAAGAATTAACGCAAAAACTGCAATTTTACCATACAGGCTGAAAAAGTAGCTTATAGCTTTCAGCTGACAGCAAAGAGCGATGAAGAGATTTCTCGCTTTCCTCGCCCGTCTCGCTTTTAATTATATCCCCAATCTAAAATACAATCCTGCTTTTAACCCTCCAAGAGTGTAAGATACCTTATCCCTCCTTTCTGGAGTAAAGGAGGCTCTTCCAAAACTACCTTTTAACTGAATTCCTAAAGCCATGTTCTCTTTCAACGGATACAATCCAATTATTCCTGCATTTACACCGGGAGAGAAGGATGAGAAAGTCTTGTATTTTGTAGATGTAAGATTTACAGTGTCATAAGGATATGTCTCAGAATAGGTAAAACTTTCAAGAATTTCTGCTGATGAGTAGAAAAGGGTGAGCCCCCCGGTTAATGAAAAAGAAATCCCTTTAACTTTTCCTATATCATAAATCACATTGAGATTAAAAGGAATCTCGATGTAAGAGAAGTTGTCCTTGATGTTTACTTCTCTGAACCTTGCAAAGTAAAAAGGATGAGGGATTTTGGCAAGGATATCTCCTTCTGTTTTTGACATGAATGGCTCAATTGAAAATGCCATTCCAAGACGGTTCTTCACTCTATAAATCAAACCAACTTCAGGAGAGAAGCTGTTTGATGCATTGTATCTCCCGCTGTAAGGACCATCTTCATTATAAGCATGAATCAAATACTCATCTTTGAAATCTGCAAAGGGAGAATCAAAACCAAAAGCAAGAAATAGGCTCAATGGCTTTTCAGCTTCCCTTCTTCTTGTAATCTCCCTTCTTCTCTCCGTAGGAGGTTCCACCTTTTTCTCTACCTGCTTCTTTTCTTCCTTTACTTCCTTTTCCTCAACCTCCTTAGCCATTACAACAATTCGGGCTGATATGTAACCTGTGCTCTTTCCATCGGGAAGATAAACCCTAAACCATTCACCAATCTTTTCAATTACTTCCAGCTCTGTCCCTTTTTTAACCTTTGCAACCACCTTTCCTTCAAGGGATGGAATATCTCTTATATTTGCGATTTCAACAGCAACTCTCACATATTTCTTTGTTGCGGAGAAAACAGGTAAACACATAACAAATACGAAAATAAAGATAATAAATTTTTTCATTTCCTCACTCCTTACTAAAATTTATTCTACACCGACTGCAGTCCAGGCTTCCTCAACTCTTCTCTTCTCTGTGCTTGTTGCACCATAAATGTCAGCTGCTGCCTGAACTGTCGCTAACCTTGCATGATGAAAATTTGAGCTTTCCCATAAATAATAAACAAAACCTCTGTAGAATATTTTTGAAGCCTTATCTGTTCCTATACCCTGGACTGTTATCCTCGATGTCTTGTTTGTTCCACCATTGGCTAAAAGGTAGAAACAATGATTTGCAATAGATGAGTTTATGTGGACAAACTCATTATCATAGGATGAACCATAATACTTTTTTGAGTAGTGGTCAGGATATGGTCCACCCCAGAAAGTCTTTCTTGATGGATCATCAAAATATCTGAAAGCCTCTCCAAAATTAACAAAGATATCCTCCCCTTCCCACCAATCTGCGAGAAGTCTTCCATATCCAGGTTTCTGGAAATAGAATTCAGCACAAACTCCCATTATATCTGAAAATGATTCATTCAAAGCACCAGATTCGCCCCAGTAAATTAAATTAGAAGAAAACTGAGTAACTCCATGGGTCAACTCATGGGCTACAACATCAAGGGCAGATGAGAAATTTCTGTAATAAACACCATCACCATCTCCAAAAACAATATCATCACCATCCCAGAAAGCATTATTGTAACTATAGCCGTAATGAACAAAAATTCTTATCCTCATATTGTTATTATCAATTCCCATTATATTATGAACTTTGTAATAATAATCGTAAGTCCATCCTGAGTAAACATGGGCATCCACAAGGGCGCCATCATTCCAGACATTGTTGGTTGTAGTAGTCCAGTATCCATAGTAATAATCATTCTTCATATCAAGAGTATATATTCTTGCGGGTCTCATTCTATCATCAGGGTAATAGACAGAGTTCTGGAAAAAGGCACTGAATTTCTTTTTGTCTCCCCAAGTTCCTGTGCCTAAACCGATAGCTGCCTGATATTTAATGTCGTTATAACTTGTAATAATACTTCCTTTCTTCGCATCAACAAAGTAAACAAGCCTTGTCCCGAATTTCTCCAGAACTACTCTGTAAGCAAGAAGATATCCATCCTTTGAAGGGAAAATTACCAGTTCTGGCTCAGATTCGGCTGATAAATCTCTTATTCCAGAATCATTCAGAGCAATCTCAATGGCGGATGAAGAAGTAATCTCAGGTTTTGTGTTAATGGAAATATCCTCGTAGAAACTGCCGTTGATAAAATAAATTTTTCCATCCTTCTCGTGGACAACAACCTGTGCTCCAAAAACCTTTACTCCATTATAGAACTGATTGTATCTCTCGTGGGAACTTTTACCTCCTGGATCAATATCCTTACGGAAAATTCTCAAATTTCCTTTCGCCCTTTCCCTCCCAACAAAATTTGAAAGAGCTGGCAAATTGTCCTCGCTGGAAATCAACTCTTTCCCCTTTTTAATTTCGAATTCCCTTGTCTGCTTTTTCTCAGGAGCAAAAAGAATAAGAGTGACAGAGGGAATAAAGAAAAGCATAAAAAATAGAAGAAATTTCTTTTTCATTTAAACCTCCGCTCGGTATTTTAATTATTTTTATTTTATAAATCAATGATTTCTATCACACTACTTATCCTCCAAGATAGGTCCTTAAAATGAAAAGACCAAGAAAAAGAATTGCAAGAATGTAGAGAAGCCAGTGGGCTTCTTTTGTCCTTCCTGTGACAATCTTTAGAATTGCATATGTAATAAATCCAAAGGCTATCCCTTCTGTTATACTGAAGGTTAATGGCATTATGAGCAAAGTCAAAAAGGCAGGGATCGCCTCTGTGTAATCTTCCCATTTTATAAGTCGCACACCGGTTAGCATAAAAGCTCCAACAAGAATAAGGGCAGGAGCAATAATTGGATACTGGGCAAAAAATTCTGTTACTGGTATCGCAGTGCTCATTGTATGGACAAGGGGAGAGAAGAATAGCCCGAGGATAAATAGGAATGAAACTGTAACAGAAGTTAACCCTGTCCTTCCTCCCTGGGAGACTCCTGCTGAACTTTCAATATAGCTTGTTACTGTGGATGTGCCAAGGCAAACACCTGCAACTGTTCCCACTGCGTCAGAAAGAAGAGCTTCCTTTGCCTTTGGTAAAGAACCATTTTTGAGAAGCCCTGCCTGAGATGTAACTCCTATTAGTGTACCCACTGTATCAAAAATATCAAGGAAAAGAAGGACAAAAACAATTGCAATAAAATCAAACCAGTGCTTTGTCAAGCCAGCAAAATCAAAAGCTAAAAATGTGGGTTTTGGAGATGGAGGTAAAGAAAGAACTCCTTCAAATTTTGCAATACCAAGAATTATCGATACAATAAGGGATGAAAGTAAACCAATTATTATTGCACCCCTCACTTTAAGAACAAGGAGAATTACCATTACAAGGAATCCAACTGTTGAAATAATAACTGATTTACTGGATAAATCTCCAAGGGAGACAAGGGTGGCAGGATTCCCTTTAATAAATCCAGCCCATTGGAGTCCTATCATTGCAAGGAGAAGTCCTATTCCCACTGCAATTGCATGCCTAAGAGATTCCGGAACCATCTCAATAAAAACCTTGCTGAGTCCAAGGAGTACAAGAAGGAGGAATAATGAACCTGAGATAAGATTTACTGAAAGAGCCTGTTGCCATGTAAATCCCATTGCTCCACACACAATAAAAGCAAAGAATGCGTTATGCCCCATCCCTGGAGCAAGAGCTATTGGATAGTTTGCAAGAATACCCATAAGAAATGTAGCTATGGCTGAACCAACACATGTTGCAAACATTACAGCTCCTTGGTCCATCTTTGCAGTTCCGAGAATAACCGGATTAACAAAGATAATGTAAGACATGGTGAGAAATGTTGTAAGTCCTGCAATAATCTCAGTTCTTACACTTGTCCCATTTTCTTTGAAACGGAATTTTCTTTCAAGGAAATCCATTTTACCCTCCTGCAAGAGGATTAATTTTTTTTATCTCAAGTAAAATTTTTTATCCAGCTCCTCAAGAATCTTTACAATCCCACCGTATTCCAATTCAGAATATGGGAGCATTGAGGGTCCCACAAATCCCTGTCTTCTTATAAATATGGCTTTCTCCGCTATTCTCTCCCTAACATGATCCCAGAAAGGATGATCAAAGACATCAACAGGGCCTGTCAATTTTCCATCTTTTATTGAAAAAACAGCTCCAGTGACAACAGGCGGACCATCAAAAAATGAAATTGTTGTCTGGAGTTTGCATGGCATTAAGGGACCATTGTGACTACCCCTCATGAATCCTGCGACAAAGGGACCAATCTCAAATGGAGCAAGAACTTCTCCTGTTGCAGGGAAAGCACCCTGAACTCTTACTATTGCGATAGGATCATCTTTTCCAGTATATTTACCTGCTATGTTGTGAAGTCTCGTTGTTGATATTGCAACTGCCTGCTCTCCTGTTACTCTGCTGTGGATACTTTCAATAACGAATCTCTCTGTGTCCCTCAAAAGAGCTGCTATGCTGTATATATCTTCAGGAGCGTTCAGCTCAATCACCCTGTCCCTTTCCACATGATTAACATCAATTATTGTAAACTTAAATCCTTTTGACATATGGGGAGCAAGAAGAAGCCCTGAGCAGTACATCGGGTCTGCAAAGGCAAGATAAAAAGGGAGATTGTAAGCACCAGGATCAGTTTTGTCTGCCGCAAAGAAAATAAAAGGTTCATTGGGTCTTTCCTCAAACTCCATTTCCGCAACAGCAGGACCAAGTCCCTTTACATTTCCTGAAAAAGTATCTACAAGAAGGTCCTGACCCGCTCCGTAAAGTCCAAGCTTTTTAGCAACTTCTGTTCCTACTTTGAAAGCATCCCATCCAAGCTTATGAATTTCTGGATTTGAGCCCCCCCTTGTATGGGTCATGAGAATCGAGATATCATCACCTGTGAAATTTATGTAGTGATCAATTATTAAGTCCCTTCCGTGTTTTGAGATAAATTCTTTGATAGTATTAAAAAGTTCAGTGCCCGGGGTCAGGTGACCCCCTATCGAACCGACATCTGCCTTAATGACAGTAATTGTTATTTTCATTTAATTCCTCCATTTTATTTTTGTTAAAAGTTAATTTTATTAATAGGTGATTCGAGAGTCAAGAAAACAAAGTTTAGAAAATTTAAATTCCAAAGGATGTTCCTGTTGCCATAGCCATTTTTACTAAATCTGAATCAGGGGAAACCCTTCTCGGCTTATCTATTATATCCTTAATATCAACAGTGACTATGTCATTCCCTCTCAGTCCAATCATCTTTCCAAACTCCCTTCTTCTGCAGGCAAGGACAGCGTGATAACCGAATCTGGTTGCAAGTGTTCTATCAAAGGGAGACGGAGAACCACCCCTCTGGAGATGCCCGAGTATTGTAACCCTTGTCTCAATTCCGGTAAGTTCCTCAATTTCATCTGCCACTTTTGCACCAACACCTCCCAATCTTACTGGCATATCAGGGTCCTCAACTTTTTTCCTGAAAACATACTCTCCTCCCTCTTCCCTTGCTCCCTCAGCAACTACAACAAGACTAAATCTTTTCCCCTGTTTCAGTCTCTCAAAAATCTTTTCAGCCACTTTTTTTATGTTGAAGGGGATTTCAGGAATTAAAATGACATCAGCTCCACCCGCAATCCCTGCATGAAGGGCAATCCATCCTGCAAATCTACCCATAACCTCCATTACCATTACCCTGTGATGGGATTCTGCAGTTGAATGAAGCTTGTCAAGGGCAGTTGTAGCAACCTGTAAAGCAGAGTCAAAACCAAAGGTCACATCCGTCCCGCTCAGGTCGTTGTCGATTGTTTTTGGAACACCAACAACAGGAATCCCCTTTTCAAAAAATTTATAAGCAATTGCCTGAGTTCCGTCTCCTCCAACTGTTATAAGACAATCGAGTTCATTGTATTCTATTGTTTTTATTGCAACATCTGAGTAATCTTCGTAAACCTTTTTCCCATTCTTATAAGTGAGCCATTTGAATGGATTGTCTCTATTGGATGTTCCAAGAATTGTTCCTCCCTTTGGAAGAATCCCTGAAACATCCACCTCCCTCAATGGTCTAACTCTTTTTTCCACAAGCCCTCTGTATCCATCCTCAATCCCGAAAACTTCCATCTCAAAATCATTTATAGCAGTTTTAACAACTGCTCTTATAACCGCATTAAGTCCAGGACAATCGCCACCACCAGTAAGAATACCAATCCTTCTCATTTGTTTCCTCCTAATTTATTAAAATGTAATTCTGAAATCCTGAAATTCCCCTTTGAAATCCATCCAATCTATATCAAGATTTTCCACAACTGCAAGGGGTGGACCTTTTTTAACTTCTTTAAGAAATTCTTTCATATTCTCCTCCTCACCCTCTGCCATAATCTCAACTTTTCCATCCAGCAAATTCCTCACCCATCCTTTAATCCCAAATCTTTGAGCCTGTCTCCTCGTAAAATCTCGAAAAAAAACACCCTGAACCCTACCTTCAACAATAACATGAGCCCTTCTTTTCATGTCAAAAATTATATCACATCAATCAGGAGAAACAAGCTAATAGCTGACAGCTCACAGCATGATCTAATCAGTTAGAAATAAGATTAAGGGATTTAATACCACAAACACGTTGAAAATCTTTCATTCTTTTATACTTTTAAATTTTGCTTTTTGACTTATTACTTCTTTCTTGGTTCGGGATAGGTGGAAAGCAGTCTTTTCACATAAAGGAAATTCTTATTGCTTGAGGCTCTGTATTTCTTTTGAGGAAGTTTTGAGATGTAATACTCTATGTTCATTATTCTCTCTTCAGTTGTAGGATGGGTAGAAAGAAAAGGCAGTTCAATGCCTCCCTTTTTCATTTCAAGGAGTTTCTGGAAGAAAATTTTCATCCCGTTCGGGTCATAACTACTGTCATAAAGCATCTGAATGGCGAGGTAATCTGCCTCCCTTTCATTATCTCTGCTGAATTTCAACGATGAGAAGAAAAAGTAAGCCCCTCCTCCAATCTGAACAATTGATTTCAAATCTTCGTCTTTTATAATTGCTGAGGCAAGTCCAACAATTCCAAGAATCAAAAGTTGTCTTGAGATTTGATGGGATATATGCCTTCCAATAACATGCCCTATCTCATGGGCTAAAACTCCTACAATTTCCTCTTCTGAATCGGCTCTTTCAATTAACCCTCTGTTTATCCAGACCTGGCCACCCATTGTCGCAAAGGCATTTACATCCATTGAATTTACAATTTTAAATCGATATTCATAATCAGAAACAAGCTCCTGTCTTCTATAATTACGAATGAGAGTTTCACCAATTTCTGCAATGTAATTTTCTGCATAAGGGTCATTGAGTAATTCTAAATTTGCCTCTATCTCCTTTGCGAATCCTTTGCCCTGTTCTATTTCAGCCTTTTTGCTGAAAAAATTAAAACCTTTTCCAATCTTTGACTCATCAGCCTCATATGGTTTCTCTGGAACTGTGGCACATCCAAAAAACCCTAGTACTACCAAAGAAACAAAAAATTTTTTCATGGTTCCTCCTCTTAAAGCTCTAAAAATAAAACTTTTTCATTATCCATATCTAAAATTGCTATGGAGGGCTCATTAAAAAGCCATCCGCAGGCTTCTCCTGGATTTACGACGAGTGAATCCCCTCTTCTTTCCACTGACCTTTTGTGAGTGTGACCATAAATAATTATATTATATTCACCGACTTTCTCCTCTAACTTCAATGGCTTGTGCATTAGGAGGAATCTTTTATCATTCAGTATAAAAGAATAAGGTGGATTTTCAATCTGTCCAAAACCAGATACTGCATTTATCAACCCTTCTTTTTCTCCATCGTTATTTCCAAATACTCCAATGAAAGAAAATTTGAACTTTTTTATGTCCTCAATTATGAAGGGAGCAACAAAATCCCCTGCATGGAGAATCCATGAGCATCCTTCATCTGAAAAAATTTCCATTGCCTTCTTCAGATAGCCTCTGTGGTCATGGGTATCTGAAATTATTCCTATCTTCATTTTACACCTCTTCCCAGTTTTTTCCTGTACTCAGATTGACTTTCAAAGGAACTCTCAGGGGAAAAACTTCCTCAAGAATATTTTTTACTCCATTTTTTACAAATTCAAGTTCCTCATCAGGGCATTCAAGAATTATTTCATCATGAATTTGAAGGACGATTCTTGATCGAAGATTTTCTCTTTTTATAAAATCCCAGACCTCTATCATCCCTTTTTTCATAAGATCAGCAGTTGAGCCCTGAATTACAGAGTTTATTGCAATCCTTTCTCCCGAATTCCTTCTTCCTTTATTTGAACTCCTCAATTCCGGAATCTGTCTTTTCCTGCCAGAAATTGTGCGAACACACCCTTTTTCCTGAGCTTCATTTATTACATTCTCGATGAATTCTTTAACTTTTTTATATTTTTGAAAGTATTTTTCAATGAATTCCTTAGCCTTTTGAACAGGGACTCCAAGCTCCTTTGAAAGGGATTTGGCTGAGGTTCCATAAATTATTGAAAAATTTATTATTTTTGCTCTCCTCCTTCTCTCCTCATGGGAAAATAAAAGCTCTTCAGAGAAAACCTCTGAAGCTGTCCTTTCATGAACATCTTCACCATTGCAAAAGGCTGAGACAAGAACAGGATCATTAGAAAAATGAGCAAGAACTCTGAGGTCTATCTGAGAGTAATCAGCTGAAAGGAAAGAGGATCCTTCCTCTGAAATAAAAGCCCTTCTAACCTTTCTTCCCACGGGGGTTTTCACTGGAATATTCTGGAGATTTGGTTCTGAGGAAGAAATCCTTCCAGTTGCAGTCCCTGCCTGATTGAAAGATGTATGGAGTCTTCCGGTCTTTGAATTTATCAACGAATAAATTGAATCACAGTATGTGGATTTTAACTTTGAAAGGGTTCTGTATTCAAGAATAAGGGGAATAACTGGATGAGCTGAGTAAAGTTCCATTAAAACTTCTGAATCTACAGAAAAATCTTTACTTTTAAAAGTCTTTTTTATTGAGGGAAGATTTAATTTATCAAACAAAATCTCAGCAACCTGTTTTGGAGAATTAATGTTGAACTCAACTCCTGCACTCTTGTAAATCTTTTGCGAAATTTCGCCAATCTCCCTTTCAAGGGATTTTGAAAAATCAGAAATATAATTTGTGTCCACTTTAATCCCTGAATACTCCATTTCTGCAAGAACCTCTACGAAAGGTAATTCAAGCTCTTTATAAACTCCCTCAAAGCTCTCCTCCTTTATTTTTTTTCTTAGCTCCTCTGTCAGAATCAATGCAAGATCCGAAGCCTCGCAGAAATATTTCGCTTTTTTTTCCATACTTATAGAGTCAAAATTTGTTTTATTTTTTGCTGGGTTTTCCTCTTCTTTATAATATTTTGTTCTGTATGAAAGGAACTCCATGGAAAGCTCATCAAGGGAATGCTCTCTTCTGTTGGGATTAAGAAGATAAGAAAGAATCATGGAATCATCCTGAATATTTTTAATTTTAATTCCATTGCTTTTAAGGACAATATAATCAAACTTTATGTTGTGTCCTGTTTTTGCTATAGACTCATCATCAAAAATCTCTTTTACAATTTCAAAAGCCTTTGATTTTTCAATTTTTGATGAATTAGAAAATCCATTTTTGAGAGGGACATAAGATGCTCTATTTGCCTCTGTTGAAAAAGATATTCCATCGATCTCCGCTCCCACTGGACATTTCAATCTTGTCTCCACTTTTACTGAAACCCTTTTTCTATCCTTTATTTCTTCAAAAATTTTAAGAAATTCCTCATTATCCCGAACGATTCTATAATCTTTTTCAACGGTTTCTACGGCAGGAAGCTCTTTGAGAGGTGTGCTAAACTGGAGTTCTTCAAAAATTTTTCTAAGTTCATTTATATCACATTCCTTCATTTTAAAATCCGATGAGTCGAATTCTGTTGGGAGGTCTCTCTTAACTTTCACAAGCTCCCTGCTCATAAGAAGTGACTCAAGGTTTGCTTTTATTAGCTCTCTGTATCTTTCCTTTACCTTTTCAAGATTGGACAAAAGATTATCAATGGAGCCAAACTCCTTTATAAGCTCCTTTGCTCCCTTCTCTCCTATTCCAGGGACTCCTGGAACATTGTCAGTGGGATCCCCCCACAGGGAAAGAACATCCACAACCTTAGAGGGTTGAACACCAAAAAACTCCTCAACTCCTTTCTCATCAAGATATATCTCCTTTGCAGGATTGTATATTTTTATTCCATTCTTTACAAGTTGAAGAAGGTCCTTGTCAGTTGTGGCAATTATAATTTCAAGCTCTTCATTTCTAAATCTTTCTGCAACTGAACCAATCACATCATCAGCTTCATAATTTTGTATCTCAATAATGGGAATTTTATATGCTGTGATTATTCTCTTAATCCAAGGAATCTGAATCTGGAGGTCGTAGGGCATGGGCTTCCTTTCAGCCTTGTATTTTTCGTAAGCTTCATGTCTAACTGTCTTCCCACCAGCATCCATTGCAATGCACATGTAATCAGGTTTAATTTCATTTATGATTTTCCTCAGTGTGTTCAAAAAACCATAAATTGCATTTGTGGGAAACCCCTCTTTTGTGGATAATTTTTTAATTGCATAAAAGGACCTGTAAATTAAAGAGTTAGCATCCAAGATAACAAATTTTTCCATTATTCATACTTTGTGTATGAGTTTCCTTATTTCATCGGAACCGAAATGCTCCTTTTCAGCATTTATAATAATAAAGAATCTGTTCTCAGTATCCTTAGGAACTTCAATTTCAACCTCAACCCTCCCTTCTTTATCTGTAAAACCCTCCCATAATTCCCAGGAATTTGAAGCATCCTTTATCAAAATCTTAATTTTTGAGTATGGAACAGGAACACTGGATATGCTTTCATTAGTCTGGAGGTAGATCTTTATTCGCGGTGGTTTTGCTGGGATTACAGTAAATGGGAAAAGGAAAATTTTCAATACTTTCTCGGGTAGTTCCTTTAAAAAATCAATTACAAGGTCGTCAAGAAAAGGCTCTCCAGCGGGCCAGAGGATTGAATCCATCGCACCCTTCTTTATATCAAAGATTATCTGCCTGTGATGATTCTCAACAAATTTTCTAAGGGATTCTTTGTCTGTTTCATTTATTTCAGATTTTTTAACATGGACAATTTCTCCCTTCTTATAAATCAAAGTTTCAACATAGGAGGGCAGGGTCCCCTTCAGCTCGGTCTGTATATGGAGATTCACCCCCTTGTAATATATATCATTATTCAATCCAATGCTCATATCAAAATTTTAATTACTCCTGCTTTTAAAATCAAATTTCAGAATAAATTATTCAAATACCTCAAGGAAAATAGCTGATGAAAGGGCTCATTGTAGACTTCAAATATATAAATTTAACTCTGGACCTTTCTTCTTGACATGAATGTTTCTTTAGGGAAAAATTTATATAAAAGTTTTTATAGGAGGTTTTCATGGAAATTAAGAAGATTGGAATTGTAGGAGCAGGGACAATGGGTTCAGGAATTGCTCAGGTCTCTGCCACTTCAGGGCTTGAGACCATTCTTCACGATTTAAACAATGAAATATTAAACAGAGCTCTTTCCACAATGGGGAAAAGTCTTGACAAGCTTATTGAGAAAGGAAAGGTTCAGGAGAGCAAAGAATCAATTCTTTCGAGAATTAAGACCACTACAAAACTGGAAGGTTTTTCCGATTGCGACCTCGTTGTAGAGGCAGTTTTCGAATGCTTTGATGTAAAAAAGGAGGTTTTCGAAAAACTCGATACATCCTGTAAACCAGAGGCAATTCTTGCAACAAACACATCCTCCATTTCCATAACAAAAATTGGAGGCGTAACAAAGAGGGCAAACAAGGTTATAGGGATGCACTTTATGAATCCTGTTCCCATTATGACCCTCGTTGAGATTATAAGAGGACTTGCAACAGACGATGAAACTTTTAATCTTGTAAAGGGTGTTGCTGAGAAAATGGGGAAAGTTCCTGTTGAGGCAAAGGACTATCCAGGCTTTATATCCAACAGAATTCTTATGCCCATGATAAATGAGGCAATCTATACTCTGATGGAAGGAGTCGGAACAGCTGAGGCTATTGACACGGTTATGAAGCTTGGAATGAATCATCCAATGGGTCCTCTAACTCTTGCAGACTTCATTGGTCTGGATGTTTGCCTCGATATAATGGAAGTTCTTTACGAAGGGTTTGGAGATCCGAAATACAGACCATGCCCCCTTCTAAGGAAAATGGTGGATGCTGGTTATCTCGGAAGAAAAACTGGGAAGGGATTTTACGAGTATAAATAAGAAGTTTTAACAGAAATCGAATTAAAAAGATTAAAAATTTAAAATGAAAGAAGAAACCAAAAGAAGGGAAGAGAAATGGGCAAAATTTCACAAGTGGGAAAAGGAATACGAAAATGAAAAATTAAGAAGACTCACTCCAACAGAAAGGTTAAGAATCCTTGATGATTTATATCTCTTCACACAAAAAATTAGAGAAGAAATTAAAAAGAAAAGATGATGCTAAGGACTTTGCTGGACATCACTCAAGCTCTTCAAGAGGAAGGTATTCGATACAATGATTACAGAAACTTGCAATTTATGGAAGAAGAAAAAGCATGGCTCAAGAGATGGAAAGATCTAAAGAAAATCCCCATAAAAAGTTAAATGTTTCTTGCCCCTCTGAATTCCTTGACAATCTCCTTTTCGGGGATTTTAATAAATTTTTGTAAAGGGAGATGTTAAATTTTGACCTCTATTTACCTACAAAACTGATTTTTGGGATAGGGACTCTTGAAAGAATCGGTGTTGAAGCAAAGAGTGTTGGCAAAAAGGCTCTCATTGTTACCGGGAAAAGGAGCTCCCAGAAAAATGGAGCACTGGAAAGGGTTATTCAGCTTCTCAGCAGGGAAAATATCGAGAGTGTAATCTTCAACAAAATTAAATCTAATCCGAGAAATGATGTCATTGACGAAGGAGGGAAAATTGCCAGGACAGAAAAATGCGATTTTGTCATTGGGCTTGGCGGTGGCTCTGCCATGGACTCAGCCAAGGGGATTGCAGTTGTTGCAAAGGAGGGAGGAGAGATATGGGATTATGTGCCCGATGGCATAAGAATTCCAAAAAGGATTACATCAGCATTGCCAGTTATTGAGATTCCCACTCTTTCAGCATCTGGCTCTGAAGCAAATGGTGGAGCTGTAATTACCAATCCAAAAACAAAGGAGAAGATATTTTTCCGTTCCTATCATCTTTTCCCTAAGATTTCCATAATTGATCCTTCCCTTACTACCACAGTACCACCAGATAAGACAGGAGAAGGTGGAATAGATATTATGTGCCATGTCCTTGATCCATACCTTACAAATATTGAGCCAAATACTCCTCTACAGGAAAAACTTCAAGAATCTGTTATTCTAACTGTTATGGAGAACCTTCCCATAGCAATGGAAGACGGGAAGAATATCGAGGCAAGAACAAACCTTGCTTGGTGTGCTGTGTTTGCTGTTTCTGGATTTCCGAATTTTGGGGAAAATGCGGGATTTCCGATGCATGCAATGGAACATCCAATATCTGCCCTATATGACATACCCCATGGAAGAGGTCTTTCTGCTTTAATCCCTCCTTTTCTTGAGTTTGTCATGGAGCTTAATCCATCAAGGTTTTACTTGCTGGGAGAAAGAATTTTCCAGATTCAGGAAAGTAACAAGAAAAAGCTAGCAAAAGATATAATTAGAAAGGTGGTCGAATGGCTTGAGAAAATCGGGATGTTTACAAAACTTAAAGATCTAGAAGTAAAAAAGGAATCTTTTGAAAAAATTGCGGAGGATGCAATAAGAATAAGCGGGATGGGCAAAAATTACCTTTCTAATTTTCCCCAGCTCAACAAAGAAGGCATCATAAAAATTCTTGGCAAGGCTTACTAAAGCCCCTGTAAATTTGACATTAAATAAAGACCCTATTAATATTTCTTATAAGGAGCGAACATGAAAAGATTTGGTTTTTTAATTGCAAGTCTACTGATTTTTCTTTTTATAATTTGGGGTGTTTCAGCTTATAATACTATGGTCAAAAAAAATGAGAAAGTAAGAGAGGCATGGTCTCAGGTTGAAAATCAATACCAGAGGAGAGCTGATTTAATTCCAAATCTTGTTAATACTGTGAAAGGATACATGGAGTATGAGAAGGAAGTTCTGGAGGAAGTGACAAAGGCGAGGGCATCTGTAGGACAGATTAAAGTTGGCCAGGAAATAATTGAAAATCCGGAACTTTTCTCAAAGTTTGTTCAGGCTCAGGATTCCCTTTCCAGTGCCCTCAGCAGGCTTCTCGTGGTAGTAGAAAGATATCCCGATTTGAAAGCCAATCAGAATTTCATAGCCCTGCAGACTCAGCTTGAGGGAACAGAGAACAGAATTGCGGTTGAAAGAAGAAGATTCAACGAAGCTGTTATGGATTTCAACGCTTACATAAAAAGAATTCCTAACAACCTAATCGCAGGTTTCGGAAATTTCAAAGAAAAGGAGTATTTCAAAGCGATTACAGGAGCTGAAAAACCTCCAGAAGTTAAGTTTTAATGAAATTTAGGAAAATTTCTTTTTCCTTACTTCTTTTCTCTTTTTCGTATCTTTATTCCCTCGAAATCCCCGAAAGACCCCTTGGAAGGGTATCAGATTATGCAAAAATTCTCAAGCCAGAGAAAATCTCCACCCTTGAGACAATCCTTTCAAACTATGAAAGAGAGACAACAAATCAGATAGTAATTGCAATTTTCAATTCCCTCGAAGGATGGGACATTGAGGATTTCTCAATAAGACTTGCCGAGAAATGGAAAATCGGACAGAAAGGAAAGGATAACGGAATAATAATTCTTGTCGCCCTTGAGGAAAAGAAGATAAGAATTGAGGTGGGTTATGGACTTGAAGGAGCTGTTCCTGATATTACCGCAAGACAGATAATCGACAGAGAAATTGTCCCACACTTCAAAAAATCTGATTATTTTAGCGGATTGAGGAATGGAGTTGATTCTCTAATAAAGGCTATTGGCGGAGAATACAAAGTTGAGAAAGGGACAAGTGGAGAAGTTATAGTTGCCCTGATTATTCTTTTTATCGTTATGGTTTTTTTATTGCAAATTTTAGCAGGTCTGTCCTACGGGTTGACTTACACTCGCTCAAAAGGAAGATGGCACAGAAGTTCTACTTTCTGGAGTGGATTCATGGGAGGAGGACGGGGCTCTGGAGGTGGCTTATCAAGTGGAGATTTCTCAGGTGGAGGTGGGAGTTTTGGAGGGGGAGGAGCAACAGGAAGCTGGTAATGAAAAGGAGTTTAAATCCAAAGAAATTTTTTACAAAGGAGGAAAGGGAAAGGATATTACAGGAGATCAAAAAAGCAGAAATGGAAACCACTGGAGAGATTGCGGTTCATCTTGTGAGAAAGGCAAAAGGAGATATTTTTGAGAAGGGCAAGGAAACCTTTTTTAAATTGGGACTTTATAAGACTTTAAGAAGGAATGCTGTCCTATTTTTCATCTCCACTGGACAGAGAAAATTTGCAATTATTGCGGATGAGGGAATTGAGAGAGTTGTTCCTGAGGGATTCTGGAATGAAATAGCAAGAGGGATGGAGTCTGATTTTAAAAAAGTAAATTTTGCCGAAGGCCTAATAAAGGCAATAAAAAGTACAGGAGAAAAACTTTCGGAATTTTTCCCCCATAGAGCAGGCGACCAAAACGAAATCCCCGACCAGATAACAGAGGAGGGAAATCCAGCTAATAGCTAACGGCTTGCAGCAAACAGATATTTAAGGTTTAGAATATAATAATAAATTGGATTTTTGGAAGAGCTAACCTATTATAATCAGGTTTATTTAAATTATTACTCTTATTAGCTCTCTTGCCTGATTTTTCTTTATTTTGTGAAATTTCCTTGATGAAGTTGAATCTTGCCAATGCTATTACTTCGCTTAGAATTATTCTTTCCTTTATTGTTGTGATTCTTTTTGAGATTGAAAATTTCCATACCCTTCTAATTGCTTCATTTTTAATTATCTTTGTAATTCTCCTTGATTGTGTTGATAGTTATGTGGCGAGGAAGATGGGAATATCAACGGAGTTCGGTGCTCTATATGATATAACAGGTGACAGGATTGTTGAATACATTTTCTGGATTTACTTTTCCTTTGTAAGAATAACATCTTTCTGGTATGCACTGATTGTGATAACAAGGGGCGAGATTGTAAATACCCTCAGAGCATTTGCCTTTAAAAAAGGGAAGAAACCCTTTGAAATTCATCAAAAACCTTTAACGAGATTCATTGTTGAATCTCCCTTTATGAGAACTTCCTATGCAATCCTTAAATCTTTAACTTTCTCCTTTATGGGTTTTGAATTTTTCCTGAAAAAGAGAATTCCCCTTTTCCCCTATCTTGAGTTGATACACTTCTGCACCTTCATCCTTGCAATCTCAACAGTTTCAATTTGTGTTATAAGAGGGCTTCCTGTGATTTTTGAAGCCAAAAAGTATCTAAAATGAAAGTTGCAATATTTGACCTTGATGGAACTCTAATAAGACGGTCAGGGGAGAGAAGGTTTTTGCCATGGATGATTTTTAATTTAAAATTAAGCCCCTTAAAATTCATTCCATTCCTTATTCGCTCAATAAAGGATAGAAACTTTTATTCAACAAAGCTTTATTATAGAGGTGAAAAAATTGAAAGAATTAAAAGGCTGGCATCCTTCTTCTTCTCTTCAGAGTCAGTAAAGGATATGGTTTTTGAAGAAGGGAAAAGGGAGATTGAAAGATTGAAAGAAGATAAATACAAATTAATTCTTCTTACAGGCGCCCCGTATTTTATCGCAGAAAATTTTGAAATTTTAGGATTTGATTTAATAATCTCATGTGAGCTTGAAGCAAGGGATGATAAATTCACTGGAGAGCTCATAAGATATCCCGGAGGTAAAATGAAGCAAGATATTGTCTTGAATATTTCAAAAGAACTTTCAATAGATTTATCTCTAAGCAGAGGGTATGGGAATAGTTATGAGGACAGAGAGTTCCTTGGTTTGACGGGATTTCCTGTTGCTGTAAACCCATCATTTAAGTTGAGAAATTTTGCAAAAAAATGGGTTGGGAAATAAGGAAATGGAAGTAGATTTACTACTTCTATCCTTTGGAGAGGGGCAGTGCAAGAGGAAATGTGGTAGTTTTACTGCTTTTTTAATTGTAGAGAGCGTTTCTTTATTCTGCAATGCTGTTCTTGACAGTGGGTTTTCTTGAATGGTAAAAGGATAAGAGATGGTGGAAAGTGTTGTGAGGACCGGAAATAGAGGAGGGAATACAAAAGTTTTCTATACTCCCGGGTCTGGCAAAATTTCATAGGAGGTGAAAAAAATTATGGAAAAAACAATATCAGGGGTAAAGATTGAATGCATTAAAGGGAATATAGCATCGCAACCTGATATGACTGCCATTGTCAATGCAGCAAATGCTCAGCTCAAAATGGGGGGAGGCGTAGCCGGTGCTATTCACAGAGCTGCCGGTCCAGGACTTGAAGAGGAATGTCGTCCTCTGGCACCCATTAAATTAGGAGAAGCTGTCATCACTGGAGGTCATAGACTTCCGAATCGATATGTAATTCACTGCCTTGGACCTGTCTATGGTGTGGATAAGCCTGAAGATGAGATCCTGGCAAATTGTTACCGTAATGCATTAAAACTTGCTGAACAATACAAAATAGACTCCATTGCCTTTCCAGCAATTTCTACTGGTGTATTTGGTTATCCCATAGAAGAAGCTGCAGAAGTTGCATTTAAAATAATCTTAGAGATTTTACCAGAACTAAAGTTTGTTAAAAAGATTCGTTTTGTGCTTTATACTGATAGAGACCTGGAGACTCATGAAAAGACATTGTCTCGCCTAACAGGTGAAATAAGATAAGGAAATGAAGCCATAAAAAAGCAAAATTTAACCTCACAAAGAAGGACAAAAGATATTACCCAGCAAATACCGGTCCAGAAATAGTTGAGATTGAGGAAGTGAAATTTTTAACAATTGAAGGAAAGGGTGCTCCTGAAGGAAATCTATTCCAAGCTAAAATTAATGCTTTACTTTTCTTGATCTTTCAATTTGCAATTCTCAATTTGTAATGCTAAAATTTATCGCCTCTTTAACCCCTTTTCAATCTCTCCCTTTGTTATTCTTATGAATATTGGTCTCCCGTGGGGGCAGAATTCGGGAGATTCTGTCTTGAAAAGTTCCTCAACAATGAATACCATCTCTGAAGGAGCAAGTCTTTGATTTATTTTTATTGCTGTTTTGCAGGCAATCTTTGAAAGTATCCTATCCCTTTCCTTTTCAAGCTCAATATCTTCTCCTTCAATTAACCAGATAAAGGTCTCCTTCAAAAGGTTCTCCGGTATAATTGATGGAAATATTGAAATTTTTATTTCCTTCATCCCAAAATTTTCAAATTCAAAACCCAGCTCTTCGAGAATTTGCCTCCTCTTTTCAAGATTCCCCATCAATTTATGAGAGAGTTCAACAACTACAGGAAAGATTGGGGTTGTCTTTGGAAATCCTTTCTCTTTTTTGAACTCTCCAAAAAGAATTCTCTCGTGGGCATTGTGCTGGTCTATTATCAGAATCTCTTCTTCCTTTTCAGCAATTATAAAACTTTCCTGGAATTGTCCGAGAATTTTAATTTTCTCCCTTTCCGGAGCTTCAAAAAGTGGGATCTGGCTTACTTCCTTTAAAAATTCTCTCTCACCTATCTCCATAACAGCTGAGGGCTTTACTTCAACATGGTATTTAACTTCTTTCTCTGAGATACTTTCTCTTATTTTTTCTACAAATCCTCTGTAAAACTCAGATGGTGAGCGGAGCTTAACCTCCTCCTTGGATGGATGAATATTTACATCAATTTCCTCGAATGGAATATCGAAAAAAAGGAAAAATGCAGGGAAGGTATACTTTTCAATGAAACCCTTATATGCCTCATGGATTGCATGGATTATTGACCTTTCCCTTGTGAGCCTTCCATTTATAAGGATAGCCTGGTAATCCCTGCTCCTCATCCCTTTCCCTGCCTTGGAAATCGGACCCTCAACTTTTATATTTTTCAATTCAGCAGAGAATGGGGTAAGAGATTCAAGAAAACTTCCTCCGTAGATTTCAGCAATTCTCTCTTCAATACTATTACACTCAGGAAGATTAAGGATTTCTCTCCCGTTGTGATAAAGAAGAAAAGTTATTTCAGGATGGGCAAGAGAGAGATGGGAGATGAACTGGACAATTATTTTGAGCTCCCTTTCATCGGACCTGAGGAATTTCAATCTTACAGGAAGGTTGAAAAATAAGTCCCTGACCTCAACCATCGTTCCTTTGGGATATGGAATCTCGGAAAGATTGAGGGTTCTTTCTCCTTCCCTTTCAATCAGTGTTCCCGTTTCCTCATCATCGGCTCTTGTTTTTAAAGCAATTCTTGAAACAGCTGATATTGATGGAAGAGCTTCTCCTCTGAAACCTAACGTAGAAATTCTGAACAAGTCTTCCTCCCTTTCAATTTTCGATGTAGAATGTCTCTCAAAACATATGGGAACATCCTCCTTTTTAATTCCCCATCCATCGTCAATAACCCTTATCAGATTCTTTCCAGCCTTTTCAAGGTAGATTTCAATCCTTTTTGCTCCAGCATCAATTGAATTTTCTAAAAGCTCCTTTACAACAGAGTAAGGCCTTTCTACAACCTCTCCTGAAGCAATTTTCCCAGCAATCTCTGGAGGAAGGATTTTTACCCTTCGCATTCTTTTACAATCCTCAGAATTTCTTTAGGAGATTTGAAGATAAAACAGGGCTCCTCTTTAAGTAATCTCTCTACATTCCTTGCCCCCCACAATGCTCCTGCTGTGATTGCACCTGCCCTTTTTCCAGAAATAATATCCATGAACGAGTCTCCTACATGGAGGCAGCCGGGAGGTTTTAGTCCCAATCTTCTACAAACTTCCTCAACACCATCAGGATAAGGTTTTGGATTTGGAACATCTTCGGAAGAGACGAGATCCTTTATAAATTGAGATAGACCTTTCAGCTTGAGTAGTTTTAAGGAGAGCTCTCTACCCCTTCCAGTGAATATTCCAATGGGAAATTCTAATCTTTTCAGTTCTGAGAGAACCTCCTTTATCCCTTCAAAAACCTTTATTTTTTCTGAATTTTCCTCAAAAATTTTAACATAGTCGAGATAACACTTTTCAAGGTTTTCATCTCTCACATATCTCCTAAAAATAACTTTCTCCGGTGGTCCAAAGGATAGATAAATCTCATCATCTGTCAGTTCAACATTTCCCCATTTTCTGAGAACTTCTTTGAAAGCCACAGTTGTTAGAGGATAAGAATCAATCAATGTCCCGTCAAGATCAAAAATTACTCCTTTAATTACCAAAAAACTCTCCTATTGATACAAACTCGAATTTTTTTAACAATTTTTCAATTTTCTTAAGGGTATTTTTTATATTGTAGTAATGGATAAATCTCTCCTTTAAAGGAAGGGAAAGCCTGGGATGTTCAGGGTCTATCTCCCTCGGGTGGAGATATACAACAGCGGGAATACCCTTTCTGTTCAGATTCTTAATGAAATATTCTGTTAAAAGTAATGGAAATAATCTGAAAGAGAATCCCCCTCCAAAGGGGACTCTGATTTTAGAGAAATTTATTGCTGATGCAGGAATTTCAATGATTCCTTCAATTTCATAAGGGCGAATGGGTGAACTCGGGTCTCCAAAAAGGAATGTCTTTAAAGGAAATACGCTGGAATCAAACCTTATCCCTTCTCCTTTCAAACATCGGAAGAACCAGAACATGTCAGTTCTCACAGACCAGGAAGGGGCTCTGTAACTTATTGGTTTTAATCCTGTTAAATTCTTTAAAATTTCAATGGATTTTCTCAAATCTTCTTTAAAAGACTCTTTATCCATTTTATAAACGAGCTCATGGGAATAACCATGAGAGCCAATTTCATGACCGCCCTTCAATATTTTTTCCGCAATTCCTGGATTCTTTTCCGCCTCTGAAGTGAGAATAAAAAATGTCCCCCTTGCATTGTATTTTTTGCATAAATCCAGTATAGTAAAAACATTATTTTCCAGCGAATGTTCTTTTGTAGATTCAGGAATTTTCATATCAGGATAATTGGCATGCTGCCAATCCTCAATATCAAAGGTAAGAATGTTCTTCATTCCTTTGATAGATAAATGGAGGGTTGATTGGGAAATGTTTCACCTTTAAAGGATGAGAGCAGATCACCATTCTCTTTGAATATATTAATTTTATAAGAGAATCCATTCTCATCTTTTCCTTTTCCACTTACATCGACAGGAGCAAAGACAAAAATGGGGATATTCTCACTTTTAAAATTGAATTTTCTTCTTTGACGGAGTTTAGAATATGGTCTTATTTTGAAAAAAACTTTTTTTGAAACCATTATTAAGAAAGAGTTTCCACTTCTGTTTTCTCCCTCAACCTCTATTTCAAATTGGAAGCCTTCTGATACGCTATTCCCCTTTAATTTGTAAAGGAAAATCCTTGGCTTTTCGTCATAGCTTCTCTTCTCTATAACCTTTATTAGATAGGAATTTTCCTCAATCCATCTGTATACCTTGAGATGGTGAGGAAACTTCTTCCATTTTCCTTTCTCAATATATTGAGCTCTTATCGACTCGCTCACAAAAAGAAGTTCAAAGGCAGAATCTAACAATCTCTCGAAACTAATTTCTCCAAAGGAGTAAAAAAGCTCACCAAATTTAGTAGGTGTGAGTCCTGTCCTTTCTTCGAAAGCAAAATGAATCCCCGGAGGGATATTATTCTCAACCCATTCACGATTCTGATGCTTCGGATCTTTCTGATGGAAAAGAGTTAAATAATTTAAGGAGCCAATGAATGGCTGACTGGAGAAAATAAATATAAAAGCTCCTGTGAGAAGAGGCAATCTATTTAGTCTGAAAGAGGAAATGAGAGAAGATAAACCTATCGAAGCGATAACTATCAGAAAAGGGACAGCGGGAAGGAAATGTCTTTCAACCCACTGATTTGTTATCCCAAGTTGTATATAAAAAAGGATAGGGAAAGATAGGAGAATCAAAAAAGAAAAACCTTTTTTAAACGATTTTCTTATGCATATCCAGATTCCATAAATTAGAAAAACTGCAGGTATAATTCCAAGAAGTTTTATAATGTTAAAGCTTTGTCTTACCCATGCATTCTCAGAAAGGATAAAAGGGTCCATCTGGTAAGATTTTGCCTGAAGCATGAAATCTCTCTTGAATGTTTGAAAATCAAGGATTGTAAAGGGAGAAAAAATTGGAATAAAAATCAGGAAGGAAAAGAAGGAAAGAATCGAGTTTCTAATAAAAATTTTAAATGAATCTTTTTTTTCAAGAAATCTCAGAAAAATTGCAATAGCAACTGTCCCTCCAATAACAACCCCTGAATATTTTGTCATAAAGGAAGATGCGGTTAATATACCTGCAAAAATTGTGTTGAAAGCGCCTCCTTCTCTGTAAATTTTTAAAGAAAAATAGAAAGCAACGATGGTTAAAAATATCTGCATTATGTCGGGTTTAGCAAAGTGGCTGTGGAGTATGAGGGAAGGAGAAATTGCCATTAGAAGAAGGGAAATGTTAGATATAAGCTCATCTTTGAATTCTTCCTTTAGAATTTTATAAATTAAAAGGCATGAAAAAAATCCGAACAAAGCTGAAATGAATCTACCCCAGAAGGCATATAAAACAAAAGGAGGATAGTTGGCGAGTAAACTTTTTATAACATCTTTTACTCCAAAAAAGTATATGAAAATTGAGGAAATAAGCTTTAAAAAAATGGCAGTTATGGCAACAAAATAATAGTAAAGGGGCGGATAGTAAAACCATTTGGGGTTCCACATTCCTTTCTCAGCCATATCCACAATTCTTCCCACACAGGAATCTTCATCTGAAACAACTTTTAAAAATGGAAGATCAAATCCTATCCCCGAAAAATAAAATATGAGAGCAAGGGCAATTGAGAAGATGAAAAATTTCTTCATGATTTTATTACAATATAAACTCCTGCAATTATAAGTAAAGCTCCAACCCATCTCAAGAGGGAAATGTTCTCGCCAAGAAATATTTGAGAGCCTATAAGGAAAAGAACATATGTGATGGAAAGGACAAGAACAGAATAGCTGAGTTCATGCTTCGAAAGAATAAAGAGCCAGACAATTGCTCCAATTCCTGAAAGAAATAATCCAGATAGGACGAAGGGAGATGTAATGGCAGAGATTAAAAATTGAAGACCATGCTTATCTCCTATTCGATTGAGGCCTGATTTTATAAGTATCTGAGAGGAAACAAAAATCAGGGATGATATTGAGAAATAGATCAAACCTTGCATTTTTCAAGCTCCTCTTTTAATTTTTTAATCTCAATCTCAAGGAGTCCAATTCTCTGAGTCAGTGCCTTTTTTGCCTCTTTTAGATTTGATATAACTGTTGAAAAATGAATAAGAATCATTATCAAACCGAGAAGGAGTATGAGAAAAAGAGCAGATGGTGGATAACCTATCCCGACCATATAGGAGAATTTATCCAGCAAACCCCTAAAAATTGAAACCAGAAGGAACAGAGCGCTCATAAAAACCCAAAGAAGAGAAAACTCAATTTTTAGCTTTCCTCTTCTTATAAGTTCAATAACAAGAAGTAGAAGAAATGCTGAGCCAATAATCCCGATTATTTGTATTCTTACAACCTCAACCTCCATAGAATTCCTCCTTTCTTAACATATGTATTGCAATACCTATTGAAACCTTGATCATATAATAAATTGCTCTGAAAAATGTTATTGATGACCTACCCCCTTTTCTCTCCTCCATTTCCACTCCAACCTCCTTAATTCTCAACCCTCTTTTCTTAAGAATAAAAATTGCCTCTGGCTCAGGATAATCATCGGGATAATATTTTCTCAAGATTTCCACTGCTCTCCTGTTGTAAGCCCTGAAACCTGATGTACTATCTTTTATTCTCTCTCCTAAAAATAACCTGTTGGCAAAATAGAAAATTTTTATTCCAGTTCTCCTGAAAAAAGTTGTTTTATAAGTGGATTGCCCGGCAAATCTTGATCCAATTGCCATATCAGCTTCGTCCTTTAAAATTGGCTCCTCTATCTTTTTTATTTCCGATGGTTTATGCTGTCCATCTCCATCCACCTGAACACAAATGTCATAACCATTTTCCCAGCAATAGATAAACCCAGTCTGAACAGCCCCTCCGATTCCGAGATTCATTGGAAGATCAACAATATTTACAGACTTAAACTCTCCAACTATCTCTGAAGTTCTATCGGTGGAACCGTCATTTATTACAAGAATATCGTGGTCAGGAGCTTTCTTCTGAATCTCCTTAATTACTCCTTGGATGTTTTTCTCTTCGTTATAGGCAGGAACGATAACCAGTTTTTTCATGTTTTCAAAGAAATATTATCTTAAAAAGAATCGGTTTAATCAAGAAATTGAACTTAGACTTTCGGTCAGATCTTCGAAAAGGATCTTAATCAAAGCAGTCACAGGAATGGCAAGAAGCATCCCCATGATTCCAAGAAGTTTTCCACCCATGAAAATGGAAGTCAAAACAATAACAGGGTGCAAGCCTGAGCTTTTCCCTATGATTTTTGGAGATAGAATTAGATTGTCAATACCTTTAACTATTGCAAAAAGGAAAAGGATGAAAATAACAGTTTTTAGAGAGGGTGAATAAGTCAGAGAAACAAGAATTGAAAGAGCCAGGGCTGAATATGTTCCAAGATATGGAATTATATCACCTATTCCACCTATAAAACCAAGGAGAAGTGCGAATGGAACACCTATTATGAGAAGACCTATTGAGTAAAGAATGGCAACGATTAAACATATTGTGAGTTGACCTCTTATAAAGTTTGAAATAAGGGAGTCAAATTTTTCAACTCTTTTCCTCAAATTAGAACTCACATTTTCAGAAAATTTTTTCTTTTTAAAATCAGAAAAATCCTTCAAAAGATAATAGGTAAAAAATGGTATTATGAAAAGATAGAGAATGAAAAGTATCAGATTATTTATGTTTCTAAAGAGAAAAGAGCCAATTGATGGAAAGGCGTTTATTATAGCAGGGATACTATCTTTAATATTACTAATTATTTGATTCCTGATCTCATTCACAATTCCTCCTTCTCCTTTTGGCTTGCCCCTTAGGACTGGCTCAAGAAAAGAAACCGCTCGGTCAAGAAAATCCGGGAATGAGGAGAAAAATTCCTTAACCTGAGAGATAATGGTGGGAAGGAAAGAGGAAAATATGATAACAAGGATGAGGATCATTAAGAAAACTGTTAAAAGGGGACCACCATTTTCCCCGAGAAAGGTTTTTGAAAGTTTAAAACTTAAAGGTTCAAGAGCGTAATAGAGATAAAAGGAAATTATAAGAGGGAAAAATATCTTGCTGAAATATTTAAAAAGGATAAGAGAAATTGTCAGGACTAATAAAATAATAGAGAATCTGACAATTATAAATATCTTCTCTTGCTTTATCATCAATTTTTACTTTTAATTAAAGCAACTCCTCTCCAGCTGTAATCGAGCCCAGAAATTAAAACAAAAAAGAACGTGAGAAAGTAAAGAGGGATAAGGAAAGACAATGTCTTTGAAAGAGCATTACCAAGTAAGACAAACCCAGCTGTTACAGCCTCTGCACCAGTTGTTAGTTTTCCCCATATTGAAGGAGAAAATGTTTTTACATTCTGGAAAATTCTAAGGAACAAAGCTCCTGATATTATGATAAAATCTCGGGCTAAAACAGCAAAAACAAGCCATTTTGGTATTCTGTTTGAGTTGGCAATTTCTGGAAATGAGAGGGTTATAAAAGTGGCGAGCATTAGAATCTTATCTGAGGCAGGATCAAGAATTGCCCCAATAGGACTTCTCTGATTAAATCTCCTTGCAACAAAACCGTCAAGACCGTCTGTAAGAGCAGCTATGGAAAAAAGAACAAAGCTTACTTTAAAATCCCCGTTGAGGATGAAAAATATGAGAAAAGGAACAAGTATTAATCTAATAAGTGTTATTTTTGTAGCTAAAGTAAACTTTATCATTTTATTTAATTATAAATTCCAATAAAGGAGAGAAAGATTTTTGTCTCTCTCCCCTCTCTTTTTTAACAAAATTTTTTTACTCTAATTTCCCTGCTTTTGCAACAAATTGATCTTTTACCTGAACAACTGCCTCCTCTGTTGCCTCTCCAAGAATTGTCTCCCTGAAGTCAGAAGATTGCATATCAATTACCATACCTCCTCCACCACCTCTTCCTCCAAGAAGTCCGCCAAGAAGAAGACCTGATCTCTTGGATTCACCAGCTCCCTTTGCAACAGCCATAATTTCTCCTGTATCAACATCTATCATTCTCGCATTTATAACAACCTTAGCCTTTGTCTTCTTTGTTCCAATTGCTCCAACTCCGAATCTCTGAGACCACGCACCTCCTCCAACTCCAACCTGTTTTGTGTCTGTTCCAAATGTTGTAATGGAGCCAATTATTATGTATTTTACACCAAGGATCTTCCCTATTTTTGCCGCTGTTTCCGGGTTTGCTCTGTCAGAAGTAGAAAAATCCTGCTCTGCAAGGATTTTATCAAGGGCTTTCCTTTCAATAACTCTGTAAGTTCCATCATTCACAAGCTCTGTTACAAGCATATCTGAAATTCCTTTGCCAATATCCCAGTTCCAATCCCACCATTTCTGGATCGCGGCAAAGTCAAAATCAAAAACTGCAACCCTCGGTCCTTTTGCAAGGGAAAAAACAGGGAAAACTATCAAAAAAGCCGCCAAAATCAAAAAAGTTCTTTTTAATGACTTCATACCTTAACCTCCTTAATAAATAAATATACATCTTTTCTCTATCTAATGCAAAACACAAAACCCCTGAAGAATAAAAACTGGGGGAAAGCTGTCCCTCTTTGAAAAGCTCTCGTCCTGTAAGGGAAATCTCTTCCTTTCTTAAGGTAAACCTCTTTCCAGCCATAATAACCATAAACATTCTGCCAGCTCTCATACTTATAAACACTTTTCCAACCTTCATACCTGTAAACTGATTTCCATCCGTGATAACCATAGAAATCTTGCCAGCTGCTACCTTTTTTGTAGCTATAATAATCTCCCATTAAAGGAGAAAAAATCAGGAAGAGAAGAATTGGTAATAATAAAGTTAATCTTTTCATGTTAACCTCCAATTTTTTTGTATCAAAAAACATGCCAATTTAAAAACCCTTTCTGATAAGGAAATTTTCTTTCTTTCCATGTCCTATTTTTGAAACTATTGTCTCCTTTAAATCAACTTTATTCCTTTTCTTTTAGCCATTCGATAATGTATCTTGAAAACTCTCTAAGATCATCAAGGTTTTGAAGACTTTCAAAGAGTTTTTCTGCGTCGAGCTCATTCGGAAGATAATCATGAATGATTCTATTCCTGAAAGATGGCATCCTTTTTATCTTTTCAGCAAAATCCTTTGGTGTAATTCCTGCTTCAGCAAGGGCTATAATTGCCTATGCTTCACTTTCTCTTATTTTCCATAAAGAAAGGACTGGGCAATATGAACTGATATCCTTGTCAAGTCTTGAATTGCACATGCTAAATTGTATTTTATGGATTTTATCTTAATTGAATTTTCTCTATTTAAAAAAAATTCCTTCGATTCAACAGAAATGACCTGATATCAGCAATTTGTCTCTCGATATTTTCGATGTATTCCATTATTCTATCAACTCTTAGAAATTTCTTTTCCATTCAACAACTTCCTCAATTCTTCTGATAATTATCCTTTCACTCTCCCTAAGAAATGGCTTTAACTCAAAGAATCTCATTATACAAGAGGTCTCAAAATCAACTCTTGCCATTTTATCCTCCTCGACTAACAAGATTCCATCCCTTAATACCTTTCATTTCATTACAAATGGTAAAACATTTAAAATTCTTATATCTACCTTATCAGTGTGGAGTTCGGTTATCAATTTAGATGTAATCTCATTTTCTTCCTTTATGTATTGTGGAATGCTTAAAGTTTTTAAATAGACAGCAATATCAACATCACTCTCAGGGTGTATCATCCCCTTTGAATAGGATCCGTAAAGATAGATGAAAAGAAAATCTTTATCTTTTTTTAGAATTTCTCTTATAACCTTAATTAATTCCCCTCTCTTTATCTCTACTTAATTAAATCACTTCCTCTTCCAAAAATCAACATCTCGATCCCAACGAAAAGAAAATTTTAAAATGGGAAAAAGGGTTTTAAAATTAATTTGGAGCATAAAAATGGAAGAGGAGAAAAGATGTAGGTAAGGGATAGAAAGGGGAAAAAGAGGGAAATAACGAATTTCCAAAAAATCGGTTTCTCTTTCATAGCAATCTCCCCAAAAAATTATTCCATAAGCCTGAGATTTCTGGAAGCTCTTATTTTAAGAGTTTCCAGAGAAAAAATAAAATTTTAAGGAGGTTAAGCCATGTCAGAAAGAGTTCTTCTCGAAGCAAAAAGGCTAATTGAAGAGAACCTTCCTTACGAGGAGGTGGTTGAGAGGCTTAAGGAAAACTTCTCTGATCCTACTGTCTGGGAAATAATGGTTATCTATTCCGGCACAAAGTAAAAGAGTAGAAAAAAAAGTAAAAAGAAAAATTTAAGAGGAAAAAAATGAAAGGGTTAGTTTTTATATTTTTGCCTGAATCTGTAAAAAAGGATTTTGTTTATCATCTTGGGGTTGTCTATATTCAGGCATTTTTGAAGAAAAAAGGAATAGAATCTTTTCAGTTCGTTCCTGAGGAAAGAATGGGTTTGGAAGAGTGTGCTGAAAGAATAGTTGATATGGACCCTTCAGTGGTTGGTCTTACAATTTATGATTACAATTATTATCTTGTGCAGCTAATTTCAAAAATTTTAAAAAGGAAGAGAAAAGATTTACCCATCCTTGCTGGAGGTCCATCAGCTACCTTTTCCGATATCTTGATTCTTGAAGACAATCAATTCATAGATATCTGTGTCAGGGGAGAGGGGGAGGAAACTGTCTATGAGCTAATTTCTGATTACTCAGAGAACGGATTTTTCAAAAATTTAGAAAAAATAAAGGGGATAACATTCAGAAAGAATCGAAATATTATAAGAAATCCAGAAAGATCCCTGATAATGGATTCGAAAAAAATGCTGAGCTTGACATTCTCCCATCCCCTTTCTTAGAGGGTATATTAAAGGGTGCTGAGGAAACAGGGATCCTCACATCAAGGGGTTGCACCTTCAAGTGCACATATTGTAATTTCACCGCCATATCAAGGAATAGAATAAGATATCACTCAGTTGAAAGGGTTATTGATGAGTTAAAAGTGATTAATGAGAGCCTTTTAGAAAAGGATTCAAAAGAAAAAGTTGTTACTATTTATGATGATGCATTTACTCTTAATATTCATAGGGCAAAGGAGATATGCAAAAGAATAATAGAGAAGAAATTTTGCTTTAAACTCACATGCGAGACAAGGGTTGACAGAATGAATGACGAACTCCTTGAACTTATGGCTGAAGCAGGATTTAAAAGAGTCTCCTTTGGTCTTGAGATTGCAGTCCCTGAAATCCTCTGATTACAGGGAAGAGAGAGAATTTATTCAAAAAATTGAAAAATATGTCAAAAAAACCGAGGAATTAGACATGACACCGACTGTAAGTATAATTCTCGGACTACCTGGAGAAAAATTGAAGGATGGAATAAGAACAGTGAAATTTGTTGAAAGTCTTGGAGTTGATTTTTATGCTCACAATTTACTCCAGATATTTCCTGGAACTGAACTTTTTGAAACCCATAGAAAATTTGGGATAAGGATTGAAAAGGGTTCATCTCTTCTTCCTTTTGAAACCCTCTATTCGTATGATGTATCGAAGGTCCCCTTTGGGAAAAATTCAACAGTTCATGACGAAATATACAGGACTGTTTCCACAATAATAGGGAATATGGTGAATGCAAAGGAAAGGATAAAAAGAAGTTCCAATCTTTTTTCTGATTTCATTATTAAAAATCTGATTCCTGAAGAATCTATTATAGAATGGTTATCAAAAAACTCCCTTATACTTTCAAATGTTCTTTTTTTATTCAGCAAAGGGGAAGTGAAGAGGGAGGAAATTATAAAAAAAAATGATAAGCTCAGGTTTTCCATCTAAAAGATTCTATTTCTTAAAATTCACAGGAAAGTTCAATAGAATATCCCCTTCTTCCAAAAAATTCCAGCTCCTGACCCCAGAAGTATACAAATGGAATATTTATTTCTCTCTAACTCCATTCCACATCTTTAAATACCCTGAAAACAAAAAACTTTACGATTACTTTAAAGTCCTTTATTTATATAGAAAATAAAAAGGACATTGAATATTTTGAAGAATTTGTTTGTGAAATGCTTGATGAGAAGGGAAGGATTAAAAAAGAAATTTTGAATTTTAAAGGGTGTTTTTTAAATGGATGTATCTTCCAGAGAGAATGTCCTGCCATGAATATTCAGAAAATCGTTATTGAAGAAAATCTCTCACTGAAAACATGTCTTTATGGTGATGTGATTGGATATGTGGGAGATAATCCTTCAGATGTTCAGAAAAAATTTATGGAAATCTTCAGAAAGGAGGAGAAGAGAATGCAGTTCGTGTTCTGTTAAAGAATTTTGCTCAAAGTGTCCATTTTTAAAGTATCCCTTGAAGGATAAATATTGCAGAATTAGAAAAGAAAATCCATTTGTCTGGAAGATTGTGGAGTTTTTAGAGATTTAATCGAGGATGCCAGGTTTACTTAAAGAGTGAACTTTTTTTTATACCTCTTCCATCTACTCTCCATTTCTTTCATTAGCTCTTTGAAATCTTTATCTCCTCTTAAATTTTCAAGATAAGGATCATTTTTGAAGAGGGCATAATTCTCATTCCCAAGATTTATTGAAGCTCTCAACCATTTCAATGTAGAATATTTATCTTCTTTAAGCGCGTAGCATGTAGCAACTCTGTAAGCCCTATCGGGATCATTAAAGAAAAATGGCTCTGCATTTTTCAGAATCTCATCAGCTTTATCAAATTTCCTTTCCCTCGAGTAAACTGTTGCAAGAGAAAGAAGCAGACCTCTTTCATTGGAATATTTCTGAATGCTATTCTGGAGTAATTTTTCAGCCTCTTCAAGTTTTCCTGAATAGGAAAGGGCAATTCCCATGTATGAAAGGGCAAAGGAGTTTTCAGAGCTTTGAAGGATTTTCCTCAATTCCTTTTCAGCCTTTGAAAATTTACCCTGATAAATGTATATCCTTGCTATGTTAATTGATGTGACTAAATCCAGTGGATTTTCTTTTTTAACCTTTTTATATTTTTCAAGAGCTTTATCCAGAAGACCCGAATACTGATAAAGAGACCCAAGAGTTCCATTTACAATCAAATTCTGGGGATTCATCCTGTAAATTTCTGACACCTCCCTGTAAGCTTCCATCTTTCTGTTTTCTTTTATATACAAAGCTGCAAGGATAGAACGTGCCCTCGTATCATTTTTATCAATTTCAAGGGCTTTAAAACACATACTTTTTGCGAATTCCAGGAGTCTCCGGTCAGTAGAAATGCCGTATTCCAGCTGGAAAAGAGTATTACTGGCAAGGGCACTATAGATGGGAGAAAAATTTTTCTCAGAATCAATGGCTTTTAAAAGAAACTCCCTTAAAAGGTCAAGATACTCCTTTCTTGGTTCCTTTATAAAAATGTTGTGCCAGTATATTGAATTCAAGTATAAATTGTAAACTTCAAAGCCGATCTTTTTTACCATGACTGAGTTTCCATTTTCTTTAAAATCAAGTCTCAAAGCATTCATAATGTTCCTGCTCAAATTATACCTCAAGGAGGAAATATCTTTGATATTAAACCTTGATGACCAGATGAGTTCCATTTTTCCATTCTTTGCCCTGAATAGCTTTTAATCAAATTCTATTTTCTCATTACCTCTAATTTCATTCTTGAGAACGAAGCTATTTTTTAATCCAGTCGATTCTTCCTGAGAATAGAATTTTCCTGAATTGGAATCTACTAAAGATAATACACATACAGGATTTACATATGAGATACCCTCAATAATTTCCTGTGTAATGCCCTGAGCTATTGGATCAAGAGAAATATCGTTGGTTTTATTTTCTATAGGAAGGACATAAATAGGTACTGAGGTATCACCTTCAAGTTTTTGCTTTTGGAAAGGATAAATAAAGAGACCAATTGTAAAAAAAGCTCCAAGGACAAATGTTAGCAATTTCTGAACCTTCTCTCTTGATTCTCTTTTCTTTTTCCTTAGCTCCAAAACTGGCTTTACATTTTCGTCATATTCGCATTGAAAGATTTCAAAAATCTCGTCCTTGAAATTCTCTCTCCGATAATTGTAGTTTGTCAAGCATTTTGAAATAATTAAGGAAAAGTAAGGAGAAAGATCCTCCCTTATTTGCCATATGTGGCGAACAGCTTTGGGGCCAAAGACAGAGCTGTAAAACATAGTGGGAGAAGATCTATCCCATGGGGTGTCCTTTGTTGCCAGTTCAAAGACAGTAACCGCAGCGCTAAAAAATCTGCTTTCCAATCCAGATCTCTTTTATTTAAATGCCATGGAGAGGCAAATCTAACAAATTTATAAAATTCAGTTCTATCATCAACTATAGCATTCGCCTTCACCCTGAGAAAATAAACTTTTAGAGGGTCTGTCATCATGAAGTTTGTTATTTTTATATCTCCACTCTTCTCTATTGTTATGTGCTCAGGTCTAACATTTTCATGGAAAATACCTATGTTATGAGCGTAGAAAAGAGCTGTAAATAGTTGATAGGAAATCGAAATAACATCAAAAGGGTCAAGTTGTTTTGGATCATATATTACTTCATCAAGAAATGTTCCACTCAGATTTTCAAGTTCAAGAAAAACTTTACCATACTCTTCCCAGTAATCATAGAGTTTCTGAATATTCCTGTGATTAAGTTTTTTCACCTTTTCAGCCTTTTCAAGTAGTTTATTTTTGATTTCTTAATTCTTTAAAAGATAATCGTTAATCTCCTTTATCCATACCTTTCTACCCTCTTCTTTATTGTATGCCCTGAAAGCTTTTCCATACTCATCCTCAGAAAGGAAAGTATAAACTACAAAATTTTCATCCAATCTTCCCATTTTATCCCCTCCTTTTCTCAAATTTATATTGATTCAAAATATTTCTTATCAATCTTAGTAGTTTTTCAAATGGAAAAGGTTTTCTAATAAATGCTTTTGCCCCGAGTTTTAAAAGCATTTTTATCCTTTCTTCATCAGGAGATCCTGATGAAACAATAACTCTTGCATCTGGATTAATCTCCATAATTTTTTTCATCACATCCTCTCCCTTTAAATAAGGGAGAGAAAGGTCAAGAACAACAAGGCCAACTTCTTTTCTTTTTTCTGCATATCTTTCCACCGATTCCTTCCCATCCTTAGCCAGTAAAACTTGATATCCATAATGCTCGAGCATCTCCTTTGTAACATTCCTTATATCCTCCTCATCATCAACGACCATTATTTTTTCATTCCCCTTCATATCTTTATCCAGCTCCTTTTCTTCTTCAGAACTTTTAATCATAGAAGCGGGAATAAAAATTTTAAATGTTGTCCCCTTCCCAGGAGAACTTCCCACCTCAACATTACCTCCAAGATTCTTTACCACACTCCACACAACGGAAAGACCAAGTCCCACTCCTTTCTCCTTTGTAGTGAAAAAAGATGTAAATATCCTGTTTTTTAGTTCTTCATCCACTCCAATTCCTGTATCAGAAATAGTTATGAAAACATAATTCTCCAACCTGGCTATTTCAATAGTCAACCTTCCACCTTCTGGCATTGCGTCTTTTGCATTTAAACATAGATTTAAGAGAACCTGAAACAGCTCCTGAGGTTCTGCATCAACAAATTGCGGAGTCGAGGACAGTTTTGTCTCAATTATAATATTCTTTTCAAAAACTTTCTCTACGAGATTCTTAAGCTCCTTTACCATTTCATTCATTTCGATAGTTTTCTTACTAACTCTCCCCCCCTTTGCATAACCTAGCACCTGGCTTAAAAGCTGGGATGCTCTGATGGATGCCTTCTCAATTATTTCGAGGGTTGAAGCAAGTTTTGAGGGCTCATCTCTACTCTGCATTTTTGCAAGCTCTAAATAACCAATTATTATGGAAATAACATTGTTTAAATCGTGAATTATCCCAGGAGTAATTGAATAAATAGAGTCTTTCCTCTGGATCTCTATTAGTTTTTTACAAAACTCTTCATACTCGTGATGAAGGAAAATTCCTCTCCCCTTTTCTGAACCCATTTCTATTCCTATATATTAATAATAAGAAAAATCAAAAATCAAATTTAGTAGCTTTATGGTAGCGTAAGATTTATTGTGTAAAATTTATGAAAGGTGTATCCTCCATATTTGA
>CAZHEF010000018.1:0-49121 GCA_964531645.1 uncultured Clostridia bacterium
AAAAAGGTGGAGTTAAGGTTTAATTTTCTTTTTTACGATATTTTTTTTGAAAATTTTCGGAGAATCAACACTATTTATTTTTAATGCATTTTTAATATATCAATTTTCAGGAATCATCTTCTTTTTTGTCTCTTTAATTACTAAATTTAGAGGAGGTTTAGAAAATGGGAAAAGCTCTGTATGAAAAAATTCAAGAATTTCTATCAATGAGGACAACCCAGTCTGTTTGGAGAAAGTCTGTGGACCCTTTGAACAGAAAATATTTTAAATATTTGAGAAATCGAGCAATTTTTTGGGGGATTTTACTATTGATTTTATGGGCTGGACTCCTCGTTTTCCATTTTGTCAAAACCTTAGAAGCTAAAGAACTTTTTGCGATAGCAGGGTTTTCAATACTTATATATTTCATAATAATGATAGTCCACATCTATGTTCTTGCTCTTTTATATGTGATTGAAGATTCAAGAAGAAGAAATATGTTACCAACCCTCTGGTTTTTAGTTTGTTTGTTAGTCCCTTACCTTCTTGGCTTTATTCTTTACTTGTTGGTGAGAGCTCCTCTTCCTTTAAATTGTCCCAAGTATGACAGACCTGTGCCTGCTTATAGCAAATATTGTCCGAATTGCGGGTATAGTATAACCAAAACCTGCCCCAAATGTGGAGCTCCTGTCCCAGAAAATTCAAATTTTTGCCCTCAATGTGGAATTTCTCTGAGAACCTAAGTTCCTCTAAAACTCTTAGGAAATTTTAGATGTGCTTAATTTTCTATTCCTTTCAATTTATCCAAAATTCTGATATATTGGAAATATGAAAAAGATATTTTTGCTAATCTTTATATTCCCCCTTCTTTTTTTCTCCGACAATAAGACAGAAGACCCCTGGGATGAAGGTCTGAGGATTTACAGTGAAATAGTTTCTATAATTGACAGATATTATCCCCATAACATCAATTATGAGGAACTTATCTATAACACTATACGGAGTGAACTTTTAAGACTTGACCCCCACTCCTCCTTCCTTGACCCTAAAGCTCTCGCAAACATGAGAGAAGACCAGGCAGGAAAATTCTACGGTCTTGGAATCACAATCCAGAAAATTGAAGAAAGATTGATAATCACATCTGTTATTGAGGGAGGACCAGCATGGAAAAAAAGACTGAGAGCGGGAGATATTATAACACACATTGACGGAGAGCCAACCAGGGACATTTCAGCACAGGAGGCAGTGAGAAAACTGAGGGGAGCAAAAGGGACTGAGGTAAAGGTTACAATAATGAGAAGGGGCATTGAAAGACCCTTTGAAATAACCATTGTAAGGGAGGAAATTCCCTATCATAGTGTGAATTATTATTTTATTTTGAATAAAGAAGTTGGTTACATATCTTTGAGAAACTTTGCAGAAAACACAACAAAAGAGTTTGAGGATGCTATAAATGTTCTTAAAAAGGAAGGAATGAAAGCCCTGGTTCTCGACCTTAGATGGAATCTAGGAGGAGCTTTACAGCAAGCAGTGAGTATTGCTGATGAATTCCTTGAAAAGGGAAAACTTGTTGTCTACACAAAGGGAAGGAGACCCGAATCTACACAGGAATTTTACTCGGAGGAAGATAATCAATTGGAGAAGATTCCCCTTGTTGTTCTCATAAATTCAAGTTCAGCATCAGCTTCAGAAATTGTTGCTGGGGCATTGCAGGATCACGATCGGGCAATTGTTATAGGAACCCCATCATGGGGAAAAGGACTTGTGCAGACTCTTTTCTTCCTTTCCCACAATACTGCTCTGGCACTCACTACTTCAAAATATTACACGCCAACAGGAAGATCAGTCCAGAGAGACTACACCTTTCTTGAAGACTACTTTTTATACATAGAAAGAAATGATGAAGATTTGAACTTTCATGAGTTCAAATTGACTCCAAAAGGAAGGAAGGTTTATGCGGGAGGAGGAATTATTCCTGACATTAGAGTGGGAGCTTTGTCCCTGCCCGGGATTGTGGGTGTTTTGAGGCTTAAAGGAGTTTTCTTTGATTACGCGAACAAGTTTCTCGATGATAAAAATCCATTACTCATAAATTATCTCAGGAGTAAGAGAATAAAAAAACAGGACCTGTTTGAAAGTAGTTTTACAATCACAGATGAGATCTGGAGAGACTGGCTAGAATTTTTGAAAGAGTCCAATGTCAGAATTGATGAAAAAGAACTTGAAAAATCAAAGAAATGGATTGTTCAGGAGTTACTTTATGAGATCTTCTCTCAGGCAGATGGATTCGCTGAGGGGTCAAAATATCTGAGCACCTTTGATCCACAAGTTATAAAGGCAATTGAAGCTATTCCAAAAGCAATAGCTCTTCTTCAATAGACTTGTCTTACCAATCTTGCTCGTCTTGAATTTTTATTGAAACCCGATAAAGGAATGGAGCGTCTTATTATATAGAAAAATGGATGAAATAGAAATTATTGAGAGGCTCAAAAAAGGAGATGAAGAGGCAATGCGAGAGCTTATGCGGATTTATAAAAACAGGATTTTTAATTTTGTCCTGAGGATTGTGAAGGATAGAGATAAGGCAAAGGACATTACCCAGGAAGTATTCATAAGAGCTTATTTCAAGATAAATTCCTTCAAAAGGGGCTCCAAGCTTTCCACATGGCTTTTTACTATTGCTTCAAATCTTTCCCGTTCAGAACTTAGAAAAAAGAAAATAGCTGATTTATTTCAACTTTTTTATCCAAAATTACTTGTTCACGATCACCCAGGGAATTCCAATGGAATAGAATTTTATCTCAATCAGCTAAAGCCCGATTATAGGATTCCTCTGGTGTTAAGAGAAATGGAAGGATTTTCCACAGAAGAGATTGCTAGTATCCTCAAAATTCCAGAAGGAACTGTAAAATCGAGAATTTTCAGGGCGAAAGAGACATTAAGAAATTTAATAGAAAGGAGATAAAAATGGAAAAAGAATTTAAAAATATAAAGTTTTTTGAGCTTTCCATCTCCTTCGAGGATGAGGTCATAGAAAGGATTAAGAAAATAAGAAGAAGGAAAAAAAGAGCAAAGATGCTTGTTCTACCGGCAGTCCTTATAGTAATTTTATCTCTTGGCTTATTAATGCTCCTCGATTTCAGATCTGAAAGAGAGAAAGTCGGCTTAGAATCTTTAACCATGATAGAACCATCCCAAAAAATGCCCGAAAACATTTACCTTGAGGTCATACCCATTAAAAATTTTGAAAAGGAAAATCGTTATCTTATTGAGTTTGTGAGTGAGAATGAGGAAAAAATTTATGCATTTTAGGAGGTATAGATGAGAACAAAAATTTTTTCAATTTTTATAATATTTATGCTTCTTTTGGGTTACAATCTCTATTCAGAAAAACAGATTTCTGATATTGAAAAGGATATAAAGGAAATAGTAAAAAAATGTTCTCCATCGGTGGCAAAGGTAATTTCAGAAGACGGGAGAAGAATAATCTCTTCAGGAGTTATTATTAATAAAGGTTATATCCTCGCCCATTCCCATGCCCTTTACCCGGACAAGGATATTTTCGTGGAAAATTACAAGGGAGAAAAGATAAAAGCAGATGTTATAGGAGTTGACTGGGAGAATTCCTTAGCCCTTCTTAAAGTTGAAGAGAAATACTTTGAGGTCCCAAAATTTGGAGAACTTTCAAAGGTTGAAGTAGGTGATTGGGTAATTGCAATTGGGACCTCTTTCGAAAGTTTTCCTTCCGCCTCCTTTGGAATTGTGAACTCTATAAAAATAGAAGGAGTTAATGTCAGCCTTGCAACTCCTCCTGGTGGGAGCGGGAGCGGGGTATTCAATTCAAAGGGAGAATTGATAGGGATTTTGAGGGGGGACATCTCTGGAAGGGAAATATGGATAACTTTAAGAAAAGAAGGAAAAGAAGTCGTATCACCATTCAGAGCAGGGGGCTCTTTCTCCATGATTATTTCTGTTGGAAGAGCCAAGGAAATTTATGAGGATTTGAAGAAAAAAGGCTATGAAAAAAGACCTTACCTTGGAGTAACAGTCAAGGAAATGGACGGAAGGGTAATTGTGCAGAGTGTCTGGAAGGACAGCCCAGCAGAAAAGGCAAGTCTCAAATCAAGGGATTACATAATTTCTGTGAATGGAAAAAGAATTTACAATCAGAATGACCTTTCCGATATCGTCCAGGATATGAAAGTTGGAGATAAAGTTATACTTGAAATTGAGAGAGATGGAAAAATAGTGAAAAAGGAAGCTGTCCTTGAGGAAGCTCCAAAGGGATATTTTACATTTCCTACTTCTCCTGTTCCACCAACATTTCCTTTTCCGCCCGTTCCTCCTGCCCCTCCATCACCTCCCCTCACGATTGCTCCTAAGGCTTATCTTGGTGTTCTTGTAGACATGGTTCCAAAAGGTATTGAGCCTCAGAAAGGAGCATATGTTAAAAGAGTTGAAGACAGGAGCCCAGCAGAAAAGGCAGGTCTTAAGGAGGGAGATGTAATTATTACCGTTGACAAAGAAAAGATTTTCAGTCCTGATGACTTAATAAAATATATTGGAAATAAGAAACCTGGAGACAGGGTTGAGATTGGGTTTATAAGAGATGGAAAAGAGAATAAATCCACAGTGAATTTAGGAAAAAGAAAAGAATGGACATGGTATTGGGACTGGGACGATTTCTCAAAGTATTTTGAACTTGAAAAACAGAAGATCGAGATGCAAAAGGAACAGGAAAAAATGAAGATAGAGCTTGAAAAAATGAAAGAAGAGCTCAGAAAAGCTCTCCAATCCTTAAGAGAAAAATTCGACTCTATAAAAATCATGGTAAAAAGCAGAAAGGAAGGGATTGAGATTTGAAGAGTTTATTCATGACGAATAAAAAACAAAATTAATTCTATGGCAAGAATATCACTCTCTAAAGCGAAGCTTAAAAAAGAATCATTTATTTTTTAACTTTTGGATTTTAACTTTTTACTTTAAAATATGCTTTCTCCTTGAATCTTCTCAGGAACAGCTAAATTATAAAGCTTGCATATGCTTCTGTAAAAATCGAGGATATTCACAGGGTTTTTTTTAATTTTTACATTGCTGAAGAATATTCCATTAATCTGACCTGGTTCCATTGTGCAATGGTCTGCACTCCAGTTTTTGTCATTTTCCTGGACAACTTCCTCATTCATTCCTCCAAGGGTTGACTGCCATGAGACTCTGTATCCATAATTTGTTGCTGCTCTTAAATCAGGAACAATCTCACTATCAAATTCCCTGTAAATTTCCTCCCTTTTGTAAACTCTGAAAACTGGTCTTTCTCCAGTTACGGGGTCAACAAAGGACTCAAGCTTCCTTGCAATTTCTTCCTTTACCTTTTCATAATCCTCAGGTTCTACAGAGCCCTCTGGTTCCCTTCCTTTTAAGTTTATGTAAATTCCTCCAAGACCGAGGGAGTATGCTTTTGTCCTTGACCAGTCAACATAGGGAAATATAGTCCTTCCTTCTGAACCCCATAAATCCTCGAGATTTCTCAATCGGTCCTTTGCTGAAACCTTTTCAACAAGAAAACCATTATCCCTCAGCCATACATTTAGATTTATCCCCCTTCTGAATGGGGCAAATCCGTGGTCGGAAATAACCATTAAGATTGTATCTTTATCCATTACATCCCTAACCTTTCCGACTATCTCATCCATTTTCTGATAAGCCTTTAAAATTGTATCTCCGTATTTTTGGGCAAGCTCAGGATTGTATATTGGATTTTTCGGGTCTATCAATCTCCACATCACATGTTGAGCCCTGTCAGTGAACATGTAGACAAAAATAAATATATCCCAGTCTTTCTGATTTAGCATCTTCAACATCATTTCTTCTTCCATATTTGCTGTTAAAAACATATCTGAAATAAAGTATTCTTCGCTGCCAAGAAATGTAGAGATTGACCAGGTATCTGTCCTCCACCCGATTGTCTTGTAAAGACCAATTAAATCAGCAATTTCCCGTGAAAATTTTGGAGGGTAAGAAATCGGAAAAATTGGAACTCTTGGATGGATGTTCACTGGAGTTAAATGAAGCATTATTTCAGGTTCAATTGACTCAAGGTAAAATTTAGCAATTCCTTTAACTTTTATAAATCTGTTAAAGGGAAACTCAATCTCAAACCAGTCAGACCATTCTCTAATCCCGATTTCCTGAATTCTATCTTGAATCATCAGTCTTATTCTTTTAGTTGCTGGGTTTAGCTCAATTTTGAGGGGAACAGTTATGTCTCTCCTAATTCCCTTTTCCCTCATTTTTACAGGGTCTGTCGGGTCGTAAAAGAGCTTGTTTCTTGGACCAAGGACATCTGTTTCCCAAGAATTTTTATCTCTATCAAGATAAACAATTCTTACGGAGAATTCATTGGAAGCACTAAAAAGTTTTTCTTTGGTAGTGTAGAGGGCAGGATAACCAATTGTTCCCCTCATATCAGGAATTCCGAGACCTGCCAGAAGTTTTCCCGCAGAACCGAGTTCTGGGGCAGGGAATGTATCAGGAATATGAAAAACTTTTGCCTTTATTCCCTTAGAAGTTAAATGTTTAAAAAAGGGCTCCCCTTTCATGTTGTTGATAGGGTAGGGCATTTTTTCAGGGAGGAAGTTAATGGTGAAATATAAGATTGAAGTGGAGATAGCGAGACTGAATATTAAAGAGAGAATTAAAGAGTATGAAGTTTTGGCTTTGAAAGCTTTAAGTAACAAAAATATTGCAATGAAAAAGAAAAGGAAGGAAAGCAGGGGAATAAAGACAGGATTCCTTTTTCCGAAAAGGAATTTTTTAGCCCCTTCGCCCATAACAACATAATCGGGCAAATATGTTCCAGTAACTCTTTTTAAAAAGTCAAATACTCCTGAACCTCCTGGGTCAAGTCCTGTCATAAAAGATGCCCAGGACACTGGAGTCTGGGGAGGATTTGTAGGAATAACATTTGTGAAACTCCCTTCCTCTTTTAGTTTTTTAAGATTTGGAAGTTTACCTTCCTCTAAAAACTGGGAGGTCAGCTGAAAATCAGCTCCATCGAAACCGAGAATTATTATTTTCGGTTTTTGTTCTGCTGATAAAAGAGCGAAAGTTGCAAAGAATAAAAAAGGAAAAAGTGGAATTTTATTTTTAATTGTAAAAATTTTCATCATATTTTCCTCCAACTACTTATTCTAAATAAAAGCTTGGACCATGTCAAAATTCGCATTTCTCATTGATATTTTAAGACAATGTATGAGATAATCTTTCCTCAGGAGGAAGAAGATGAGAAGAAATTTTAAAGTTTTCTCTATTCTTTTGTTTTTATTCATTCTGTTGGTTCAATTAGGTTATGGAGAAAGTTCCAAGAAAACTCTTCCGCCTGCTCTTGACAAAATAGTTGAAAAGGTGATGAAGACCTTTGAGGTTCCGGGGCTTTCAATTGCAATTGTGAAAGATGGTAAAGTACTCCTAACAAAGGGGTACGGCGTGAGGGATTTAAAGGAAAATCTTCCTGTTGACTCCCAGACCCTTTTCTCCATTGCATCCAATTCAAAGTTGTTTACTGCCATTGCCCTTGGAATACTGGTTGATGAGGGTAAAATCTTATGGAATTCTCCAGTGATTGATTACATACCATGGTTTCAGATGTTCGACCCATATGTTACAAGGGAAATTACAGTAAAAGATATTTTATCCCATAGATGCGGTCTCGGTCTCGGAGCGGGAGACCTTCTCTGGTGGCCGTCTTCCAATTACAGCAGAGATGAGATTATTAAAAGAATAAAATTTATCCCTTTATCCTCTTCGTTCAGGAGTACTTATGCCTATAATAATCTTATGTTTCTTGTAGCGGGAAAGGTCATTGAATCTGTAAGCGGGATGAGCTGGGAGGATTTTATAACTGAAAGGATATTTAGGCCTGTAGGAATGAAACAAAGCTCTGCAAAGGTTTCTGACTTGAAAAATAGGGATAATATCGCAATCCCTCACGCAAAAGTTGATGGAATTTTAAAGGAAGTTCAACCATTTTTAAATGACAACATAAATCCTGCGGGAGGAATAATTTCTTGTGCTGAAGATATGGCTCGATGGATGAATGTAATGCTTGAAGAAGGAAAACTTAATAAAGATAAAATGCTTTTGAGCGAGAAGAACTACAGGGAAGTAACTACAATAGCAACACTACGACCGATTGCAGACCCTCCTCAGGAGATATCAGAGCTTAAACCCAATTTCAGCGGTTATGGTCTTGGTATTGGGATCCGTGATTACAAAGGGATTAAGATTCTCCAACACACAGGAGGTTTGCCCGGGTTTCTATCTCAAGTAACAATGATTCCTTCCCTCAAGCTTGGAATTGCAATTCTCACCAATCAGGAGTCGTCAGAGGCTTACAATTCAATCACCTATTCCATTATTGATTATTACTCGTCAGCAACTCCTAAAGATTGGATAGCTTCTTTCCTCAGGTATAAGGAAAGACAGGAAGCATCAACAAGAGATGAAGAGAAGAAGGCAGAGGAAAAAAGGGATAAGACTTCCCACCCTTCATTATCTTTACAAAATTATGCTGGTCTATACAGGGATGACTGGTATGGGGATGTAGAGATAATATGGACAGGAGAGAAGCTAAGGATAAAGTTCAGCCATACTCCTTCCCTTGCTGGGGAGCTTGAACACTGGCATTATGACACATTCATTGCAAAATGGGATGAAAGGGAACTAAGAGCTGATGCCTATGTAACTTTCTCTCTCAATCCTGATGGAACAATTGAAAGAATCAAGATGAAAGCTTTCTCTCCCGCAACGGATTTTAGCTTCGACTTTCAAGACCTGCTTTTAAAGCCAGTAAAGAGAGCAAAGGCTGATAGAATCAAAAGTTCGGATTAAATAAAAGTTTGAATTTTCTCTTGTCTTCCTTCTCCTCATCCTTTTCTTTCAAGGGTCGTAGGTGAAGTTGAATCTTTTGGAGACTTTCTCCAACATATGCCTTTATAATTTCTCTTCCATAGCCTGGAGCACTTACTAAAATGGTGTAATTACCAGGAATAAGGAGTCTTGTAAGAGACCCTGTTCTTGGGTCTGTTGTCCTTGGTGAAATGTATTTTGAATTGTCTATTTCGAGGATTTTAATTTGAGCAGATAGAGGTGTCCCTGTTAACGAGTCTAAGACTTTAATATTTATACCAGAACCAGATACTCGCTCGAAAAGATAAAAAATACCTTCTAAATTTGATTCAACGATTAGTTTGATTTTGTTTCCCTCAGGAATGAAGGAGGTTCCGACTTCCACAAGGAATTCGAGAGTTCCTGCTGCATCATACATCCATGGAGGGCTCATGTTTGAGGCAGTTTCTCTTTCATAAGTGTAATTTCCTGTCCCGAATTCATTTTTTATTCTTTTTGCCATTTCTGAAGCGATTTCACTAAGGACAGGGTGGTCGGGAGCTTTTTCGTCTGTTTCAGGCCATGACCATGGATAATAAATTATCTCTCCATAACTGTGATAAGTAACTGAAACAGTAAACTTTTCCCTTAAAGCTAAATCTCTTTTCGCCTTTGTTTCCTCTTCCGAGAAAGGATATGGACCTCTATAAGTCCAATTAGAAGGGTCTGTAGAGCCTCCGTATGTCCAGTTCATATCATAATTTCTGTTAAGGTCTACACCGTCATAGTTATAGTCAATCTTTCCATTGTTGTTGTTATCCCTTAAATTTTTCCTCCACCAGGGAGCTAGAAGATTGTTGTCAACAATAAATTTATAGCCTTCCGGATTCACAATAGGAACTACCCATATCTCGTAGTTTTCAAGCCAGCCTGTAACTTTTGGGTCATTTCCAAATCTACTGAGGAGATATTCGATGAGAGATATACAGATTTCGTTACCCAGAGGCTCCCTTGCATGGTGCATCCCATCAATAAGAATTCGAATTTCATCCTCTTCAATTCCAGGATTGTCTGATATTTTCAAAGCATATATTGGATATCCGAACCTTGTGCTTTTACCTATGATGAATAGCTTGGAGATATCAGGGTAAGTTTTTTCCATGAATTTTAGATACTCTATAGTTTCTTCATAGGTGTGATAAAGGGGGTCAAAATAACCTGCATAGTCAGATTCTCTCTGAAGGATTTCCACTTCCAATCCGAAAGAAATTATTCTTTTTAGCTCCTCTTCCGTCACTATTAAATCAATATAATTTCTTATTCTCCTTGAAGCAAAATCAAAGGGCATTTTGCTCAGTTGAAGAAGTTTCTCTCTTTCTCCTCTTACTCTTATTAATACTCTTTCTGAATTATTTTGAGGAAATAGAAATGAGGAAAGAACCAGCAGGAGGAAAATTTTCGAAAGAATCTTTAAGCCCGTTTTCTTACTCCTGGGCATCTATCCTGTCCAGAATATCTTCCTGGTCTCTCCAGCCCTTTTCCACTTTTACCCATAATTGAAGGAAAACTTTCTTGCCAAAAAGAAATTCAAGTTCTTTCCTTGCCATTGTTCCTATTCTTTTTAGCATTTCTCCTCCCTTTCCAATTATTATTGGTTTGTGAGATTCCTTATCTACAATTATTGTAGAAAATATATGAAGGAAATCTTTTTTGTCCTCAACATTATTAACAATTACAGCAACAGAGTAGGGGACTTCATCCTCAGTGTAAGGAAGAATTTTTTCTCTTATAATTTCAGAAACAAAGAATTTCGTTGGTTGTTTCAATTGACTCTCCTCCACAATTCTATCAGATTCAGGTAAGTATTTAACGATTAAGGATTCAAGGGTATCAATATTTGTTCCCTTCAAGGCGGATATGGGAACAATTTCTTCAAAAGGAAGAAGTTTTCTCCAATGGTCAATCATTGGAAGAAGGAGCTCCTTTTTAATGAGATCCGCTTTATTTAAAAGAAGAAATTTTTTCTTTTCGCTTTTCTCTAAGAGGGATATTGTGTAAGCGTCTCCCTTTCCAAATCTCTGAGTTGCGTCAACTATGAGGAGAATTAAATCAGCCAGCTCCAAAGAGGAAAACACATGCTTCATCATCCTTTCATTCATTTTGTGAAGAGGTTTATGAATACCAGGAGAATCGAGAAATATAATCTGAGCATTATGAAGATTTTTTACAGCCATTATCTGGACTCTTGTTGTTTGAGGTCGAGGAGAAACAATAGCAATTTTTGAACCGACCAGATTGTTCAGCAAGGTAGACTTTCCCACATTTGGTCTTCCAACAATAGATACAAATCCAAATTTACGATTCAATTTTCTCTACCTTTATCCTTTCCACTTTTACCCTGTCAGCTTCAAGAATTGTAAATTTCAGATCTCCAATCTGAATTTCCTCACCCTTTTCAGGGATTCTTCTTATGCTTCCTGTAATGAAACCACCAACTGTCTTGAAGCCCGAAATTTCAATACTACTTTTCAGTTTCTCCAGCATCTTATCTACTTCAGTATCTCCTTTAATAATATAACTATTACCTTCAGCTATTATGTCCTGAGATTCGTCCCTTTCATACTCATCTCTCAGTTCTCCTACAATCTCTTCAAGAAGGTCTTCTGAGGTTACAAGTCCTGAAACTCCACCGAACTCATCTATTACAACTGCCATTTTCTGCCTTCTCCTCTGAAATTCCTGAAGGAGATTATGGATTTTTAGAGTCTCGGGAATAAAGAAAGTCTCTCTGATTAAAGACGAAACAGGTTTGTCCATTTCTTCTTCCTTTAATTTTAGAAGGTCCTTTGCAAGGACAATTCCAATTACATTGTCAATACTCCCTGAATAGACAGGAATTCTTGATCGCATTGCAGAGGTAACAATTTCTTTGAGTGCCCTAAGAGATGAATCAGCGCTGACACATATCATATTAGCCCTCGGAGTCATTACATCTCTCACTATTACATCTCTGAATTTTATAACACCCTCTAAGAGTTCACCCTCATCCTTTTTTATCAGCCCTTCTTTTTCACTCTGTTCAATTATTATTTCAAGATACTCTCCCTCTTTTTCCTTTTTTACTTCCTTTGAGGTTGAAGGAGTTAGCAAAAAAGGAATAATGTTGAAGATTTTCAGAAATGGATAGATGAATAGGCCCCTTTCCTTGAGAAGCACAGATAGGATGTTGGGGGTTATCTCAAAAATTATTATGTATATTGAGATTGAAAATGATATTAACACCCATGGCTTAAAACTTCCTCCAGAGATAAACCAGAAGAGCAGGAAAAAGAAAAAAATAAAGAATTGTCTTGAACTTCGCAGAGATTTTTTGTAGAACTCTATTCTGTGAACATCAGTGCTTTTCATACCCTTCTCTCTTAGAAATTTTATAAGAAAAACACTGCTAAATCTTGAAATGGTGACTTCGATAAAGGATAGTAAGAATGAAATTAAAAATATTGTCAGAGTAAAAATGTGAGTGCTTTTCATACTTTGTCAGTAAGAATTTTCTTCAGTTTGATTTCTTCTTTTTCCATCTCTCCAGAGTCTTTCTCGTGGTCCCAGCCAAGAAGATGGAGTATACCATGGATTAGGAGCTTTTTAAGTTCGTTTTCAAGGATTTCTCCCAATTCTTTTGCAGAGTCCTGTGCGTAAGGAACTGAGATGGCAATATCGCCGAGATATTTTTCATCATCCAGAACTTCATTAATGGGAAAAGATATAACATCTGTTTCACTGTTCCTTGATAGAAATTTTTTATTCAACTTTTTAATTAACCTGTTTCCGCAGAGAAGGACAGTAACATTTTCATTTTCTCTTCCGTAATGTTTAAGGACTTCCTCTGCAATCATTTTTAATCTCTTTAAATTAATATTATATCCTCTAACTTTTTTAATAAGTTTTACCATGAATTTATTGAATTGATAAAGATTCTTTCTGGAATTGAAATCCAGGATACGGGAGTCTCTGTTTGTAAAACCTTATAAAAGTTCTGTAGAATGAATTGGCAATCAAATATAAATCCTTTATTGTCAGTCCCGAATCATCCAGCTGACCATCATCAAGAAATCTTGTGATTATTTCATCTATCATTTTTCCTATTGTTTCAGGATCCCATTCTGGAAGGCTTTTGAAAGCAGCTTCTACTGCATCAGCAAGCATTAATATGGAAGCCTCCTTTGTTTGAGGTTTAGGACCCTGGTAGCGGAAAAGACTTTCTTGAGGCATCCCACCCTTTTTTGACATCTCAGAAATAGCTTTTTGATAAAAAGGAGTTATGAGACTTTCTCCATGATGCTGTTGAACTATTTCTCTTATAACGGAAGGAATTTTTACTCTTTTAAGAATTTCAATCCCCTTAGAGATATGATTTATAATTATTGAACTGCTCTTTTCTGGAGAAAGTTTATCATGGATGTTAAAATCTTTTTCCTGATTCTCTATAAAATATTGGGGTTCTTCCAATTTCCCTGCGTCGTGGAAAAGTGCAGAAACTTTAACAAGATTATAATTGGCTCCTATTGCTCTTGAAGCTTGTTCTGCGAGGCTTGCTACCATGAGGGAATGGTGGTAGGTTCCGGGGGCTTCTATTGCCATTCTCTTGAGGAGAGGGTGCTCGGAATTTCCAAGCTCTGAAAGTCTCATTTCGGTGAGTATTCCGAAGGTTAGCTCCAGAAGAGGTATTAGAATTGGAGCTAAAATAATGGAAAATATAACTCCCGATAGCATACCTCCTATCAGGTTAAAGATGGAAGAAAAATTTCCTTTTAGTGCTGTTAGAGTGAATATTAAAAAGGCGTTGAAAGGCAGGATTATTATAGCTATTACTTTTATGATTGAATATCTCTCAATTTTTCCGTAAATATTGCCTCCAGTTGAAGCAAGAAAAGAGGAGAGAACAGCGTATAAAATGAGTTCTGGAGATTCAAAATAAAAGATTGCTAAGGAGACAATACTAAGAACAGTAAAGAAAATAGCAAATTTTCTATCGAGGAGAAACGAGATTAAAAGAGGAGCTAAAAAGAAAGGAAAAGCAAAGGGTAGCCATTCCTTATATTTTGAATTTTCGAGGAAGAAATAAGAGAATTTCAAAAGAAAAATATCAAGGAAGAGCATAGAAAGGAAAAGTATCTGGATTTTTCGGGGAGAAAGCTCGTGAATCTGAAAAATACGATAGAATGGAAAGGCAATAATAAGACCTGCTAAGATTATCAGAAAATATAGCAGAAATTTGGGAAGAGGAAGTGGAACACTTGCTTTTTTCTTCATAAGGGATAGTAATTCTATAACTTCTGGAGCCACTTTGTCTCCTTTTCGCACTATAGCTTTTCCTTTTGAAATTTTCATTATAACTGGGTAAACTCTCTCAGCAGATTCCCTTTTCCTTTGTTCTGTAAGAGCTTCGTCATAGACAAGATTCGGAGAGATAAAAATGGCACAGAACTCAGCGATGTTTTTAGCAGAGTCTTCTCTCAAGCCATTTTGAATAGCTAATTCTTCGGTGTATTTTTTAAAGGACATAAAATCAAGGACTTCTTCAATTTTTACATCTTTTAATTTTCCATCTTTGGTAATTACTGTTATCTCTCCTTCCCTGTTGTATGCAGACATCTTTGTAAGAAAAGTCCCTCGGTCATAGGCATTTCTTAAAATGTTCAAAATAGTTTGTTCAAGGGTAAAATTAAACTTTTCTTTCACAAGAAATTTAAGGATTTCAAGATTTACTTCAACTTCAAATAGATTTTTAATCCCATCTCTCAAAAGCTCTACAGCCAGTCTTTCCTTTTTAACCTCTCCTCTCAAGAGAAAGTCCCTTCCAAGGGCAAAAATGTCTTTTATTTTTCGTTCTATGAATGTATATTTATAAGAATCAAGAAGATAGACGGGATTTACAAGTCGGGAGGCCTCCTCCTTTTTTGCCTCTGTAGCTTTAACATCCACTGTTTCGAAATCAAAGGGAGCAATTATGTCTTCCTTGGCTATTTCATTTAATTTGAGCTCAGGAATAAGATATGATTTTTGAAAGGAGATCATAATACTTATGAGAAGAGAGAAAAGAATCAAAATTAGAAAATCGAAAACCTTTGGAAAATTCTTCCTTGGTTTCTCCTCAAAAATTTCTTGAAGATTGAAATCAGGGTCTACAAGATTCACTTCTTCTCCTTTTTCTTGGCGTCCTCTTCATATGCTTTTATTATTTCCATTACAAGTGAATGTCTAACAATGTCTCTTTCATTGAAGTAGATGAAGGCTATACCCTTAATATGAGAAAGAAGCCTGACCGCCTCTAACATTCCCGATGATTTTGGGTTGGGAATATCTATTTGAGTTATGTCTCCAGTTATTACCGCCTTTGAGTTAAAACCAATCCTTGTAAGAAACATCTTCATCTGGTCACCTGTTGTATTCTGGGCTTCGTCCAGGATTATAAATGAGTCATTCAGGGTTCTACCCCTCATGTAAGCGAGAGGAGCTATCTCTATTATCCCTCTTTCTATCAATCTGGTTGCTTTGTCTGCATGGGTGAGGTCGAAGAGGGCATCGTAAAGAGGTCTGAGATAAGGGTTAACCTTTTGATACATATCCCCGGGAAGAAATCCGAGTTTTTCTCCTGCTTCAACTGCTGGTCTTGTTAAAATGATTCGTTCGACTTCTTTGTTTTGCAATGCGGATAATGCACATGCCATAGCAAGGTAGGTTTTTCCGGTTCCAGCAGGGCCCACAGCAAAAACGATATCGAACTCCTTTATGGCCTGAATATATCTTTGCTGATTAAGGCTTTTTGGGGTTGCGATTTTCCTTATGGATGATACAAGAAGACCATTGGAAAAGAAATCAGATAGATTTGCATATCTGTCTTCCTCCATGATATCAAGAGCTATCTGTAGATCCTCATCTTTTAATTGATACCCGCTTTCAATAAGCTCTTTAATCTGGTTAAAATAATCTTTGGCAAAGCTTAATTTTTCGCCTTCCCCTTCTATGAATATTTTATTACCCCTTGCAAATAATTTTAGGCCTAATCTCCCTTCTAATTTCTTTATATTTCTTGTCAAAATTGCTATGAAAAAAATTTCCTCTGAGGGAAAAACTACTTCATCCATCTAAATTATCTAATCACCTCTCTAATAAATATTATCATGGACAAAGCTTAATGTCAACATTTAAAAATTTTTTAATGTTTGAAGAGTGGTAGAAAATAATGTATTATCATTTTTTTGAGAGGGAGAAATGAATGCTCTAATTTTAGGGGTTTTTATTCTTTCATGGTTATTTATGGGATACAAAATTTATGGGTCTCACATTGAAAAAAAGGTTATAAATCCAGATGATTTGAATCTTACTCCCGCTTACTCTACTTACGATGGGATTGATTACCATCCTGCCAAGGTATCCCTTCTATTTGGGCATCATTTTTCATCAATTGCTGGAGCGGGTCCGATTATTGGACCTCTTTTAGGAGTTCTTTACTTCGGCTGGCTCGGAGCCATACTCTGGATAATCCTCGGGAGTGTGTTCATAGGAGCTGTTCATGATTATACTTCCCTTATGACATCTGTTAGAAACAAGGGGAGATCAATTCCTGATGTCTCTGAATATGTTCTTGGGAGGAGAGCTAAAGTAATCTTCTCAATCTTTGTCTGGTTAGCTCTTGTCTTAGTAATAAGTGTTTTTGGAGTTGTTACAGCCCAAACATTTATATCAAAATCCCAGATTGTAATACCTACATTCGGGCTTATATTTCTTGCAATTCTTTTTGGATGGTTAGTTTACAGGAAGGGCTTGAATGTGCTTTTGGGAACATTACTTGCACTTGTTTTCCTTGGCCTTTTGATTTATTTAGGCGAACTTTTTCCTGTAAAGTTACCATCAATTTCTGGAATATCTGCCCCTACAGTATGGTTCTTAATCCTCATGCTCTATTGTTTCTTTGCGTCAACTCTACCTGTCTGGGTTCTTCTCCAGCCAAGAGATTATTTATCCATGTGGATACTCTTTATAGGTCTATTCTTAGGATATATCGGTCTGATTTTTTATCATCCTAACATAAATGCGCCTCTTTTTGTATCTTTCATTGGCAAAGAAGGACCTCTCTGGCCCATGCTTTTTGTCTTTATAGCATGTGGGGCAATCTCTGGATTTCATTCTTTAATTGCAGGAGGGACAACTGCAAAACAATTGCCAAGGGAATCCAAGGGGAAATTGATCGGCTATGGAGGAATGCTTACAGAAGGTGCTCTTGCCGGGCTTGTGGTTTTGATTGCCAGTTCTGCCCTTATATGGGATCCATCTGGGGCGAAGAGCTCTTTTGGTTTTCAATATCTTATGAAACCCATTGAGCAGGAGGGTGGAGGAGGACCGATAGTGGCTTTCGCAACTGGTTTTGGAAAGTTTGTTTCTTCGATTCCTTTCATCCCCATTACTTTCGGTGTTTTCTTCGGAATGCTTATGCTCAACGCCTTTGTTCTTACCACCCTCGATACATCATCTCGTCTTGGAAGATACATATTTGATGAGTTGATGGGCAAAAAGTTCCATGCCCTTTCCAATAAATGGTCTGCTACTATGATAACCCTTTTATTTGCATCCCTTCTCGCTCTCACAGAAAGCTACAAAGCAATATGGCCCATTTTCGGAGCGAGCAACCAGCTTGTTGCTGGTCTTGCTCTCGTAACTGTCTCAGGATACTTAATAGGCGTGAAAAAACCTTCAAAGTACACACTATATCCAGCTATTTTCATGCTTCTAACTACAATTTCAGCCCTTCTCTATCAGGGATATAATTTTTTTATAAAAGGGAGCGCTCTTCTTGGTTTTATATCTTTCATTCTTGTTATTCTTGCTCTGATAATTGTTTATGATGCAAAGAAAATTCTTTTTTCATTCAAAAAATATAATACTTTCAATGAATAAGGAGGATTTATGGACATTATTGAGTCCATTGAGAGGAGAAGAAGTATCAGAGCCTTTAAACCTAATCCTGTTGCAAAAGAAATTATTGAAAAAATATTAAAAACTGCATTGAAAAGCCCATCCTATACAAATAGCCAGCCATGGGAGATTGTTGTAGTAACTGGTGGAAAGAAAGAGGAACTTTCAAGGGAGTTGCTTAAATTAGCTGAAAAAGAGGAACCGATTCAGCCCGATATTCCTAAACCCTCTTTTTGGCCTCCCCATATAAAAGAAAGGATTGAGGAGCATTTTAGAAGAAGATATAAAACCCTTGGGATTGAAGAAAATGACAAGGAAAGGAAAAAAGAATTGAGGCTTGCAAATTTCAGATTTTTTGGTGCACCTGTAGTTGTATTTTTATTTCAGGACAAATCTTTGCCATTATGGTCAATATTTGATATGGGTACCTTTACAATGGCGATAATGTTATCTGCTTTAGAATTCGGACTTCATACATGTCCTCAGGGTTCTTTGACAGACTATTCCCCTGTCGTAAAAAAAGTTCTTGGTATTCCTGAAGATAAAAGATTGATACTTGGAATATCCATAGGATACCCAGACCAGAACGCCAAGATTAATGAATATATAAGCTCCAGAGTATCACTAGATGAAATTACAAAATGGATAGGATTTTAAATTTCTTTAAGGAAAGCAAGAAACACAAGACTGGCAAGACTTGCAAGACTAGATAGAGGAGAAAGAACACCAAGGGCTTACTTCTTTAGACCAAAATAACTGTAAGCTGTTTTCTTTTCTCTGAGTTTTCTTCCTTATCCCTTCCCTCTCTCCTTGTGGGGCAAGGGTTTTGGAAAGATTTAAATGTTATTAGACTTAACCCTTTTTCAAGTCTTGCCTTTCTTGCTCTTTTACCGTCTTGCTTTTATAAAAATAGCGCGCCTAGAGGGACTCGAACCCCCAACCCGCTGCTTAGAAGGCAGCTGCTCTATCCTTTGAGCTATAGGCGCATATAAAGATTATTTTTCTGGTCGGGGCGAGAGGATTCGAACCTCCGACCCCATGGTCCCAAACCATGTGCTCTACCAGACTGAGCCACGCCCCGTAAGGTTATAAAAATAACATATTTTCTATTTTTCTGTCAATCCATCGGAGACAGCTAACAGCTCACAACATAAAGCCTTTAGCTTAAGCAAAAATCTCTTTTTAACTCGTAATCGGAAATTTCAAAGGCACAAGGGCATAGAGAGCCACAAGATTCAGGTCACATGCTACAAGTCTCAAACAAAGAGGCTCAAACTCTCGCATCCCTCAATCATTAAATTTACAATTCTCAATCTCGTGCTTCCTGATTTTCTTCCTTTTTCTGCTTTTATTCACCCATCAGTTGTAGATATAAGAAGGAATATGAAAGGGCTGTCATATATGCTCTTTGCTGGTTGTTAGCAGCACCTGCATGACCGCCTTCTGTATTTTCATAGTAGTAAACTTCATGCCCCATGTCTTTCATCTTTGCAGTCATTTTCCTTGCGTGACCGGGGTGAACTCTATCGTCTCTTGTGGAGGTGGTAAAGAAAATTTTTGGATATTTTTTATCTTTCTTAACATTGTGATATGGAGAATATGTTTTTATATACTCCCACATTTCAGGATTATCGGGGTCGCCATATTCGTCGATCCAGCTTGCTCCAGCAAGGAGTTTGGAGTAACGCCTCATGTCGAGTAGTGGAACCTGACAGACAACAGCTTTAAAAAGATCCGGTCTCATAATTGAGACCGCCCCTACAAGAAGTCCTCCATTACTTCCACCCAAAATTCCAAGCTTTTCGGAGGATGTTATTTTCCTTTTTATCAAATCTTCAGCCACTGCAATAAAATCTTCAAATGCTTTATGTCGATTCTTTTTAAGGGCAGCTTGATGCCATTTCGGTCCAAACTCTCCGCCTCCACGAATATTGGCTAAAGCATAGACACCGCCTTTATCCAGCCAGGCAACGCCAACTGTGCTGAGATAAGAAGGTCTCAAAGCAATTTCAAATCCACCGTATCCATATAAAAGAGCTGGATTTTTTCCATTAAATTGACAATCTTTTTTCATTACAACAAAGTATGGAACCCTTGTTCCATCCTTTGAAGTCGCATAGAATTGCAACACTTTATATGAACTTGAATCAAAAAACTCGGGCATGCTTTTAATCTTCTCTATTTTGAATGTTCCTGCAGAAACAAGATAAAGAGCAGAAGGAGTAAGAAAATTCTCATAATTTACAAAGAAATCATCCCTTTTCTCATCAGTGGAAGCTACAGAAAGGTTTCCCTTGTCCCCCAGATTGATCTCTTTTTTAGCCCATTTCCCTTTTCCATCAATGGAGAACCTGTATAGCTTGCTCACAACATTCTCAAGCATGTTAACAAGTAAATAATTCTTTGTCCTGTTTATACCCTGAACCGTAGAATACTCTGTTGGTTGAATGAGAATCTCAAAATTTTTCTTCCCTGAGAGTATATCATCGAGTTTGCCTACAATTACACTCCCTTGTTTGAAGATTTTACCTCCAGTATTCCAGTCACTTTTGAGACGAATTAATAATTTCTCCTTAAAATAAGCCTCAATATCTGCATCAGCAGGAATATCCAGATTTATAAGTTTGCCATCCTTGTAAACATGATAAATTGAGGTGAAAAATGTAGGAGTTTCAACTATAAAATCGATATTTCCGTCCTCGCTGAATAATCGATATCCAGCTGCGGAAACTGATGTTGTTTTTCCTTCGTATATTGTTTTTGCTTCGTCAAGGGGTGTTCCTCTTTTCCAGATTTTTACTATTCTTGGATAACCAGAAGTTGTTAGACTTTCTGGACCAAAATTTGTTCCCACATAAATGTTATCCCTGTCAATCCATGCGACTCTACTTTTTGCTTCTGAAAGCTCAAAACCATCCTTTACAAAAGATTTTGAAGGTATGTCAAATTCCCTGACCACACTGGCGTCAGCTCCTCCACGAGAAAGCATTACAAGAGCCCTCTCATAATCGGGATAGAGTAGCTGAGCCCCTCTCCAGACCCAGTTCTCACTCTCTTCTTTTGCAAGTTTGTCAATATCGAGTATTATTTCCCACTCAGGTTCCTTCTTTTTATACTCCTCGAAAGTTGTTCTTCTCCAGATTCCTCGAGGATGTTCTGCATCTCTCCAGAAGTTGTAAAGATGGTCGCCATAAATTGAAACATAGGGAATACGAGCGGGAGAGTTCAAAATTTCAAGGGTCTTTTCATAAATACTTTTAAACACAGGAACTACCTCTAACTTCGAGGTAGATTCCTGATTCTGGAGCTTCACCCATTCAAGAGCTTTCTGGCTCAAAATGTCCTCAAGCCATAAATATGGGTCCTCTTCCTGGGCACTTAAAATAGAAATAAGAAACAAAGAAAATAAAAGAATTGAGACGAGTTTAGCTTTTTTCATAAGAACCTCCTGAACGAAAAGTTAAAATTTGAAATTAAAAAGCTAAAAGGAAAGTTCAAGTTAATCTTTGCTTTGGAAATTTTATCTTTTACTTTTACCTTTTTTATTAAAAACTCTATCATTTTCACCATATTTTAATTTACGAAAAAAATAAAATTTTGTTCCCTCTTAACTTTTAACTTTTTACTTTTGCCTTTCCAATTTTATTCATTTAAATTTTTCATCATTATAAATGCGTCTTCAACAGGGTTTGTATAATAATTTTTTCTTATGCCAACAACTTTAAAATTCATTTTTGTGTAAAGGGTAATAGCATTCGTATTGGAAACCCTGACCTCAAGGGTGAGGAATTTTGCACCCATTTTTTTGACAGATTCTATAACCTTTTCAAGAAGGAACTTCCCAATTCCTCTTCTTCTAAAAATGGGGTCAATAGCGATGTTGCTCAAATGGGCTTCATCTAAGATAAGCCAATGAATAGAATAGCCAACTATTCTATCATCCAGTTCTATAATCCATGGATATGAAACATCACTTTCAATTTCATAAAGAAAAGCATTTTTGCTCCACGGGTTCGGGAAGGATTTTTTCTCAATTTCAAGAACTTTCTCTAAATCATCAATTTTCATCTTTCTTATCTTTAACTTTGCTTTAAGAACCATCTTTATTCACTTTAAATCTTTCTTTTAAGCTCAGCTTCTGAAGGACGGAAATATAAGGGCGCTATTTCTTCTGGGCTCTTTCCTTTCCCTTCCATGAAAATCTTATATCCAATCTTTCCTACTTCTTCAGCTATAAATGTGTTAAAATTTGGAAAAATTGGTTCTTTTATATTCTTTTCAATCTCTTCTTTCCATATCTGGCATCCATTTCCAATAAAATATATTCTTTCTTCCTTCAACCGAGAGAAAAAATCTGATGGGTTATAACAACCTTCTTCAATAATATTTTTAAGATGCACTCCATCAAAGAAAAAAAAGGAGCTGAAAATTTCATTTTTTTTGGCATCTATGACTGGACACACAAAAGAATTTTTCACTTCTCTAATTTTGAAAGCAAGAGCATGTAAAGAGCTGACAGGTGCAATTTTTTTATTAAATGTGAGTGAAAAGGCTTTGATACAGGAAATTCCTATCCTTATCCCTGTGAAAGAGCCAGGACCGACGGAAACTGAGAAACCTTCCATGTCTTTTAAAGACAGATGGTGCTGGTTAAGTATAAAATCAATGGATGGAAGGAGAATCTGGGAATAACTTCTTTTCTGAGTTAGGAAAATTGCTCCAATGACATCGTCATCTTTGAGAATGGCTATTGAGCCCTTTTCAGTTGAGGTGTCAATAGAAAGGAATAGCATTGTCTAAAGACCTAATTCATCTCCTATTTCCTGCATTGAGTTAAGACAAATCTGGATAAATTCGCTGAGAGAAAGCCCCAAATTCTGGCACTCCATTATTATGTTCCTATCTGCTCCCTTTGCAAAGCTTTTCTCTTTAAACCTTCTTAGGACAAAATCTGTATCCAAATTTTTTATTTTTTTTGTTGGATGCATAAGAGTAGCAGCTACAATAAGTCCTGTTAAAGGGTCTGCAGAATAGATTGCCCATTCCATTTTTGTGTTTGGCTTCTCAATCCCTGCATGACAACGAACTGTTTTGAGAATTTCTTCATCAATACCATGTTCCTTTAATATTTCACATGCAATAAGAGTATGTTTTTCCGGTTGATTTTGTGTCTTTTCGTAATCAAGATCGTGAATTAAACCTGAAAGCGCCCATTTCTCTTCATCCTCATTGAAATGTCTTGCAAGTCCTCTCATGCATGCCTCAAGGGCAAGGGAATGCTTGATAAGATTTTTATTACTTAGATGACCTTTTAGAAGTTCCAAAGCTTTCTCTCTCTCCATTTAAACCTCCCAGTTAGAAATTTAAAATTCAAAATTAAAAAGGCAAAATCGGAACATAAAATTAGAAATTGCAAATGAGAAGAGTTTGTCCTTTTGTAGTTTTCTGATTGCCAGTTAGAGCTTTCTTTCTTTAGAGGTCGAAAAGTTTTATCTTTTTTATCTTGAAGCAAAAATTTGTTCTGTATTTTGCGCAAGTTTCTTTTTAATTTTTTAAAGATTGATTCGTAATTTTTGAGTTTTGCTTTTTTCATTTTACCTTTTCGATTCCTTCATGTATTCAAAAGTTCTTTTTAAACCCTCCTCTATTGAAATCCTTGGCTTCCAATCAATCTCTTTTTCTGCGCGTGATATATTTGCAATAGTGTGCCTTATCTCACCTCTTCTTGCTTCTTTATATTCTGGCTCTCCCTCAAAACCTGATAGTTCCTTTAGAATTCTAAAAATCTGGTTAACAGAATATCTTTTTCCGCTCCCGATATTAAAAATTCTATTTTCAGTCTTCTTTGATAGCAAAGTTTTCTCAATAACTGACAATACATCATCAACATAGACAAAATCCCTTGTCTGGTCTCCATCACCATAAATTATTGGAGGTTCTCCATTTAAAATTCTTTTTATAAATCTTGAAATTACGTCTGAATATGGTGAATTTGAATCCTGTTTCGGACCATAAACATTGAAAAATCTAAGTATTACTATGTCAAGTCCTCTCTTTAAATGCTCAATGCAAATCTTCTCTCCAGAAAGTTTTGACTCTGCATAAGGTGAGAGAGGTGAAGGCTCATGGTCTTCTGAGATGGGAAGGATTCTCGGGTTCCCGTATATTGCACAGGAAGAGGCAAAAATGAATTTTTTAACACTAAATTTTTCAGAAAATTCAAGAAGTTGCTTTGTCCCTTCAAAATTAACTTTATAGGTTAAATCAGGCTCCTCCAGTGATCTCTGGACAGATGTTATTGCTGCAAGATGGACAACATAGTCTATTCCTTTAAGAACTTTCTTTAACATATTAGTATCTGCAATATCTCCCAGAACAAACTCAATATCTTCAATTACTTCCTTGAGATTATCAATCTTTCCTGTTGATAGATTATCAAATATTCTTACTTTATAGCTATTTGCGACAAGAAGTCTTGCAAGGTTAGAACCAATAAAACCAGCACCGCCTGTAATAACAATCTTCATTCTTTTGCCCTGTTGTAAATTAAAGCTTTGTCTGTTTTGAATAAAATTAAGTAGTCTGCTGTTATAACAGGGGCAAAACTCATCGCAACATCTAATTTCCCGTTTAAAGAGCCATTTTTAGGATTCAAAAACTGAATTCCTCCTCTGTGAGAAACTACTAAATTATCGTTTAAAAATTCAATTCTTGGGAAACATCTTTCTTTGACACTTTTCCACCAGATTATATCTCCACCCTTTTTTTTCAAGCTGAGAACTATATCCGAGCCGCAAAGAATATAAACTCTTTTTCTATCTGAAATTATTGATAGAATATCCAAAGGAACTTTAATCTTCCAGATTCTTTTTCTATATTTCACTCTTATGCAATGTAAGAAATTGTCCTCTGTTTGGGCATAGAGGAATTCTGCATCCGTAAAAATCTTTTTTATTTTAGCTTTAAAATCATATAAATTTTTCCAATTTTTATCTTCAGGGTTTTCCATATTAATTTTCGATTCTTTTCCGCCAAAGGAAAGGAGAAATTTTTCTCCATTCCTTTCAAAAATAATTCCATTTTCAGAAATATTATATTTATCTTCTCCAAAAAAGTTTTCTATATCGAAGGAGTCAAGTCTAAGTTTTAAGATTTTTTTTTCGAAAAAAAGAAAAATACTATTTTCTAAAAGTTTTGGTTGGAAGATAAGCTCCTCTTTAAAATTTATCTCTTTGAAATTTTCAAAAGAGAGATTATTCATTCCAAAAAAAGCAAGGAAAGCAAGCAAAATCATAGAAAAATCTTATCATCTTTTGGATTTAGCTTCAATTTAACTGATTTTTATTCAAGGGCTTAATAAGGTTATTTTATAAGGCTTTCTTCTTCGGCTTTCATACTTATTTTCGCATATTTTGAGTCAAGAAGAATTATTCGAGGGTCAGGAATTAAAAGAGGAATAGAAATTTCTCTTGTCTTTCTTAGCTGAATGATATCAATCGGCTCTGTAGGAATATTCTTCAACATGGGTGCCAATGTAGAAGGGCACAAAACTCTTACTCTCTTTGGATTTACATCTATTTTATCCTTCTCCCCCGCCCCCTGAACTACAGGCTCTACATGAACAAATTTCTCAACAAGCTTGTCAAGATTAAGCACAATACTTGATGGTTTTATTCTGGAAATTTCGACTCCTTTTGGAATATTGAAAATACTCTTACTCTCAACAGGAACAATAATTTGTCCTGTCTTGAATTCTGACAGATTTATATTTACCTCAGGATTTGTCTTTTTTAACTCCTCCCCCAGTCTTTTAGGAACTTTTAGAAAGACTTCTACATTGGCTGTGGAAGCAGAAAAAACGGTTATGTTATGGGGAATGTCCGTGAAATTTACAGGGACAATTATTTTAACTTCCGAAATGCTCCACTCACCCGTGGATATAAGAAGCCAGATAATGAAAGCAAAAAAGAGAGAGGATAGTTTGGCTTTCCAGTCTTCAAAGAAAATTTTTTTTATAATTTCCATCATTTTATGTTGAAATAAGCCAGCAGTCTTTGTTCGAGCACTTCTCTTTTCAAATCCTTTTCCAGCACACCCCCTATAGCCAGAGAAGCTATGCCCGTCTCTTCTGAAACTACAATTACTGCAGAATCGGTCTCGGCTGAAAGGCCTATTCCCGCAAGGTGTCGAGTCTTTGTCCTGATTTCAGATGAATAAGGGTGAAGTAGAGGGAGAGGCAGAAGACATCCGGCAGATTCAATTCTGCCTCTTCTTATTATTATTGCACCATCGTGGAGAGCTGATTTAGATGAGAAAATTGAAGCTATTAGTTCCATTTCGATATTTGCATTAAGCTCGATCCCTTTCTCTGCATAACTTTTTAAGGAAATTTCCTTTTCAATTGCTATTAATCCGCCTATTCTGTAAGTGGATAAATACTCCACTGCTGAAACAATTTCTTCAATGTCCTTCTTTGTTGTTTTTGGCTGAAAAGGTTCAAATATACTCCTTGCGCCTATGTTGGCAAGAAATTTTCTTATCTCAGCCTGATAGAGAACAATTATTGCTATAAGAAAATAGGGTGCTATATTTTTAAGAATCCAGTGGAGGGAGACAAAATTAAAAACCTTAGAAATGAAGAAAAAAGTAGCGAGAATTAAGAGTCCAACCGCCATCTGATAAGCCCTTGTTCCCCTTATCAAAATAATAAACTGGTAAATAAGAATTGAGACAAGGAAAATATCAATAAAATCTCTCCAGGAAAAATGGGAAAGACTTTTTAAAACTACCTCTATCAAGATTCCCTCTGAGACAGAATTTGGTCTGCAACTTTGATTGCCCTTACGAATTCTCTGACATCATGAACTCTTAAAATATGTGCGCCATTTATGACACCTATTATACCTGAAGATATAGAACCTTCAAGTCTTTCTTTAGATGGAAGATTTAAAATATTGCCAATGAAAGATTTTCTCGAAACACCAAGGAGAAGAGGACGATTAAGTTCATGGAATTTATCGAGATTCGCAATTATTTTCTCATTGTCTTCCTGCCTTTTCCCAAAGCCTATTCCTGGATCTAAAATAATCCTTTCCGAGTCAATGCGGTTTTTAGCCAGAGCATCCAGTCTTTCTATAAAAAAATCTTTAATTTCCTTGGTAACATCCTCATAGTAAGGACTTATCTGCATTGTCTTTGGTGTCCCCTTCATGTGCATTATTACAACCGGAACATCCTTTCTCTTTAAAACATTTACCATCTCTGGATCAAATCTTAATCCACTTATATCATTTACAATATCTGCTCCATTGTCAATTGCTTCCTCAGCTATCCTTGCTTTGTATGTATCAATCGAAATCAAGCATTTAATTTTCTCTCTCAGCCCTTTAATTACAGGGATAACCCTTCTTCTTTCTTCTTCTTCCGAAATACTCTCCGCTCCTGGTCTCGAACTTTCACCACCAACATCTATTATGTGTGCTCCTTCTTCCTCCATTTCAATCCCTCTTTCTATTGCCTTTTCTTTATCGAAGAACTCTCCGCCGTCTGAAAAAGAATCAGGAGTAACATTTATAATGCCCATTATAATTGTTTCTTTTCCGATAGATAATTTATTCCCTCTGATTTTTAAAGGAACTATGGGTCTCATTTTAATGAAGATAAGCCTGAGAAGTTTCTTTTTCAATAATTTCCTTTATCTCATCTCCTGTGAGAGATTCTCTCTCAAGAAGGGTCTCGGCTAATTTGAAAAGAATGTCTTTCTTACTCTCAAGAATTTCCTTCGCTCTATTATAATTTGTTATTATTATCTTTTTGATTTCCTCATCAATTTTCCTTGCAGTCTCTTCACTGAAATCTTTTCTTACAGCAAGGTCTCTTCCGAGGAAGACCATGTCATCTCTGTCCGCAAAAGTAAGAGGTCCAAGGTCTGACATGCCCCATTTGCAGACCATCTTTCTTGCGATTTCTGTAGCTTGCTCGAAATCATTCCCAGCGCCTGTTGTCTCTTTACCAAGGGCAATCTCCTCTGCTATTCTTCCTGCTAAGAGAACTGCTATCTGGGCATCAAGATATGATTTTGTGTAGTTGTATCTATCGTCGAGGGGTAACTGTTGTGTTACTCCAAGGGCTAATCCTCGTGGAATAATACTTACCTTATGAATTGGGTCTGCCTCAGGTATTGAATTAGCCACAATCACATGTCCGGCTTCATGAAATGCAACTATTTTTTTCTCTTCTTCTGAAATGATAAGGCTTTTCCTTTCTGCTCCCATTAAAACTTTGTCCTTTGCAAATTCGAAATCTTTCATTGTAACGAATTTCTGGTTGTTTCTTGCTGCATTCAGAGCGGCTTCATTCACCATGTTGGCAATATCCGCTCCGGAAAAGCCTGGGGTTGTCTTCGCAAGAAGTTTCAAATCAACATCAGGAGCGAGGGGAACCTTTCGTGTGTGAACTATCAAGATTTCTTCTCTACCTTTTACATCAGGTTTGTTCACAACAATTCTTCTGTCGAATCTTCCGGGACGGAGTAGAGCAGAATCAAGTATGTCAGGTCTATTTGTCGCAGCTATAACTATAATGCCATCGTTAGGATCAAATCCATCCATTTCAACAAGAAGCTGGTTAAGGGTTTGTTCCCTCTCGTCATGACCGCCTCCGAGACCCGCTCCTCTCTCTCTACCCACTGCATCCAGCTCATCTATGAAAACAAGACATGGAGCATGTTTCTTTGCTTGATCAAAAAGGTCCCTAACCCTTGAAGCTCCAACGCCAACAAAAAGTTCGACAAAATCAGAGCCAGAAATGGAGAAGAAAGGAACATTTGCTTCTCCTGCCACAGCTTTGGCAAGTAGAGTTTTCCCCGTTCCTGGAGGTCCAATAAGAAGCACACCCTTGGGGATTCTTCCTCCCAGTCTCTGGAATTTCTGAGGATCTTTTAAGAATTCTATAATTTCTTTGAGCTCTTCCTTTGCCTCATCAACCCCTGCTACATCTTCAAAAGTCACTCTTTTAGATGAATCTGTAACCAGCTTGGCTCTGCTTTTCCCGAATGTGAAGGCTTTATTCCCTCCAACCTGAAGCTGTTTAATAAATAAAAGCCAGAGGATAAAGATTAAAATAAAAGGAGACAGTGAGCCTATAAGTGAAACAATTGGGCTTGGTGTGGTGTCTTTAACAACTATACTCACATTCTTTTCCCTTAAAATCTTTATCAGATCAGTGTATTGCGAGGGTGCAACTGTCTTGAACTGCATCTCATCTTTAAATGTCCCTTCAATTTTGTTTCCTGAAACGGTTACCTTCTCTACATTCCCAAGAATTACCGAGTCTAAAAACTCTGAGAAGTTTATTTCCTTCCTTTTTCCCCCTGATCCTTGAAAAATGTTCCAGAAAAAGATAGCTAAAAATATTACTACAATCCATATAATCAAATTCTTCAAAATATTATTCTTTTTTTCCATATTCAGAACCTCATTAAAATTATAACACACTTAGAATTAAAAAACTATTTATCCTCACCACCCTTTACAAAAATGGAAGAACTATGATAAAATGAAATTTGTCTTTAGGTGGCGGTATCGTCTAGGGGCCTAGGACGGATGGTTCTCAGCCATCAAACCGGGGTTCAAATCCCCGTACCGCTGCCAATTTTTTTTCAATTACCCCTGATAATTCATCACTTAATTATCATTATGTCTTTGTGGAAAACTATTTTAAATACTCTTCTCCGATGAGCCAATCTTTATAGAGCCATTTACTGTTTCTATGTCAACTTTTCTGCTTCCATCTCCCATTATGAAATAAACGCTCCTTCTTTTTAAAGAAAGCCTCCTCATTGGCTTTTGTAACTCTTCAATATTAATACTTCCATTGATTGTCTCTGCTTTTACCTCTGCGTTATCGAGATTTTCGATTTGCACTGTAACACCTCCATTGACAGTGCTCAGCTCCACATGTTCGCCAATATCAACCAATTCAGCGTTTATACTTCCATTTACGGTCTCACCCTTTAAAGTCCCATAAATTTTAGATAGATATATACTACCATTTACAGTTTCCGATTCTATCCTTCCTTTATGATTGGAAATGGATATTTTCCCGTTTACAGATGAAGCATTAAGATCTCCTTCCATTTCGTAAGCTCTCACACTCCCATTCACCGTTGATAAGGAAAGATTCTTTGGGGATGGAGCATTAATAGTTATTTCCACATTTGCCATCGAGCCTCCGAAGATTCTCCATCCATCTTTTTTCTTAACTTTTATTTTCAGCTCCCCTTTTAATTCCTCGAAGATAACATCTGTTTTTTCAAGAATTGCTTGACTTCTTGATGTTTTCTTAACAAAAACATAAATTTCTGGCTTCTCCCATTTTTTCAATTCGATACTGCCATTAACATTTTCAACTGAAATCTTTTCGATTTTTCTACCATCAAAATATTTTGTTATTTCCTGCTTGTATTCAGGGTAAAGAAAATTTACGAAAATTAGACCGAATAAAACAATCATTAGAACTTTTCTCATCTTTAACCTCCATATTAAATAAACGGTGAAAAAGCTTAAAAAGTTCCTAGAAACCTGGCTTAATTATTATGAAAGCCTTTGCTTTGTGGTAGGAAAAATAATTGTCAGTTGTTTTCTTCCACTCCCATTCAGTCTTTTTAAAAAACTCTTTTTTTAAATCCTCATCCTTAAAAGATAATTTATTACTGCCTAAAACCACATAACGGTCATAATCATCGTTCTTTTCAATAATTCCAAAGCCTTTTGTAGAGGGGAAGGCCAGAGGATAATCGTAAAGAGCTCTTGAAGAAATTCTCAAAAGAACCAAATTTTCAGCTCCATTTCTTATTGAAATTCCTCCCTCAAAATCAGGCTTAATGTTCTCAGAGAAGTCAATTTTCTTTCCCCGTTCTTCAATTTCCACCTTCCAGTAGTATGTTTTATCCTCTCTAAGATCTTTTAAAAATGAAATTCCGTAGTCTCCATTATCTCTAAAAAGCCATCCTTCAAAGAGTATTTTTAGCTCATAATTTCCCTTTCCACATTTGTAGAAATTCCATCCTCCTTTCACATCAAAGAATATCTTAAGGCTCCATTCCTGATGCGTGCTGTTGGAGCTATATAAGATAAAACATGAAGCTAAAATGAGAAAAGATCTGAGATTTCTCATTCTTTCATAAGCTTTAAAAATGCATCTCCGCAGTAAGGACAAAATTGTTTACCGATGTTTTTTTCAATCTCATTGAGAGCTTCTTTTTCACTTATGCGCCCCCTGTATGGTCTGGAGGTTGTAAGTGCGTCAAAAGTATCTGCTACTGAGATTATCCTTGCCCAGAGAGGTATCTCCTCTCCTCTTAGATTTTCCGGATAGCCCTTTCCATCCCATCTCTCGTGATGACACTTTATGGCTTTCAATATTCTTTCCATTCCACTAATACCACTTAAAATCTCAGCTCCTATTGCAGGATGTTGCTGAATTTTTCTAAATTCTCTTGCTGTAAGTGTGGTTGGCTTTGCAAGGATTGAATCAGGAATTCCAATCTTTCCAATGTCATGGAGAATTGAAGAAATTTTCAAACCTTCAAGTTCTTTACCCCTTAATCCAAGAATTTTACCAATTTGGAGAGAATAATCGAGAACTCTTTTTGTGTGACCACCAGTATAAGGATCTCTTTTCTCAATCGCAGTTGCGAGAGCAAAGGATGTCTGAATAAAAAGCTCCTTTTTTTCTTCATAAAGCCTTGCATTGTCAAGGGCAATAGCAATCGGTCCTGAAAGTGCAAGCAGATTTTCTCTGTCTCTTTGATTAAAACCCTTGCCATCCTTTTTATTCAAAAGTTCGACAACTCCAATTATTCTCTTTCCAATCATTAAAGGAACTGCAAGAATTGACCTGGATTGAAACGAAGATGCGGTATCGAATGCAGCTTCCCAATAATGGCTTCTCCTTACATCATTTACCATGATTGATTTTTTTGTCTTAGCTACATAGCCAGCTATCCCATCCCCGATCTTTAATCTCATCTGTTTAATCTTTCCAGCATGCTCTCCCCTTATAATCCTGAAGAAAAGCTCCTTTTTTTCATAGTCAATTTCCCATATTGAGGAGGCTTCAGCTCTGCAAACCTTTTCTACATGATCCATTGCCTTATACAGAACTTCCTCTATCTCAAGGGAAGATGAGAGACTCTGAGAAACTCGAAGAAGGGTTCTGAGTATTTTATTCTCTTTTATTATTTTTTTGATTATCTTGGTAGTTTTACTATTCCTTTTCATGTTTAAATTATCATCTTCATTCTTTAGATTGTCAAATCTAAAAAGATTTTTTCTACAAGTCAAATTGACCAAAAAGATTAAATGTATTATATTATTCTTTTAAGAGTTTGAAAATTTATTTGTTTTAGGAGGCAAGAATGAAAAAAGTATTGATTATGGGAGCTGCTGGAAGAGACTTTCACAATTTTAATGTTTATTTCAGGAACAATGAAAATTACAGAGTTGTAGCCTTCACTGCAACTCAAATTCCTGATATTGAAGGCAGGAAATATCCTCCAGAGCTTGCGGGTCCTCTTTACCCTGAAGGTATACCAATTTATCAAGAATCAGAGCTGACAGAACTTATAAAAAAATTCAAAATTGATGAGATTGTTTTTTCATACAGTGATGTTTCACACGAATATGTAATGCATAAAGCTTCGGAGGTTCTTTCTGCCGGGGCTAACTTTATTCTTCTTGGACCTCAAGCAACAATGCTAAAAAGTAAAGTTCCTGTTATCTCTGTTTGTGCGGTGAGGACTGGATGCGGAAAGAGCCAGACTTCAAGGAGAGTGAGCAAAATTTTAATGGCAAAAGGAAGAAAGCTTGTTATAATAAGACATCCAATGCCGTACGGAAACTTATCAGAACAGAAAGTCCAGAGATTCGCAACTTACGAAGACCTTGACAAATATAAATGCACAATAGAAGAGAGAGAGGAGTATGAACCCCATCTCAGGAATGGAGCTATTGTCTACGCAGGTGTTGATTATGAAGCAATACTAAGGGAAGCTGAGAAAGAGGCGGATGTAATTTTATGGGATGGTGGTAACAATGACTTTCCGTTTGTTGAAAGTAATATGGAAATTGTAGTCACAGATCCCCACAGGCAAGGGCATGAACTAAAATATCATCCAGGAGAGACAAATTTTAGAAGAGCCAAATGCATTGTAATAAACAAAATAGACACAGCTGAAAATGAAAAGGTAAATATTTTAAGGGAGAACATAAGAAAGATAAACCCCGATGCAATTATTGTTGAAGCAGCATCTCCCATATTCCTTAATGACGGTTCCCAGATTAGAGGGAAGCGAGTCCTGGTTATTGAGGACGGTCCAACGCTAACCCACGGTGAAATGTCCTATGGAGCAGGAGTTGTGGCAGCAATGAAATATGGAGCTAAGGAACTTGTTGATCCCCGAGAGTTCGTAGTGGGCTCCATTGCAGAAACCTTTAAAAAATATCCTCAAATTGGAAAACTTCTTCCTGCAATGGGTTATGGAGAGAAACAGATAAAAGAACTTGAGGATACAATAAATAAATCCAATGCTGACCTTGTCATAGTAGCAACACCCATTGATCTTACAAAGGTTCTTCGTCTGAACAAGCCTTCCTTGAGAGTTTTCTATGAGCTTCAGGAAATTGGAACTCCAACACTGGAAGATGTTTTGAGAGACTTTTAAGAAATGAAGGAAAAGATAGCTCTTATAGCTTTTGGAGGCAATGCAATACTTTCCAATGGACAGAGAGGTTTACAGAAAGAGCAGATGAAGAATGCTGAGAAGGCTGCAAAAATGATGATAGAGATAGTTTCAAAAGGTTACGAGCTAATAGTAGTTCATGGAAATGGACCTCAGGTTGGAAACATACTTATCCAGATGGAAGAAGCCTCCAACAAAATACCTCCCTTTACTCTCGAAGTTTGTGATGCAATGACAGAGGGGAGCATGGGATACATGTTAGAAAAGGCTATGATAAATGAGCTGAGAAAGAATTCTATAGATAAAGAAGTCATAACAATTCTTACCCAGGTAATTGTGGACAGGGAAGACCCTGCCTTCCAAAATCCGACAAAACCTGTGGGACCATTTTATACCCAGTACAGAGCTCAACAACTTATCAAAGAGAAAAAATGGACAATGGTTGAGGATGCGGGGAGAGGATGGAGAAAGGTTGTGCCATCTCCAAGACCTATAGATATTGTCCCCAAGAATGCTATCAGCGATCTGGTAAGAAGTGGAAGGATTGTAATCGCTGCAGGTGGTGGAGGAATTCCTGTTATTATAAACTCAAAGGGTCTAATAGAGGGAGTTGAAGCAGTGATTGACAAAGATTATGCCTCTGCCCTTCTTGCATCTGAGGCAGGGATTGATCTTTTCATTATCTTAACAGGAGTAGATAGGGTATACTTAAATTATGGAAAAGAAAACCAGAAAGAGATTAAAGTTATGACTGTAAAAGAGGCGAAAAAGTATCTTGAAGAAGGGCAGTTTCCTCCAGGGTCGATGGGTCCAAAGATTAGAGCTGCTATTCAGTACATTGAAGCTGGAGGGAAGGAAGTACTTATAACATCAGCATCAAAGTTAAAGGCTGCCCTTGTTAAAAGGTCAGGAACAAGGATAATACAATAGATGGAGGTTTAATAATGAATGATTTTGTTACAATTGGCGAATTGAAAAAAGAAGAGGTAAAAGAAATTTTATCCCTTGCAATGGAAATTAAGAAAAATAAAAAAAAATACGGAAATGCGTTAAAGGACAAAATTCTTGCAATGGTTTTTGAAAAGCCATCCCTTAGAACCCGTATGACTTTTGAGGTCGGAATGCTGGAGATGGGAGGAAAGGCTATCTATCTTGGACCTTCTGAAATCCAACTTGGGAAGCGAGAATCCATAGCTGATGTTGCAAGGAATCTTGAGAGATGGGTAGATGGAATAATGATTAGAACCTTCGGGCATAAGAATGTAGAAGAGATGGCAAAATGGGCAAAGCCTCCTGTGATAAATGGTTTAACAGACCTTCATCATCCCTGCCAGGCTCTTGCAGATTATTTTACTCTCTTTGAAAAATTTGGAAAATTAGAGGGGTTAAAAATTGCCTACATTGGGGATGGGAACAATGTATGTCATTCTTTAATAGAAGGTGCTTCAAAATTAGGGGTCAATATCTCCGTTGCAACCCCTGAAGGTTATGAACCAAAAAAAGAAATCGTAGAAAAGACAATGAAGGAGGCAAATTCAAAGATAGAAATTTTGAGAGATCCTGTGGAGGCAGTAAAGAACGCTGATGCAATTTATACTGATACCTGGACATCAATGGGACAGGAGCATGAGAAAGAAATAAGAATAAAAATATTCAGATCATATCAGGTTAATAAAAGTTTAATGGAGAAGACAGGAAAAAAGTCATATTTCATGCATTGCCTTCCAGCTCATAGAGGAGAAGAAGTTACTGATGAAGTGATAGATTCTGAATATTCAATTGTTTTTGATGAGGCTGAGAATCGCCTCCATGTCCAGAAAGCAATAATGTATATTTTAATGGGGGGTAAAGTCTAAAAGTGCAACAAAAGAAAATTTTTATTGATGAAATGGATCTTGAGTGGATAAAATCTTTGATAAAGGAGCATGGCTCTCCGCTTACTCTTGAGGAGATATCCACTCAGCTCGCAAAGAAAAAGTCAGCTCTAACTCAGGGGAAAAAAGTCAAAATTTTCAACCTTGAAATCGACTATGAAGTAGGAGATTTAATTTACAAATATTACGATGAGGATCTTAAATTTTCAAGGGAGAAAGTCGAACATTTCAAAGGAGGGGTGGTATTAAGGGTTATTGGAAAGGAAAAAAAGTCTGAGGGCTTTTCAATTCTGCGGGTTACCTATGATGGAACTGGTTTGTTCAAACAATATATTGATTTTCTTGAAAGGACTTCTTCCCATCTTCTAATACCATGTGGTTTTTCAGGAAAGAGTGAGCCTGTCGAATATCTCGAAGACGAAGAAGCCCTCATGGATGCACCCCTTGACCAGAGTTATGTGAAAAAATTATCAAAGATAGTTGAGGAAGCCCTTAAGAAATCCGATGAATTTATCCACTGGAACTCCTATTTTTATCCCAAAGAGCTTCTTGAAAATGTAGGAGACGCGGGGAAAAGAGTTGAAGAATATTTAAAAGAAAAGGGCAATTTTGAGACCACATACAATCTTGTGGAAAAATTATATTCTGTAAAATTTACTGACGAAAAGTTTTACTCTTGGTGCATTTCTTTAAATTGTGCCCTTGAATCAAAAGGTAAAAGTAAGGTAGTAAAAGTATCTAATCATGACTGGGGAAAATGGGGGCTGAGGAGTTTCTTTGCATCATTAAAAGAAAATTTACCAATTGCTGAAAAACCAATAAAAATCGGCTTCCTTAGAAGAAACAGGAAAGACATTGTGAAAATGATATGGAAATTTTATGCGGAGGAGAGAAAGGAAAAAACTCAGCACCTAAGATTTTATCTTGCATGGAGAGAAATCTTTTCAGGAGCTTTGAGAATTCCAAGAGAATTCCAGAGTGTATTTGATGAGGAAAGGGAGATAATATTAACAGACCAGGAAAAGAAAAAGAATTACAATGTATTTTACTACCCAGAAGAAGGTTTCCTTTTGGGGCTCGATGAGATTTATCAAACATACAATCCAATCCAGGGCTCTCTCTTCTTCCTCCAGAAAGAAGATTTCAACAAATATGTCTTTTCCTTTAGAAAAGCGAAGAAAGCTATAACTGCTTTCAAATGTGAATATAACAAAGAGCAGAAGAGAATATTTTTTACTGGACAACCAGCTGAAACTCACACTGAAATAAACAAGGCAATTCTTGTCTCAAGGGATGAGCTTTCAAAAATAACATCTTTATGGGATGAGGGGTCACAATTAGAAAATCTTAACGATTTACTCCATTTTGTATTCAGAAATTTTGGAAGTCCTGCTGAAAGTTATAAGATTTATTTTTTAAAAGCTTACTATATTGCGGATATGTTCAGGAATGTGAGAAAAGAAGATTTTGAAAGTGTCCTTTTTGGCAATCCCGAATTCTTCTCTTCTGATGAAGAAAAGGGCTACTTCTACCTCGATATTACAAAGATTGGAAAGGAAGAAGAGATTGAGGAGGAGATTGAAGAAGAGGTAAGAACTTCTGAAGAGGAGATTAAAAGTATTGCAGAAGAGGAGCTTATTGAAGAAATTGAACAACCAGTTGAGGAGCTTTCTCATTTAGAAAAGGAGGTTGTTGAGGAACCTGAGACAAAAATGGAAGGGGTGACCGAGTTTGAGACGGAGCCGGTTATTCCTCCTGCATCAGAGCTTGAGATCTATAGAAAATTCAGGGAGGAGTTGAAGAAGACCAAGGTGAAAGGTAAGAAAGGGGGAAGGAAAATAATTGAGGAAAGAATAAGGTTGGAAGAGAGTGAAAGGGAAGCTGAAATTTATATTAAAGAGTCACTTAAAGAAAAAGAAAGTGAAAAGGGTGAGCAGAAGGAGGAAGGAGTGAAAACTCCAGCAAAGGAAGTTCCCAAAATTGGAATCTTTGGGGCAAAACTCTCAAAGGTTCTTTCAGAGAAAAAGGAGGAAAAGAAATAAATGGAAGATAAGAAAATTATAAAAATTGAGTGCCCTGTTTGTGGCTCAATTATATGGGCTGATGCAGAAGCAGGTATAATAGTTAAACACGAAAAAATTGAAAGAAGAAAAGCTCATTCTCTTGAAGAATTGCTGGAAAAGGAAAAAAAGAAAGCCGAAGAGTTTGAAAAGAAGTTCGAATCTGTTGCAGAACTTCAGAAAGAGAAGAAGAAGGAGATTGAAGAAAAATTTAAGAAAAAGTTAAAAGAAGTAGAATAAAAAGAAAGAAAAAATCTTGAAATAAATTAAACTACCCACCTATAAAACTTGAAAGTTATTAGAAATTAAGTTATTTTAGAAAAGAGTTTAGAGGTATGTACATGCCTGTTAATGAAGACAAAAAAGGAAGAAGGGTTCAAAAAAATAAAATCTTTCAGTCTTTACTTTTTCTTTATACTGATTAACACAGTTATTCTTTATTTTATCGTCAGTTCCTTCATACAATTTCTTTCCTTAAAGAGAGATTTTGAATACACTTATATCAAGGACCGTTGCTTATCCCTTTTTGTATCTGACCTTGACAGTAATGGAAGCGAAGATGTTATCTCAGTTTATTCAGAGGAACCTTATCCACACCGAAATGTTCTCGGGATTTTCTTCCCTTTCTCTTCCTCAAGCTTTTTAGACTTTCATACTTTACAGAATATCTTCTCTATTCTCAAGAGTTTTTAACTCCTTCTGAGGATATTGATGGGGATGGAAATATTGAAATCCCTATTTTGAGGAGAGAAGAGAAAGAAATAATTTTAAAATTGCTTGATATAAAAGGAAATCTCAAAGGATTAATCCCATTAAAAAACCCTCTTGAAGAGGGGCAATTCTTTAATGAAGTAATTTTCGAAGACTTGGAAAATGACGGCAAGAAATGGTTGCAAATATTGAGAGCTCATGGTCTGCATTACCGAGAGGAGTTATTGTAATTGACCTACTATCGGGAAAAATCTTGTGGGAATTCTACATGGGGTGCTCTCCGTTCAATACAAAAATAATAGACATTGATAAAGACGGGAAAAAGGAAATTATAGTGAGTGGATGGAGTCCTCACAATGGTGTCCATGCTAATGGAACAGATGATGACCACAGTTATATTATAGTTTTAAACAAAAATGGAGAATAGGAGACTTTATCCAAACGGAACCTGAGATGAGGTTAGTAGGTTTAGATTTAGTCGAAGTAGCACCTGACTGGGACATTGGAAACTTGACAGCTCTTGCAGCCTTGAAAATTATCTTTGAGGTGTTGGCAGCATATTTCATAAGTGAGAAAAAGCCTTATAGCCAAAAATAAGCAAAGGATTTCTCTTAAAAACTGGAATAAAATTAAAGAAAAATTAACAAGAGAAATTCTCGGAAAGAAGTTCTCAAGGGGCAGCAAATTGGGGGGAGGTGCCTCCTTTAAATTTAAAATTAAAAAGGAAAAATTTAAAAGGCAAATTAGACAGACTACAAGCTATGGGCTATTGAACTTAAGTCCTTCTGATCCCTGTTTATTCGTTCTTCCGCTCTCCCGTCCTTTAGTGCATCGTTCTAAAAACTCCTGAAGAATTCGATTAATTGACTCCTTTTTGTCCTTATGAATATAATAGTTTTTCAATGGAAAGAAATTTTTTTAGTGTTATAAGGGAGAAGTTGAAGGCAACTAAGGAGGGGATTCAACAGATTTTTTCATCCCAGAAGAATGTTAGGGAATTGCTAAATGAAATAAAAGAAATCCTTATTCTATATGATGTTGGAGAGGAGTGCTCTTCCTTTTTGATAGATAATATTTACAGAGTTTTTAAAAAGGAGGGTGGTGATTTAAAAGAAATTCTAAAGAGAGAAATCATGAAAATAATCTCAATTCCATACTCTCTCCCATCCTCTGAAAAAATTGCCATTTTAATTGTGGGTGTAAATGGAGGTGGAAAGACAACCACATGTGCAAAGCTTGCTCATAGATTCATAAAAAATAACAAAAAAGTTTTAATGGTTGCAGGTGATACTTTCAGAGCAGCTGGTGATGAGCAAATCTCAATTTGGGGAGAGAGACTTTCTATTCCAGTCCTTGTTGGGCCCCATCTCTCTGACCCAGGAGCTTTAACCTTTGAGGCTTTAAAGAAACTTAAGGATGGGGATTACAATGTTGTTATAGTAGATACTGCAGGAAGAATGCACACAAAGGAAGGACTGATGAGGGAACTTGAGAAAATTTGGCGAATCTCTGCAAGAGAGCTTGGAGAAGATTGCGTTGAATCTTATCTTGTTCTTGATTCAACAATAGGGCAGAATGCAATAAATCAGGCAAAGGAATTTTCAAGATTTTCAAAATTAAAGGGTATAATCCTTACAAAGATGGATGGGACAGCTAAGGGAGGAATTATAATTCCCATTGCTCAAATCCTCAAAATTCCAGTTCTTTTTGTTGGAACAGGGGAAGGGGTTGAGGACTTTCACGAATTCTCTCCATCTGATTTTGCGGAGGCTCTCATTGGATGAATTATTCATGAAAGTTGCTCTTAATCTTGCAGAAAAAGGGAAAGGTTATACCTCACCAAACCCAATAGTAGGCGCAGTTGTTGTTAAAAATGGAAGAATTGTAGGGAAAGGTTATCACCGAAGGGCTGGAGAGCCTCATGCAGAGGCAATTGCCCTTGAGGAGGCGGGAATAGATGCAGAGGGAGCCACTCTTTATGTAAATCTTGAGCCATGTATCCACTGGGGAAAGACTCCCCCGTGCACGGAAAAGATAAAAGCCTCCAAGATTAAAAGAGTTGTTATAGGAACAATAGACCCGAATCCCCTGGTTAATACAAAAGGGATAGAATTCCTGAAAAAAGCAGGTGTTGAGACAGTAGCAGGAGTTCTTGAAGAAAAGGCAAAGGAGATAAATAGACCATTTTTCAAATCAATTACCCAGGGAGTCCCTTTTGTTTCTGTAAAAATGGCAATGACCCTTGACGGAAAAGTTGCAACCTCAACAAGAGAATCAAAGTGGATTTCGTCAGAAGAATCGAGGAAATATGTCCATCTCTTGAGGTCTGAAAATGATGCAATAATGGTTGGAGTAGGAACAATAATAAGAGATGACCCATTGCTGACAATAAGATATGGAAGGGGTAAACAAATTATCAGAGCAATTCTTGACACAAAACTGTTAATTCCTGAAAGATCAAAAATATTTAACACCCTTGATAAAGGAAAGATAATTATTTTTACCGGAAGGATAAAGAATAATGAGAAATTTAAAAGATTAATGGAGATAGGAATTGAAATTATCCCATTTGATGTTGAAGAAAAGATTCCAATTCTTGAAGTTTTGAAATATCTCAATAAAATCGGGGTGAACTCTGTTCTCGTTGAAGGAGGTTTCAGACTTGTAACCTCCCTTATAGAGAACTCATTGGTTGATAGATTCTATATTTTTGTTTCGCCTAAGCTTACAGGTGGAGAGAAAGCCCCAACTTTCTTTGAGGGGAGTGGTTTCTCCACTATATCAGATTCAATAAAATTAGAAAATATCAAAAGATTTTGTATCGGAAATGACACTGTTATAATAGGGAGTGTAAAATGTTCACAGGAATAATTCAGGAAATTGGGAAAGTAAAGGAAATTTCAATAACTTCAAATTCTTATATTTCTGTTATATCTGAAAAAATCGCTCCTCTTGCAGAGATTGGCGAGAGTATATCTGTAAATGGAGTATGTTTGAGTCTTATAAGAAAAGAAAAAAATGTTCTTTATTTTAACCTTTCTAAGGAGACCATAAAAAAAACTGATATTTCCCATTTAAAGCCTGCCAGCCCCGTTAATCTTGAAAGAAGCTTAACCCTCTCAACCCCTCTCGGAGGGCATTTAATTCTTGGTCATGTGGATGGAGTTGCAAAGGTGCTTTTCATAAAAGGGGTTAGTGCAGGAAAGAGAGTGAGATTTTCTCTTCCTTTAGAGTTAAAGAAATTGGCTGTGGAAAAAGGTTCAATAGCTGTAAATGGGGTAAGCTTAACAATTGCTGAGCTTGGAAGGAACTATTTTGAAGTTGAATTGATTCCAATAACCCTTGAGCAGACAAATCTTGGAATTTTAAAAACTGGAGACATTGTAAATCTTGAGATGGACATTATTGGAAAATATGTGGAAAGGTTTTTGGAAGGAAGAAAATTCTGATACTTGAAAAGACAAATTAGCCATAAATCAATTTTGATATAAAGGAGATTTTAGATGGTAAATTTTAGCTTTCTTGACTGGATATGGCTTGTGTTATATCTCCTACTTATGACAGGTTGTGGAATAATATTTTACAGGCTCGGGAAAAGATCTGAGGCAGATTTCTTCCTTGCAGGAAGAGGACTTCCATGGTGGATCCCAGGAATGTCGGTCTATGCAACTCATACTGCAACAGACACACCCATGTGGGTTAGCGGTGTTATCTACAAATATGGGCTCAGGGGCTTATGGTATACATTCTTCTCTGCGTGGTGTGCAATCTCAGCCTTTGTCTCAGCTCGAATTTTCAGAAGGTCTCTCGCCTACTCCCAGGCAGAATGGCAGAGCCTGAGATACTCAGGACTTGGTGCTGAACTTCTAAGAGGATGGATGTCGGGATGGGGCTCATTTCTCAATATGTTCATCCTCGGATGGGTAGGAATGGCAATGGGAAAGCTGTGCAATTATCTTTTTGGATGGGAAAGCTGGGTTGGTCTTGTAGTACCTTCCTGTGTTGTTGCTATCTATGTTCTATCTGCTGGCTACTGGGGAGTTGTTATGGCTGATTTTCAGCAGGGGATAATTGCTCTTTTTGTAATAATTTTCTCATCCCTGTGGGGAATGGGTGTTGCAGGTGGTCCATCAGGAATAATGGAAAAACTTTCAAAAATGGGAGAACTCTGGAGAATAAATCCTTTTCATTTCTCAGGATTTTTCACAGGAGATTTTCCAATAGCATGGTTCTTGACAATGATTTTCATTGCAGTTCTCGGTGGATTTGGAATGGGAACAAGTATTGACTGGTACACAGAAGCCCAGAGAATTCAATCCTCAAGAACAGTAAGGGATGCTTCCTACTCCATTTGGTGGGGAACCGCCCTAACCCTCACAAGAAACTCCTTCTGGGCAATTGCAATTATTGCTTTCTTTGTTCTTAATCCCCATATCACCGACCAGTCAAAATACGAAATGGCATGGTATAGAATTGCCTTTGAACATTTACCCGCTGGCTTTGTAGGTTTTCTCCTCGCAGGTGTTGTTGCAATTCATTTTTCAACAATTTCAACCCATCTAAATCTTGGGGCTGTCTATATGACGAGGGACCTTTATCATCACTATATAAATCCCAATGCTTCAGAGAAAACCCTTGTTCTTGCAGGAAGAATTTCAAGTCTTCTTCTTTTAATCGGTTCTTTCATCTATGGAACAATGATGGAGGAGATTACAAAATGGCTGATTTTTGCTTTATGGATAATGGGTGCAGGAATGTGGCTTCCCAATATTCTTCAGGTTATATGGTGGAGATTTAACAGCTGGGGTTATCTTTCTGCCTGGATTGCAAATTTAGGCTTCAGCTGGCTCGTTGTTTGGGTTCTTCCATCTTTTAAAGTCATTCCAGATCTTCCCGATTATCTTCAGTTCTGGGCACTTATGTTTTTAACAGCTCTTGTCTATATTCCTGTTACCCTTTTGACAAAACCTGAGGATATGAAGCATCTTGCAAAGTACTACGCCATGACAAGACCAATCGGGTTCTGGAAACCTGTGGAAAGGGAAGCTAAAAGACTTGGGCTTATTTAGGAGGGAACAATGAGATTTATAAGAAGAGAATGGAAGGCAGAAGAGGCTGATAAATGGACAAAGGAGGACTGGATTGTTATTGTGATTTCTCCTATTGCATACGCAAGCCTTATGGTTGGTCTTGCTCTAAGCCTCCTTTTGCTTAAGGAAGGCTTTTTGATTTTTGGAGTAGGAATCGCTCTCACTTTTATTCTCCACTGGGTGATCGAGCCCAAGCTAAGGGCTGTTTCCGAAGAATATGAGAAAAAACAAAAAGAATATCTTGAGCGTCTTGAGAAAATTGTAAAATGGAGGAAAGATGAGTAAAGGTTTATTTGTTGTATTGGGAATGACAATAGCTTATTTTGTTTCTTTTTTGGGGTTAATTCTTGCCTATTTTTCTTACAAGAAAAGGTTATCAGCGCCTGAAAAGAAGGAAAAGACCGAAGGTTTAAAGGAGGAGTGATGTCATTTTCTCAAATATTTTATGGAATTTTTGTCCCTTTAATAATATTTTCATTATCATTTATAACCACAATTCTTCTTTACAAAAAGTTCTCAAAAGAAATCAGAGAGAAAAAGTAAAATTAAAAGAAAAATATAAAACACGCTGTTCTTTCCTTTGTCAGCGAACTTTCCAGCTTGATAACAGGAGTTAGCCTTTTTGTGGATAAGAGACTTAGCCTAAAAAGGTATAAATGGCATCGCCCTTCTATCTTCACCTTTAATCTGAAAGAGAAAATCAATTATACTTTCTCCAAGCATCTTATTTATCTGTTCTCTTTTTAAATTTTTACTTTTAAGAAGGGAAACAAGTTTGAGGAAATCATCACCCGGATCCTTGTAGGGAACACCATCTTTTAAAATAAGAATATTTTCATATCCCAGCACATCTTTAAAACCATCCATTAATTTTAAATATTCCTCTGGAGACAATCCTTTCTCCCATATAACTCCTGCTCCCCACCTTTTATTCTTCATCAAATTCTGGATTTCAGGGTTAATTTTACTTGAAATTATTATCCCTGGTTTAGAACTTGACTCAAGAATAGCCTTTATATTTTCAGGATTCGAAAATTTTGCAAAAATTAAAACTCCCGAATCATTAAATATTTTAATAGCATTTTTTAATTCTGAAATATTTTCAAAATCATCATCCTTTAATAAAACATATCCCAAACCACTTTTAGCAATCAGTTTCAATACCTTTAAATCTTTTAATACTTTTTTCAAATTATCGATTCCAGGAACCACTGATATTCTTCCCGACCTTGAATTTACCTGATACTGGGATGGAGAGGTCAAAATTGAAATTTTCTGGGATTTTTCAAACATTTCAATAGCCTCAACCAAATTATGTTCAATTTCAAGCAAGGAGTCCCCTTTTAAAGGCATAAAACCAATGTCAAGGTCAAAAAACTCTATTGATTTAGTCTCGTTAACTAAATCTGATGGATTCTTTTCTACAAATCCCGCTACAGCTGAAGATCTCAACATGTAAAGCTCCTCCCTTAAATCAGGGATTTTAAGGCTTTCATCGTCAGCCACAATTATTAAAGAGTGATAAAGGCAATTGGCAACTTTTTCGAGAATTTCTGGCTTAATCATATCGAAATCATCTCTTGTCTGATGATACTTGAAATGGTAGCCAGATGTCATAATTCCGAATCCTGGAACTCCTTTTAGGAGAAAACTTGTATGGTCAGAACCCCCTGGTCCTCCTCTGGATGGAATTAAATCTTTTTTGATTTCATCAGGAAGTTTTTGCTTAATAGCACTCCATATCTCAGGACCATAGTAGACACCTGGGAAATTTATTCTTCCATCTCCTTGCCCTACCATATCAAGATTGAAATAAGCTAATGTCTTCTCTATAGGAAAAACGGGATGCTCCGCATAATATCTGGAGCCAAGAAGCCCCTGCTCTTCTCCAGCCCAGAGAGCGAATAAAATTGTTCTTTTCGGTCTTACATTATTTAACTTCATCATCCTTGCAATTTCCATAACCACTGCAGTTCCAGAAGCATTATCATTTGCACCTTTATAAACTTCACCTGTTGGAGAGACTCCGAGATGGTCCATATGAGCTCCAATTATCACAAATTCATCCTTCAAAACAGGATCAACTCCATCTATTTTTGCAATTAAATTTTTCATCTTCCTTTTTGGGTCAAATGTTGTTCTTGCAGATATTAGAACTTTTACTGGAAGTGCTTTGCTGGCTGGCTTCATTTCTCTGTCAATAACTTGCATTAGATAACGAAAATCTGTTGGCAACTCACTGAAGATAAAATTTAAAACATTCTCTGTAGCAAAAATCGCAATAAAATCTTTCCTGTATTTCTCTGGAGGTATTGAAAGCCTTATCCTCTGAGGTGCTTCTCCTGGTTTATATACAAAAATTATTCCCTTTGCACCATTTTTATAAGCATTTTCAACTTTTAAGCCTATCTGAGACTCTTCCTCTATTTTCACACTTAGAAATGGTGGGTATCCGTTAACAACAAGAACAACCTTATCTTTTACTGAGACTTTTTCATACTCATTCCATCTGTTTTTTTCTGAGACGATTCCATATCCAACAAAAACTATTTCTCCATCTATTTTTCCCGATCCTGAATTGGAAATAACTCTCCAATCATCATCATAAAAAAATGTTCTTTTCATTTTAAAATTGTCTATTCTAAGTAGAATATCGCCATCAACATTAAAAAATGGATTATCAAAATTCTGAAAATATCCTTCTTTCAGTGCTGGTGTAACTCCCCACTCTTTGAACCTGTCCGCAATCCAATTGCTTGCCTTTTCTCCTCCGGGAAGTCCACTTTTCCTTCCTTGAAACTCTTGACTGGCAAGAACCTTTATATGTTCAAGAATTTTCTGACCTGAAAATTTCTCTTCAGAAAAAGAGATGGACAAAGAGAATACTAAGATTGTCAAAAACAATATAGACTTTTTAATTTTTTTCATTTCTCTCCTCCAAATAATTTTCATAATATTTATACCAGAAAATCATTAAAAAGTTTTTCTAAAGGATTTGTTTTTGATGGAAATTAGAAATTTAATTCTTAAATATTCAAGAGATATTGCTTAACTTGCTCGAGACTTTCAAGACCATCCAAATTTAAAATTTCAACTTCATTTTCAAGATTTCTTACGATTCTTCTTAGAAGACCTGAAAGAACCTTTCCACTACCTATTTCAACAAAAACTGATACACCCATTTTAAGCATCAATTCCATTGATTCAAGCCAGCGAACAGGTCTGCTAACCTGTCTTTTCAAAGAATCCCTGACTTCATCCTTACTTTTCACAACTTTTGCATCCACATTGGTTACCACAGGGAAACATGGGTCAAGAAAATTTATAGAATCAAGTTCTTTAGCAAGTTTTTCCTCAGCTGGCTTCATCAGAGAACAATGAAAAGGAGCAGATACAGGAAGGATTACATGCTTTTGAGGCTTTAAAATCGAGAGAGCTTCCTCAACCGCCTCTTTGTCTCCTGATATGACAATTTGCTCGTGACTGTTAATATTGGCAATCTCAACAACTCCTTTCGTTTTTTTGCAAACATCCTCAATATCTTCTCTTTTAGTACCAAGAATTGCTGCCATCACGCCCATCCCAACAGGAACAACTTCCTGCATAAATTTACCCCTTTTGTGAACTATTCGAACAGCTTCTTCAAAACTTATGGCTCCTCCACAAAGAAGAGCGGAATATTCTCCGAGGCTATGACCTGCAGCAATTGTAGGAACAAAATTCAAGAGTTTGTAAAGGATATAGCTGTTAACAAGTAGAGCAGGCTGGGTATTCTCTGTCAATTTTAACTTTTCTTCTGGTCCTTTAAAGCAAATCTCAGAAAGGGAATAACCTAGAACTTCGTCTGCCCTTTTGAAAACAATCCTTGCTTCTTCAAAGGATTCCCATAGGTCAGATCCCATTCCAACGGTCTGTGACCCTTGACCAGGAAATAGAAATGCAACTTTTTTCTTATCAGTAGTTTCAGAGCTCATAAATAAGTATTCTATTTATTTAAAATGATTTGTCAAATCTGGTTTTTTCTTAGTAGAAAGTTTATAAAAAATACCAAGACCATCGTATTCCGTAAACCTGAATTTTATATATTGTTCTTTCAATTTATCTTCTACTTCTTTTTTGAAATCTCTGTCATCTGAATAGATTATATAGCCTTTGTTTTCTAATTGAACATCTTTGACAAGATTGAAATACTTCCAGTATCTTGGAAACTTAAATGGGCCCAAAGAAGATTCAGCAATTATTTTTTCATCAGAAATTGCTGTTAATTTATAAGCAATCCAGTAATCAGTTTCTACAAAGTAAACTTTTTTTCTCAAGAGAAAATTAACAATCCCATTCCAGAAATTCTGATGATTGATAAAGTTTACAGTAAGATTAAAATCTCATGCCAAACTTGGAATTAAAAGTAGCAAAAGCAAAATCACGCCGATCGTCTTTAACTTAGAAAAAGCTTTATCAATAAGAAAAGCGTAGATTATGGGGATAGCAAATAGAAGAGGAGAAAGATGCCTTGGCGCAGGAGAAACTGCGCTTAGAAGATAAATTAATATAGAGGAAATGATAAAAAGGGGTAGTAATGCTTTGTTCCATTTAAATTTCTCATTTTTAAGAAAATTTAAAACTTGCAAAACAATAAAATAGACAAAAGCGACTAGCAATAAGAATAAGTGAATTTTTGTAAATACTGAAGAGAGAGAGAATTTTTCCGAGGCTGTGCCAAAGTAATGAACTGAGAAAGCCATGAATTTTTGTTTGGGTTGTTCATAAAAATTAAGGATAAGAAGGTTTTTCAAGGAAAAATAAAAACTTTCAATTCTTTTGGTAAGGTCAAATCTTATTGGAGAAGATGTAGTAGCCTCCCAGTGGATGTATTTTAAAGTTTCATGATAGGGGGAGACTATATTATAGAGAATAACTGGAAAAACGCCAACAATGAAAAATATTAAAAAAAGTAAAAACCTTTTCTTGATCAAGTTAAATTTATTTCTAATTAAAACTATTAAAATAGCGGGTATTAAAAATACGAAAAAGATAAGATGACACCATAAGCCAAGCCCGGAAAATAGCCCTAATAAAGAATAGAAAAACTTTTGTTTAAAAGGGTCTTTGCTATTAAAAATTAAGACTATAATATAGAAAATAGAAATGCCGAAGAAGAGAACTTCCATTAAATTGGTCATCCCATCAATACTAACCATAAAATATGCAGGGAGGCAGGAGATAATAATAGCAGATATCATAGCGGTCCTTTTCCCATAAATTTCACAGGAGAATAAAAAGCTTACAATAATTACACCTATATAAAAAATCAGAATGACAATCTTATAAAAAATTTTATCCTTACCTATTATTAGATAATTAAACGCAGATATGTGAGCCTTAAGACTACCTGAATACCAGTTTTCATATTCAAAAATCGGGCGCTCTCTTCCTTCAAATATATGTTTTGCCATTAAAGGTTGAATAGCTTCATCAGTGGTGAGAATCGGTCTCTGGTTAATTGCTGGAATTCTTATAATAATGGAAAAAATAATGATAGTAAGAAGAAAATATAATGTTTTCTTATTACTTGCAATGTTCTCCAGTAAATATTTTTCTATAACTTTTTTTATTTTCCCTCTATTGATTACGAGTATTGAAAAAACTAACAACAACAATAAAATTCCAATAACAAGGGCTTTAGTACCAGAACTCCTTTTCAAAAACCAAATGGATTCGAGATAAATGAACAGTAACGAAGTTAATAGAATTAAACCTTAACTCTGCCTTTTTTAGGGAATAGGTTGTGAGAGTTATAACTATTGAC
>CAZHEF010000019.1:0-45616 GCA_964531645.1 uncultured Clostridia bacterium
AGATTTCTCAACCCCTACCCCCTTCCACAAACCCAATTTACGGAATTTCTGAATAGGACAATTAAAATAAAAATTTCCTCAGAAAAAGATAATTGATACAAGGATAAATGTGGGAATAAGGATGGGAAGAGAATAAAGGTATATGTACTCAAGGAAGTGGGGTGCTTTAAGATGGGAGTGTTCTGCAATGGATTTGACCATAAAATTTGGTCCGTTTCCAATGTAAGTATTTGCTCCGAAGAAAACAGCTGAAGAGGATATAGCTTTTATAAAGAGTGGCTTATGGATAAGAAGTTTTTTGATATCCAATCCAGTGACACCAATTGCTGTTGAAAGGAATGTAAGAAATGTTGGAGCATTGTCAAGGATAGAAGAAAAAATACCTGTGCTCCAGAAAAATATCAGTGGTGAAGTAATTCCGAGAATTTTGGCATTTAGCTCAAGCCAATCAAGGGCAGGAGGCATTGTGCTGAAAATCCCGAGAAAAAGAATTGCTACCTCTCTGATAGGGTGAAAATTAAACTCATTCTCTCTGTGAATTTCTTTTTCTGTAAATAAAAGTGAGGCAATTGCAGAAAGAATCATTATCATTTCTCTAAAGGGAGTTTTTATGAAGACTGCAAAGAGAATGAAAAGGATAAAAACCATGTTTCTCAAGCCTTTGATTTCAAAGTGAGATTCCAATTTTGGATGTTCTTCTTTTTCGAGTTTTCTGTAATTAAGGAAATCTATTAATAGAAATATTGAAATGACAATACCTACTTCTAAGATCCAAAAAGGAAATAGATTTTTCAAAAACCAGAAGAAAGGTATTCCTTTAAGATAACCAAGGAAGAGAGGTGGGTCTCCAATAGGAGTAAGGCATCCACCTATATTTGAGACAATAAAAATGAAAAACACAAGATGGAATGGTCTGAATCTGTATCGATTCAAACGGATATAAGGTCTTATGAGAAGCATTGATGCACCAGTTGTTCCGAAAATATTTGCAATAACTGCTCCAACAAATAGAATGACTGCATTCACAAAAGGAGTTCCTCTCCTCGAGCTTTTTATAAGAACTCCTCCTGAAACAACGAATAAACTTCCGATTAGAGAAATAAAACTGAAATACTCAAGCATTGCATGCATAAACCTACCAGGATTAAAATTCAGATAGTAAAAGGCAACAATAAGACCGAGGAGAAGGGAAAATATTGGATAATTTCTATCCCACCATTTCTTGTTTATAAGAGGGAAAAAAGAAATGGATAAAAGAAGAACAACAAAAGGAATCGACCAGAAGATACTTACAGGAAGGAGTTCTGTTTTCTCTGAAGCTAAAGCCGAGGATGGTAATAAAATTATAAAAAAAATAATTGCAATAAAAAATTTTCTAGCCATATATATATCTTTTATCAATTTATAGAATAAAGTCAAATTTGGATTAAAGAGCAGATGATTTTAATAACCAATGCTTCATGCTACAAGCTACAAGCTCACAGCCTACAGCTAAAATATCCTCAAAGAATTGAATTTTAAAATTTTAAATTTTCAATTACTAATAATCTTTTCTCGCTGTCTGCTGTAAGCTGTTAGCTAATAGCTATATTTGGAGTTTGGTTATTGGAAAATTGGTTGTTGGAGCTTATTTGGAGCTTGTTATCGATGCGTGGTGATTTTCAACCCTTGAGAAGAAAAGACCTTACTCCTTAATTCTTAATTTATCAAAGCTACATACCATTTCCCATTTTTTCTATTTAGCCCGACATAATAAGCATTTTTCTTTCCGACTGTTTCAACTTCGAAATAAACAATTGCTTTATTTCTTTCCTTATCAAATCCAACTCTTGAAAATCGTAATAAATTCCCATTTTCTCTCTCTGCCAATTGGCTAAATTCTACTTTCTTAACAATCTTTATCCCCTCCGACACTTCTGTTAGATGCTCCCTTTCCCATCTATGCTCCCTTTCATTTTTTCTCTTAAGACCTTCAGTAATAAGATCCTCGATAAAATTCCCAAATTTCTGGAGAGTTTTCCGAGCTATTTTTCACGCTCCTGGTCTTTTCTTCAATATAAATTAGACCTTCTTTTATTTCAAACTTATCAAGGTTTTCAAAAATAGCAGAAATAACCCTGTATTCCTCTGAATGAATAAATGGATAGCAAAACATTTCTTCGGTTGTCAATTCTTTGCATTGCGCTTCTCTAAGATCCATTTCTTCATCCATGGTTAGACCTGTCTCAAATGTCCACGGTGTTGGAACAAACCATCTTCCTTCAACTACCTTTCGAGCATAAGGAGCAATCTTTGAAATGTCATGATTTAAATCTTCTTTGAAATTATAAGGACCATTGTAAATAAAAGCCTGTAAATAAATTTTTTTCACATTACTGAAGAACTCATCAGCATCTTCATAAATTGGTTTAATTTCATTTAAGTACAGCTTTGAAGAAGAACTCAGATTGAAACTTAAGATTTCCGCTCCAAAAGGGATTGATTCTTGCAATTCTTCAATTAAAGAACTTCCTCCACTTACAATTCCCATTATATCTTTGCAATCTTCTTTAATACACAATGTCCCGGTAAGGATAAATATAAGCTCTATTTTCCCACTCCCTCCTAAAAAATTTGATGTTTTCAGTGGATAATATAGTCTGTCAGATTTGAATCTGCAAATCAGAGGTTCAATAAACTTTTTCGCTTTTCTCACCGAGACATAATCAAAAACGAAATAGCTGATACCTCTTTTTATGTAGTCATCAGCAATATTGAAAAAATCATTCAATCTCCTCTCATCAACATTTTTAATCCCTTTATTTTTCAAAAATTCTTTGACCCAATTTGAAAAACCATCAATATCATTTATCTTAACTGTAGTGACATCGTGCAATCCAATTTTCTCACTGAATGTTATATCAACAGGAGCGGATGAAGCACCTCCTTTCCATCTGTTCTCAACCATTTCTATTTTTTTAATTTTAATCAATTTTTTAATCTCTTCGAAAGGGTTACCCTTTGAAAGAGTTACTACTGGCTCAGAGGGAAATGGAATAAACTCCAGAACATCAGTATTTTCTTCTGCTATCATTTCAGTCCCGAGTATCAAGACTTCTTCTTTGAAATTATGAAGAATTATCGCCTTCTGGGATTCCTGAGAAAGCTTTACTGGATATACGGAAAAGGAACCCTTGTCAGCGTAGATGGTAAGAGAAAAAATAAAAAATATTAAAATTAAAATATTTTCTCATTTTTTAACTCCTTAATTTTTTCCCGCATTTTGGGCAAAAAGAAAAAGATTTCTCAATCGGGTTACCGCAATAGGGGCAGTAATTCAAAGAATCAGAAAGAGAATTTTTAGGGGTCTCGGAATCCGAGGGCTTACCTTCTTCTGATGAATCCTCGATATCGAGAACAGAAAAACGGTTTTTAGAAAAAGTATTTTTATAGTTGTAGATAGCCATCCCAATACCGACAATAACAAAACCTATCCCGAATAAAATGAAGAAAAAATAGGGAAGGGTTCCAGATTCATTGTTTTCTTCAAAAAGATAATTGACTAACATCAACCAGAAAAGTCCAAATACAACTGTAAGGATAGAACCTGCAAAACCTATAAAGGAAGGGGCACGACCTGGCTTTATACTTTTCATTCTTTTACTCCTCTCTAAATTCTGCTATATAAACATAATAGTCTGGGATAAACCCAAAATATTCTCTTCTATAGACCAGATAAATTAAAAGCTGGTAACGCTTTCCAACTTTCAATACATTGTGATAGAAAGGTCATGATTTTGTCATTCTATCTATATCGAGAATGGAATCCAATTTATATGGGGTTTCTACTGTTATTTTAACTATCTTTTTTAAGGGAGGGATCACAGGACCGAATTTTATCATCTTTTCAAGATTTATTTTCGTCTCTTCTTGTGGAAGAGAATAATCCTCTAACTTCATATTTTTGAATTTCTCTAGTTCGCTTTTTAGCTCTTCAATCCTGGTTCTAAACCTTTCAGCATTCTCCTTTGGACCGACTCCACTTTCCGCAACTTTTAATCTATTTTCGTTCCTTTTAATTTCCATCTCAATTGCTTTAACTACTGCATTTATAAGAGTCTCTTTGAGTTCCAATTCATCAGACGAAGCTGGTCTTACTTCTTTTGGAAATTTTATATCAAAAAAAGATTCATTTTTTAAAATTGGAATGATGGGATTTAAAATGGAAACTGTGTAAGGCATTTTTATGTTCAAATCCTTTTGGACATCGTATTCAAGCGATACACCTTCCGGAAGAAAAGCTTTACAATTGTCAGGCTTGTTTCTTATAAAAGTAATTTCATAATGGGGGACTTCTTTATCAACCCCATCCTTTTTGACTACCTTAGCCTCTATTGTTTTCTTGTCAGTGCATCCTGAAGAATTAACTCTAATAAAAACTTTGTGTTCTTTAATCTCAACAGCTCTTAAAACAACTATCCCTATATCCTTGGATAGAAAGCAATAAGGGAGTTTTTCCTGGGCAATGGTAAATCCAGAGACCGAAATAATAACCAAAATTATTTTCAAAAATATTCTCCTCATTTTTCCCTTACATGGTATCTTAGAAAAATAAATCATCATTAATTATACAACAGTAGAAGAAAAAAACCAATTTCCAAGAAAATTTTGGAACTTTCAAAATAATATTATTAAGCTGAATTGAAATTAAATATGAATGAGAATCTTATCCCCATTAGATTTAAATTTGAGCTCCTACTTTTTAGAAAGAAAGAATTTGTAAGCTTTTATCTCTCCTATAAAGAGGGAAAGCCAGCCGATGAGAAAGAATCCTTTTGAGGAAAGAAGAATTGGAAGAGCTATTTCAAAGTTTGGACTGTTAGAATAAAGAGCACCTGGCTTCCATATAGCACCGCAAAAGAATAAAGAACCCAAAAATAGGAAAATGTATCCCATGAGCTTCCATCTGCTTCCAATCCTCAGGGAGTGCTCAATCAAAGCCACTTTTTTAGCCCAGTAAATTATAGTAAGAATCAGAAAAAGAAGGGATAGAATTCCTGTAATTCCAAAATAAAAAATCAACCCAATCCCTATTTTTTCCATTTACCTCCTCCTTTAGAAAGTTAAAAGTAAAAAGTTAAAGGTGTTTTTAAGAATTTTGAATTTTCTCGTTTGAATTTTGTCTTTTCTTTACAAGTCATTTAAAATACCTTTCCCTGCCATAATACCTGATACAGCTGCTCCTATGATTCCTCTGCTCAATCCAGCTCCATCTCCTGCCACATATATTTCTGGAATTGAGGTTCTTAAAAATCTGTCAGTCAGAACTTTGAGTCCATGGAATTTTATCTCCGTTGCATAGAGGAGAGTGCTACTGTCAGCAACACCGGGGATGAGTCTATCGAGAATCTCAAGCCCTTCAATTATATCCTTGACAAACCTATAAGGAAGAGCCATTGATATGTCACCAGGAGTAACATTTCTGAGAGTGGGTTTAACATAACTTCTTTCGATTCTGCTCCATGTGCTTCTCTGTCCTGAAAGAAAGTCCCCAAGCCTCTGCAGTATTGGCTTTCCTCCTCCAATCGTTGTTGCCTGAAGGGCGATACTTTCTCCGTAAAGATTTGTATTTTCGAGGGGTTCTGTTAAAGAGACCTTTACAAGAAAGGCGAAATTTGTATTTTCAGACTTTTTTCCTCTCGAGGAGTGTCCATTAACAAGGCAGAAATCGTTGTGATCTTCCTTAACAACAAACCCATAAGGAGAGACACAGAATGTTCTTACAAAATCATCGTAGGATGGTGTTCTTATGTGAACCTTAGGATCCCAGTTTATATTGCAGATCTCCTCCATTATTATTGAAGGAACCTCAACCCTCACACCTATGTCAATAGGATTATAAACAAACTTTATTTCCAGACTCTTTACAATATTCTCAAGCCACCTTGCTCCACTTCTTCCAGGAGCAAGAATCAATCTATCAAAATAAATTTTCTCTCCTTCCGATGTGATTATCTTATCCCTTTCAACCTCGAAAACCTCTTTGTTACAGATAAATTTAACCCCATCCTTCTCCAGTTCCTCAACAAAACTTTTAATGAAAGATGGGAGATTGTCAGACCCCACATGAGCCTGTCTTATAGGGATAAATCTCATGCCCGACTGGGCAGATCTTGTCTCAAGGTATTTAATTTTTTCTGAATCCATCTCCTTAACTCTGATGCCAAATTTGCCAAAAATCTCCTCAACTTCAGCGAGTAAAGAAGATAGCCCTGAAGAAGAGATGATGTCTCCAAGATTGTTTCCAATTTCAGGAGAAAAATTTAATTTCCCGTCAGAGAAAAGTCCTGCTCCTCCAACACCGAAAACAACATTTTCAGTTTCAGCTAACCTTTCATTAAGGGAAGGTCCTTTGTCAACAATTGTTATATCAGCTTTCCCTTTAAGGATATAAGCTGAAAAGAGACCCGCAGGTCCAGCTCCAACAATTACAACTTTCATCCCTTTGAATTTTAAATAATTGATTTCAAAAAAGCAAGAATTCGAATTAATTTATCGATTAGCAAAACAAAAAGGAAATTTTTAAATTTCTCATAGAGGTTTGAATGAAAAAATCTCTGAACTCATCTACTTACCCTTATCGCAGGATTTAGCTTGAGAAGATAATGCCCAAGTCCTTCCTTTTGCAGGATTTCAAAAGCGTCTTCCCAGCCCATAAATTTTTTTGTTTTTAAAGCTTCAAGGATTCTTATTATTGAGAGAGCAACCTCTGCTGTTTGCCCTATGTTGGATGAGTTAACAAATTTTATTGCATCGAAAAGGACAGTATTTGCCTCACTGAAACTTATTGGCTCAACCTTTCCATATTTTTCAATCCATTCTTTCTGAGATAGAGTGTCATTTACATGACTCATTATTAAATATGTGGCTCTTCCAATCAACTTTAAATTGCTGGGACTAACATTTGTCATTGTGTTTCCAACAACTCTTCCAAGCTTTGCCATAACGCCTGTAGAATGAGAGTTCAAAAGCATTTTCAAAGTTATATATCTTCTCAAAAAAATTGGGTCAGGAAACCTGGGTATCGATACATGAACAAATATATTATCATTCCCCAACTCAGTTTTTTCTAAGATCCTGGCAATTTCTTCTTTTTTTCTTTCACCAACACTTATTGTTGCTACATTTCCACCTTTTTCCTGGAAAAGTGATACGAATTTTATGAAAGATGAGTTTTTTTCTGCCATCTCATTTATTTCATCCTCAGTACAGACTGCAACCCCAAGATCACCCTTTGATGGTTCCCTTCTCAAAATGTTCTCTTGAGAAAACGAAAAGTCATAAAGAAGTTCCTGGTCATTTCCAGCGTTCTTCAAGCTTCTTAAAGCTGATTCCTTTAAGTATAGGTCTTCTATCTGGTTTTCAAAAGGTTCTCTATAAAAGCTTTCTTCTAAACCTCTGAAATCTCTCCCCAGGAAATTTCGCCACGCATCCTTTATGTCCTTTGCTTCTGTCCATACCTGAATCCAGCATTTCCTTTCCTTTTCTTTAACAGTGTCAAGGGGGTAAAGTCTGAAAGTGGGGCTCCTCTCTGTGCTATCAATAAAAACAGTTATAAGGGCTTTTTTGGCAAAGTATGTGGAGAACCTATTATTTTTATATGTATTTGCCTCAAGGTCTGTAAAGTATGAGATGGACTCTATCTCTTTGTCTACGGAGTATTTTAAGTCTTTAAATGAAAGGAGTTTTTCTTTTAATGTTAATTTTTTTGGAAATCCTAAAATTTCGAGCTCTTCATCAGAGAGATAACTTTTCAGGAATCTTCCAATTCCCTCCTCAAGAACAACACCAAGGACAAAGGTTTCAATTGTTGTTGCCTGCATTCTTGTTGAACCTGTTATTGCCTGCGGACCTGTTGTTAGATTTATCTTTGTTATTCCTGAATTTTTAATAACACTCCTGCTCCTTTCAAAATTTATGAGGAGAATGTCAGGATTGTTGTATACAAAATAAAGATTCCTTCTTGAAATTTCTCCTCTCTCCTTCTCATCATACTGGGACAATGCATAAAGGATAGTTCCAATTACTGAGGATGTTTCCCCGCCCTCGGTTACACAGAAAACAATATCTCCCTTTTTTATCCCTCTATCAATGAGCTGAAGTTTTCCAATCAGTTGAAGGTCTTCAAATCCTTCGAGGGAGCTTATAAGGGCTCTATCTCCTCCTGTCATTTCGCCTATTAGCATATTTTCAATATCCTCAGGAACATGGGATTTGATTTTTTGCCACACGGTTGTTCCTTTCAGTTCCTTCCAGAAAGGTCTCCAGAACGATGACTCCATCTGTTTTGCAAGCCTTCCTGTTGCACCACACCCATAAAAATATATTTTTCTTCTTTCTTCCAGACTTCTCTGAACCGCAGAAACAGCCTGCTCAAGAATTAAAGTATTTTCTGCCAGCTCCTCTATTTTCCTAACAATATCATTGTCCACATCAAGAAGCATTCTCAATCCTTTCAAAGTATTCTCTTGAATAACAGAACTTAAATTCCATGTTTTCGAATGTCTTTGCTCTGTTAAAAGAGTAAAGAGATGGAATTGTTTTTTATTGGTCACATAATCAATGGATTGAGGAGAAGGTTCGATTTTCAAAAGATCAATAATTGAGTTTTTATTTTCCGTAAAAATTGAAGATGGAAAAAGATAAAGCAAAAAAATAGAAATGATAATTTTCTTTAAATTCATAAATTCCTCCATTTAAATTAATTTTAATTCGTAAATGGATTCGCCGAGCCCCAATGATTCAGCATATAAAATTTGATTGGCAGGAATTTCCGGTCTATTGGTGTGATGGGCAAAACTCTTTCCGACACTCCTTTCAACAAGATCAAGACTTGCTCTATCAATGGCAACAGGGTCGAGGCTTGATAGGATTCCAATATCCTTTGCAACAGGAGACTCATCCTTTGCCATACAGTCACAATCAAGGGTTATATGGTTTAAAAAAGTTATATGAACTGCTTTCTTCCCTTTTAAAACTCCCAATGCATGCTCCACCATTTTTTCCTGAACATTTTCAGAAGATTCTTCCCAGTTGAAATAGATTGCATCAAACTTGCAAACACTCAAGCATTGCCCGCACCCAATGCATGTTTCAAGATTTATAAAAGCTTTCCCTTCAACCATTTTGATGCTTCCCGTTGAGCACCACATCACACAGATTTCACATCCTGTGCATCTCTTCTCTTTTACTTTTGGCTTTACAGATGAGTGCTGTAAAAGCTTTCCTGCTCTTGATGAACCACCCATTCCAAGGTTTTTAAGACAGCTTCCAAACAGAGTCACAATGTGACCTGTGAAATGACTTAGGGAAACAATCCCGTCACAGAAGGCTAGCTCCCTTGCAATGGGAACCTCCTTGAAATGTTTACCATCTATCTTAACTTTCGCCTCTGCATTTCCCAAGAGTCCATCAGCTATAATAACAGGCGCTCCAAGATATTCAGGGGTAAAACCGTGTTCATAAGCTAACATTAAATGGTCAATGGCATTGGCTCTCCTTCCTTTGTAGAGAGTGTTGGTGTCAGTGAAAAAAGGTTTCCCGCCTATTCTTTTTATTTCATCAGAAATAACTTTTGCAAAATTTGGCTTTATATATCCTCTGTTCTCCTCCTCTCCAAAATGCATCTTAATTGCAATATAATCACCCTCAGAAACCTTTTCATGAAAACCTGTAAGCCTGAAAAGATTTAAAAGGACTCTTTCTAACTCCTCTTTCTGATCTTTTCCTTTAAATGGATAGAAATAAACAATGGACATTTTATTCTGCCCATTCAAAACTTTGTTGAGAGCTAATACTCGTTTTTTACTTTTAATTATTTAGTTCTAAACTTCTTTTCTTGCTCGTCTCGCCTGGCTGCTCTTCTTGCCCCTTATTTCACGGCCTCTATTGCTTTCTTTAGAGCATCTTCGATAAGTTTCATCGGAGGTTTCTTTATATAGTTTTTATCCATTAGAAGCTTTATCATTCCCCTTACCTCCATTATATCCTGGAGAGCTCTGTTATAGACTTCTTCCCAGCTCAGTTTTATCCTTGCGACTCCATCTTTTATAGCCTGATTTGCAACATCAGCTGCTTCCTGAGCAAACACTTCTGTCTCATCCATTGTAGGGATTATATATTCAGGATGAATTCCTTTCTTCTCTGCAAATTTTGCAAGGGAGTAAGCAGCGGAGATAGCCATTTCATCAGTAACCTTTCTTGCACGCACCAGAAGAGCTCCTTTCAGAATCCCAGGAAATCCGAGGGAATTATTAACCTGATTGGGGAAATCACCTCTTCCAGTGGCAACAATGTAAGCACCAGCTTCCTTTGCTGCATAGGGGTATATTTCAGGAACAGGATTTGCGCATACAAAAACAATGGATTTCTTTGCCATCTTTGCTATCCACTCCTTCTTTACAGTGTTCGGACCGGGTTTACTCATTGCAATTAAAACATCTGCATCCTTCATCGCTTCTTCTATATCCTTTATCTTGTCAGGGTTTGTTTGCTCGCAGAGCTCCCACTTCCTGTAGAATGCAGTGTCCTCTTTAATGTCTATCCTGTCCTTGTGAAGAGCTCCCTTTGTGTCGAAGAGAATAATTTTCTCAGGATTTCCACCCGCTTTTATTATTAAACGGGCAATTGTTGTATTTGATGCACCCGCTCCGTATAAGACAATTTTTACTTTGTCAAGGTCTTTCTCCACAATCTTGAGAGCATTTATTAAACCCGCTAAAGTAACACATCCTGTTCCCTGAGCATCATCATGCCAGACAGGAATTTCGCAAATTTCTCTCAAGGTATCTAAAACTTTATAACACTGAGGTTGGGCTATATCTTCTAAGTTGACCGCTCCTACACTTGGCTCGAGCATTTTAACAAACTGAATAATTTTGTCAGGACAATGAACCCCCCTCTCGTTGAAGCTATTAATGCAGAGGGCAATAGCATCAATTCCACCCAGATACTTCATTAAGAATGCTTTCCCTTCCATGACTCCAAGACCACCGGAAGGAGAGACATCGCCATCACCAAGAACACGAGAAGAGTCTGAAACAACCGCAACAAGATTTCCTCTGTTTGCCAGCTCAAAGGAAAGGTCATGGACATCCCTTATTGTGGTTGAGATTTTGGAGACTCCAGGAGTATACCAGATATTGAACCAGTTGAATCCGTATAATCCGGCTTTTGGAATTGTGGCTATTTTACCTCTGTAGAACTTGTGAAGGGAAAGAGCGAGCTCCTTTAAAAACAAAGTCTGGGCATGAGAAATTTGCTCATCCGTAAAGTCAGATGGGAAGAGCTCCTTCAGATTAGAAAGTGAAATGTCCAATTTTTTCATAAAAAACCTCCCTAATTACAAAAATAAGGAAAAATTATATCCTAAAAAAAAGAAAATTAAAACTGAATACTTATTTTTTAATTTTATTTTTTGGTGTATGATATAATATTTAAGCGATGAAAAGGATAATACCTGTCTCTTCAGGAAAAGGTGGGGTTGGAAAGACCACATTCGCAATAAATTTCGCTCTGGGATTGTCAAAATATGGGAAAACAGTTCTGATTGACCTTGACTTTGGAACATCCAGTATAAGAAACAGTATTGATATACCTATAAAATATGACCTTTACCATTTTTTCAAAAAAGGTGTGCCCCTTAAAGATTGTATTACTCCCCTTGATAGGAGGTTAGACCCAAAAGGTGAGTTCAGCAATTTCGGTTTCATTGCCTCTCCTTATGGCTCAATGGATGAATTTGTCCATCTTGACGATGAAAAAAGAAAGACCCTTATAAGGGAGATTAATTCCCTGGATGCAAATTTTATAATTCTCGACCTTAAAGCTGGTCTTGATAGTAGAGTCCTCGATTTCATGCCCTTTTCAAATTCGGGTATTCTAATTTTCACGCCTACTCTCCCTGCTGCCAACTTTGCTGCTGTAGAAATAGTGAGAGCCCAAATTTTGAGAAGGCTTAAAGTTCTTTTTTCTCCTTCTTCCCCCCTCTGGAAAAGTCTTAAAAAATGGGATATCGACTATGTCAAACTTTTCTCTGATATTCTCCAGAAAATCGAGGATGTTTACGATGAAATATTTAATAATATAGACAAATTAATTGAAGAGGCTGAAGAAGCCTTGAGAGAAGAAATTGTGGAGAGATTAAAGGAAAGTGTCTGGGAGTTTAAGGTTTATTTTGTACTAAACAGGTTTAATGAGCTTGATGAAAGTGTGAATTATGTGATCTCACCATTTTTATCAAGATTGTCTGAGTTTGTTTCCTCAGGGCTTAATGTTATAAATCTCGGCTGGATTGTTGAGAGTAATGAGATTTATGAGTCAGGATGCAAAAAAATTCCAGCTCTCCTAGTTCCTTCAACAAAAAAGAAAAATGCAACAGTCAATATCCTTGACCTGATTCCCGGGAAAGAAAGATCAAAAATTTCAAGTAAAGAAGCGCAAATATCTCCATCCGATCCAGTTCATGAACAGGTTGAGATGATTAAGAGAGCATATACAATCTCTTCAAGTCATTCTTACAGAGAAAATTTCGAGTATATCGCCAAGAGAGCTCTATTCATTTTGAGAAACCGACCTGTTCATAGTTTTGGAGCTCCCTTCATAGTTAGCTCTGAAAAGGAAATGGAACAAATTCTTTTTGGATCTCAAAAATGATTTGACTCATAAGTTTAAGATTCTGTAAATTTTTCAAAAAAATTTTAATTCAAGGGGGGATAATGTGTCATAATTTTCTAAAATTTTTCATTTTAATTTCACTTGTTTTCTATCCATTCCATTTATTATCCAAAAACAATAATTTTTTTCCAAAGGTTGCAGTTTTCATTGCAGATGGGTTTCCTACAATTGATGCAGAGCCGATTTCTCCATCTTTAGTAAATGAGGCTTTAAAGGATTTCAATGTTACTGTTATTTCGTCTGTGGAAGGATTGAGGAATTCTCTGAATACTAACAGTTTTGATCTTTTTATTCTTCCATATGGGAGCGCATTCCCTGTCCAGGCATGGGATACTATAAGAGATTTTTTAAAGAATGGAGGGAACTTTATAAATATCGGTGGAGTCCCTTTTTATCAACCAGTTTTATGGGAATCCTCAGGTGAAAAGGGAAAATGGATTCTTGGAATAAGGCAACCAACCTGGGCAAGAGAACTACTGATTGGACCTGCAGAAGCTTTTGAGCTGAGAAAGGATGAAAAATATTCCATCGTAAATGTTGATGGAACAGGATGGATTGCAAGAAAATTAGAGATGCCTACAAAAATATTTGAACTGGTAGTTCGATTTGCAACTGGAAAGGAACTGGAAAATGAGGATGGTTCATCAGGACAGAGGGAAGCCATACTGAGGTCATTAATTCATATTTTTGATAGTTCAGGTATTCCAAGATTTTCACCCCTTATTGAAATCGACAGATTATCAGGAAATTCTGCAGGAGGAAGATGGGTATTTCTCACATCCAATATGAAAATAGATTCGCAAACACTAAAAAATCTTGTCAGGAGAGGGATTGAAGGCTCTTCAGAGATAAAAATTTTCCCAGTTCCAGCATGCATAGAGCAAGGAGAGAGTTTAAGAATAAAACTTGTTATAAGAAGACCAAAGATTAAAGGTTGGGAGAAAACTTTAGAGAAAGTAAAATTGATTGTTAAAAAAGAGGATGGGGAAGAGATTTTATCAAAGAATCTCTCTCTTTATGGGGAAAGGGAGAATAGGATGGGAGATTTCTTGTTTAAAACAAGAGGGAATATTGAGCCCGGATTATACAAAATTGAGGTTTTAATCCCGGATTCTGATTTTCATCCAGCTACTGGATGCTCAGGATTCTGGGTTAAGGATGAGGATCTATTCAAAAAATCTCCTCAAATTTCCACTTCAAGGGATTGGCTTCTTAAAGAAGGGAAAGTATTCCCTGTTATTGGAACAACCTACATGGCTTCCGATGTTCACAGAAAATTTCTTTTAGAACCAAATCCTTTTCTCTGGGATAGGGATTTTGAGATGATGAAAAAAGCAGGAATTAACTTTGTGAGAACGGGGATATGGACTGGATGGCCAAGGACAATGCTTGACTCCTGGGCAATTGATGAAAATTTCCTCAGAGCTCTTGAAGCATTTGTTCTTACAGCAGCTAAACATGAGATTGTTGTATGCTTCACATTCTTTGCCTTTCTTCCACCCCCTTCCTGGAGCCCCAATCCTTACCTTGATCCCTCTGCAATTGAGTGGCAGAAATCTTTTATATCTTCCATTGCAAATCATTTCAAAGATTGTGGATGGATTCACTACGATCTTATAAATGAGCCTTCCTATGCTCCCCATAATTTTCTATGGCAGAACAGACCGTTTTATGATGAATTTGAAAGAAAAGCATGGGCTGAGTGGATTTATAAAAGACATGGAAAAGATGTCACAAATCTTTCAATTCTGTGGAGAGATTCGATATCACCGTTATCTTTGCCAGCGAGCAATGAATTCAGCTATTACCCTTCCATTGAAAATAGAAGATACAGAAAGGTTATGGATTTTCATAAATTTTCCCAGGATATTTTCAGTGATTGGGCAAAAAAATTGAGCTCAACAATAAAAAATATCTCAGGGAAAAGTCTGGTTACTGTTGGACAGGATGAAGCGGGGACATCCTTCAGCCCATCTCCCCAATTTCACTATGATTCAGTAGATTACACATGCATTCACACATGGTGGAACAATTCAGATCTTTTATGGGATGGTGTTATGACAAAAGTTCCTGAAAAACCCAACCTTGTTCAGGAAACTGGAATAATGAGGCTTGAAGATATAGATGGAAATTTGTGGAGAAATGCTGAAAATTCCGCTCTACTTCTTGAGAGAAAATTTGCCTATGCCTTTGCTTCAAGAGCTTGTGGAGCAGTCCAATGGATTTGGAATATAAATCCATATCAGCCCATCGATAATGAAGCAGTCATTGGAATTTTTAGGGCAGATGGAACTGCAAAATTAGAGCTTGATGTTTTAATGAACTTTTCAAGATTTTTCAATGAAATTTCTAATCACCTCGATGATTATGAAAAAGAAGAGGTTTTCCTGATCATTCCCCATTCAAGAATCCTTTCCCGAAGACCATTAGCAATTGATTCAACAAAAAGAGTTGTAAGGATTCTTTCTGACCATTTTGGGATCGTTCCTTATGCCATCTCTGAATACAAAATTTCCCTTGAAAGGATAAAAAATGCCCGATTACTAATAATTCCAACTCCTGAATTCATTGATGAATCAGCCCTATCAAATATCTTGGAAGCTTCTAAACTGGGAGCAAAGATCTTAATAACAGGACCATTAACTGGAGATTGCTATGGTAGAATTCCTGATTTACTAATAAAATCAGGATTGTTAGATCAAGTGATGACATTGAGTCTCAGGGAAGAAACCCAGTGGGGGTTAAAAGATATTCAGAAATTTGTAACCTTTGATAAAGGAGAAATAGAATGGCTAAAAAAAGGTTCAAAAAGGATTTCCTTTGATGGGAATATATGGAATGAACCTCTCCCCCTTGAACTCGCAAGGGAGGATGAACCCCTCATTGCTCTTTTTAAGGAGGTATTAAAAAAGGCAAAGGTTACCCACTATTTTGCAGAGATACCTCTTACAACAAGGATTTTAAAAACAGGAGAGCATATTCTTGCTATATTTGTAAATGAGTCTTCATCGGATATAAAGAGAATCATTGAGATAGAAGGGAAAAAATATGAAATTTTTGTTCCTGCCCGCCGTCCCAACATTATTTTTATAAATCGAAAATCGGGAGAAGTAATGGATTTATATTTTAGTGGTAATTGACGGTAATGTATAGTGAATTTCTCTATAAATAAATGTTTTTGACTTTGTGGAAAATAAATTTTAATATTTTTTATATTTCTGAGGTGTAATATGGAAAAATTAATTTATTTTGACAACGCTGCAACATCATTTCCAAAGCCTGAAGAGGTTCATGTTTTTATGGATTATTTTTTCAGGAATTACGGGGTTAATCCGGGTCGCTCTGGGTATGATTTGTGCATTCAGGCCGGGCATCTTGTGGAGGAGACAAGAAGACTTCTTGCAGAATTTTTTAATTTGAGCGACCCCAATAGGGTCGTTTTCTCCTATAATTCAACAGATGCACTTAATCTTGCAATCTTTGGGATTCTGGATGAAGGAGACCACGCAATAACCACTACCCTTGAACACAACTCAGTTCTAAGACCCTTATATCATCTGCAAAAATATAAAAATGTAGAAATAGACTATGTCCCATTTGATGAAATGGGATTTGTAGACCCGGATGAGTTTAAAAAGAGATTCAAGAAAGATACCAAGCTGGTGGTGGTAAACCATGGCTCCAATGTTATAGGGACTGTCCAGCCTGTAAAAGAAATCGGTAGATTGTGTAGAGAAAGGGGTATTCCGTTCCTTATAGATTCTTCGCAGACCGCAGGGAAAGTGAAGATAGACATGGAAGAAATGAACATTGATATGGTTGCTTTCACAGGGCATAAGTCCCTCATGGGACCTACAGGTATTGGTGGATTGTGTGTTAGAGAAGGAGTAAATATAAAACATACAAGGGCGGGCGGAACAGGAGTCCGTTCTGCTGAAAGGCATCATCTTGAGGAGTATCCCTACAGGCTTGAATATGGAACTCCCAATCTTCTTGGTATTGCGGGATTGAATGCGGGAGTGAAATGGATTTTAAATAAAAATATTGAAAATATAAACAAATACGAAATGGAATTAACTCGGAGACTAATAGAAGGGCTGAAAGGGATAGATGGCGTTAAAATTTATTGTCAGGAAAATTTTGTGAATCATATAAGTGTTTTTATTTTTAACATTGAAGGGCTTGAAGCAGGAGACACTGGGACTTTTCTTGATGTCGACTACAATATCGCCTGTAGAACTGGTCTCCACTGTGCTCCTCTTGTCCATGAGCAGCTGGGAACAGATAAAATAAAAGGGGCTGTTAGATTCGGACTTGGTCCTTTTAATAAAATGGAAGAGGTTGAATTTGCAATTAATGCAGTAAAGGAAATTGCCAATTCGCAAAGAAATAAATAGTTCCAAATTCCCTTCCTGTTTATTCTTGACAATTCGGGAGGCGGCGTATTAATATTTAGTCTTGAAAAGAGGGAAGAAGAATCTTTTTGAAAAGTGGAGCAAAATTTTTAGTTGTAATCAAAAAATAAATTTTATTTTGGGATGGAACGATGAGGAAAAGGACGAATTTCACAGCTATAGATGGATGAAAAAAATGCCGTTGCAGAGATTTCCGAAATTAAAAACATTGATAATGGGATTTTTTATTTAGTCATTGTTGGAGGACATCCATTTCTGAATACTCGAAATCCGATTCTTAGTGTCAGGGTGAATGGGAAATATATCGGGGAGAGTGAAATACTACCGCGCACTAATGTCTATTTATTTCCGCTTAAACTTAGCAAGCCATATGCTAAGATTGAACTCTTGCTTGATCGAGTATTTGAAAAGGAAAAAGGTGGTGATCCGAGAGAATTAGGAATGATGGTAGACTTGGTTTCAATAGTTTTGGAAAAAGATTTGAGTTCTCCGATTTTTACAAAAGGATGGCTCCCTCTAAAAATAACAGAAGAGAGTCTGTTACTTGTCGAAAAAGGCGAAATAATGCTTTTTAATTTGAAAAAAGAGGATGGAAAGAAGTTTGTAGTTTTCTTTTTTGAGCCTCCTTCAGAACTAAAGGATGTTTCATATACCTTATTTATAAAATTAAATGATCGTCCTCACAAAAAATTCAGATTGAAAAATGGAATTCGCCGAATTTCATTTCCGTTAAAAACATGTAAAAATATAGCAAAGCTAAGCTTATATCTGAAGACCGAAGATAAGATAATTTAAGACTCTGGGAATCCTCCGGTTCTGGTTATTTACAAAGTAAGAATATATGGTGAAAGGGAAGCTCCACTTCCAATCTCTATGGAACTTGAAACTACGACTTATTGTGATATAAATCCTCCCTGTGTAATGTGTTACACAAGAGTATTACATACAAGAGGAGATGATGAAAATAAGAATCTTCCAGAAAAGGTGTTTGAAAAGATTCAACCTTATTTAAAAAATTTTGAAGTGATATCATTACATAGCATTGGAGAACCTTTGATAGGGAGAAAATTATTCGAAATTCTCGACTCTATTGATACTGGCAAAACAAGTGTTATGTTTAATACAAATGGAATCAGTCTTACAGAAGAAAAAAGTAGATTGCTAATTGAAAAAGGATTAAAAGTAATTAATTTTTCGATCGATGCTGCTACTGCAGAGGTATTTAAAAAAATACGAAGAGTTGATTTCGAGAGAGTAATCAGGAACATAAAAAGACTCTCAGAATTAAAAAATGAGATGGATAGCAAATTTCCAACAATCGAGATGAATATAACCTTGATGAAACTCAATCTCAAAGAAGCTGTTCAGTTTATCCGTTTGTCAAAGGAACTTGGAGCTGAAATAGTTCATTTTGGTGTTCTTAATAAATCTGTGGCAGAGGATTACCAGCTCTGGAATCAAGATTTTCTCTTTCATTATCGAGCACAGATGCTTGACCTGGACTCGCAAGAATTCATAGAAACTATGCGAGAGGTAAGCAAGGTTGCAAAGAAACTGGGTATTCAGTTGTTTATTGAAACACCTGTGAGTTTATAACCATGAAAAAAATGTTTTGCACCAAGCCTGGGAAAATGTATTAATCGAGGTAAATGGAGATGTATACTTCTGCTGTTTCTAAAAAAGACTAGAAGGAAAGATTGGAAACCTCCAAACACAATCATTTGAAGAGGTATGGAAAAGCAATGAAGCCCAGAAAATAAGAGAAGAAATTATGAATGGTAAGATTCCTCTCGGATGTTTAAATTGCGATTTGTTTAATTTTGAGAAGAAATATTTTTATTCTTAAAAAGGTTGTATCGAAAATTGCCATTGGTAAAAACTATTATCGAGAGATTTCCAATCCTTAATTCTTTAAAGAGTAATCTGTCAAAAAAACTCAAGAAGCCTCGCTAAGATATACTTTACTCAGTAATCTCAAAAAAATTGTTTAAATTTATTCGTTTAGACTATAATTAACTTCGATTTGCTATCCAAGTTGGAGGCAATTTATTTTTTAGAGAAAAGGGAGTTATTCACAAATGAGAATTATCAATTACCCTTGCTAATTGCTTTGTAAGAAGATAGGTTTGAATACAGATAGAATTTCAAATATAATTTTTTTCTAAATGTTCATTTTTAAAAGAAAGCCCGATTCAAATAGACTTGCTTTAAGCGAAAAATTCAAAAAAATTATTTTTAGATTCTTTTATATTTTCTTCCTTTCATTGACAATTATTACATTTTTATTATTACTCATGGTTCTCATTTCTGGTGGGTTCAATATAAAGCTTGGATTTTTAAAGATTTCTTTGAGAGGTCTATCAAATATATCGATTGAATTTTTTATTTCCTCCTTCCTACTTGCCATATTTTTTTATAAAAAGGTCCGGAATATTTATAGTTTAGTTGCAAAATTTTTTTCCAGGTCTTCCCATCTCCTCTCCTTTTTAGTACTTTTAATCCTTTTCCTTTATTTTTGGTATTGGGGGTATTCATACCCTGTTAAGGTTGATGGTGATGGTGTTGGTTATTACTCTTATCTAAGGTCAATTTTTATGGATGGAGATTTAAATTTTGCAAATGAATTTGAGAAACTCGAAAGCTGGAAATATGGATTACCCTTGCCGGCAGATAAGACCTCTACTGGCTATGTTCCAAACCCTTACTCTATCGGTCCTGTAATTCTCTGGTCTCCTTTTTTCCTTCTTGCTCTTCTTATTACTCATATCATTAATTTATTTGGAGGGAATGTTCTAATCGATGGCTACTCTTCCATCTTTGTTCTTTTTACTTCCGCTGGAACCAAAATTTACGGTTTTCTCGGTATAATCCTTTTGTGGAAGTCTCTCAGACTTTTTTATAAGGAAGAACCTTCTTTCTTTTCTACAGTTTTTATGATGCTTGCAACGCCTTTGACCTACTATCTTGCATTTGAGCCTTTTATGTCCCATGTTCATTCATTTTTTTTGATCTCATTGATGTTGTATTTATGGCTCAAGAACCTTGGAGAGGAGTCTTTTAAAAAATGGTTTAGTTTGGGAGCGATAAATGGACTGATAGCTATCACAAGATGGCAGGACGTTACATTTTTTATCCTTCCTCCTATTTTTCTGATTCTAAATTCCTTCTCCTTTAGGCATGTTCTTCACTGGATGAAGAAGAATATCGGGTATTTAATCCTTTATATTTTTACTTTTTTAGTCGTCTTTTCTTACCAAATTATCGTTTTCAAGATAATCTATGGATTCTGGTTTGGGATACCTCAGGGTAGGGATTTCGTCGGATATATTCCCAAATATTTTTTGGAGATTCTTTTTTCACCAAAACATGGTCTTTTCCAATGGCATCCTATACTGCTTTTTTCTATTGCAGGACTTTTATTGAGCATTCTTAAGAGAAGTCTTCTAAATGGAATTTTTCTGATAGGCTTTCTCTTTCAATGGTTATTTAATTCAACCCTTCCTCAGTGGTGGGGAGGGGATGCCTTTGGGATGAGAAGACTTATAAATTGCATTCCACTGTTTGCATTTGGACTTGCTTCTTTTCTCTCATTTATCCGAAGAGTTCCATTTTTAAAATATTTAGCTATAGCTATTTTCGCTTTTCTTTCTATTATTAACCTCTATGCGATAGATGGGTACATATTTCAAGTTGTTCCACATGAAGAACCTTTCCCCTTCATAAAAATTTTGAAAGTTTCTCTTCAACAAATTAAAATTTCTTTTATCGGTAATCAGATAAAAAATTTAATTGCCTTAGTTGTTTTCCTGTTTTGGATTTTTTATAATCGGTCATTAATTGAAAAGGCTAAATTAGAAAGAGAGGAGATCGAAAGTTAAATCAAATAAAGTGATTAAAACAAAAATATAATAAAGTAAGAATCTTGCTTTTGGAACAGATTTTTCTTTAGCCAATCTTTATAGTGCTTGTCTTCAAAACTATTTTTATTTATAATCAATCTTTCTCATGGATAGAATCCGAGTAGCCTTTGTTATTCAAAGATATGGTCTGGAAGTGAGTGGAGGTGCAGAGCTTTATGCCAGGCTTGTAGCAGAAAAAATGAGAAAGCACTGGCATATAGAAGGATTGGCTTCATGTGCCCTTGACTACATTACATGGAAAAATTATTACAGTGAAGGGGTTGAAGAGATAAATGGAATTCCTGTCAGGAGATTTTCTGTTAAAAAGGAGAGAAACATAGAAGAATTTGGAAAGATCCAGGAAAAGATTTTTGGTAAAGAGCATAAGTTTGAAGATGAACTGGAATGGGTAAAAGAAAATGGTCCTTACTCTCCCCAACTAATAAATTGGATCAAAAAAAACAGAAAGGAATTTGATTTTTTCATTTTTTTCTCCTATAGATATTTTCATTCCTATTTTGGAATCAATGAAGTGCCAGAAAAATCTATCCTTGTTCCAACTGCTGAACATGACCCTGCCCTTTCCATGAGAATTTTCAGGGATAATTTTAACAAGCCTAAGGGTATTGTTTATATTAGCCCTGAAGAATGTGAGCTTGTTCAAAATATTTCTAAAAATTACAATATTCCCTTTGAAATTATTGGGGCTGGCTCTGAAATTATGGAAGGAAATCCTTCAAGATTTAGAGAAAAGTATGGAGTAAATGATAAATTTCTAATTTACATAGGTAGAATAGATCCCAATAAAGGATGCAATGAACTTTTTGACTATTTTCTGAGATTTCTCCATGAAACTGGCGAGAAGATAAGATTAGTTTTAATTGGCACTCCTGTAATTCCCATTCCTTCCCATCCACTTATAACCCATCTTGGTTTTCTATCAGATCAGGAGAAATTTGACGCCCTTATGGCTTCAGAACTTCTCTTAATGCCATCCTTTTATGAATCACTTTCCATAGTGACTCTTGAAGCTTTTGGCTCCAGCAAACCAGTCCTTGCCAATGGGAATTGTGAGGTTTTGAAAGGTCATATTGAAAGGTCAAATGGTGGACTCTATTATGAGAATTATGAAGAGTTCAGAGATGCGCTCCTTTTCCTCCTTAAAGAGAAGGAAATTGCAGAAGAAATGGGGAAAAGAGGAAGAAAATATTTTGAAGAAAATTACAGCTGGGATGTGATAGAGAGTAAATATTTGAGGCTTGTAGAGAGGATTCTATGAAAATCCATCAGCTCCTCACATCCCTCACATATGGAGATGCTATTTCCGATGAGGCAATTGCTATAAAGAAAATTCTTGAAGAGGAAGGATTGGAAGCCCATATCTTCTCCCATTTTTATCATCCAAAAGTTCTTCGTTTTCTCAGTAGAAAAGAGGAATTTTTTGATATTGTTGAACCAGATGATATTGTTATTTTTCACTTCTCAATCGGCTCTCCCATTTCAAAACTTTACAAATCAGCAAAAAACAAGAGAATCATGATTTATCACAATATCACTCCCTTTCAATTTTTTGTTGATTTCCAGAAAGAAGTTGCAAAATACACTTATCTTGGCAGAGTTGAGCTTAAAGATTTTGTTGATATAACCCATCTTGCCCTTGGAGACTCAGATTTCAATAGAAAAGAGCTTGAGGAATCTGGTTATAAGAGGACCGCAGTTCTTCCGATTATAAGGGACTTCGAAGCCTTTGATAATGCGAAAAAGACAGCAATAGATTATATTTTCTCCGATGGGAAAACAAACATTATTTTTGTTGGAAGAATAATTCCCAACAAGGGAGTTCATCACCTCATCCTTGCCTTTAACATTTACAAAAAAGAATTCAATCCATCTTCCAGACTCCTTATAGTAGGCGAATATGCGGGATTTGAAAGATACTATTATTCCCTTCTTGATTTGACAAAATCATTGAAAATCGAAGATGTTCATTTCTCTGGACATGTTACCTTTGGTGAACTGGTTTCTTTTTACAGAGTTGCCAGTGTTTTTGTGATTCTTTCAGAGCATGAGGGGTTCTGCGTTCCTATTATTGAGTCCTTTTATATGGGAATCCCTGTTATTGCTTTCTCATCCACTGCAGTGCCTGAAACAATGGAGGGTGCAGGAATTTTACTGGAAAAGAAGGATCCTCTTTATGTTGCTCAGGCAATTGACAGGGTTGTAAGAGATAGGAAATACAGGGAAGAGGTAATTTCAAAGCAAAAAATCGTCTTTCAAAAATATAAAAAAGCTAACCTTAAAAAAATGCTTTTGAAATACCTATACGAGGTGAAAGAAATTGAGGATTGATCAGCTTCTTCCTGCCTTTCATTACGGAGATGCCATTGGAAGTGAAGCTCTCTTCATAAGGGATTCATTAAGAAATAAGGGGATTAGCTCTGATATTTACTGTATTGATACAGATCCAGGCCTTGAGAACGATGCAATAAATTATGAGGAGTGGGACAGAGCGTCAGACATTTCTATTCTTCATTATGCAATACCATCTCCCCTCAATCAGCTTCTTAAAGAGGCTAAGGGTAAAAAAGTTATAATTTACCACAACATAACCCCCCATGAGTTTTTTCTTTCCTTTGATTCTAAGATGGTTAGAATATGCTATGAGGGAAGAAGACAACTTAAGGAACTACTCCCCCATTTAGATTTTGTTCTATGCGACTCTCCTTTCAATGAACAGGAAATAAGGGAACTCGGGTTTGAGAAAACAGGTATTCTACCCCTTTTCATTGATTGGAGAAGATATGAAACGAAGGGAGAATTCTTTATAAAAGAAATATTTTCTGACGATATCCCCAATATTCTATTTGTGGGAAGGGTTGTCCCCAATAAAAAGATTGATGATTTGATAAGATTTGTTGCATATTATAAAAAATTTATTTCACCCATGATAAGACTTTTGATTGTAGGAAAAACCTTTTCTTGTCCTCCTTATTTTGACTCCTTAATAAAATTAATGGCGAAACTCAAAGTATCCAAGGACGAAGTCCTTTTCCTGGACCACATCCCTGATTCTGAACTGGCTGAATTATACAGAGTTTCAAAGGTTTTCCTCTCAATGAGTGAGCATGAAGGATTTTTCCTTCCAGCGGTTGAAAGCATGTATTTCGACCTTCCGGTTGTTGCTTACAATTCCTCCGCAGTTCCATTTACTCTTGGGGATGCGGGAATAATTTTTGAGGAAAAGAGGATTGATGAAGTTGCAGAGATAGTCCACAGAGTCATTTACGATGAATCGTTAAGGGAATCCGTCCTTGAATCCCAGAGAAGAAGGCTTGAATACTTTAAAAATCTTGACCATTTAAAGATTCTTCTAAGTTATCTTGAGGCTTTATGAATCTTGCTTTTGTAATTGCTAATTATGGAATTGAAAAATTTGAACCTCTTGAAATATATTGCAGAGCAAATGCAGAAAATCTTTACAGAAGAGGGATTGATGTTGTAATTTATACAAGCACAAATGGAAGAGAAAAGGGTGAATACATTTTAAATGGTGTGCTGATAAAGAGATTCGAATTAGAAAAGGGAAAGACTTTCTCACCTCATCTTTTGAAAAAGCTCATTGAAGAAGAGAAAAACTATGATGCCATTCTCTTTTTTGGGCTTCACCATTATGAAAATATTAAAGGAGCTGAAAGATTAAAAGGGAAAGAAATCCTTGTCCCTTATCTTTACGAAAAAGTAGAAGAAAAAGATTATCTTTCAAGAATTTTCTCTAAATTTGATGGTCTTGTTTTCATTACAGAAAGAGAAAAGGAAAATTTTAAATTGGGATTTAAGAAAAGCGAAGTTATTGAACCATGTATAGATATCAAAATAAAGATTGCTCCTGACCAGTTCAGAAAAAGAAATTTTATTTTTTCAGATTATATTCTATGTTATGGAAAGGATGAGGATTTAAAGGAAATCTTTGAGAATTTCAAAATTTTAAAAAGGAAATTCCCATTTCTCACCCTTGTTGTTTTAGGTGAATACTCAAGAAAATTCCCCTTTGACCCTGACATAAAATACATAGAGATTGGAGAAGAAAAAGAAAGGTTAGAATGTGTAAAGGGTTCCCTCTTTACCCTTTTCCCATCAGAGGAAGACAATCCTGACTACTTCTTCTTTGAATCATTGAGTCTTGGAGTTCCTGCAGTCATAAATGAAAGAAAAGAGACTCTCGTTGATTACTGTTCAAAAAGTAATGGTGGATTATGGTATTCAGGAAAAGAAGAATTCTTGGAGATAGCTTCTCTTCTTGTAAAAGACAGATTATTGAGAAATGGAATGGGAATAAAAGCACAAAAATACATAAAAGAAAATCACTCTCCCCAAAAAATTTTCTTAAAGTGGAAGGAGTTCTTGAGCTCGTTTATTTGAAGTTCTCTGTTTTAAAGTAGCTCCCAGAAAGGCAAAAATTTCAAATTTGTTCTTTCAGACCTCAATTCTCCAGAGAAAGAAAGATTGACTATCCACGCCTCATCGGGTTGATATTTTGAAATGAAACTTTTGAGGGAACGTTTAACCTCTGGAGAGAGCAATCTTTTGCACTTAACCTCCACAGGTATAATCCTGTCTTTTAAATCTATTATAAAGTCAACTTCAGCCTTTTCTTTACTTCTCCAATAGTGTATTTCTGCCCCTTCTCTGGAGAATTTGTCAATGAGAAGATTTAAAATAAGATTTTGAAATAAGAAACCCGATTCAGTTAAATCATCCATTTTCCCGAATTTCCCAACACTGTAATTTCTAAGCCCTATATCATAAAAATAAACAACCGGTGACTTTGAAATCTCTTTTCTGATATTGCGGTAAAAGGGAGTTAACTTTCGAATAACAAATGTTTTCTCTGTATAGTAAAAATATTTTTTAATTGTTGGAAGAGATAGACCCAATGTAGAAGAAAGTTCTGTAAAATTCACCATTCTTCCTATCTGGCTTGCAAGAATTTTTATCAATTTTGAAAAAGCATCAGTCCTTTCAACTCCGAGGAAAAAGGATATGTCCTTTTCTATGTAGCTTCGGTAAATCTCATCAATCATGTTTATCCTTTCAGAAAGAGTTTCTTCGAGAATTGCTCTTGGATAACCACCAAAATTTATGTAATCCATCAATAGATTTATTGCGTTTGGGTCAATCTTGAAATATTCCTGAAGCCTATTTTCATATTTATAATCAGTTTTAAAATTAATGAATTCTTTCAAGGATATCGTGTTTAGTTCAAAGAGCCTTTTTCTCCCAATTAATGATTCATGAACGCTCTCTTTTAATTCCACACTTCCAGAACCGGAAACTATGAATTTATATGGCAAATCCATATCGTAAAGACCTTTTAGAAACAAGCCCGCATTTTCTTTTCTCTGGATTTCATCAATAAATACATAGGCTTTATTCATTCCAAACTCAAGTTTAAGCTTATTTATAAGAGAATCCTGAGATTTGAAATAAGGCCAGTCCCTTTCAAAATCAAGGCTGAAAAAGATTGTTTTTTCCCCCTTCTTATTGAGAAGATCTGCAAGAAGGTTCATCAGTGTAGTTTTTCCGGCCTGCCTGGGACCAATTATTAAAGAAATTTCTTTTCTTTCAAGATGTTTCAAAAGTTCTTCAAGAATATAACGCTTAATTAAACGCATATTTTATTTTAAGTCTGAGAAAAATTAAAATCAAGTTTCAAAATTATCGGGTTTTTCAAGAAATTTCTTTCGGTATGAAATCCCCTTATGGGTAAAAACATGGGCTTGACATATATCAAAAAAAATGTAATTTTGATAAAAAGAGGGATAAATTGAGAATAGAGGTAGAATTACTGTCCAATGGTTCTTTTAGCTTCCCGAAGGACTATAGAAACTACTTTATGTCCTTTCTTAAATCAGTATTCACAAAGGCGGGTGTTTTAGAAAGCTTTTATGAGGAAAAAAGGACTAAACCTTTTGTTTTCTCTGTCTGGCTTGGTGATAAATTTGAGATTGAAGGTGAGAGAATCCATTCAGGCGATAGAATTTATCTTCTTTTCTCAACAGGAGAGCCTTCCATTTTAACCTATTTCTATAACGGTGTAATTTCCATAAAAGAAAGAAATGAAAACATTCTTTTAGGCAGGACTAAGTTACAGATAAAAAATATAACCCTACAGCCATTGAGAAGGATTAAAGATAAAAAAATACTTTGCAAAACAAAAGGAATTTCTGTTCTTACAAATCCCGAGGCATCAGCAAGAAATTTTAAAAATTGGTATATAATCCCTACCGACGACATAGAGCTTTTTAATAAAGTTTTGAAAAAAAGGACAAATGAAAGGTATGAAAGAATTAGAGGGAAGAAAGGGAATTTTGGAATTGAGCTGAAGCCATTAACCGATGATGAGTTTTTTATCTTAAAATCTCTGCAAAAGGAGAGAAGGAATTTTGAAAAACCAATAAATGAAACCATTGTAAAACATTACGGAGCCTATTTAAGAGGCTTCAGGGGGTTTTTCTTTCTTGAGAGAGATAAGGAGATATTGCAATTTGTCTATGACTATGGTCTCGGTGTAAGGACAGGACAGGGATTTGGAATGATTGAGCTTTTAGGTTAAGGGATGAAAACTTATAGTAAAAGGGATTCACAATCAAATTCAAGAACTCAGCCAATGTTGCTGAGAATAAAACCATCATATACAACAACTGTCAAAATTCCTCAAAAATACAAATCCTTTTTCTGGGATTGTCCCTATGGAAAAGTAATTCTTGAGAAGTTCATCTTAAGAATTCTTCAATATGGAAGTTTTGAAGAGATTAAAGAGGTTTATAGAAAATACTCGCAAGAAACTCTGGATATAGCTTTTAAATATCCCTGTATAAAGCGAGGTGTTAAGTTCTGGATAAAGTGGTGGAGGGAAAATGGAATTTGAAAAGATGAAGAGGCTCGCAAAGGAGATTCAGAAAAATTTCAAAAATTTCTACCTTGCAGGTGGCACTGCAGTCATGCTCAGGCATAAACACAGGATAAGCGAAGATATGGATTTCTTCTCTTTCAGAGCTTTCTCATTTTTAAGATTGGCAGTAAAGATGAGGAAAATTTTTAAAGTTGAAAAGGAGGAAAGATTTGAAGATAACATAGACTTCATTATTGAAGGCTTAAGGATTTCTTTTGTATTTTTCCCTTTCCAGAACATAAGACCCCTTGAAAATTTTGAAGGAATTAAAATAGCATCTGACTACGATATTTTCCTCAATAAAATTTATAGTGCGGGTAGAAGAATAGAAAGTAAGGATGTTATTGACTTTGCATTTCTTTACAGAAAATATCAGTGGGGAATAGATTCTGTTAAGAAAGATTTTGAACAAAAATTTCCACACCAGAGCTTTGAAATATACCTGGGAGCCATTTTATCCATTAAAGACTATCCTGATTTAGATGAGAATACAATAAGGATTGTTCAGGAAATTAAAAGGGAATTGTTATAGAAGATGAAAGATAAAGAAAAACTAAACATTTTGAAGGAACTTTTCTGGGATTACAATTGGAAATCTATTTTAGAAAACCTTGATTCTCCCTTTGTGATAGCAAGGGTTCTTGAAATTGGAAACAAGGAACAGGTAAAAACCCTTATAGAAGCAATCGGCTCTGAAAAAATAAAAGATTTTTTAAGCCATTACCCTAAGCTTATCTCAAAGCAATCGCTAAATTTCTGGAGATTGTGCTATGGAGTTAAAGAAAAAAACTCTTCTGAAAAGACATAAGATAGCCATAAAAAAAATTGAGCCTATGCTTAAAAGGGGATATTTTTATCTTGCTGGAGGAACTGGACTTTACTATTATCTTCGACACAGACATTCTGTAGACCTTGACTTTTTCACTCACAAAGAAATTGATTTAAGGGATTTCCGCTATTACTTTGAGCCAGAAGAAATAAAATTAATTTCCTCAGATACAATTCATGCAAAGGTTGAAAATGTGAACATTTCTTTTTTTGTCTATCCATATTCTCTGCTAAAATCTCCATTAAACTTTGGCTCAATAAAAATTGCAAGCATAGAAGACATTCTTTGTATGAAAATTAATGCTATCATCTCACGGGGAAGCAGAAAAGATTTTGTGGATGTCTACTTTATTATGGAAACCCTTAAGATCAAAAGTGAAATAGCCATAAAACTTTTCATTAAAAAATTTGGCGAATATGATGAGATAATTATCAGAAAAGCCCTTACATATTTTGAAGATGCAGAAAAAGAGCCTGAATTCCCCATCATAAGAAAGGTTAACTGGGATGAGATAAAAAAGTTTTTTATAAAGGAATTTGCGAAGATATGAAAAAAATATAATATAAGTGAGGGAATAAAAAGAGTGAATAAAACTAAAATAAAAAGACGATTGAACAAATTAAAGGAATGGAAGATGCTTTTGATATAAACAGTCTGAAGAAACAATGAAAAAAGAGTAAATTGTCGTCTGAGGTGAAAAGGGAATGATTGAAAGGGAAAAGTAATTTTAAAAAAACTGGTATCCGAGATTAAAAAAGAATTTTCAGATGCTGAAGTCATTCTTTTTGGCTCAAAGGCAAGGGGGGATGATACAGAGGAGTCAGATGTGGATATTCTCATTCTTCTGGATAAAAGGGACAGAAAGACTTTTGACAAAATAATTGAAATTTGCTTTCAGATTGAACGAAAATATGATGTTGTCATTAAGAAGATTACAAAGAGTAGAAAAAAGAAGTTCGAGAGCTCATCAGTTTGACAGAAAGTTTTATTAATTTTATAGAAAAAGTTATAATAGAGAAGGCAAAACAATGAGCAAACCTAACAAAATAACCCTTTATCCCTCCAACTGGCTTTATAATGATAGGGTGGTAGGATTTTTGATGGTGCTGGAGTTCGTGGGAAAAAGAGACATGTTTCAGTTTAAAGAGGATGGTAGTGTAAAGATAGCAGAATCCGCATTGTATACTTTTGAAATCCTTTATTTCGAATATGTGTCCAAGCTATATTTAATACAAAGATTTACTATGAGGGAACTTACTGATTTTATTAGAAAGAAACTGAGAAGTATAAATGGTGGAGATATAAAAAATGAGGTCCAAAAAATAGAAAACAAAGTTAAAGTGCTTGAAAATGCAATTCAAAAAAGTATGCTCGCTCTTAAAGCAAATGAGAATTGGGATGCTTTTATGGAAAAGATTGAGAATATAAAGGCAGATTCTATAAAACAGATCAAGGAACTCATGATGGAATTGGAAAACTTGACAAACACTGAAAAAGACAAAGAAAAAACAAAGAAAATTGTTAATAATATTTTTGGAAATTTAAATAATATTTGTTCTTCTGTTTATAGCTTCAAAGCACAATCGGATTTTTTGGGCAGTTTTTATTTCAATAAGAGCGTAGTTGCTAATCCAAAAGAAAATAGACCAGAAAGACCAAAAGATTTCAGGAAAAAATATTTAGACCCGATAGTTAGGAAAAAGAATGGGGAGAATTTATGTATCTTATGTGGAAAAAGCTTTTCAGAAGAGAGTTTTTCAGAATTTAGTGAAGGTGATTTTTCTATTTTAGGCATTAGTAGTAGCAATTTTGATAATTTCTATAGTTATTATGTTAAAAATGGCACTTCCTACAATAGAAAGTGTTGTGTATGTCAGCTTATCCTTCTTTGTGCATTTGCAGGTTTTAATTTAAAACCTTATCAATTAAGGGACTTGGACGAAACAGAGTATATTTTTGTCAATTATCCATCCTTTGAGGAAGGATTTTTGGTTAACAACAACCTTCAAACATTACTGAACAATTTCCGTTTTGGAATATTTGCTGAAAAGATAAATACTTATTTTAGGTCCCTTGAGTTAATTCTCCAATTAGCGAAAAAGAAAACACGATGGGTATTAGAAAATACATATTTTGCAGAGATAAAAACATCAATGCGAAAGGATAGGACAAAACCTAAATTTATTTACTTTAACCCTTAACTTTGTAAAAATTAAGTAATAGGATATAAAACATAATGATTTTTCTCGTTATTAGACAAGCTTTTCCCTCTCACACTTGTATTTTTATGTTATTACTTATTAAGTAATATGAAAATTTGCTTATTTTACTTTTGATAAGGAAGGCATAGTTAAAAGAGAAGCATGATTAGAGCTCAATTTCCAAAACAATAAAATAAATAGATTTGGAAGAATAATTGTACATATTACTTAAAATGGACGGAGTTAGGATTTAACATTGATAAAGCACTTGCAGAAGTTTTTAGTGAATTTAAACTTGACACACTTTTAAATAACCTTTATTTTCGATATGAAATCTATAAAGACAATTCTGTATATCTTTCTACTGAAATATTAAAGAGACTTATTGAAAAAAAGCCACTAATTTATATTGCTTTTAAAATGCTTCCAGAAAAATTGAGTGAAAAAAATAAGGATATTTCTGCTGTTTGGAGTATAATTTCGTTAGAATTTATAATAAACGAGAAAAGAAGGTCAAATATGAGTGCCAAAATATCATATGGTATATTAAAGGGTATTCAGGAAGCTGGGAGAACGAGTTTCTCTGTGGATGAAGTTGACCAAAAAAGCGATTTCATATTTCTCAGAGATTTCTGACATTAATAAGGGGTGCAAGAAAAGAAGATTTCTATAATGAACTCCTTCGACTTTTTGTAGTATATGAAAAGCCTGTTCCCGAAAACTTGTTCTCCCTATTAACAGAAAGCGAAAGAATCACATTCCAGGAGAAAGCCCTTGCTTTCTTAACAGGTTTTATAAACCCTGGCGAAAAAGAACTTTTGGAAAATAAAGAAACAAAGGAGGTCAGCAATGGATAGAAAGGCATTAACAATAACCTATCTTGTTAAAGCATTCCCTTGTAATTATGATGAGGGCTACGGGAATGTTTCAGTTGCGAAGAAAGTCCACAGAGGGAGTGGAGAAACATATCTTTTCACATCCCGTTTTTTGTGGTTGGAGGGGTCTATCATAAAAAATCGCCATTTTTTCACAATGCTGTAACTGTGGACTTTATTAAATGTTCTAAGCCCTTCATAAACTACGAAAGTTTAAAACAGATTCTCGATGCAAAATATCTGAATGATGACAAAGAATTCAAGATAGGAGAATTAACATCTATTGGAATACAAAAAGGGGAATTTGGGGACAATTTAGGTATAGAAAAATCACCCTTTGAGGTGTTGGACGAGATTAAAGAAGAGGTGAAAAAGGCTTTCAATGAATAAAATAATAAAACTCAAAACATTTCAAGAAAAAGCAGTATTTCGAACACCATATTCAATGGAAGTAATAGAGACTTATCCGCTCCCACCCTATTCTACAGTTCTTGGCTTTGTTCATAATATGCTTTCTAGTACTCAAACTATAGATGGAATAAACATTTCTGTTCAGGGGAGATATGGAAATTTGTGTCGAGAGTTCGTTAGATATCACAAATATGAAAAAGAGAAGATAGAAGGAATACCAATCCTATCATCGTCACTTTTTTAGTAGATTTAGAATTAGTTATTCACATAAAGATACCGAGCGTGGAACTTCATGATAAGCTTCTGTCGTCTCTTCTTAATCCTCCTTATTTCCCATATCTGGGCAGACCTGAAGATTTGATTATTAGTATGGAGGTAAACGAGGATGAAGAAATAGAGTTAGGCCTTTCAACGACAGAAGAAAGGGGAATAAATCTTCCATATAACTCTTACATTCAATTTGATACTGCTAAAACTTTTGAAATTGAAGGTGTGCCTTATATGATTCCTGCTTACTACAAGCTTGTATCAAAACCAAAACACCATGGTAAGCGGACCCGAGGTAAGCGGGAAGATGAAGAGATATTTAGAAATTTTGAAATGATAAAAGTGATTTATGCTTATGGAGGAGAAATAATCGCCCCTGAAGAAGGAGCAACTATAAAAATAAAAACAGATAAAGATGGGATACCCATATGGTGGATGAAATAATTGCTAAATCCCACCCACAAAAAACTTTAAAAGAACATACCGAAGATGTATTAAATACATTCGAGGATTTAAGAAGATTGAGGGACAAGTTAGGGATACAGCTTGAAGATAAAGAGTGGGAAATATTAAAAAAGGCTTGTTTTTACCATGATTTAGGGAAAGCGAATTCTATTTTTCAAAAAAGGATTAGAGGAGGTACACGCCGTAATATTCCTGAAATTCCTCATAATTTTTTATCGATTCTTTTTGTCGAAGAGCCCGATGAAATGCTATTAAATATGATCGCTTTTCATCATTGGAGAGATTTACCTCACTTAAGGGACCTGGTAGATAAGATTTATTCTGATGTCCAAAATTACATTGTAAAGTTAAACGAGTACTTCAATATCAATTTTAGTTTAGTAAAAAAAGGGATATTCAAAAAAAGAATGGAGCTTTTAAGAAAATACTATTCAAAGAGAATTGATGGCATCATTGATTTGAAAAGAGAATCAAAATTTATAATTCTTTTGAGATTTTTAAATAGAATAGACCACTCAGCTTCTGCTAATGTTCCAGTTGAAACTGAAGCTATAAATAAATATGAAAAAACTAAAAGTTTTTTATTTTCAAAAACTATACAACCGTGGCAACTAATAGAAATTAAAAGTGATTTTAAAGACAAAAATGGAATTGTTGTAGCTTCAACGGGAATGGGCAAAACCAAAATGGCTTTATTATGGGGTAATTATCAAAAAACTTTTTACACCCTTCCAGTGAGAACATCTGTAACCGCTATGTATGAGAGACTGTCAAAACTGTTCGGGAAAACCAATGTGGGTCTACTTCATTCTGATGCATTAAGTAAATTATTATTTGAGGAAAACGGATTAACTACAGATGATGCTTTCTATCATTATGACATGGCTAAGAATTTATCCTATCCAATTATAGTTTCTACAGCTAACCAACTTTTCCCAGCGACTTTAAAATATTTCGGCTTTGAAAAAATATACGCCACTCTTTCTTACTCAAAAGTCATCGTTGACGAAATACAGGCGTATTCACCCCATACAATTGCTATAATCATCCACGGACTAAAAGAAATAGTGTCGCTCGGAGGTAAATTTTTAATAATTACAGCTACATTACCATCTTTTGTAAAAAATGAGCTTACGTATGATTTTTTAATAACTAAAATTCCAGATCTCAAAAAACACAAAATTGAATTGATAAATGCCCCTCTTACTGAAGATAATTTAAAAAATGTCATAATAGACTTAAAAAACAATGGGGTAAAGAAAATACTTATTGTCTGTAACACAGTTGAAAAATCGCAAAAATTATACCAATTTCTAAAAGAATTTTCTCCCTTACTCCTTCATTCCAGATTTACGCGTACAGATAGGACTTATAGGGAAAATGCTGTTTTAGAGAGAAGTTTTGAAGGTATCTTAGTATCTACTCAAGTTATAGAAGTTTCTCTTGACATTGATTTTGATGTTTTACTAACTGAGATGGCGCCTTTAGATGTTTTAATCCAAAGAATGGGAAGAGTTTATAGAAGGTTTAAAAGAGATGGGATTTTCTGTCCTGATAGACCCAATGTGTATGTATTTACAGAAGATACATCAGGACAGGGGACGGTGTATGAAAAAGATATACTTGAAAATTCTAAATCTTTTTTGAATAACGCTATTTTTTCTGAGGAAGAAAAGTTAGAAATGGTAGAGGATTTTTACTCCGAAAAAAATCTAAGAAACACAAAGTATTGGACAAATTTTAAAAATGCTTTGGAAACTATTAGAAACTTCACGGTTAGCAAGAAAAGTGAAGCACAGAAAATATTTCGAGATATAGCCCAAATAGATGTAATTCCCCAAGGTCTGTTAGAGCGTGAAGTTCAAAATAAAAGAATTCTATGTAGGTTAAATCTTGAAAAAGGTTCTTTAAGAGATGTTCTTGAGAAAATAAGAATAAAAGACAAAAAGGAAAAAATCTTTGTTGCGGAGTTAATCAGAGATTTTTTTGTTCCTTTACCTCTCTATAGAATAAAAAGTGCTTTGCCATCTTTGAGTGATTTTATTAACAATAATGAGATGAGGGAATTTTTAGTTAACGTTAAAGTAGTAGACTTCAAATATGATGATACTTTAGGACTCTTATATGACGAGAATGAAGATCGTTTTTTATAAATCAATAAGAATTTTGGAATTATGAATGTAAAATTAAATAAGCAATGATTGACCTTATTGAATCCAAAATCACTGGAGAGAACTGGAAAGGGGTTATTTTATTTTTCCATTTTTGTATCTTTCAATTGACAAAATTGGAAAATGATATATCCAAGAAAGCTTAAAACACAATTTCTCAAGGAAATTTTTAAACCTCATATTGTTGTGGTTACCGGGATGCGGCAAGTTGGGAAAACAACATTGTTCTTTGACATTTACAACTCCATAGAATCTGAAAATAAAGTCTTCGTTGACCTTGAAAATCCCCTGAACCAGAAAATCTTTGAAGAAAAGAATTATGATAATATCATATTAAATTTAAAGGAAGTGGGGCTTAAATCCCATAAAAACGCTTTCGTTTTCATTGACGAGATTCAACTTATGCCTGAAATTGTAAAGCCAATAAAGTATCTTTATGACCATTATAAAATGAAATTTTTCCTGACTGGTTCAAGCAGTTTTTATTTAAAAGGTCTTTTTCCCGAATCCCTTGCAGGAAGAAAGATTATTTACGAACTCTTCCCTCTTGACTTTGAGGAATTTCTCATATTTAAAGAAAAGGAGAAGAGATTCGTTACAACCTATGAAGAAAAGGCTAAAAATAAAAACAAAATAAATTATGAAATTTTCAAAAGTTACTATGATGAATATTTAAAATTTGGGGGTTTTCCAGCTGTAGTTAATGAAGGGGATGCACAAAGGAAAAGGATGATTCTTGGTGACATTTTCAAATCTTACTTTGAGAAAGATGTTCGTTCCCTTACCGATTTTAAGAATATTAATAAACTTAGGGATACAATTCTTCTTCTTGCAAGTAGATGTGGCTCAAAAATTGAGATTTCAAAGATTTCTTCGGAAATAGAAGTATCAAGGGAAACGCTCTATTCTTACATAACTTTCCTTGAGAAAACTTATTTCATCTCTCTGGTTTACCCTTTTTCAAAAAGCATAAATGGAGAGGTCAGGGGGGCCAAGAAGGTCTACTTTTGCGATACAGGACTTTTGAACTATCTTGCCAGAATTCCTGAAGGGAATTTACTTGAAAATAATGCAGTTTTCAATTCCCTCAAAAAGATGGGTAGAATCAATTATTATGAAAGGTATAAAGGAGGAGAGATTGATTTTATAATTGATGGGAAAATTGGAATAGAGGTAAAAATGAAGGCTACAGAAGCTGATTTGAGAAGATTGAAAAGGCTTGCGGATAAACTCCAGCTAAAAAAATTCTTCATTATTTCAAAAGATTTTAGTGACCTTGAAAATGTAATTATGGCACAGGACCTATGATTGACCTTATTGAATCCAGAATCACAGGAACACAGATTGCCTATTACATTGTCTGTAAAAGAAAGCTCTGGCTTTTCTCAAATCATATAGAGATGGAGAGATATTCGGACTATGTCTCTATTGGAAAATTGATTTCTGAGGAAAGCTTCAAAAGGGAAAAATTCAAGGAAATTGCAATTGGAGAAACATTAAAAATTGATTTTCTAAAAATTGGAGATGAAATAGTAGTTCATGAGGTCAAAAAATCAAGAAAGCTTGAAGATGCCCACATCTGGCAGGTAAAATTTTACATTTATTCCCTGAAAAAAACAGGCGTCAACTGCAATTCAGGAGTAATTCATTATCCGAAACTTATGCGGAAAATAGAAGTCAAACTAAGTGCGGAAGACATTGAGAATATAGAAAAGATTCAAAAAGATTTGAGAACCATATTGAAAGGGAATATTCCTCCTCCGATTAAAGTCTCCTATTGTGGCAAGTGTGCCTATTATCAATTTTGTTATGTATAAAAATGGGTAGAAGTTTTTACATCTTCTCATCGGGAGAACTTGAAAGAAGAGAAAATACACTCTGTTTTAATTGTGGGTGGTCAGAAATTAACTAATTTTTAGCTTATATTCCCTTTTGGGAATTGATCTTTGACAATCAATTTTGATTACATCGCTCGGCTTCGATAAACTTAGGCGCAAATAAACTTAATCGGCTTCATACATCTTCATTTTATAATACAACTTTTGCTTAAAACAAATTTTCTGCTAAAAAGCGCAAATACCTCCACCTATGCTAAAATCAAAATCGGATAAAAACAATCTCTCAAGCGACCTTACGCTTCCTCAATCGCCCAGAATCTTTTGCTTCTTTTACCTGTGCAATCCGCCGACCTACTTCACCAAGACAACAAAGCAGCACAAACCAACGGACCTTCACTAAATGCCGAAAATAGAAATTCGTCATACCCCGATTATTCTTTAAAATACCATTCTCCGCCTCAATCCACGCACGCTTTTTGGCATACTCTTTCTTCCAGGATTTCTTGCCATTCAAGGTCATATCCTGCAAACGATACTCACGGTCATTGCCAATATAGAAACTACGACCATATTTACTACGATTACATATCGGCGCAAAAAGACAATCACCACCTTCAACCGCAATCGGACAACGATACTTCACTCGCTTGCGCTTTTTTTCTTGACCCCAATAAACTAATCTGCGGCCACTCAGACAGCACAAATGTCCTTTTTCATCAAGATAGACATTCTCGGTAAGAAAAGGATTCTCTTTACCCCGCGTGTTGATTGCGATATATGGTTTTGCGGCCAAGTCCTCAATAACCTTCTTAAAATTTTCATTAGAATCAAAGCCGGCATCACCAAAGACTTTCTTCACTTTAACCGCGGGATGATAATGCGTGAATTGGTCAATTACCTTACGAAACTCAGGTGATTCTCCTGCGTTGCCCGGCACTACTTCTACAGCAATCGGAAAGATTGGTTCTTTAACACTGACTAAGAGAATCACTTTATATCCGAAGAATGAAAAGGTCTGGCGTTTGAAGCCCCAGCGTGCCTCAGGGTCATGGGGTTGAGCACAAAGATGTGTGCTATCACAGGCGATTTCAATTTTATGGGTTTTCGCAAGGGCAAAGAGTTGAGCCACGAGGGTATGAAAGAGTGCGAGCATTCGGTTATCACAAGTAAGCATGGTGATAAAGTTTGAGAGGGTGTTATGGGCTGGTGTTTCGCCATAGGAGAAACCGCAAAGGTAGCTGAGTCGTGGTTTTTCTTTGAGGTTTTTGGCGATTTCTCGTAAGGATTGGGCTTCGTTTAGCGGGATTAAGAGTAAGGCTTTGAGCATTGCAATGAAGTCGTATCCTTTTCGGCCTTTTTTAGATTTCTTTAGCGGTTTGAATTTTGCCATTGATTGCCAATCAATGGCGTCAAAAATTTGTTTTATTGGGTCGTCAGGTGTAATGGTTCGGGCGATGTAGAGGTCCATGAAATTGAGTTGTTTATTAGGCATTAGCCTCCTTAAGTGTAGTGTTATATGGCAAAAAAGAGGCGATGTCAAGGGAAGTGGAGCATTAGGAGATTTTAGTGACAGCACAAGTGCTGTCAATCCAAGTGTGATGGAGGTAATTGAAAAAATGAAGTCTTTGCAAATGATGGAAGATACGGTGTTTCGGAATTTCCGAACACCCACTTAATTCAGAAGGAGGGAAAAGATTTATTCCTGTAACAGAAGTAGAGCAAATCTTTCTTATGGGCGAGAATACTTTCAATACAAAATTAATTGATTTTCTATCCCAGAACGGAATCGTCCTTCATTTCTTCAACTATTATGGATATTACACAGGTAGTTTCTATCCAAGAGAGGAAAATATCTCAGGGAGTCTGATTTTGAAGCAGGTTGAGCATTGTAAGGAGCATGATAAAAGAATATTTATTGCAAAGGAGATTGTAGAAAGTGCAATTCACAATCTCCACAGGGTTCTTGAAAAGAGAGGATTTGAAGAAGAGGTTGAAAAAATAAGAGAATGCGAGAAGGAAGTGAAAGATTGCAAAACAATTGAGGAACTTATGCTTGTTGAAGCAAAAGCAAGAAAAACTTACTATTCAACCTTTGAAAGAATCACTGGTTGGGAATTTGGAGGAAGAAGTATTCAACCTCCCCAGAATCCCTTAAATGCAATGATTTCCTTTGGAAACTCTCTCTTGTATGCCAATATTCTAAAAGAGATTTATCACACAGCCCTTCACCCTGCAATAAGCTATCTGCATGAACCGGGCGAACGAAGGTTCTCCTTAGCCCTTGACATTGCTGAGGTCTTCAAACCAGTATTTGTAGACAGATTAATTTTTAGCCTCGTAAATCTATCAACGATAAAGGAGGAGCATTTTCTAAGGGAACTTAATTTTTCTTACTTAAATGAAGAGGGGAGAAAGATTTTTGTAAAAGAATTCGATTCTCTTCTTGAAGAGACAATCCTTCACAGAAATCTCAGGAGGAAAATAAAATACAGAAACTTGATAAGACTTGAGCTATTCAAATTAATAAGGCACATCCTTGGAGAAAAAGAGTATAGTGGATTGAAGGTCTGGTGGTAAATGAAAATAATACTTGTTTACGACATTGAGCTCAAAGAGCCAGAAGACCAGAGAAGGCTCAACTGGGCAAAAAAGATAGCAAGGAAATATCTTCACCATGTTCAGAAATCTGTATTTGAAGGAAACATAACCCTTTCCCAGCTAACTAAATTGCAGAGTGAAATTTTAAAAGTTATAGACTCTGAAAGGGACAGTGTAATAATTTACAAAATGCCAGAGGCAGTTCAATGGGAAAGGATTATTCTCACAAAAAGAGAACCAAGGACAGGGAATATAATATGAATTTGGAAATGGGGCAGAAATGAATTAGAGATTGACGATGGAAATTAAAATCTTTCTAATATTTTACCGTGCAGGGTTAATAATGAGAGGAAAAATTAAATGCTGGAAAGATGAAGGAAAAAGTGATTGACAGGTTATAGCAGAGAATAAATAAACTGCACTTGGAATTTAGTGCAGTTTTTGATAAACTGTTCTTTAAAAGTGAAATATGAGATTGCAAAACTGGAACTTTGACGCAAAAAATTGGAGAAAGACCTTGAAAACCCTTCATAGAAAAGGAAATAGGGTCGGTTCCAATCTGCCAATGAGGAATTTAAAATAGCTCGGAAGAACGGTAGAGCAGAAGAGCTGAAGAAGGGCTAATCTGCTTACGAGGAGTTTAGCTTAACCTAAATTCCGCACGATTTTTGTAAAATTGCTCAAAATTGAGGGGGGTCGAAAAATAAAATCATTTATTTATGCGGGTTTATGGCTTGATAAAACTGAATTTTTCATAATAGTCATGAAAAGGGGGGTTCAATAAAAAAATGATTTATGTATTTATAAATGGGCTTAAAAAGCCAATTTTTGAATAAAATTTGTAGTCATGATGCGGAATATGGATTAATGCTGTGAGCCGTTAGCTCAAAGCTGTTAATAAATCAGAAAATGGAAACAGGGTCTATGTCAATTTCTACTGAATGCTTTTCAAGACTATCAATATTTCCCTTCAGCCACTCTTTGACTTTTTCTCTATCTCCTTTTATTAGTATCTGAACATTCTTCTTTTTCCAGCCAGCATAAGGATTAAGAGATGGACCGATAATTTCTATTTTTCCACCTCTCTTCTTAAGTTCCTTAAAAATTGAGCGGGAGAATCTTCCAACCCCCTTTAGAGTCCTTCTTGAAAGAACAAGCTTGACAACCATTCCAAAGGGTGGGTTCCCCAACATTTCCCTGATTTTTATTTCTTTTTTGTAGAACGATTCAGGATTCAATTCAGAAAGCCACTTTATTGAGTGGTGCTCAGGAAACTCTGATACTACAAAGAATTTTCCTCCCTCATCAACCATTTCCATTGCATCATTTATGAGATGAAAAGTTTCCTCGGAAAAGTTTACATCAGGCAAAGAAAGATTTGCCTCTGGTTTTACAATTACCATAAGTTTTGTTTTCCTCTGAAAATTTTCCAATGATGTTAGAAGCAACTGGGTTCCAACGAGTATATTTATTTTCTTTGAAAAGAAATCCTCCCACACCTTTCTCTGAGTCTTTCTTGTTTTTGTTTTCTCCAAATCTAAGATTCCCACTTTAACTTTTGGAAATTTTTCCCTTAAAATTTGGGAGAGTCTCTCAGTTCCAATGGCTCCAATAAAAGATAATCTACCATTACATTGTGGACAATAGAGTTTGAAGGGTTCTCTCCATCCACAGACATGGCAGATTTGTTCTCCTTCCTCATGGGCTTTTAAAGGAATTTTACACTTAGGGCATAGAGCGATCCATCCGCATTTTTTGCAAATCAGTGTGCTTCCCATTCCTTTCCTGACTGTTAAAAATAAAATCTGATTTCCATTTTTGAGGTTTTTCTTTATTTTGCTTAAAATTTCAGAAGGGATTGGAGCTTTCTCCTTTATAATTTCCACTTCGGGCTTTTTTTGTGATGGAATTTGAAAGAACTGATATTCCATTTTTGAGATTTTATAGTATGTTTCTACTGATGGAAGAATTGATCCAAATAAAAGATTGCATTTTTCTATTTCAGCTCTTTTTTCAGCTACCCATCTTGCATGGAATTTTGGATTTTCTTCCATTTTGAAATGTCTGCTCTCCTCCTCATCTATGATTATTAGACCAAGATCCTTAACTGGCGAGAATAGAAGCTGAGGAGTTCCAATTACAATATCTGCTTCTTCAGAAATTATTTTTTCAATCTCCTTTGCCCTTCTTACTGGAGAGAGACCAGAATGAATAATTGACTGGTTCAATTCATTTTTTTCAATTTTGTAGAATGAATTCGCCTTTAAAATCTCTGGAAAAACAATCATTGTTCTTTTCTTTTCCTCTCTAAACTTCTCTGCGAGTTTTATATAAATTGAAAATCTTTTTTCCCTTTCTCCTGAGAGGACAAGGGATTTTTCATTTTTCAATTTTTTTATTATTTCCTCCACAATTTTTTCATCCGCCAAAAGGATGGATATTCTTTCACTGTTTCCTTTCCTCTTCCTTGATTTTCTTCCAATCTTAAGACCTGGAGGAACTGCCATACTTAGGAGTTGACCTATGGGAAGAAGATACTCTTCAGATAGGAAAGTGCATAGTTTCAAGATTTTTTCATTGATGATAGGTTTTTCATCCATTACTTTTTTGATCTCTTTTATTTCCTCTTTAAACTCATCTTCATAAAAATCAACAATAAACCCATTTATTTCATAATTTCTGAAGGGAACAGAAACCCTTTTCCCCAATTCAATTTTTCCCCTTAATTTAGAAGGGACTCTATAGTCAAAGACTTTTCTGAGGGGAATTGGCAGAGCTATTTTTACATATAATTCACTCATCTTTAAAAATCACCTTTTCTCGTGTAATGAAAGAAAAAATTGTTTGAGAAAATTTCATGGAGAGTTGACGAAGAGAGCCTCCGCCTTTTTTGGGGTCGAATTTCATTCTGAAAATTATTCTTCTCGGTTCAGAAAGCAAAAAGAAAGTTTCAACTCCTTCCAGCGATTTTATTGCTTCAAGGGGAACATTTTCATTTAAATTTTTTCCCGTGAACTCAAAGTCTGTTGACAATGCTTCGAGATCTAAAGAGTATAAAAACCCTTCAATCTTTTTCGAAAGGTAAGGTTTATCTGATCTTTCAAAACGGAAAAAGCTTAAACCTTCTGGCAGATTCTCTGAAATTGCTTTAAGGAATTCTCCTTCTTCTATTAAATAGCTTGATTTAAATTCACAAACCTCTTCAAGTCCAGCAACACCTGTTGGAGGAAGAGGTGTAAAGGAAATATGCATATGGGGATGGAAGCCTTCTGTTATCCATACTGGAATCCTTGCTCTTCTGAAAGCCCTTTCAATTGCTTTCATTGTTTCGAGACTTGAAAGATAACGAGCATTTCCAACCTTTGAAAAATAAGCTCGATAGAATAAAGTTTCGTTTTGCTTTTCACCAATATAGTCCGATTTTTTGGGAACTAAAGCAATCTCACCTTCCCCTAAAACCTTTTTCAGAAAAATACAATCCTTGCATTCTGAACATTTTGTCTCAAGGCAACTTTCTGTCCTCTCTCCTTTTAAGGCAAGCTCATATTCTTTCAGCAAATTTTTCTTTGGGAATCCAGTATTTATAAAATCCCATGGTAATGACTCGTCAAATTCTATTGGTGAGAGATATTTCTTTTTTATTTCATCTGTAAGGAAATCTCTCCATAATTCATATCTAAAATAATCCTTCCAACCTTCGAGTTTTCCCCCTGCTTTGAATACTTTCTCAATTAAATTGGATACTTCAATATCCCCTCTTGAAAGAACTCCTTCAATCTCTGACATCTCCGGGTCATGGGATTTTATGTTAATTGAAGGGTATCGAGAGAGCTCCTTTTTTACCCTTCTGATTTTTTCCTTCAGAGAATCTATGCTCTCCATCCCGCACCACTGAAAGGGGGTGTGCGGTTTTGGAACAAAGGGAGAAATTGTGAGATTTATCTCTATATTTCTACCCGAAACTCTTCTCCCTATTTCAAAAATTTTCTTTGTCATTTCAATTATACCGTCTATATCCTCTTCTTTTTCCTCAGGAAGCCCTATCATGAAATATAATTTTATGAGCCTCCATCCCTTTGAAAAAAGAATTTCTACACCCTTGTAAATTTCATCATCTGTTATGTTTTTATTTACAATTTTTCTCAATCTTTCTGTCCCAGCCTCTGGAGCTATTGTGAAGCCTGTTTTTCTGATTTTCTTAATCTCCTCTAATATTTTCTTTCTCAATCCTGATGGCCTTAGGGATGGAATTGAAATTGAAATTTTATCATCAGAAAGACACTCTGCAAGAGCTGATAAAAGCTCTTCTATGTAAGGATAGTCTGACACACTCAGAGAACTCAAAGAAATATCTTCATAACCTGAAAATTCGAGGAGTTGAAGAGCCTCTTTTAAAACATTTTCAGGATTTTTTACTCTATAAGGAGAATAAATTGAAAAAGCTTGACAGAATCTGCATCTCTGAGGGCATCCCCTTGCAATTTCAACAATTGATCTGTCGAAAACTATCTCATTAAATGGAACTAAAGGAGATGGAAGGGGAGCTTCTTCTATTTTTTCAAAAACTCTCTTTTTTATCTCTTTTACTCCATTATAGAAGAGAGGAACCACGAATCTTCCTTTATTCTCTTTCCTCCAGAATTGAGGGACATAGACACCATCAATTTCTGAAAGTCTTTTTAGAATCTTTTCTCTACCTTTTCCCTTTTTTTCTCTGTAAGTATTTAATATTTCAATAATCCCTTCCTCGCCTTCTCCAATATAGAAAACATCAATAAAAGGTGAGATTGGTTCAGGGTTAAAAGTACCTGGTCCTCCTGCTATTACTATTGGAGCATCTTCTTTTCTATCTTCAGATCTAAATGGAATTCTTCCAAGTTCAAGGATGTTCAAAACATTTGTGTAATTCATTTCATAAGAAATGGAAAAACCTATAAGGTCAAAATCTCGAAGGAATATTCTATTCTCGAGGGAAAATATTGGGATATCCCTTTTTCTCAAGACCTTTTCAAAATCGGGTGCAGGAGCGAAAAATCTTTCAGCAGATGCCCATGGGATTGAATTTATCAAAGAATAGATAATTCTGAATCCAAGGGATGACATTCCAATCTCGTAAAGGTCAGGAAAAACAAGAGCAAATTTCACCTCCACCTCATCAGGATTTTTCTTTACAATATTCCATTCATTTCCAAGATACCTTGAGGGTTTTGAAACTGATTTTAGGAAATCTTCAATCATTTTTATTTCCAATATATATTTTACCTTACAAACACTATTTTTAAGAAATAACTCCTGAGTTTCCTGAGTTTCTGAAGGATATGAAAGGAGCGACTGACATGAGCTCTATCTCCTCAAAGGTTAAAAATCACCAAGCATCAATAACCAAACTCCAAATACGCAAGGAAGGAGCATTGAAAATTGGAAATTGAAAAATGCAAATTTTTAATTTATTTAATTGAATTTTGCTCGATGCTGTTTGCTGTGAGCTTTTGTTTATCAGCTGTTAGCTGTAAGCTGTTAGGGGTCTAATATCTTCCTTCAAGAGTGGGATTAAGTAATTGAAGATTTTTAAAGTCTTTAATTCCAGGTTTTTAAACATTGCTTCGGGGTTTTCTATTCTATTCAGTAAGAATATCAAAAGGAGTCTTCCAGATTTTAAGCTTTATTTTATCAGTTCATATAATTTTTCAAGATGAGGATATTTTAACTTTTGCGAAGTTCTAAGAAGTTCATCGGAATATTTTTTTTTCTTTTTATTTTCTCTGCGAGAACTTCTCGCTTCATTTTCTCCATTAATTCTTCGAGTTCAGGATATTCTGTTTCCTTTAAAGCCTCAAGAAGAGAAACGATATCTCCAGGGTCTTCCCATTTTTTAATCTTTTCCGAAGAAACCTCGAGACCGATTTTGTTGACCTCTTTAAATTTTTCAGAAGAGATATAATTCCTATATCACCAATAACAAAAAAAATCAAAATATATAG
>CAZHEF010000020.1:0-44118 GCA_964531645.1 uncultured Clostridia bacterium
CATTCATGGTGTCTTCTCTTCCTTTTTTCAAAAATTTAATTTCAAATATGGAGGACACACCTTTCATAAATTTTACACAATAAATCTTACGCTACCATTGGGGAAGGTCTTTGCATTTTTTAATTTTGAATGTATAATCATTTTATTGATGAGGAAATTAATTTCAACTGTATCAGCAAAAGAATACCATTTTGAAAGTTTAAATGAATTTTCAGAAGATGGAGAATCTCTCGAAGTATATTTTTCTGGTATTGAAAATGCAAGGACAAGGGAAGGCAAGTTTTTATTGGAAAGGTTCAGGGATTTTCTTCTTTTCAAAATTCTTGATCCTGAATTTTCCCTTGGAGAGGGAAATACCCCCTTTGTAAAAGCGGGAAAGAGATTGCAGGAGTTTACAGGTTTAAAGAATCTTTGGATAAAAAACGAAGCCCAGAATCCAACTGGAAGTTTTAAAGACAGGGGTTCCCTGACAACAATCTTTATGGCAAAGGAAATGAGAGAGGAGTTCACTGCTACAATTTCAACAGGGAATATGGGACATTCAATTTCTGCTTATGGAGCAAGAGCAGGAATAAAAGTTATTGTTTTTTTACCTGAATTTGTCCCTCAGGAAAAACTATTATCAATGGTTATCCATGGAGCCACTGTTGTAAAGGTTAAGGCAGACAATTATTCGCAAATGAAAAAAAGAGTCCTTGAACTTTCTAACAAATACAATTTAAGGATTGTCTCAGGAAACAATCCCATAAGGGTGGAGGGTTACAAACTTGAGGCTTTTGAGATGTTTGAGCAGATGGAAGGAAATGTTCCTGATTACATTGCAGTTCCTACATCAGCATGTGGACACATAAGAGGGATCTTCAAGGGTTATAGAGAGCTTTTTCAGGCAGGTCTAACAAAGAAATTGCCAAAAATGATTGTTGTTCAAGCAAAAAATAATAGCCCAATTGTTAAAGCAATAAAGATGGGATATGACCATGTTATTCCTTTTAAGAATTTCCAAACCATTGCAGAGGCAATTACTTCAGGAGATCCTCCTGGAGGTGATGAGATAATCCAGAAGGCAAAAAAATATGGATGGCTTGCAGAAGATGTTGATGAAGAAGAAATCCTAAAGGCCCAGAAAATGCTTGCCAGTGCAGGTTTTTTTGTCGAACCTTCCTCAGCCACAACCCTTCATGCAGTAAAGAAATTGAAAGAAAATGGGAAAATAAATGAAGAGGAGATGGTAGTTATTGTTTTAACTGGTTCAGGCTTAAAGCAATTGGAAGTGCTAAAAGAATACAAATTTAAAATATTTGAGAGTGACATTGAAAGAATTGAAAGAGACCTGAATCAGATTCTCAATGAATGAAACCACAAAAAGCTTTAAATTGAACTTAGAGCTCCTCGATGTTAAACTATTGACTTAAAAAGGAGGAGAAAGTGCAAATAAGATTAAAAATACCAAGTATAAGCTGTCAGAGTTGTATAAGGAGAATTGAAAATACTTTAAAAGAAATAAAAGGAATTCAGAATTTTAAAGTAGAACTTTCCACAAAGTCTGCGAACATAGAGGGAGATTTTAATAAAAATGAGCTTTTTGAAAAATTAAAAGAAATTGGTTATACTCCAGAAGAAGTCGATAGTTAATCGAAAATGGAAAACATAAAAGCTCTCAAAACCTTGATAAGCTTTAACGAGGCAATGCAAATTCTCCTCTCAAATGTTAGAAGTGTAGAAGATTTCGAAATTGTTCCAATTGAAAAAGCAGATGAAAGAGTCCTTGCAGAAGAGATCATTGCTCCCATGGATGTTCCACATTTTGACCGCTCCGCAATGGATGGTTATGCAGTAATTGCTGAGGACACCTTTGGCGCCTCCCTTCATAATCCCGCTACTTTTACTTTCTCAGGTTCAGTTTTGACAGGGGAAATTCCCGAGGGAGTTGTTGAAAGGAGGAAATGCTTTAAAGTTGCCACTGGTGCAATGATACCTGAGGGTGCTGATTCAGTGGTTATTTTGGAGGACACTGAAATAATAGGAGATAAAATTCTTGTTTACAAACCAGTTTTTCCCGGAGCAAATATCACGAAAAAAAGTGGAGATATTAAAAAAGGTTCTTTAATTTTGAAAAAAGGGACTGTTTTGACTCCTTCAAAAATAGGGGTTCTTGCCTCCCTCGGAATTAAAGAAGTTAAAGTTTTCAAGAAACCTGAGATAGCCCTGATACCTACAGGAAATGAAGTTATTCCCCTTGAAGAACCTATACAGATGGGTAAAGTCTATAACATAAATTCCTACACCCTTTCTGCTCTGATAAAAGAAAACGGTTGTATTCCGATTGTCTTTTCCATCTGCCAAGATGATGAAAAAGAGCTTCGCAAATCACTGGAAGAAGCTCTTAAATACGACCTTGTCATTGTTATCGGCGGAAGCTCTGTGGGAGAGAGGGACATTGTTATGGATGTTTTAACGGAAATGGGAGAAGTTCTTTTTCATGGAATTGCAATCAAGCCCGGCAAACCAACCCTTGGAGCTGTTATCAAAGATAAAGTAATCATAGGCATGCCTGGACATCCCACTTCATGCCTTTCCAACGGTTATATGATTTTAATTCCCATTTTAAAAAAAATTGCAAATCTTCCTCCCAAAATATATAAAACTGTAAAAGGAAAGTTATCAAAAAGGATTTCTGTTACAATCGGTAGAATGCAATTTCTCTCAGTTAAGTTAGAAGGTGAGGAAGTAATTCCTGTCTTCAAAGAGTCAGGAACTATAACATCAATGGCAGAGGCTGATGGTTACATTGAGATTTTAGGAAACAAGGAACTTCTTGAAAGAGGGGAGGAAGTTGAGGTAAAATTATTTTGAATTTAATACAAAAGTCACAAAGTAAAAGGCAAAATTTATCAGGTTAGAGCAAGAAAATGAATATAAATTTTCTCTCTATTCCCTTTTTTCACTTTTCACTTTTTACTCTTTATTTTTGTCTTTTTTACCTTTCACTCTTCGCTTTTAACTTCTCTCTTTTACTATTTTTCTTTTTCCCTCTGACTTTTAAATTTTTACTTTTAACTTTCCGATAAGGAGGCAATATGAAGAAATTTTATCTCTATTTAATTCTGATTCTTATCCTTGTAATTTTAGGGATTTACTTCTGGAAGAGCTTTGAAATAAGAGGTTTGGAAAAAAGAATGGATGAGCAGAAAAGTTCACTCACAAAAAAAACTCAAAGTATTTTTGATTCAAAAACAAATGAGTTTTTAAGCCTTGTTGCAATACTGCTTTCCTGGGCGATTCAGAAGGAAACGGTCTCTGAGAATTACGGATTGATAGATAGTTACTTTATTGAGCTCGTCAAAAAGCCAAATATGAAACTTATACTTTTATCTACAATAGATGGGAAAGTTGTTGTCTCCACTGATAAGAGTCTGGAAGGGAAAGAAGTATTTTCAGTTATTCCAATAGAACTCATGGAGACAAGCACAATTAGAGTTGACGAAGATATTAACGAAAATCTAAGAGTAGTAGCTCCTATATTCAATTTAAATCAAAAGATTGGTGTTCTTGTTATTCTCTATTCGAAAGAAAAAATTTATTTTAAGGAAGAGGACTAAAGCTCTCAAACCTTCTATTCTTAACCAAATTTCCCAAAAAGCTCTTTAGACCAAATTTAGAATCCCTTAAAACATTTATAATAATATACTAAGATTTTATGCTTGACAAATACTAAAAATTTGCATATATTTATATATGGAAAACTTTTTAAGGAGGTTTGAAAATGGGAAAAGTAATAGGTATTGACCTTGGAACTACATTTTCAGTTGTAGCGGTAATGGAGGGAAAGGATGTTAAAGTCATCCTTAATCAGGAGGGAAACAGACTGACTCCATCTGTAGTTGCATTCACAAAAGATGGGGAGAGACTTGTAGGTCAGGTTGCAAAAAGACAAGCAATAACAAACCCTTTGAATACAGTGTATTCTATAAAAAGATTTATGGGAAGAAGGTTTGAGGAGGTTCAAGAAGAGATAAAAATGGTGCCTTACAAAGTTGTCAGAGGACCCCATGACGACGCTCGAGTTGAGGCAATGGGTAAAGTTTACTCCCCACCTGAAATATCAGCAATGATTCTAACGAAGCTCAAGCAGGCAGCAGAAGATTATCTTGGAGAAAAGGTGACTGATGCAGTAATTACAGTCCCAGCCTATTTCAATGATGCCCAAAGACAGGCAACAAAGGATGCAGGAATAATAGCAGGCTTGAATGTCAGAAGAATAATTAATGAGCCAACAGCTTCTGCTCTTGCTTACGGACTTGATAAAAAGAAAGACCAGATAATTGCTGTTTACGACTTTGGAGGAGGGACATTCGATATTTCTATTCTCGAGGTTGGGGAAGGGGTAATAGAAGTTAAGGCTACCAATGGAGACACACATCTGGGTGGTGACAACATCGATCAGAGAATAATAGACTGGTTGGTAGAGGAGTTCAAGAAGGAGTATGGGATTGACCTTTCAAGGGATCCCATGGCGATGCAGAGGCTTAAAGAAGCTGCAGAGAAAGCGAAGATTGAACTTAGCTCAGCCCTTGAAACAGATATCAATCTACCATTTATAACCGCAGACGCATCTGGGCCAAAACATCTTCTTATGAAACTTACGAGGGCGAAGCTTGAATCAATGATAGAGGATCTTCTCCAGAGAACAATGGGCCCCGTTAGACAGGCTCTTGAAGATGCAAAGCTTAAGCCTCACCAGATTGATGAAATCGTTCTTGTTGGTGGTTCAACAAGAATTCCACGAGTCCAGCAGCTAGTCCGTGATTTCTTCGGGAAGGAACCTAACAAATCAGTAAACCCTGATGAAGTTGTTGCAGTTGGTGCAGCCATACAGGGTGCTGTCCTTGCAGGAGAAATGAAGGATATACTTCTTCTTGATGTTACTCCTCTCTCTCTTGGAGTTGAGACTCTCGGTGGGATATTTACAAAGATTGTGGAAAGGAATACCACAATTCCTACCCGAAAATCTGAGATATTTACAACTGCAGAAGATAACCAAACACAGGTAGAAATTCATGTTCTTCAAGGTGAAAGAGAAATGGCAAGGGACAACAGGACCCTTGGAAGATTCCATCTTGTAGGAATTCCTCCTGCACCGAGGGGAGTTCCCCAGATAGAAGTTACTTTTGATATTGACGCCAATGGAATTCTAAATGTCTCTGCTAAAGACCTTGCCACTGGAAAATCTCAAACAATAACAATAACTGCATCAAGTGGGTTAAATAAGGAAGAAATAGAAAAAATGGTTAAAGATGCTGAGCTTCACAGGGAAGAGGACAGGAAAAAGAGGGAGATTGTTGAGATGAGGAATAAAGTGGATGCTCTTGCGTATGAACTTGACAAGAACATAAGAGAAAACAAAGACAAATTCCCGCCCAATCTTATTTCAGAGGCTGAATCAGCAGTAAAAGACGCTAAATCTGCTATGGATTCCAATGATAGAGATAAGCTCCAGCAGTCAATGAATAATCTTACAAAAATTTCCCATCAAGTAGCTCAGATTCTATATCAGCAAGCTGCATCCCAGAGAGCTTCACAGGGAACCTCTCAGACTTCGTCTGGAACAGGAAAGGAAGGCTCTTCAAAGGAAGAAGTAATAGATGCAGAATACGAAGATACAAGCAAACAATAAATCTTTAGAACTTAATTAATAAACAAGGGGTGAGGTAACTTCACCCCAAAAAGTTCAAATTTAGAGAGAATGAGAATAATAGAAGTATCATCATCTTTAAAGGAAGAAATGATAGACATCACTTACAATGTAACAAAAGTAGTGCAGGAAGAAAAAATAGAAAACGGTATCTGTATAATATATACCCCTCACACAACAGCGGGAATTATAATAAATGAAAATGCTGACCCTGATGTTAAAAGGGACATTCTAATGATGCTCAAAAAAATAGTTCCTGAAAATATTTCTTATTCCCATACCGAGGGAAATTCTCCTGCTCACATTAAAAGCGCTGTCATTGGCAATTCCAGAATAGTCCCTATAAATAAAGGAAAGCTCTCTCTTGGCACATGGGAAGGTATATTTTTCTGCGAATTTGATGGACCGAGAAGAAGAAAAGTTTATGTGGAAATCTTAAAAAGCCAATAAACTTCTTCGCATTTTAAAAAAGATATTGATTGAAATATTCTGAATAATTTTTCTTTTCATTGTAAATAACTTCTGGTAAACTTTAATAATGAAAGGAAGTGAAAATGGATGGAAAAAACAAACTCGTATTTTTATTTTTAATTCTTTTTTTATTTTTAAATCTTTCCTTCCCTTCAAAGGAAAATATGAATTTAATTCCTGAGACCAGTGAAATTGTAAAGGGTAATAACCGCTTCTGTTTTGGACTTTACTCCAATATAGTTAAAAAAGAAAAAGGGAATATCTTCTTCTCTTCTTTCAGCATTTCCACAGCATTTGCCATGGTTTATGAGGGAGCTTCAGGAAAAACTGCAGAAGAGATTGCTTCTGTATTCAATTTTCAGAAAGATAGTGCTTTAAGAAGAAAGGGTTGGGAGTCAATGTTCAATGAGATTAACAAAAAGAGCAAAGATTGTAAACTCTTTACTGCCAATGGTCTATGGATTCAGGAAGGATTAAAAATTTTACCCGAATATGTAGTCACAATTGAAAAATTTTATAAGGGGAAAGTTTCAAATATTGATTTTGCGGTAGCCACTGAAAAAGCACGACAAACAATAAACAAATGGATTCAAGAAAGAACCAATAATAAAATAAACGAACTGTTTCGTCCAGGCTCTCTGAATCGTTTGACAAAACTTGTTCTTGCCAATGCAATATACTTCAAAGGAGAATGGTCTCTTCAGTTTGACAAAAAAGAGACAAGAGAAGAGGATTTTAAGGTAAGCAAAGAGAGAACTGTCAAGGTTCCAATGATGAGGATAACAGGACAGAGTGCAAGATTCAATTATGCAGAGATAGAGAATCTTCAGATTCTCGAAATGGATTATAAGGGAGGAAAAATTTCCATGATTGTTCTTTTACCCAAAGGAGAATTAGAACTACTTGAGAAATCCCTTACAGAAGAAAATTTGAGAAATTGGATAAGCAAATTGAGGGAAGAAAGAGTGGATGTTTTCTTTCCAAAGTTCAAAATAAACCAGAAGTATACTCTCAATGAGATTATTCAAGAAATGGGAGCAAAATCTGCCTTTACACCTGGTGAAGCTGATTTTTCAAAAATAGATGGGACAAAAAAGCTATTTATTCAGATTGCAGTCCATCAAGCTTTTGTTGAAGTAAATGAGGAAGGAACTGAAGCAGGAGGAGCAACAGGAATTGGAATAGGAATTACAGCAATTCCCATCAAAAAGGTATTTCGTGCAGACCATCCATTTATATTTATAATTCAGGAAAAAGAGAGCGGAAGCATTCTTTTCATAGGAAAAGTTATGAACCCAAAGGAATGAATTGTTTTGCTGTCCGCTGTGAGCTTTTAGCTGAAAGCTATAAATATACGCCCGGTGGGATTCGAACCCACAACCTTTGGATTCGTAGTCCAGCGCTCTATCCATTGAGCTACGGGCGTATAGAATTAATTTTAAACTTTAATTTTTAAAGAGGCAATATTCAGCTATTAGCCCTCAGCCAACAGCCTAAACTTCTACACCTCTACTCTTCTTACCTTTGACCGAAAGGAAAATTATTTTTAATTTTGGAGTAATAGTTTCCGATTCAGAACTTATATTTTCACAAAAACTCCAACATTCACTGATGCATCAAGATGAGAGCCTTTCTGAGTTACATAGGTTCCTTCTGGAAGTGTAGTATATCCAAAAACTCTATATCCAAATGTTTGTTTAAATTCTGGACTGCAATAGAAAGCCCTGAAATCAAATCTAAATCCGATATTTTGGGATAGAAAATATTTTAATCCAAATCCACCATTGAAGGTCAAAGCAGAGGTATCCTCGTAATAAAAGTCCATTCTTTCAAGATAAGCTGGTCTGTCTCCTGTAATTGAAGGACCACCGCTGAATTTTGTTATCCCAAGACCTGCTGTAATATATGGAATCATTTCTCCTTCTGTAGAAAGATTGAAAACCACATTACCGTAATATCTCATTATTTTTCCGCCTGAATCTTTCCATGTAAAATATGGAGAATATCCTATTGAACTCATTTTAGCTTTTGCTGCATCAAGGTCTTCTTTGTTAAACTGACGCTCTGCCATCACATATTCAAGACTTCCTTCAATTGCCATCTGAGGAGTGAGCTCAATTGCAACTCTTCCGCCAAATCCTATTCCGCTTTTCTGCTCTAAAACTGGGTCAAAGAAGAAAGGTTGCCACTCTTTGTAGAAGCCTCTGAATGTGGATGCATAAGTAGGATCAGTTTCCACATCTTTTGGAAAGCCGAGGTTAAGATTGAATTTTCCAAATCCAGTAAATTCAAATTTAACCTGCGCATATCCGAGTGTAGAAATCAAAAGAACTGAAACCAGTATCGCAAGCCCATACCTTAAATTTTTGGTCATTTGAACCTCCTGGTCTTTATTGTATCCTCTTAGTTCAGAAAAATCAAACTGTTTACTCCTTAACCTCAGAGTTAAAAGTTAACCAAGTACTGATAACCAAAAAAAGCATTGAGAATTGAAGATTTTAAAATGTAAAATGAAAGAACTTTATTTTCTAAAGCCTGTAGCATGAAGCTATCTTAGCATCCCGCTCACAACCATATCTATTGCTTTCTCCTCATCAAGTCCCCTTGCCATTAAAGTTTCAACCTGTTTTTTGTCAACCCTTCCTATTGAGGCTTCATGGGTAACCTTTGCAGACTCTTTGAAAACATCCACAATGGGAATTGCCTTTGCTTTTGCATTTCCCTGGACAATCTCAACACAATCCACATGACCCCAAGAATCTTCTCCTTCAGCAGTTATTTCACTTATCACCTCTGAGAAAGCATCGTCTTTTATTGCAATTCTACTTTTTATCAGAGCTCTTGAATTTCTTCCTGTGAGTCTCCCTACTTCCCTCAATCTTATTCTGTCGTTTCCGAAACCATATATTTTTGCTGTCATTTCAACAATAGAGAAATCATCTCCAAAAGCTTCGTAGTCCAAATTAAAGACACCTACCCTACCCTTAAGGAGAGAAAAATTTGTTAAAAATCTGCTACCTTTGCCAACTTTAACCTTCGCCCTGGGAATAACCTCAATCCCTCCTTTCATTCCATGGTAGTGAACCTCATTGTATTCGTAATAAGCATCTTCTCTTATTTCAATTTCAGCGTTCATAGCATGAACAATCTTTACTGCATTGGGGAATACACAGTGGGCAAGGAGTTTTATCTGAGCTCCATTTTCTACTTTCACATTCATTCCAATCTCCTGTCTTCCCTCCTCAGGAAGTATTCCAAAACAAAGGTGAACTGGAAAGGCAATTTTATTTCCTTCTTCCACAAAAAGTTCTATCTTAGCCCCTTTATCAGTTTCAACAGGAGTAATTTTCAATCCCTTCACAAGATGCATACCGTAAATTTTGTTTTTGTGAACAACGATGTGGGCAATACTGGAGTCTTTGAAAACTTCAGGCTTCCCTCCTGCCTCGGAGTAAGCCTTCAAAATATATTCATAATCTTTTTCTATGCTCATTTTTTCAAATTTTTATCCATTTCATCGGGATAAATGTGAGTTGGACAGGGCACGCATCTATTTTTAAAATAATCGCAGACCTCTTCAGGCTTTCCTTCCTTTATTATGAAGCCCGAACACATAAGGGATGTCTCATCAGCAATTCCAGCAACTTCCTCTCTATGAGTTATGAGTAAAACAGTTGTCCCTCTTTTTTTCATTTCCCTTATCATCTCTACAATATTGTCAAGGGCAAGGATGTCTATTCCTGAATCAGGCTCATCAAGAATTGCAAGTTTTGGCTTCATAGCAAAAACAGAGGCAAGTTCTATCCTCTTTCTTTCCCCTCCACTTAAAGTTTTGTCAACAGGTCTTTTCAAATAATCCTTTGGCTCAAGCATCACCAATCTGAGGGATTCTTCTATCAAACTTTCATCCTTTTCTTTCATTCCTGATAATATATAATCTCTAACGGTCAAACCTTCAAATCTTGCTGGTTCCTGCCATGCAAGGGTTAACCCCATTTTCGCCCTCTCCCAGATTGGATAATCTGTTATATCCTTCTCAATAAAAATTATCCTTCCTTTCTGAGGCTTGTATCCGCCAAGACCCATTATAACGCTGGCAAGGGTTGATTTTCCTGCAGCATTCGAGCCAAGTATGGATTTTATAAATCCCTCTCTGACAGAGAAGGAGAGATTTTTTAAAATTTCTCTTCCATTCAAATTTAAGGTTAGATTTTCGGCTCTCAAAATTTCCATAATTAATCGGTATTTCGAATAATGAATCCATTGTCAAAGTCAAGGACAGAGTTTGAAAGCTGAGCGTGGATAATCGGTTCAATAAAAATTTTAAACTCATTCTGTTCAATCAAAATATCATCCTCCTCACCATTCTCTGTTGCACCCAATCCAATTGAGCCACAACATGATGATGCAAAAATTCTTACCCCGTGATTAGAAAGTCCTGCATCCGCAAAGGCTTTCTTGAATTGTGTTATTGCTTCCTCAGTTATTTTAAACATTTCAACTCCTTCAATCTTCTTAAAACTAATTTTACACTATAATCAGTGAATTTGAAAGCCGGGTATTAAAAGTTTCTTCTTTGAATTTTACTCGTATCTTAGGGCATCTATTGGGTTAAGAAGGGAAGCTTTTCTTGCTGGGTAGAAGCCAAAGAATACTCCAACGGAGAATGAGAAGAAGAAAGCAAGGAAAATCGCGTTAAGGGATACAAATGTTCTCCAGCCGGCAAATTTTGATATTAGCTGAGAAGCAACACCTCCTACAAGTATTCCAAATATTCCTCCTACAAGGCTTAAAACAACAGCTTCTGTTAAAAACTGAAGCAGAATATCGCTTCCCTTTGCACCAACAGCCATTCTAATTCCTATCTCTCTTGTCCTCTCTGTTACTGATACCAGCATTATATTCATAATTCCTATCCCACCAACAATAAGGGATATGGACGCAATGCTTCCAAGAAGAATTGTCATTATCCTTGTTGTCTCAGTGGCAGTGGATGCAATGTCCATCTGGTTTCGAACAGTGAAATCATCGTCATCACCGGGCTGAATTCTGTGTCGTCTTCTCAGAACCTGGATTATCTCTTCCTGAGCCTGGGAAATGGCAGAATTGCTTACTGCAGAGGCATAAATTACATTTATACGCATTATATCTCCCACAAGCCTTCTCTGAACAGTTGTGTAAGGACAAAGAATAATGTCATCCTGATCGAATCCAACTGCAGAATATCCTCTTGATCTTAGAACACCAATCACAGTGAAGGGAAATTTCTTTATTCTTATAACCTTTCCAACTGGATCAGCATTTTCATCACCGAAAAGATTTTTAACAACAGATTTTCCAAGGATTGCAACCTTTGTAGCTCCTCTTACATCGGAGTCTGTAAAATTTGATCCTTTTTCCAGATCCCATCCCCTTATCTCAGGAAATTCAGGGCTAACCCCCTGAATTGATGTGAACCAGTTCTGATTTTCATATACAATCTGAGCGTTTGTTCGGACCATTGGGCTCACTGCTGCCACTGAAGGACATTCTCTCTTTATTGCAAGATAATCCTCCTCAGTAAGGGAAGGTCTTGAGCCAAGCCCTCCGTGAACTCCCCTTGTCCTCATTGACCACGGAAATACCTGAATCAGATTTGAGCCGAGACTTTTAATATTGTCTTCAACCATAACCCTTGCACCTTCTCCTATGGAGACCATTGCTATTACAGCAGCAACTCCAATAATTATTCCAAGCATTGTTAGGAAGGATCTCATTTTGTTCCTTCCTATTGACCTAAATGAGACTCTAAAAGTTTCTATCCAGTTCATATTTTCCTCTCTTTTTACTTACTTCCAGCGGGAGGTAAAGATTCAAGCTCTCTATTGGCATCCCTTCTCTTCTCTGTTAAACCATCATGAACAATCTTCCCATCCCTTAGTCGGACAAGCCTTCGGGCATACTGGGATATGTCATTTTCATGAGTAACAAGGATTATTGTTCTTCCTCCCTCATTCAGTTTCTGAAATATTGACATTATTTCTGTTGATGATCTTGTATCAAGATTTCCCGTGGGTTCATCCGCAAGTATTATCGATGGATTTGTTACAAGAGACCTTGCAATAGCGACCTTCTGTTGTTCCCCTCCTGAAAGTTGAGCTGATGTGTGCTTCTCTCTACCTTCAAGCCCAACTGCCTTTAAAGCTTCCATTGCCTTTCTTTTTCTTTCCTTTACAGATGTATTGTTGTAGAAAAGAGGAAGCTCAACATTTTCAAGAGCTGAGGTTCTTGGAAGAAGATTAAATGTTTGAAAAACAAAGCCAATTTTTTTATTTCTTATTTTCGCAAGTTCATTTCTTGAAAGACCTGATACTTCAACCCCTTCAAGATAATACCTACCGCTGGTGGAAGTGTCGAGACAACCTATTATGTTCATTAAAGTTGATTTCCCTGAACCAGATGGACCCATTATTGCAACAAACTCTCCTTCTTGAACTTCTAAAGAGATTCCTCTTAGAGCATGAATTTCAACTTCGCCAAGCCTGTAAATTTTTACTATATTTTCTAATCTAATTAAGCGTTTCATCGCCTGAACATCATTATTGCGCCAGGACCTGGACCTATTGGTCCCTGCTGGGTTGAAGAGGCAAAGGTGGAAGAGCCTATAACAACTTCCTGGCCTTCTTTGAGATCCCCGCTCACAATTTCTACAAATGTTCCGTCGGAAAGACCTTTCTTTATCTTGACTGGGATGAGCTTCTTATCAGCGCCTAAAATGTAAACAGTTGCTTCCTCAGTTGGGGTTCTCTCTCTTATTCTCCTGAAAAATTCAGGATTCATGCCCCCACCCATTCCTGGAAAAAATTCTCTTCTCTCTCCACTACCTGGATTGAACATTCTTCTTTCCTCTTGAGTTCCCTGAGTCTGCTGGGAAGTGGCTTCACTTTTTTCTTCAACTTTTTCTGCTAAGGGAGAAATATCATTAGGGTTGGGTCTGAACTGTAATGCAGATGCGAGAATTCTCAGGACATCCCTCCTCCTATCTATTAATATTGAAACATTTGCAGTCATTCCAGGTCTTAACTTCAACTCAGGATTTGGAACATCTATTATTACAGTATAAGTTACAACATTTTGAACAGTTACTGGTTCAAGTCTTATCTGAGAAACCTTCCCCATGAATCTCTCTTCAGGGAAAGAATCAACAGTGAATGTGGCTATTTGATTTTCTCTAATTTTTCCTATGTCAGCTTCATCAATTGATGTTTCAAGCCTCATCTGTTTCAGGTCTTGAGCAATTGTAAAAAGGGTAGGAGCCTGAAGGGATGCAGCAACAGTCTGTCCTCTGTCAACATTTCTTGAAATTACAATCCCGTCAATGGGAGCTCTGATTGTTGCATACTGAAGATTTGTCTTTGCCCTTTCAATAGTCGCTTCCATCTGTTTTACAGTTGCTTTTGCTGACTCATAGTTGGCTTCTGCCTGATTTAGCTCTGCCTCAGAAATAAAGCCCTGGGTAAAGAGTTCCTTTGCTCTTTTGTAATTCCTCTCCGTCTCTTTTAGGGTAACATTTGCTTTGTAAAGGTTAGCCTCTGCTTCTGCCACCTGTGCCTTTAAAAATGTATCGTCGAGCTTTGCAATTATGTCCCCTTTTTTAACAACTGAATTATAATCTGCATATAATTCTGCAATAATCCCTGAAACCTGGGTTCCGACCTGGACTGTTGTTAATGCATTCAATGTTCCTGTTGCAGAGACTCTTAAAACTATATCCCCCCTTTCTACCTTTGCAGTCCTGAATTTGGGCTCTGAGCTCTTTTTATGAACAAAAAAGTAAAAGACAATAACTCCTATCAGGATGATTATCCCTAGGATTATAAGGAACTTCTTCATATTTTTGCCTCCATATTATTTATACCCTTTGTGGGAATTCAAAGTTTCAGAAATTTTAGATTTTTCAATAAGATTTTTGAATTCATCACATTTTTTCGAAAAAATATCATGAAGGGAAGGGGAAACTTTTAAATAGTCAATTATTGAATTTTCTCCATTTTCAATAACCAGTTTTAATTTAACTGGACAGGCTTTTTCGACTTCAATCTCGACCTCTGAAAAAGCCTTCCCTTCAGAAATTATTAACTTTGAAGAATCGACTTCTGTCTCTTTTTCTTCTCCATTTTGCATAGCAAAAATAGAAAATTTTACATTCTCTGGCTTTCCAAAGATCAAAAATAAAGGTTTTAAAGAATAGACTCCTTTGTAAAGAAATAATTCTGGGAAAGATATCTCTACTTTTTCCTTTTCTTTCAAAAATATACCCTTACCTCCTGAAAGCTTCGGCGACTCAGCAAGAGAGCCTCCTTTCCATTCTGTATCCTCTGCCTGGAGTTTTATTGTCTTGCTTTCTTCAAGAAAATCAGAGTCAAGGCCTGTTGTCTTTTTAAAATACCTTTTCCAGTCTTTCTCATCTTCTATCTTATATAGCGTGGTTAATGATTCAAGAGCTTTTTCTTGTATTGAAATTTTCCTTTCTCCGATTTTCTTGAGATAAAGAAGTATTTCGGGGCTTTTACCACTTAAATTTTTAAAGCATTTTATTGAATTCTCAAAATCTCCAATTTCAAGGAATTGTAAACCCGCTTCTCTTTCATCATAGACAATTCTAACAAATGTCCTCTTCAAATCTCTTAAAGCCTTTATCCTTATGCTGTATCTGTATTTTGTAAAAGGAAAAGAAAGGGAAGGCTCAAAAATATAGCAGGAGTTTCTTCCTTTTTGAACAGTTATTCTCTTAGAATTAATAAAATTTCTTATTTCAACATTTCCGTCTGATTCCGGGCTAAGGAAGAAAATGTAAAATTTTTTCACTGGTTTCTTTGATATAAATATTCTTTCTATTTTCTCTCTTTCATCCAGAAAAAAACCCTTTGTCTCCTTTCCATATGGACTTCCATCTAAAATTTCAAATTCTCTCGGCAGCTTTTTATTATAAGGAACTTGAGGAATTATAACCTCGAGCCCTTTTCTCTTCATGTTTTTTCCATTGTAAACTTTTATTGTGGGATTTTTGTATTCAATCTCTTTAATAAAAAATTCTTTTATTAATTCGTGCTTTTCAAGCCTTTCATAGAATGAAAGTTCATATGAATAGAATTTTTTATTCTTGTAAAAATGGGAGTAACAAAGGCTTGAAGAGAGAACAAGGTCGAAATTTTCAAAGGGGGGAAATTCTCTTCTGAAAATATAAGGGACAGTGTGGAGGCGATAAGGAGTTTTTCCATCTTCAATGGGTATTGTAAACCATTCATTTCCGATATATTTCCCTTCTTCAACATTTCTTAAAAGCCATTTGTAGAAAATCTGAGAGGAATCATCATCCCAGATTAAATATGTTTTTGTAAAAACATTGAATGAAATCACAATGAAAATCAATGCAAGAAAGAAAATTACTATAATTCTGAGAATTTTTCTCTTTATCAACTCAAGAAATAATGGGATTGATACTGCTGGAATCGCTGAATAAAATGGAGAAATAAATGTTAAATCCCTGTATCTTGAAAAACCAAGAAGGGGGATTAAAAGGAGAAAGTAAACAACAGGGAAAGAAAGAAAAAGAAGGTGCTCTTTTTTCCTCCAGATTATAAGACCTGCAAGTCCCATTAATACAAGCATGAAAAATAGGAGACCTTCCGCTGAAAAGATATTTGAAATAGCCTGAAAGTATCGAGAATATTTTATGTTCTCTATTATACCCTTTGGCTTTATTGGGACAAGATACCATTCTGTCTTATGCACAACTTCGAAAAATAATTTTGTTCCCCTTAAAAAATCTCTGAATCTTAAAATTGAAAATGGATGACCAATGAAAAAACCAAAAAAAGAAAATATTCCGCTTGTTATAAGTCTGGCTCTGAAAAGTGAAGATATTGAAACTTTCTTCTCCCTCAATAAATGAGCAGAGATTATTATAAATAATGCGAATAATCCATTATATTTGGAAGATGTTGCAAGTCCCGCAGAGATTCCAGCAAGGATGTAATGAATCAATTTTCCTGAAGCGAAAATCAAAATAGAAAAATACAAACACAGAAGAACAAAGAAAGTGGAGAGAGTGTCCATTACAAGCTGATGGCCATGGATTATATGAATGAAGGATATTGAAAAAATGAATATTCCTAAAAGAGCTGTTTTTTCGGAGTAAATTTTTTTAAGGGAAAGATACAAAATGGGAATTGTTAAGAATCCAAAAAATGCTGAGACAATACGGGAAATAAAGAGAGCCTGTGAAATGGTGAAGGGATAAAGGGTCGGTTCTTTGTGAAAAAAAATCAAGGAAAGGAAAATAGATATTCCTCTTAAAACAATGGCACATATATAGTAAAGAAGAGGAGGGTAGAAAAATATGTGGTCTGCAACCCAGTAACCATTGTAAACATCGAGAATTGTTTTTGCTACTGCTACATCGTCTATTCTCATGTAAACAGAAGACAACCCCCAGAACCTGAGGAAAGAGCCCAGAAAAAGAATTGAAATTAAAATAATTTTCTTTTTGCTCATTTTTTCTCAGCCTCAATAAGGAATGATGTGCTTAAAAGTTTGACAATAATTGAGTTTTTATTTTTCCAGAATTTCAAAAGAGGAAGACACAAATAATAAAAATCACGAACTTCAATTTTCTTTTTACTCAAATAGGAAGATATCTCAGACAATGAGTAAAGGCGCATTTTTTTGTATTTTTTTCTTTCAATGATTGAAAATATTTTATTTAAAAGACCTTCTTTGTTTGCGGTTGCTATAAAAATCTTTCCACCATTTGAAATTATTCTATCTATTTCGTCTAAAACTTTTTCACCCTCAGGAACTGTTTGTAGAAGATTGTTGCAAACAATTATTCCAAAGGAGTCTGATTTGAGAGGTAATTTTGTTGCTGAGGATTGAACAGGGAAAAGCCCTTTCTTTCTTGCATGAAAGAGAATTTTGTAAGATATATCTACTCCAATTATTAAATTATTTTTTGAAAAAAGAGAAGTAGCATGACCTGTTCCACATCCAATGTCAAGAATCTTTACACCTTCAAGTTTTCCAACTGCATTGTTCAAAACAGATCTTGTAAACTCAAAACTTCTTCTACTAAAATAGGCATTTGCTTCTTCAGAGTCTCCCTTCTTCTCTGAAAGTTTATTGAAAAACTCTTTCCAGAAAATTTCCTCATCTTTGAAACCAAAAACTGGAATTCCTTCTTTTATTGGATAGCTTATCTTGCAATTGATGCATTTTAGTCCTTCGTACTCCATTGTAAGTTCTCCTTTACATTCCGAACAAGCAAGTAAAGAGAGTATCTCTTTATCAATCATAGTCCAAGCTCCTTTCTGAGGAATTTACCTGTGTATCTTGAAACCTTTGTTGGAACAATTTTCCATATTTTACTTGCTATTTTAACATAAAAGGGAGGATTGTATGCAAAAGAGCCAATCTTTTCGGGATAATGAAATATTGAATACTCATATGTTTCAAGATTCCATTTTTTCTTGTAAAACTCCTGGCCTTCATATCTCATAGGTCCAAAATCAAAGAGCCTGCAACCGTTTTCCTTTGCCCATTGGAGAAGAAAGTAATGAAGATAGTCGTTCCCCCTCAAGGGAAAGAATCTTTTGTCAGAAGGGTTATCGGTAATGTGGACACTTTTCCCAACTTTCCACCCTAAAAGGAAGGCTATAATCTTTCCTTGATAAACTGCAAAAAATATCTTAATATTTGCCGACAATTCTTTCTTTAAATTTATAAAGTAGGAATATGGATGGGGCGGCGAACCAAATCTTTTCATTGCTAATAGATGAAGGAAATAAAAATTTTTGATTCTATCAAAATTTAAATCTTCAAAAATTGTTACACCTTCCCTTTTTGCTTTATTAACAGCCTTTCTAACCATGTAATCAACAGAGTTCCAGATATCAAGGCTCATTTCAAGTCTTTTTATTCCATAATCTCCGAGAACGATTTTCTTTGCGTATTTTCCAGCTAAAAGGTCTGTCCTTCCCCTCATTTCAACCCCTTTAATATTCTTTTTTCTGATTGTATTTTTTACTATGGTAAATAACTCATCAAGGATTTCAAGTTTCTCATCTTCTTTTAGAAAACTTGAAAAGATGAGACCTCCATATTCAGAAAATGGCTGGGAAACAATTTTCTTTCCTGTGAGGATTGATTTCTGAACAAAGGAAGAAAAAATGGCAGCAATCTCATTCCCTTTTTTAAAATATAGATAAAAGGGCTCAAATTTATAAATTTTTTCGATCACCCTTTTGAAGCCAGTTAAATGAATAAATCGAGAATCTTCTTGTTCTTCTACAAATTTGTTCCATTCTTTTTCTATCTTTTCATCAAAAAAAACCCAGCTCATTTTTGCAATCCTAAAAGTTCAACCAATTCCTGTAATTTTTCCTTTTTCTTTAATAAAAATTTGTCTAAATCCGGCTGAATCTTTATATCATCGAGAATCAGGAAGGGCTCATTGAGAGTAACTTTTAAATTCAATTTTTCTTCAATTTCAGTTTTTTCAAAAGGGATTTCAATTCTAAAAAAGTTATTTCCAAGAGGCTCTTTTCTGAAAGGTAAATAGGTTCTTTCTCCTGATACAATATCTATCCTGGAATCAATCTTCTCTGAAGGGGCTTTAATAGTAACAAAAAGGATATAGTCCTGAGGAAGGATGAAAGGGATTTCAATCTCCGTTGAGCTGTTAAAAAGAGAGCCTTTCCTGTTGATAAAAATAGGGTCATTTACAACAATGCAGTTCTTAGCAATATCCTCACTTTCAAGAAAAATTGTCTTAGATTCAAGAAGATACTGGACATCAATGTTTGTAGCTCTTTCAACCCATTTCTTCCATTTTTCAATGTCTTTAACTTCGATGTAATTTTCAATTCTTCTTAATCTTTTAGAATCTAATTTCTCTACCTTATTTCCCTTCCTTGTTTTTGCAACATTGCTGAGGAGGAAGGAATCTAAATTGTAGGGATCTTCTTCAAGTTTCTTTGAAAGGTATTCAATACTTTTGTCCCAATTATTATTTTCAAAGAATTCGTAGCCAATTTTTAACAGGTCGAAAAGAATTTTAACAAGAATAGGGTTTTCTGATCGAGAATTAATTTTGATCAAATAAACATTCTTCTCTGAGGGATGTAAAACTTCCATTGCTTCTAATTCTAAATAGGAATAGTGTTCCTTAGAAATTCTCAGATTTTTGTTGTTTATTTCAATAAAATCCCCTTCTTTTCCATAGACAAAAACAACAAATTTTTCAATTTTATTCTTTGTGACTATCAATCTTTCTATCTTTTCAAAAGGGTTAAGGAGTTTTATAAGGTTTGATTTGCCATAATCTCCATAATCAGCAAAAAATATATCTCGAACTTTCTGATTCAATGAAATCTGCTCAGGAAAAATTACTGAACTTTCCCTTGGTGAGTGCCCTTTAACACTGAATATGAATATATCAGGGTTCTTTGCTTCTATTTCCTTGAGGGAGAATGCTTTCAAAATTTTAAATTCTTTATTTATCCTGTTGTAAAAATTAACCTCTTTCTTATAAAATTTTTCAACTCCTTTAAATCTGTTGGAATTTGAAGAAGAGATATACACAAACCTCGAGATATTCCTTAGATGTTCAAAAGGTTCCTCTCCAAGCCATCTTCCAAGAATAAAGTAGAAATTATGATGATACCTGTAAGGGAAAATATAGCCATATTTCCAAACGGAAGCGGGCATATACATGAATGGAGTGTAAATCTCGTAAGTATTCCATGTCTTAGGCGGGATGTTTTCATAAATCCAATCCTCAGAGAATTCAAGAGTGTCCCTTTCATGGAAGACATAAAGAATTTCAAATGTTGCTTTAAAAGAAGGGAAAGAGAAGATAAGTAATAATAATATAGCTAATGTATTAAAAAGGAACTTCAAGTTTATCCTCTTTCTCAGGAAATTATAAATTACCATAAAACCTTTTGCTGAGATTATTATATAAAAGGGGATAAGAACATAATGATCTCTTGGTCTTGAAATCCCATAAATACCCAATCCAAGAAGGATGTAGAAGAATGGGAATGAAAGAAGAATAATGTGTTCTTTATTGAATCTAAAGATAAGATACAACACACCAACAAGGAAGAGTATAAAAAGGGTTATTTTAATTGAATAGTTAATATTAATCAAAGCAAAAGTGAATTTATTATATTGGAGCCATTCAAATAAACTTAGACCTTTTATCTCCGCCATCCACGGATCAGGTTTTAGAATTATTGGCAATTGTCTGAAGGAGGAGAACCAGCTTTTAAAGGATAACCAGACAGGTGGGTTTCCTATTAAAAAACCTATTAAAATGAAAAACCCAGAATAAATTATTTTTAAATTAAAAATTTTCCATGGCTTCTTCATATCTTTAAAACTTAACAAATGGGAAAGGAAAAGAGTTAAAAAAATGAAAATTGCATTATATTTTGAGGCAATTGAAAATCCCGCAAAAAGACCAGATAGTATGTAATCGTAAATCTTACCGCTCTGGTAAATTTTTATAATAAAATAAAAAGAAATAAGGACAAAGAAACCCATCTGAGGATCAAGGGTAGCACTGTGTCCAAGAAGGATATGAAAGAAAGTAAAAGTAAGGAAAAAAGCAGAAAGAAAAGCGGTCATTTCATCAAAGATTTTTCTTGCTATGAGATATACAAAATAAATGGAAAAAGCACTGTAGAGGGCTGAAAGAGTTCTCATTATTATGGCTACCTCATCGTAGCTAAATTCTTTTTTATATCCTCTCTCCACTGCCCCAAGGAATTGAAAGAAAAAATTAATGCTTTTTAAAATATAACCACCAACATATTGATAAAAAACAGGATAACTTAGATAATGCTGAAAATATAGACCGTAAGCGGTTTTTGCATACCCGATCTGCTCGTGATCATCGGGTCTAACATAAATCCCGGCAGTCCCCCAAATTCTAATGATAAAACCTATTAGAACCAGAAATATAAGAGTTGCTAATTTAATTCTTCTTTTCATAAAAAAAAATTTGTTTCAATTTTCAAATATAATCTCAAAAAAACTTCTCATTTTCTCATCGTCAAAACTCTTTTCCCATCGAGCAACGACTGCAGAGGCTATGCAATTTCCGACAACATTTATTGAAGTTCTTGCCATATCAAGAATTCTGTCAATTCCAAGAAGTAAAAGGACTGCTTCAAGGGGGTAGCCGAAAGTAGCAAGGGTAGCGGTCAAAACTGTTATAGATGCTCCAGGAACACCTGCAACCCCTTTTGAAGTCAACATTAATGCAAGCATAATTAGAATTATTTTCCCCAGTCCTATATGCATTCCGTAAACCTGAGTCACAAAAATTGTTGTCATGGAAAGATATAGTGTGCTTCCATCAAGATTGAAACTGTAACCTGTAGGGATTACGAATGCCACAATTGTTCTCGGAACCCCAAATTTCTCCATGATCTCCATTGCTTTTGGAAGAGCCGCTTCTGAACTTGCTGTCGAAAATGCTATTAGAAATGGTTCCCATACAGCCTTCATAAATTTGAAAAAGGGAACTTTTATAATTGCAGAAATTGCTCCAAGTACTAAAAATAGGAAGATAGCAAGGGCAATATACATTGTTATTATCAGCTTTGCAAGGGGAAGAAGCATAGAAATTCCATATTTTCCAACTGTGGCTGCAATTGCAGCAAAAACACCTATGGGAGCAAGTTTCATAACATAAAGAGTAACTTTAAACATTGCATCAGAGACAGCCTGGGTGAACTGGATTATAATTTCTCCCTTTTTTCCAAGGGCAGTAACAGCAATTCCAAAGAAACATGAAAAGAAGATTATCTGAAGTATGTCTCCTCTTGCTGCTCCTTCAATTATGTTTGTTGGAATTATATGAAGAAGAAGTTCTCCAATCTTTATATCGCTCTGGGCAGCGGCTTGAATCTTGGACTGGTCCACATCGCCAATGGAAACTCCAACTCCAGGTTTTGTAATAGCAACAAATAAAAGGCCTATTATAAGAGCAATAGTGGTAGCTATCTCGAAATAAATTATTGCTTTCAGTCCAATTCTTCCTAATCTCTTGAAGTCTCCAGTTCCAGCAATTCCAACAAGGAGAGTGGAAAAAATCAGGGGGACAATTATCATTTTTATCATTCTCAAGAACGCATCTGCTAAAGGCTTTACAGCTGATCCCCATTTAGGGAAAAACAATCCGAAGATTATTCCAAGGATCAAACCTATAAAAATCTGCGTTGTCAATTTTGGAGCTTTCATCTGCACTCCTTTTTAAAGAAAGATTTTAAAAAAAACCTATTTTAAAGTCAAATAGAAGAACCCTTGGAATTCAATCCCTGAGAATATCTTCTATTCTATCTCTTATTCCTTCTTTTAATTTTTTTATTTCGTCTGTCATTTTTTCTTTAAACTCTTCATTTTTAATTGATGGAAGATTTATTTCCACATTACTGATTCCTCCGAGCATTCCAGAAAAAGCAAGGTTCTTCGCTACTTTCCAGTCACTCATGACATTTGGATTTATCTTTTCTTTTATTTTTGAAAGTTCATTGAGAATCGAACAGCACAACATTGCAGTTTTTAAGGGAGCATCTGATGCCTTTTTGAAAGCATCCTGTATCTTTTTTGAACGGAGTTCTTTTTCCTCATCTGTGTTCTTGGGAAGGGAGAATGCAGAAATGACTCCATCAAAGGCTTCTGAATCGAGATCCATGAGTTTTGTTAATTCTTTTTCCCATTCTTTTGCATTTTCCCGAAGAGCTTTGAGTTCTTCTGAGTCAGATTTTTTTAGGGTTATTGAACATACCATCTGAAAAAGTGCAGAACTTAAAGCACCTGCAAAAGCAGATACAGTTCCTCCACCTGGAGTTGGTGAGTCTGAAGAAAGTAAATTCAAAAATTCTTCGATTTTCATGTCTTTAAATTTCCTCTCAATATTCATAATTCCTCCTACATTTTATTCTTTAAAATTTCTATTTTCGAAATGAGAGTCTCCTTCAATCTATCTGCAATTTCATCCCTGTTATCAACCCTTATTTCAATCAATTCCACATCCTTCCTCTCCTTTATTTCTCTGAAAAACCCAGAATTTTCCCTGTGGATGTCTCTAATAACAACCTTTAAAGAATCAAGAGCTTTTATTACCGCATCCATGAATCTAAAAGAAAAAATTTCCATTTTTCCAATTTCATCTAGCACAATAATTTCCTTCGACTTTGTGGCAGAAATAATTGATTTAACAGCTATTTTTTCCAAGTCGTTTATATTTACAGAATAAGAACCAATCATATATTCTCCCTTTTTCTTGTGTGCAAGAATTCCCCTTTCCCCATCAAGAGTGATAATTCTAAATCCAGTCCTCTTTTCCGCTTTCTTATTTCCTCTGTAAAAAAACCTCCAGCATTTTTTAGTCCCGATAATACTTTTTTTATAACAGTAGTTTTCCCAACCCCAGGATTTCCTGTAAGAAGAATGCTTTTCTTCAGATGCATTTAAAATTATACATTTTTTAAAGGATTTTGAGAAGTTATAAAAAATAGAGCCTGAGTTTATCCCCTTTTTTAACCTTTAAAATTTTCTCTGCAGATTGAAGAAATGTTCCTATTTCGAGAAAGTCTGAGCTTCCAAATACTAAAACGGGTTCTCCAACGCTACCTTCTGAATAAGTCTTTGTAAATTTATCGATTACCTTTCCACCGATTTCAACTTTTATACCTTTTCTATTTTCAAAAATCTCAGTATATAAAAAAGATGATGGAAAATTTGTTATAAGGTTTCCAAATCTATCAATATGAATTATTTCCCCTTCATAAATTCTTTCATCAAGCTTCCTCGGCTCAGGGAATTTTAGTCTTACCCAATTATTGCAGGGTTCCCCAAAACTACTTAGATTTATACCTTTTGCAAGCCATGCGGAAATTGGAGCCATTATATCTCTTCCGTGAAATGTGCTGGAAACCTTTGGAAGGAAGTAATGGGAGGAAGTCACAGAAATAATCATTGATTCTTCTTCCTCATACATCACAAGAGAGAGAATCCCGTTGTCGGGAGCTATAAAGTAATAATTTTTGTAATATGCAAGAAGGATTTTTCTCTCAGAACCAACTTCAGGATCAACCACAGTAATAAAAATTGTTTTTTGAGGAAAGTAAACATAGGAAGATTTCAGGACAAAACCAGCCTCAAAAATATCAAAAGGGGTTACACTATGGGTTATGTCAACTATCTCTACTTCTGGATTTATCGAAAGAATCACCCCTTTCATTGAGCCAACAAAATAGTCAGATTCACCAAAATCTGTTATTAAAGCAATTATTCTTCTCATACATAAATAATATTAGAATTATTGGGAAAATTCAAAAATAGCCACCGATACAAGCTCCAAGCTACAAAAAATAAATCTTTCCCTTTTATTCAGCTGTTTGCTGTGAGTTGTTAGCTTAAAGCTATGTTTCCTTTTGTCTTTCTGGTCTTGTTCCTCTCGCTTTTCTTGCCATATCAATTTTACAATCTTGCCTCAACAGTTTTATCTTCTTTCTTCTCTTCCCTCAATAGAGCAAATCCAAAAGCTTCCTTTATCTCTCGAACAAGCATAAATTTCATCTCTTTTCTGATATTGGCTGGAATATCTTCAAGATCCTTTGAATTTTCTTCTGGAAGTATAATTTCCTTTATTCCTACTCTTCTGGCAGCAAGAACCTTTTCTTTAATACCTCCAACAGGTAAAATACTTCCTCTTAAAGTTATCTCTCCTGTCATGGCAACATCCCTTCTAACAGGAACTCCAGAAAAGGCTGATATCATTGAAACTGCAATTGTTATTCCTGCGGAAGGACCATCCTTTGGAATTGCTCCTTCTGGAATATGGAGATGTATGTCCTTATCAGTAAAAAAGTTCTCATCAATTCCAAATTCAGATGCATGGGCTTTTGCATAGCTGAGAGCTGCTTGAGCAGATTCTTTCATTACATCTCCAAGGGAACCTGTTAATATCAGAGCTCCCTTCCCTTTCATTATGGTTGTTTCTACAAATATTATATCTCCTCCAGTTGCAGTCCATGCTAAGCCTGTAGCAACGCCTATCTGACTCCTTTCAAGGAGCTGATCTTTGAAAAGCTTGGGAGGACCTAAAAATTTATGTAAGTTTGCTTCTGTGATTTTAAAAGGTCCCTTTTTCCCTTCAGCAATATTCTTCGCAACCTTTCTGCAAAGAGAAGCGAGCTGTCTTTCTAAATTTCTTACACCTGCCTCTCTTGTATATTGGGAAATCACTTTTTTTATTGCGCCATCACTTATTATAATATCTTGAGATTTCAATCCGTTCTCTTTTATTTGTTTCGGAAGAAGATGCCTTTTCGCAATTTCTAATTTTTCTTCTTCGGTATAGCCTGGAAGATGTATTACTTCCATTCTGTCAAGAAAAGCTGGATGGATGGTGTCCAATATATTTGCAGTAGTTATGAACATAACCTTTGAAAGATCAAAGGGAACACCAAGGTAATGGTCTCTAAAGGAATAATTCTGCTCTGGATCCAGGACTTCAAGAAGAGCTGACGATGGATCTCCTCTGTAATCAGCTCCAATTTTGTCAACCTCATCAAGCATAAAAACAGGATTGTTGGAATTTACCTGTCTCAGTCCCTGAATTATCCTTCCCGGAAGTGCTCCAACATAAGTTCTTCTATGTCCCCTAATTTCAGCCTCATCCCTGATCCCACCAATGGACATTCTGACGAATTTTCTTCCAAGGGCTCTTGCAATGGATTTTCCCAAAGAAGTTTTCCCAACGCCAGGTGGTCCAACAAAACACAGGATAGGTCCTTTCATCTTTTTATTGAGTTTCTTAACCGAAAGAATTTCAAGAATTCTTTCCTTTACCTTTTCAAGACTATAATGGTCTTCGTCAAGAATTATCTTTGCCCTGTTAATGTCAAGATTATCCTTTGTGTTCTTGTTCCACGGGAGCTCAAGCATCCATTCGAGGTAATTTCTGACAACGGCTGTTTCTGCTGAGTCTGGATGCATTCTCTCGAGCTTCTTTATCTGTTTTTCAACTTCTTCCCTCGCTTCCTTTGGCATCTTTAATTTTTCAAGTTTTTCCCTCATTTGCTTTATCTCTTCCTGAAGTTCAGATACCTCTCCTAACTCCTGCTGGATTGCCTTTAACTGTTGTCTGAGATAATATTCCCTCTGGGATTTGTCAATTTCTCCTTTAGCCTGCTGGGCAATGTGTTGTTGAAGCTCAAGGACTTCAAGTTCCTTACCGAGGTAATAATAAACTTTTTTCAATCTTTCAAAAGGATTTAACATTTCAAGGAGTTCCTGAGCTTCTGTAACCTTCAATTCAATATTTGCAGATGATATATCAGCAAGTCTTCCTGGGTCCTCAATATTTGAAATGAGAATCATAAATTCGGGTGGTAATTGCTTCCCCAAATTTATAGCTTTCTCAAACGAGGCGCGGACACTCCTCATTAAAGCAATAACTTCCATAGATTCTTTGTCATATTCTTCGTCCTGAACAAGGGAAATGTTTGCTTCAAAGTAAGGGTCGGTCATTGAAAAGCTTTCAACCTTTGCCCTTGTAAGACCTTGAACAAATATCCTTATTCTTCCATCGGGTAATTTCAACATTCTAAGAATCATACCCACGGTTCCGACATGATAGATTTCTTCAATTTTTGGCTCTTCAATAGATAGATCTTTCTGGGTTAAAAGCAGAATCAATCTGTGAGTTGAAAGGGACTGATCTATTGCTTTTTTTGACTTTTCTCTTCCAACAAATAAAGGTTGAGCCATAAATGGAAAGAAAACTACATCTCTAACCAGTAAAACTGGTATTGTAGCGGGTATTGATATTTTTCCTTCTTCAGGAATTTCTCTTTCATCTTTCATTTCGTCCTCCTACTCAACTAAAATTTCAAAAGGAGTTTCCTCCTTCTGATCTGATATTTTTGGAAGGTATATTGTGAGAATACCATTTTTTAAAACTGCTCTTGAAGCCGACGGATCAAGAACCCCTGGCAAATTTATAATTCTTTGAAAATAGCCATACTCCCTCTCCATTAATAGAAAGTGAAAGCTTGGTTCTGAGCAGGAGTACCCTCTTTTTATCCCCTTTATGTCGAGACGGTCATTGAAGACAATAAGTTTTATATCATCCCTTTCTACTCCGGGGAGCTCAACTTCCACTATTATCTCTTTGTCGTTCTCATAGATATCTAAGTTAGGTCTCCACCATGTCAGAATTGGTTTTGTGGCTTCAAAGAATCCCTCTATTATCATTTCCATTTCTTTTTCTAGCTGCATTATTTCTGAAAGAATTGATGTTCTTTTTCTCATCTAACTTTCCTTCATTAGAATTTTAACTTCACTCATGAATTGATCAATATCCTTAAATTCTCTATAGACTGAGGCAAATCTAACATATGCAACTTTGTCAATTTCTTTTAGCCTCTCAATAACCCTCTCTCCTATCCAAGAAGATGAAATCTCCCTCACATTCATTTCCTGAACCTTAGATTCAATTTCAGATACAATCTCATCAAGCTTTTCCATGGATACGGGCCTTTTTTCACAAGCTTTTATAAGTCCTGTTAGAAGTTTCTGCCTCTGAAAAGGTTCTCTTCTTCCATCCTTCTTTATTACCATTATCGGAATATCTTCTATTCTTTCGTAGGTTGTAAACCTTTTTCCACATTTTAAACACTCTCTTCTCCTTCTTATGGATGAACCGTCCTTGAAAGGTCTTGAATCAATTACCTTATCTTCCTGAAAACCGCAGTATGGACATCTCACTCTTCTGTCTCCTTCATTACTTTTATTTTAACCCAGTTTAGTCCTTCCTGCCAAGAGGCTAAAGTCCCCAGTATAACAGTTGTTCCTACAACAAGTAAGTGCATTATCAATGTGTACCCAACTGCCAGGTCTCTATCTACCCCAAAAATTGAAACAAGCGCTATCCTGCTCGCTGCATGGAAGCTCCCCACCATTCCCGGTGTTGGGATAGATGCTCCAATGGCAAGAATCAGAATATAGGGAAATGTTAAAATGAAATTCTGTTTTACTCCTGAAAACCAGAGGAAGGAGTAGTAGGAAAGGGCAATACAGAGCCAGAGAAGGAGTGAGAAAAATAAAGAAAAAATTGTATTCTTACCCGAGGAGGAGAAGAAATTGATTCCTTCAACAAACCCGTTTCCTATTTTCATCACTTCATTTCTTATCTTTAAAGGAAAAGGCTTTGTGACAAAAAGAATAAGTTTTTCAGTCCAGTGCTTTTTTCTCAAAAGTAATACAGATATGGCGATAAAAATAGCCACAAATAAGAGAGCTATTGCACTACCTTTTTTTATAGTGATAAATAAGGCACTCTCTTCAGCTTTTTTGTTCCCGCTAAAAAAACTCCACACAATAAAAACTGCGTAAAGAAAAAGGACAGAAAGGACATCAAGAATCCTTTCCATTACAACAGTTCCAAAGGCATAGCTTCTGCTTATGTTTTCCTTTATACCTAAAATTACAGGTCTTGCTATCTCACCTATCCTTCCCGGCAATGTATAACTTATTGAAAAGCCAATAATTATTGAATTAAAAAGGCTCCTAAAACATATTTTTTTGACAGAGGCGAGCATGAATTTCCATCTAATTGCCCTTATGACAAAATTAAGAGCAGTGAAAAATAAAAAAGCGAGAATCGATGGGATTGTAATCCTGGAAAGATGGTAAAGCATCTCGTGCCAGTTTGTGTTTCTAAGGAAGAAATACAGGAGTAACCCCGTAAGAATCAGGAGGAGAGCTGTTTTCCATATCCAGTTACGCATACTTTACAATTCTAAATTTTTAAAGGATAAAAAGCAAATTAAATGTGATCTCTCTCACTTTATTCCATTAGTTTTTTGAGGTCTAAAATCAGCTCTTTTCTACTGTAGGAGGCAAAATTAAGGTTATGTTTGTCCATTCTTATGGCATCTTCGGGGCAGGCTTCAACGCAGAAGCCACACCAGCAACATCTTCCTATATCTATTTCGAAAGTAACAGGATATTTCTGAATTGGTTTATCATTATATTCACCTGCAAGAATTTTTATACACTCAGAAGGACAGACTGTTGCACATAAAAAGCATGCAACGCATCTTGGAGAACCATCATCCCTCTTTAAAAGTCTGTGCATTGCCCTGAGTCGAGGAGAAAGTGCTCTTCTCTGCTCCGGGTATTGAATTGTCACACTACCCTTCTCACCTTTATACAAGCCATAAAATCTCAATGCATTATAAAAAAGGTTGACAAAGAAATGCTTCGCTGTTATGGAGAGTCCCTTTATAATTTCAAGAAAATAAACAATTACTTTCATATCTTCACCAGTGAAAATACAATTCCAGTTATAATAAGGTTTAAAACACCAACGGGGATTAGAAATTTCCAACCAAGATCCATAAGCTGATCATATCTGAATCTTGGAAGGGTCCATCTAACAAGGAGAAGAAACCATGCCCAGAATACAACTTTTATATGGAAGGAGAGAACCTGAACCGCCACCACAAGCCAGTTGGAAAGAGGAATTGATGAACCTCCTGGAAAATGAAAACCATCGTCATAAAGATAGGGAACTCCATATCCTCCAAAGAAAAAGGTTGTTATAAGGACAGCAACCATAAGAGTCTCAATATAATCTGTTAGCATAAACATCCCAAATTTCATTCCACTGTACTCTGTGAAAAATCCGATAATTTCCGACTCCCCCTCAGGAAGGTCAAAGGGAATTCTTTTTGTCTCTGCAATTGCCGATATAAGAAAAACAATGAACCCAAGAGGCTGAAGAAAAATTCCCCATTTGGGAAGAAAGCCAAAAAGAAGCTCACCCTGTTTAGCAACTATTTCAGAAATTTTCAGAGATGAGAAAACCATAAGAATACCTATAAAGGATATGGCAAGGGGAATCTCATAAGAAATTAACTGAGCGGTGGCACGCATTCCACCAAGGAGTCCATATTTATTATTGGAACTCCACCCACCAAGAATAACACCCCATATTCCCATTGAAGCCATGGATACAATAAATAGAACTCCCACATCAAGGTCAACTACCTGGAGGGATATTTTATGATTCCCAATATTTAAGGGGCTTCCAAAGGGTATTGTTATGATGGATATACAGGCGAAAAAGAAAGAAATAAAGGGAGCGATGGTGTAGAAAAATTTTCTTGCAAAGGGGGGAGAGAAATCCTCCTTGAAAATCATTTTAATAGCATCCGCTACGGGCTGGAAAAGACCAAATAGTTTTAGACCCAAAATATCTGCTCTATTGGCACCAAGACGGTCCTGGATAGCAGCAGATTCCTTTCTTTCAGCCCATGTTAGAAGAATTGTGAAGAAAAGAAGCCACCCAATTGCAACTCCCGTTTTTATAAGTATAACCAGCATTAACTCCTCCAGGAATCAACATTATCACATAAATTTTTATCCATTTTAATTCCTACCAGAGAAGCAATTTGAAAAAGTATATCCCTCAGGTCAAAGACATTCTTATGGGGAGGAAGAGCTGCAAGAAATCTCTGGGTAATTCCATTTTTATTAATGAAGCTTCCTTCTTTTTCAAAGAAATTTCTCATTGGAATCACTGCCCTTGCTAAATGATAGAACTCATTAGATCGGGAAAGAATCCATACAGAGAATATATCTTTAATAAAGGAGAAAAGTCTCTCATCCTCGGAAAACTCATCTCCAATAAGGATAACAAGGTTTACCTCTCTATTTTTAACAGACTCAATCACCTTCTTACTATCCATTTTAATGCTATCACCCCAGAGTTTCTTAACACCCTCCCTGTTAGGGTTTCTATCGGGAAGCAAAAGTATGTTATCTCCAACACCATTCTTCACTCCAGAGTAAGCAATTTTTTTGATCCCCATCCTTTCAAAAAATATTTCCTTTATTAATCTATTCTCTTCATTCGTTAAATAATAAGAAGACATTATTGCCACCTTTTCAGGCTCCTTTAAATAGTGGGAGAAACTCATAAGAGTTTCCTCAAAACTCACCTCCCTTATACCATTCGGTTCTATTAAAACAGAACTTGATATCCTATTTTTATCCATTTCAGGAAGTTTATATCTTCCAATATCACAGATCCAGTATTTATTAATCTCACTGAACCTTGGTCTTATCCTCAAAACCCTTTCTTTTGTTGAAGAAGGGAAGAAATCTCCCTTTACATCTATGAAAATGTTACATCCTCTTGCACATAAGGGACATATAGAAGGTATCTCTTTCAAAAACCACACTCTTGCTTTGAATCTGAACTCCATGTCTCCAATTGCTCCAACAGGACACAAATCTACAAGATTTCCGCTGTAAAGATTGTTAACAGGAGAGTCATAAAAAATATCAATTTCAGAATCATCCCCTCTCTTACTCACAAGGAGCTCCCTTGTTCCTGTAACTTCCTCAAGAAATCTAACACATCTTGTGCACAGAACACATCTTTCTCTGTCAAGGATAAGTCTACTGGAAATAAATATTTTCTTTTCTCTTCTGATCATATCATCCTTTGGGGGTATCTCAGGAGAGCCGTATTCATTGTAATTTTTCTGGAGGAGACATTCACCCGCTTTATCGCATATAGGACAATCAAGGGGGTGATCGTAAAGAAGAAATCTCAGAACTTCCTCCCTTGCCTTTATAACTGCAGGAGAAGATGTATTTACAACCATTCCATCCTGAACTTCTGTTGTGCATGCTGTCTGAAGCTTGGGATTCCCTGCAATCTCTACAAGACACATTCTGCATGTTCCAGTAGGTTTTAAACCAGGATGATAGCAAAAATGGGGAATTTCAATACCAGCTAATTTCGCAGCTTCTGAAATTGTTGTTCCTTTTTGAACTTCTACTTCTTTTCCATCGATTATGACAAAAGGCATTTATCTTTTCTCCTTATTGCTCTTTAGATTCTCTTCTATTTCATTTCTGAACTTTTTTATAACCGCACAAACCTGCAAGCCACAAGCATCTCCAAGAGGACATAGACACCTACCCGTCATTGATTTTCCAATCTCATCCATATAATCAATATCTTCTATACTTCCTCTTCCTTCAAGGACTTTCTTAATTTTTCTCTTTAAAATTGAAGTTCCTTCTCTGCAAGGAGTGCATTGGCCGCAACTTTCGTGATGGAAGAAAGAAATTACTCTATCAAGAACTTCAACCATTGATATTGTTTCATCCATGACCACAATTGCTCCTGAACCAAGCATAGAGCCGATTTTCTGAAGTGAATTATAATCTGCAGGAACTTCCACCTCCTCTAAGGTCAAAATTGGAGCAGATATTCCGCCAGGAAATACTGCTTTTAAATATTTTCCTCCCTTTATCCCTCCCGCCCATTTAAAAATTATTTCACTCAATTTTGTTCCCACAGGCAACTCATATGCTCCCGGCTTTTCCACATGACCACTAACAGCAAAGAGCCTTGTTCCTCCATCTCCAGAAACTCCCAAAGATGCGAACCACTCTCCTCCATTTAAAATTATGGAAGGAATACTTGAAAGAGTCTCCACATTATTTATAACAGTAGGATATCCAAAAACACCTTTTGTTGCAGGAAAAGGAGGCTTTATCCTCGGAAGCCCTCTCTTCCCCTCTATGGATTCCATAAGGGCAGTTTCCTCTCCACAAATATAAGCGCCTGCACCTCTATGGACAATAATTTCAAGGGAAAAATCTGTTCCCAGGATATTCTTTCCTATAAAGCCTTTCTCTTCACTCTCCCTTATAACCCTTTCCAGTTTTCTTGCAATTTTAGCCCATTCTCCCCTTATATAAATAAAAGCCTTTTGAATACCTACTGCATAACAGGTTATAACTATTCCCTCTATTAATCTGTGAGGATCTTTTTCCAGTATATTTCTGTCCTTGAATGTTCCTGGCTCTCCTTCATCTGCATTTACACATAGATACCTTTGCTTAACATCCTTTGGAATAAATCCCCATTTCACTCCCGCAGGGAATCCTGCTCCACCTCTACCCCTGAGGCATGCCTTTTTAACTTCCTCCACAATCTCTTCTGGCTTCATTTTCAAAGCTTTTTGAAGTGCCTGATAACCTCCTCTCTGGATGTAAACATTTATGTCCCATGCATTTTCTATATCAAAATTTTGAGTAATTATCCTTGGAAAATCACTCATTCCTTTACCTCAGAAAGTTCTTTCAGAATCTTTTCAATTTTCTCTATTGTCAGGTTTCCATAAACCTCATCATTAATCGTTATTGCGGGAGAAATGTCGCAATATCCAAGACAACTAACCTCTTCAAGAGAAAACTTACCGTCCTTTGTAACCTCTCCAGAAGAAATTCCAAGCTTCTCTTTAATAAACTCAACTATCCTCTTTGAACCAAGGAGATGACAGGATATACTTGAACAAATTGTGATGTGGTATTTTCCAACAGCCCTCCTTTTGAACATTGTGTAAAAATCGGTCACTTCCCTGACCGAAGAGGTCGGTATCTCAAGGATCCCTGCAATATATTTTTCCATCTCTGAGTTTATAAAACCAAATCTTTCCTGAAAAATATGAAGAACAGGAATCAAAGCAGACCTTTTTTGTGGATATTTCTGCAAAATTCTAACAATTTCAGTGGCAATTTCTTTTTCTTCTTTCATCTTTCAAGCTCTCCACCTATCATATTTATGGATGCAAAGGTAGGAATTATATCTGCAACCATGTAACCCTCTATCATTCTGTGGAATCCTGCCATTAAATGAAAACAGGGAGCTCTAACATGAAGTTTGTAAGGTTTTGAGGAACCATCTGATACAAGATAATATCCTAACTCTCCATTTGCGCCTTCTACTGCAAAATAAACCTCACCCTTTGGTGGTTTAATTCCTTCTGTAGGAATGTAGAACATGAAATGCTTTACCAATCCCTCAATCGATGTGTAAACATCCTCTTTTGAAGGAGGTGTAAACTTAGATGAATAAATTAATTTACTTCTCTCCTTTTCGCTTCCTTCCAGGTTAGGAGATAATTTGACCTCTTCAGTTTGAATTCTTTTTCCTGAAAAACTCATATTCACAGCTAAAAAGGGCTCTAGTTTCTTCCTATCTACCATTACTTCGCCCCTTGGCATCTTCTCCATCGCCTGCTTGATAATTCTTACACTCTGCTCAATCTCCAGTATTCTGACCATATAACGGTCATAGTTGTCGCCCTTTTCTCCCAAGGGAACATCAAAGTCAATTGAGTCATATACCAAGTAGGGGAAGGCTTTCCTAACATCATAATAATAACCCGTCGAACGGAGAACAGGTCCTGTAAATCCGTAGGAAATGGCTTCATCCTGGGAAATTACACCGACATTTCTTGTTCTGTCTATGAAAATTTTATTTTTTGAAAGAAGTCCATGGGTTTCCTTCAAACATTTTTTTGTATCATCAATTCCTTTCTTAAGTAGAATTTCAAAATTTGAAGGAAGGTCTGCTTTAACGCCGCCAATCCTAGCATAGGAAACTGTCAATCTTGCTCCTGTAACATATTCAATAACATCATATAGAAATTCCCTTGCCCTCATCATATATAGAAAGACAGTCATTGCACCTGTCTCCATGGCGATGGGTCCAAGGCAAGTAAGATGGTCGGTGATTCTTGAGATTTCTGAGATAATTACCCTTATGAATTGAGCTCTCTCAGGAGCTTCTATTCCAAGAAGTTTCTCCACAGCCATACAATATCCAACATTATTAATTATGGGAGAAACATAGTTCAGACGATCTGTGTAAGGAATAACTTGAAGATAAGTCTTGTTTTCCGCAGTTTTCTCAAATGCCCTGTGAAGATATCCAATCTCCACATCAGCCTTCACCACCCTTTCTCCATCAAGCTCAAGAAGGATTCTTATAATTCCATGCATTGCGGGGTGGGAGGGACCCATATTGAGAAGCATGGTATCTTTTCTTAAAGGTTTAAATTCCATATCAATCCTCAGGGTAAAGAAGTTCTATCCTTGGCTGTCTTTTTTTGAATGGATAATCCTTTCTCAGGGGATGACCTTTAAATTCCTCATACATGAGAATTCTTTTGAGATTGGGATGCCCTTCAAAAATTATCCCGTACATATCCCAGACCTCTCTCTCGAGCCAATCAGCATTCTTCCATAAAGGGGTAACAGAACTGACCTTTGGTTCTTCCTCTTCAACTGAGGCTTTTATTCTCAGTCTGTGCTTATCTTTAGAAAAAAGAAGATGATAAACAACCTCGAATCTCGGCTTTTTCCCAAGGTAATCTACAGCAGTGATATCAAGGAGAAGCTCAAATCCATAATCTTTTAAAAAAGAAAGAACTGGTAGAATTCCTTCTTTTTTTATAATAAGGACATCTCCTCCATAAGGAGAAAAAAAATCAATATAAAAATCGGGGAAATTTTGCTGAATCTTTTCTTTTAGGTTTTCCTTCCTCTCCATGCTTGCCTGCTTTTCTGGATTTTTTCCTGAAGTTTTATAAGCCCCTCAAGAACTGTTTCCGGTCTTGGAGGACATCCCGCTATGTAGACATCAACAGGAATTATATGGTCTATCCCCTGGACAGTAGCGTAATTATCATAAATTCCGCCTGTTGTTGTGCATGTTCCAAAAGCAATTACCCATTTCGGTTCTGCCATTTGTTCATAAACAGTTCTGAGAACAGGAGCTATTTTGTGATTTATTGTTCCCACAACAAGAAGAATATCTGCCTGTCTTGGAGTAAATCTTGTTAGCCCAGCTCCAAAGCGGTCTATATCATAATGGGCACACATTGCAGACATATACTCCATTCCGCAGCAGGCAGTAACAAAAGGATACTGGAAAAGGGAATATTTCCTCGCCCATCCAAGGAAACTGTCGAAAGTTGTGGTTATAAACTTCAGTTTAACCTCCTATCTTTCCCAGTTCATTGCTCCCTTCTTCCAAGCCCAGATGAACCCTGTTGCGAGAATGAATATAAAAAGGACCATTATGCTAACATAGAAGAACTTGTTTCCCTCTCTCCATAGAATGGCCCAGGGAATGAAAAAAGCAATTTCTATATCGAAGAGAACAAAGAGGAGCGCAAGAGTATAATATTTCGCAGGAAAGGGCTTTATCTCTTCTTCCAGATAAGGAGAACCACATTCAAAGGGCTTGTTTTTAACTGAAGTTTTCTTGGAGGGTCCAAAAATCCAGCTTAAAAATAGCATTACAAATGTTAGAAATGCAAGAAAAGCAAAAGATATTAATAATTCCATTTTTTAAATATTTTCTTATACATCAAAAAAAGAAGTTTTGCAACAAAATCATGAATTATGCTTATGCGAGGGTAAAAACTACTTCTAACAAGCTCAGAACCCTTTTTTCATTTATATGAAAATTTAATTTTTGCACGAAAGTAAGAAGTTAGTACTTCAAAAAATCAAATCGGAGATCTTCCTTTTTCAATCATCTCCCCCCCTTGCGAAAGGCAAGAAGGCAATATAGTTGAAGGACTAAAAAATCTAATTACTCTACCTTTTAAAATTGCTGTAAGCTGTGGGCTGTTAGCTATTAGCTATTCGCCGATTTATTCTCTGCTTCCTTTCCTTTGCTCTTATGAGTTTCTTTTTCTAATCTTTGCATATCTATGTTACCTTTGAAAATAGCTCCTTCAGAAATTGCTACCCGAGGAGAAAAAATATTTCCAAAGAGGACCCCTGAGGGAACTATTTCAATTCTTGTTGTAGTATGGACATCTCCTGTAACCTTTCCCATTATCCTTACTTCATTCGCCTTTATCTCTGCCTCAATATTACCATTCTTTCCCACAATGAGAGTCTTTTTTGTCTCAATCCTTCCTTCTACCTTTCCTTCAATTATCATATCCTCGTCAGAAATTAGCTCACCTTTTATAACAACCCCCTTTCCAATAAATGTTTTCTCCTCACCAGTTGTAGGAACAGGCTTTGAGGGTTGTGAGACTTCAACCACAAAAGGTTCTTTTTGTCCGTCTTTTTTCTTGAACATCTGAATCCTCTCAGAAGTGGACAGAAGGGATTGGAACCCTTTCAAATTTAATATTTCTTTTTCATTTCAATGCCCACTTCATTCTTAAATTTATGAAAAAATGTAATGAAAGTCAAGAATCTTCTGTAACAAATTGAAAATTAAAGATTGAAGATTTTAAAATGCAAAGTTAATGAAAAGCGAGAAAGACTATACAAGCGAGCCTTGCGAGACAAGTACAGGAGCTTGCTCGTAGTTCATAGCTCATTGCCATTTTACCCTTTAGCCTTTTAGCTGTTTAGCCAGAATGAGCGAGAAAAGCGAGACAGGTTAAAAAGTTTTTGCTGATAGCTGTTGGCTGTGAGCTTTTAGCATGTAGCTTGAAGCATTAGCTATTGGAATTTGGTTATTGGTTATTGGCTATTCAAGATCTTCTGGTCTCAGTTTGTCAATTATTTCTATATCTTATTAAGATAGACCTATTAAAATTCAGGAAACTTCAGTTAAATTTGTTGTTGACATCGTTCTTTTAAAATGCTATCTAAAGATTCTTATGAAAAAAATCCTTCTATTCTTTCTTTTCCCTCTTTACCTTTTCTCTCAGAATAATTCTTCTCCTTACGGGATAAATGCCCATCTTCCCAATTCAGCAGTCTTAGATAAAATAAGGGATGCCAGCATAAAGTGGGTGAGGTTTGATTTTAACTGGGATGAGATTGAGCCCTATCAGGAATATTTTAGATGGGGAGAGATAGACAGGGCTGTGAATCAAGCCCTTGAAAGGGGACTTTCAATATTTGCGACACTTTCTTACACTCCTTCCTGGGCGGGAGATGGTTCAAGGAACTCTCCACCCAAAGATCCAAATTTCTGGAAAAACTTTGTAAGAAAAACAGTTGAAAGATACAAAGGGAAAATTCTCTACTGGGGAATGTGGAATGAACCAAATTTAAAGGAATTCTGGAAGGGAACAGTAGATGAATACATTAACATAATTCTTGCTCCAGGGTATGAAGCAGTGAAAACAGCGGACCCGAACTCAAAGGTTGTTGCTCCTGACCTTTCCCACCTTTTTGGCGTACAAGAGTCAAGATGGGATATCTGGCTAAGAAAAATTCTCTCTACTTCCAAACAATACATAGACATAATTTCCCATCATGTTTATGACCTTCCTGACAATTGTTTCTTAAAAATGGAATCCTACGACCCGAAAAACCCTCTATCTCCTAACCTTCTTCAGGTGATAAGGGAAGAGGGAGCTGGAAATAAACCTCTATGGATAACTGAAACAGGATGGCACACATGGGAAGTCACAGAAAATACTCAAGCAGATTATTATACGCGTTTTCTCCAACTTATGAAGGCAAAGGGTTATGTAAATAGAATTTTTTTTTATGAAATAATAGATGACCCTCGTCCAGAAATCCCCCCTTACGGAATTTTAAGGGCTGACCTGACCGAAAAAAAAGCATATTCTGCCTATAAGGAATTTATAGAAAACGAAGAAAAGCAAAAAAAGCCAAAGGAAGGTGAGAGATGTCCTGTGGAGTGGATTTACAGAGATGAAAAGAAGGTGGAAATGTTAAGTAGAATTAAAGATTTCAAAGAAAACATCCTTGTAAGCTCCCCGCAGGGAAAAGAAAATGTCCAGCTTTATTATGAATTTGCCCCTGAATTATTAAGAATTATCAGTAAAGACAAAGAAAGCACAGAGGTAGCAAAAAATTGGATTGAAAGAATAGATTCTGCGATCGCCTCGGGAGAGGATTTTACAATAGAAAAAAAAGAAATAGAGGAAATTCTTAAAATAGTTGAAAGGATAAAGAACAATTCAAACTCCTCTCTCAGCGGAATAATAGAAAGGATTGAGAAGGAACTTCAGTGGAGGGACAAAATTTCATTCTCAGAAATTATAAGTTCTTTTCTTTATAGAGACTTTTCAGAAGAGAAGGGAAGAGAGAAAAAATGAAATTTATTGCTGATTTCCATATTCACTCTAAATTTTCAAGGGCAACCTCTAAAGATATGGAATTTGAAATTATTGCAAGATGGGCAAAGATTAAAGGAGTTAAACTTGTCGGAACAGGAGATTTCACCCATCCCGAATGGTTCTATCTTATAAAAGAAAAGCTTGTTCCAAAAGACAATGGATTCTTAGTGTTAAAAGAGCCCGGGACTCTTCTTAATGGTCCTTTGAAGGATGTTTCTTTTTCTACTGAAGATACATATTTTATCCTTTCAGGAGAGGTAAGTCTTATATATCAAAAGGGCGGAACTGTGAGAAAAGTTCATATATTTATTCTTTCACCTTCCATAGAATCGTCAGAAAAAATAAATAGAGCCCTTGAAAGATTTGGAAAACTTAGCTCTGACGGAAGACCAATACTCGGTCTTGACGCAAAGGACTTTGTAAGTATTGTCCTGAAAGTCTGTCCTGACTGCATGATAATTCCCGCCCACATCTGGACTCCCTGGTTTTCCCTTCTTGGCTCCTTTTCTGGCTTTGATTCGGTTAAAGAGTGTTTTGAAGATATTACACCTTATATAACTGCCCTTGAGACCGGTCTTTCTTCAGATCCTGCAATGAACTGGAGACTATCCGCCCTTGACAATTTCTCTCTTGTTTCAAACTCAGATGCCCACTCACCGGATAGGATAGGAAGGGAAGCCAATCTTTTTGACTGTGACTTTAATTATCAAAGTCTCAGAAAAGTCCTGAAGACAAAAGACAAAAATAGATTCCTGTTGACAATAGAATTCTTTCCAGAAGAAGGGAAATACCATTACGATGGTCATAGAGTCTGCAATGTGTGTCTTCATCCTATTGAGTCAAGAAAGGAAAATCTTCAGTGTCCTGTCTGTGGTAAAAGACTAACCATCGGTGTGCTCCACAGGGTTGAGGAGCTTGCGGACAGAAAGGAAGGCGAGATTCCTCCCAACTCAGTACCCTTTGTAAAGCTTATTCCCCTTAATGAAATTCTCGGAGAAATTATGAGTAAAGCTCCTGATTCCAAATCTGTCTATGATGAATACCGCAGACTTGTGAAAACTTTAGGAGACGAAATTTCTATCCTATATGAAATTCCCATAAAAGATATTGAAAGAAAGGGAAGTGAACTCCTTGCTTTTGCTATTGAATCCATGAGAAATGGAAAGGTAGAGACAATCCCTGGCTACGATGGTGTTTATGGAAAAATAAAAGTTAAAATGGAAAAGGTAAAAGATGAGGGAGAACAACTCAAACTTTTTTAATATGAAAAAGGAAATCTCTAAATATGCAAAAAGAGTAGCCATAGAAGCTGGAGAGCTTTTAAAGAAAAAATTTGGAAAAGTAAAAAGAATTGACTTTAAAGGAGAAATTAACATTGTTACTGAAGCTGATTGTATCAGTCAGGAATTTATCAAAAAATTAATAAAAGAAAAATATCCTGAGCACAGTATTATTTCAGAGGAAGACCTTGAAATAAAGTCCAGCGCTCCTTTTCGGTGGATAATAGACCCTCTGGATGGAACAACAAATTTTACCCATGGTCTGCCAATTTTTGCTATCTCTATCGCAGTTGAATATGAAAAAGAAATGTTTACTGGTTTTGTATATAACCCAATTACTGAGGAGCTTTTCTGGGCTGAAAGAGGGAAAGGTGCATTCTTAGGTAAAAAGAGAATTAAGGTTTCGCAAACCGGGTCTCTTAACAGGTCTCTCCTTGCCACTGGGTTCCCTTATGACATAAGGGAGGACTCCAACAATAATCTTAATCACTTTTCAAAATTTGCATTAAAGGCTCAGGCAATAAGAAGATTAGGTTCAGCAGCCCTTGATCTATGTTTTGTTGCATGTGGAAGATTTGACGGTTTCTGGGAGCTTAAACTCTTCCCATGGGATGTAGCTGCAGGGATTTTAATTGTTGAGGAGGCAGGTGGGAAAGTAACTGACTTTAAAGGTTTGCCAACAGATATCTATTCCAAGGAAATAGTTGCATCCAACGGAAAAATTCACAATGAAATGATAGAGATTTTGAATAAAAAGATTTAAAGGAAGTCATTGAAATATGAAAATAAAAACAAAAGCAAATTTAAAATGCCCTATCTGCGGTTTTGTTCAAGAAGTAGAAATGCCCCAGGATAGTTGTCAGTATTTTTACCAGTGTATAAATTGTAAAACCCTTCTGAAACCGAAGGAAAGTGATTGCTGTATTTCTGTTCTTATGCAGATACTCTGTCCTCCTATGCAGAAAAAGGACTAATATTTCAATTCTCGCAGGGAAATCCAAAGAGTATAAAATTTCTCAATCTCCAATTCTTCCGGCCTCTTTTTAGGCTCAATGGAAAAGGATTCAAAGATCGGAAGAAGCATCTCTTTCCTAAATCCCATGGACAGTAGATTGTTAATCAGAGTTTTTCTTCTTTTCGCAAAGGAATTTTTCAGAAAATTAACAAATTTTTCTTCATCATCTATTTCAAAGAGAGATTTCCTCCTTTTTTCAAGCTTAACCAAAGATGATATCACTTCTGGAGGAGGAGAAAAGGAACGAGGACTTACATGGAAAAGAATCTTTGTTTCAAAAAAAATCTGAGTATGAATTGAAAGGGAAGAGTAAGATTTGCTACCCGGTTTTGCACATATTCTTTCAGCAGCCTCCTTCTGAAGCATAAAAATACCTTTTTTTATAAATTCTCTCTGCCTTATAAACCAGCTTATAATCCTTGAAGAGATATAATATGGAAGATTCCCAATCACTTTGACCTCATAATTGACCAGATCTTTCAAATTGACTGAGAGAATATCCGTTTCAACTATTTCCACATTTTTTAAATTCATTTTTCTCAAAAAATCTACAAGCTCTCTGTCCTTCTCCACAGCAATGAGCCTTCCGCAGAGACCTGAAAGGGGAATTGTCAGAGCCCCTTTCCCAGCACCGATTTCTAAGATTGTTTCATTTTCTTCGGGCTTGATAACATTTACTATTTTGTTAAGTATATTTCTATCCTTTAAAAAATGCTGACCAAATCTTTTTTTCCCCACCTTAAATTCTCTTCTACCAGTTAATTCTAATTAAATTGTCAAGCCAGTTCAGAATAGCAAAAGTAAACGGAAAGGAAGCAAGGGGGAGAAAGGCAAAAACAAACTTGTAAAGAAAATGGGAAAGAAAATCCTTGAAAAGAAAAACTAACTTTCTGTAAGAGATAATCAAACAAAGGGAGCAAATCAGCAAAGAAACAATTGGCCAGAAATAAATATAGGGGTTGGAAATAAATACTTTTGGGCTTGAAAGAGCAATATTCTTAAATGCTCCGAAACTCATAGGAAAGTTCACCCCCTCAGTCCTGCTCAGTCCCCAGGCAACCTCATCCTCAAGGGTGAAATTTCCGGAAATTGCTGAGACAAGAAAAAAGAAAATGGGAACAATCCGCAAAAAGGAATTAGCCACACTTATAGAGCCGAAAAAAATTGTCAAAAAATCGGGCTTATTTCTTTTTGAAAGAAGAGCAGTAAAGACTATGGTGAGAGTCCATGTAACGAAGGGTCCAAGCAATCCTCCGGAATCCAGCTTTCCTGTTATTACATGATTTGAGCGAAAATCGGGCTGGAAGGGGAATTTTCCAAAATCGCCCACCCGGTTGAATCCCGTGCTCACCCTCACACCGTCAATAAGAGAACCAAATCCATGTCCGCACTCATGTAAAAAAGTGGAAATAAAAAATGATAGTGACAAAAGCAAAAACCAGATCAATAAATACTTTGTGAATTTCAAATTTGGCATTATCTCTCCTATCCAAAAACAAAACTTATTAACTTGTAGATTAATTTTGCCACTGCATACTCGGAATATGAGTTGAAATTCTGTGGAGCAAGTTCCGTAAAGTCTGCTCCAATTACTTTTTTGTTCCTGCAAATATTTTTAATTATTGAAACAACCTCTTTCCATCTCATTCCGTCTGGCTCAGGTGTTCCAACAGATGGAATTTCTGACGGGTCAAAGACATCCACATCCACAGAGATATAGACATTTTCCTCAAGGAAATTCATCAATTCATCCTTCCAAACAGAGGATTCTAAATCTTCAATTTCAAAAAGTTTGTATTTATCAGGATTATTTCTGACAAATTTAACTTCTTCAGAAGATATTGCCCTTATTCCGACCCCGGCTACTTTGATCCCAAGTTCAGTAACCCTTCTCATTGTGCATGCGTGGTTAAATTTTGTTCCTTCATAAATATCTCTAAGGTCAGCATGAGCATCCAATTGAATAACTGAAAAATTAAATCCACTTTGTTTAAAGGCTTTTACAATGGGAAAGGATATTGTGTGTTCTCCTCCAATAAAAACAGGAAATTTTGAAAGGGAGAGAATCCATTTTGTAGCATCCTCAATTCTTTTCATCATTTCTACTGGGTCATGAACTATCTCCATGGGTTCAAGGGTTGAAATACCTATCTTCCATGGCTCCCATCCCATCTCCTCTTCATATAGTTCAAGATAATCTGAGACTTCTATAATTCTAAGAGGCGCCCTGGATGTTCCTTTTAAAAAAGAAGTCGTAAGCTCATAGGGAATTGGAAGAAGAACCACTTTCGCATTATTCAGTTCACAAACTTCATCCCTTATTCCAAGAAAATTAAAAGGGTCACCCTTTGGATAAGCCATAATTCATTATATCATTTCCCTCTTAGCTTTACACCTTCATGTAGTAAATTATATCTTCAATGAAAATTTTTTCACCTTACTGCACAAAAATTTGCAAATTTGTGCAGGGTAATGTCATATAATTCCTGTAAAAATGTTGAGGCTTCGGTTATGATAGAAAGAATGAAAAGAAAATCTAAGAGAAAGGAGACCGAAGCCCATGAAAAGGATACCACCAAGTCAGAGAATTTGCAAAGGGTCGAATTGCATCACTAATTTTCTATACGAAATCGATTCGTTGCATCATGAGAAATT
>CAZHEF010000021.1:0-42085 GCA_964531645.1 uncultured Clostridia bacterium
TGAAGTGAATAAGCCCCACCTATTCCCTAAAATTGGCAGAGTTACGGTTTAAAATTGCATTTCTTAAAAATAAATTCTATCTGATTTTCCTTTAGAATTTTCGGGATTTCTTCAATGCTCTCTGCCCTATGAACCTCACATTTGCTCATTAAGCTCTCTTCAAGAAAATTCCCAAAATCTTTGCAATTATGAAATATAACTCCTCTTTTGGTCAGACCATTTTCTAATTTTTCAATCAATGAAGTTATCCCAAGCTCTATTCTTTTTATCTCCTTCAAATGTTCTTCTTTAAAGTGATTCTTATTCTTAGATAGAAAGATTAAAACCCCCTTTTTACCATCTTTTAAATAAAATGGATATTCAATTTCTGAGCTAACTTTTTCATCCCTGAAAGAAATATGGAAGGGGTCTCTGCCAATGTCATCGGCTATGTATGGTTTCATTGTTTCAAGAACAGTAGGAAGAATTCTCATTCGCTTCTTTGCTCTTTCTTCAATTCTTTTCTTTTCGGAAAACTCTCCACCTTTGCCACAGATGAGATATTACCATCCTTTTCAAAAACAAGAAAAATCCCAAATTGGGAATTTGTAGCCTTCAAAGCCTTTCTCAAATAGGTAAAAAGAGCGAAATCAAGCCATCCTCCTTCAAAACCAAAAATATCATCAAGAATCTTTAAAGTGTCCATCTGCCCCTCCCTTTTATTTCTTATTAAAATTAGCTCTGTTCAGGCTTTCTCGTGTTCTTTTCAATAGCAAGAAGGATTGAGATCATTTCTGCAGTTGCATAGCTGAGTATAAAATATTCAATTCCCACAAAAAGAGTACCCACAGCTCCTCCTGTTCCAGTCCTACCAGCGACAGTGCCAACAATTGCAATAACAAAAAATATCATCAGAGTTGAAATCCCTACAACCCAAGCCAAAACCTTGAAAATTACCGAAAGAAGGCCTCAAAGTAGGATATTTTTCTTTTCATTTGAAACCTCTTATTTGAAAAAAATCTTACATTTGATTCAAAAAAACACTTCATCAACTACACAGATTATTTTAAGACATTTTTCAATATATTTTCAATTTCCTCTTCATCTGGAACAGGTAATTTTTTAATTCTCTCTTTGTTCGGAGCTAACTCATATCTAATTTAAAGATATTTTAATCCGACTTTCTTAATAATTTTCCAATCTTTGACCGTCTCCCAGAGAATTAATTTTCTTCCAATTATCATTCCCTTTGAACCTATCAAGACATGCCATGTGGGGTAGAAACAAAAGAAAAATGTTAGGATAACCAATGGAGTAAAATCATTGGTTTTCTTAGGCTCTGGAAAAATTAGATAAAATGTCCAAGAAGTATAGGCAATTAAGAAGCCCAATTTTAACCAGTTGTGCCACATTCTGATATGGAAAAGTGAATTCCATTTGTAATAAATCTTTTTAACAAGTTTTTTCTTATGCATTAAATCAACAGTATAAAACCAAAAAGGAATATCCCAACCGATATGATTATTAAATAGATTAAATAGAAGTCAGTCAATTTTTTACTCTCCTTGAATTTTTTACGCTATGCTGAAATATTTCTTCTAACTGACCAGTTTTCAAAGGAAATTCGTATTTGTTCAAGATATTATTTTATTGGTCAAAATAAATTATCATGCTTCTTTTAATGTTTAGCCCTTCAAAAACATGGGATCTGTCAGAAACAATAGGGAAACGTATCTCATTTGTTAAAATAAAACCCTTTAATTGTTTTTCCACTATCTTTTCACATCTTACAGACTCTATCCCGTAAGGGCATTCATATAAAAGAATTCCTATTATGAACATTTTAGATGTGCTCGAAAGATTTAAATTAAAAAATTCGTTTAACTTAATTAAAGAATCACTACACATGGAACAAGAAATGTCTGAAAAATCAATAAATATCAAAATCAATTTTTCTTTGTAGAAGCGATTTCCTGTAATTTCTGTTAAGAGAGTTCCCAAAAACATAAAACAGGAGAAAAACGGAACCAAAAATGCAGTACCTAACGATTTATTCATTTCAGTTTTGCTTTAAACTCATATTTCAAAAAATACTTTTTTAGAGTCGCGCCCATATCAGCCCTTGCGTATAGGAAATTCTTCTGGTCCATGTAGATACAATGGCTTGAATCAGGTAATGTAAATGTAGCTAAAAGATTTCCATTGCTATCAAGGACATAAACATCCCGACTCTTATTCTTAGCTATTCTTCCTGTCAAAACAAAAAGATTCCCAAGAACATCAAATGTTATTTCTTTGTAAACAATCAGCTCTGGAACTTCTATAAAACCTATTTTCTTTGTCTTTAAATCTTTTTTATTAAAAAAAGATTTAGACCACAATATTTTCCCGCTTTTATCAATTTTTTCAATCTTATCTAACCATGCAAAAGCAATATAAAAATTAAAATTTTGATCTATTTCAAATCTAACAATATCCAACATAGGATTTAAGCTTTCACAATATTTCACTCTATCTTTGAGACTTCCTTTTGAATCATAAATCAGCAATTTCCCGTAATCATTTTTATCTATGGGGAAGGTTGAAATTACTAAACTACCATCAGCCAAAACCTTGAGATCAAATATGGGCAAATTAAGTAGGAATATGAAATTTATAGTTTAATTCATCATCAAATACTTCAATACCGGGTTTCCTTTCATCAGTGGCATAAAGTAATCCTTCGTGGTATAAAATTAGTCTTGGAGCTAGAAATTCACCGGGACCCTGCCCCTTCCGTTCCACTTTCTTAATTAAAATTCCTTTATCGTTAAATTTTTTTTATTGAACAGTCTATAGTGTCGGTAATATAAATATTTCCCTTGGTATAGACGCTAACCCACGCCTACATATACAGAATATCATTATCGGGGCCTCCTATTGAAAGAACTTCTTCTAAAGAGGTATTCTTTAACTCTTCTCCCAAACAAAGGAGGAAAAGAAAAATAGTCACAGAAACCGCTCTCATCACCCTACGCATTTAAAGGTCTTCCTTTACTTCTAAATATTTTTCAGATATTACTGCTCATTCGATAAATACTATACACCAGTAATAGCCTGAATAACAAATTACGCTTGCTACAGTTGTCAGAATAATCCAGCCTTCTCCATATCCATAATAAGATAAGCAATCACGTAAAGCTTCAGCACATGTCTTTGCCTAGACAATATCTAATCCTATCAATAAAAATAATAGAAAGCTTATTATAATTAAAACAGAAAGTTTCCTTAACATTTTCAAATTCCTTATTGAATTTATGCCATCCATTGTTTGCACCAAGAATAACCATACCAACACCATGCAGCCACACCTGCACCCACATATACATTTCCTATTATAGTTAATGCTGCCACTCCTAAGCATTCTAAAAGCCCTTCAAAACAGCTCTTTGCTTCTAAGGCAGCCGGTTCAGGTATATTCAGGATCGTAATAAAGAGAACCACAACTGCCAATTTTTGTAGCATTTCTCTTTTAAGCATTCTCACACCTTCTCTAATTAAAGATTAAAATCATATTTAAATATATTCCACCCTCAATAATCCTGTCAATAGTAAATATATGTCAATACTTATATTTTTTATGTCAAAACTTTATTATTTCAAAAACTTTTATGTGAAACAGAAAAGAAATGAATCTTAAAGACAGAAAATTAAATGTCTAAGAAGTAAAATGACAATACCTTTTCTTCGTTCTTAGTCCCTGAAACCCTGGAGGTGTTTTCTTTATCTCATAAGAAGTTAGCTGTCTGCTGTTAGCTGTTGGCTTTTTGTTAAAAAAACCTCTTCCCTTCCTTCTCCATTTTCTCCAGCAAGGAGGAAGGGGTGAATCTTAAGCCGTATTTATTTCTAAGATTCTCGAGTTCCTTCAATATATTTCCCACTCCAATGGAATCAGTATATCTGAGGACTCCTCCTCGGAAAGGAGGGAATCCGGTTCCGAATATCATTCCTATATCAACTACTGAGGGAGATTCCACAATCCCTTCCTCAAGACATCTTGATGCTTCATTTATCATTACCATTGTCATTCTCTTCACAACCTCTTCAGCTGAGAAACTTCTTTTCTCTATTTCAAGGATTTTATATATTTCTTCATTGACTCTTTCTTTTCCATTGAATATATAAAAACCTTTCCCTGTTTTCTTTCCGAGCAATTTACTTTCTATCATTCTCTCCATTTTGGAAGATGGTTTCATCCTCTCTCCAAAAGCATTGTAAAGGATAATTGCAACTTTGGAGGCAACATCAATTCCAACCTCATCAAGAAGTCTTATAGGACCCATGGGCATTCCAAATTTCTTCATTGAAGAATCTATAAGTTCAACAGGGCATCCCTCCTCAAGAAGTATGACAGCTTCATTTAAATATGGCATGAGGATTCTATTAACAAGAAATCCCCTTTCGTCTTTGACAACGATGGGAGTTTTTCCAAGTTTTTTAGAAAGAGCAAAAACTGTTGCTATAGTATCATCAGAGGTCTTTTCCCCCCTTACAATCTCAACAAGGGGCATTCTGGGGACAGGATTGAAGAAATGCAAACCAACAAAATTCTCAGGAACTTTATATGACTTTTGCATTTCAGTTATGGAGATGGATGAGGTATTGCTTGCCATTATACAGTCTTCTTTTAGAATGTTATTGAGCTCAGAAATTAGAGACTTTTTGACATTCATGTCTTCAAAAATTGCTTCTACTATAATATCAGCAGTTGAAAAACCTGAAAGGTCAATGGATGGCGAAACCCAGGAAATCTTCTGATATGCTTCATTTTCTTTCATTCTTTTCTTTTTTACATAGTCATTGTAGATACTTGCAATTGATTTCATTCCGCTGGAAAGGGCTGTTGTATTTACATCCCTCATACGGACAGGAATGTCAACTGATGAGAATGCGTAAGCGATCCCGGAACCCATTATTCCCGCTCCAACCACTCCAGCCCTCTTTATTTCTTTGATTTTAGGTTCTCCCTTTACTCCTTTCTCCTTCTTTATTTCTTCTGTCAGGTAAAATATATTTATAAGATTCTTTGAAACATCAGTAGTGATCAGCTCACCTAATTTCTTTGCATCGAAATCTAACCCTTTCTCTATCTTCTTTTTGTATCCGTACTTCATGGACTCAATTATTGCAAGGGGGGCAGGATAATTTCCGTATGTTCTCGCAAGAACCTGTTTTTTTGCCTGATTGAAAACTATAAAATTCAGCGGAGTATCTTCGATTATTTTCTGTATCAAACCTTTCTTCTTTGGCTTAGATTTTTTTATCCCTTTCCTTATCATATCTTCAAGGAATCTCTCAACAAACTCCTCAAAGACCTGGTGGGGGTAAACTGCATCCACCAAGCCCATTCTGAAAGCTCTTCTCCCATCTAAAGTTCTTCCAGTAAGAATAATATCAAGGGCTTGAGAAAGACCTATCTGTCTTGGAAGTTTCTGGGTTCCACCCCATGCAGGAAGAATTCCAAGATTTACTTCGGGAAAACCAATTCTTGTTGCTTTATTTTCGGAGGCGACTCTGAAATGACAGAAAAGAGTAATTTCTGAACCTCCTCCAAGGCATGCTCCATCAATTGCAGCAACAAGAGGAAATGGTAATTTTTCAATCATTGAAAATATCTCAATCCCTTTTTTAGCCTTTTGATAAGCTTCTTCTTTATCTTTTATGGCATTAATCTCATCAATGTCGGCTCCAGCAATGAAAATGTCCTTCTTCCCTGATATAAGATAAGCTCCTTTTATATCATCTCTTTTCATGAGTTCTTTCAAAAGGTTCTCGAGCTCCTCCATCATAGGTGTTGAAAACTTGTTCACCTTTTCTCCCGGGATATCAAAGACAATCTTTAATATTTTTGATTCTTTAAGCTCCGTTCTAAATGCTCCCATTTTATCCTCCCAAAAATAACTCAAGGTTATTCTATTAATTTGAAAAATCATTGTCAAGCCGAATAAAAAACCAAGTTTCCAAAAATTTTTTTGATTTTAAAATTATTTGAACATTTTGCGGATTTTAATTAAAATATTTTCATAAAAATGAAAGCTTTGGGGATTGAGGTAATACCCACGCCTTTCCAGATCGATGTTCTTGATTTTGACCTATCCCATGATTTTTATCTAGTCTAAAAAGTATAAATTTCATTTCTCTTCTTCCTTCTGCATATCTTTTCTTTAGAAGAGAGCTCGAGGGATGGCTGATAAAAAAGAAAAATAAAAGGTTTTGTAGAAATTTATGAGGAACCTGGTTATAAAGAAATAGTAAAAATTGCAAAAAATTACATGGGAAATTTGAACCCTAAAGTTCTCCTTTTGAATGTGGCAAAAATGGTAGATTTTGCAAGGAAGGGAGCAGATGGAATAATCAATACAATATGTTTTAACGGTATGATTGGAAACTCATCAAGTGCCATTGCGGAAAGAATTAGAAAGGATTACGGATATATTCCGATATTAACAGCAATTTACAGCACTGGAAATGACCCATCAAGGGAAATTGCCCTTGAAACATTTGTTGAGCAGGTAAAAAGATTTCATAAATTTAAAACACTTCTTAAAAAAGCTTTGTAAAGCTATAGCAGACAGCTTACTGCTTACAGTAGCAGGTCACAGCTAATTTTCTTTCAGTCTAAAATCCCTCTTGAACAGAAATTTTTTGGAAATTAAAATTTTTTAATAGAATGAAAAAGCTGTCTCCAATTTTTTTTATTTCTTTCCCTGCTCTTTGCTTTTCTGCATATTTATGGTGAAGAGCCTGAAACTCCAAAATCCAATATAACCTTTGACTTGCCTGAATCTCTCCTGCTTTTCTGGGGGCATCCCTTTGCAACCATTTCCTATGAACATAAGGTTGGATTAAAAAGAACTTTAAAATGGAGCCTTTCAAGTCTTAATTTTATGATTCTTCCTGAAAGTAATATTCCATCATACTCCCTCGAAATCTCTTATCTATTCTACAGTAACCAGAAAATGAAAGGGTTAAATATTGGTCCCTTTTTAAAAATAGGGTATTCTTGGTTCATGGGCGATGGTTCTAATAGTTTTCCTTTCTGGGTAGCTGGATTTAATCTTAACTATAAAATCATCTGGAAAAGACTAAGTTTTGCTTTAGGGACAGGTGTGGGGTTAATCCAGCCTTTTTCAGAAAATAATACTAATTCCTACCCATGCATAAGCAGGGCAGGTCTTGAAATAGGCTTTGTTATTTACTGAGAATGTTTATTCAATAACATAGGTATTTAGCAGCCATAGAAACTTCTTTTTTATTGGAATTTTACTTAACCTTTGGGTCCACTTTAATCCCTTCTATTGGATTTTTGGAAGAGTTAAGCTATTACTTTCAAACCTCAATTTATCATCTTTTCTCGCTCTTCACGGCAGTCTTGCTTTTCTCATTCAACAGTTACTGATTTTGCGAGGTTTCTTGGCTGGTCAACATCGTGTCCTTTCTTCAATGCCATGTAATAGGCAAAAAGCTGAAGAGGAATTACAGTAAGGAAGGGGGTGAAAAGTTCATGGGTTTTTGGAACATAAATTACCTCATCAACCTTCCCTTCTATTTCACTATTTCCCTCAGTTGTTATAGCAAGAACAATCCCATTTCTTGCTTTAACCTCAGATATATTGCTCAAAACTTTTGCTTCAACCCTGTCCTTTGGAACAATCGCAAAAACAGGAGTCTTCTCGTCAATCAGGGCTATTGGACCATGTTTCATCTCACCCGCAGGATAACCTTCTGCATGAACATAGGCAATCTCTTTGAGTTTTAAAGCTCCTTCCAATGCAATGGGGTAATTTACCCATCTTCCAAGATAGAGAAAATCAGAGCGGGATAAGAATCTTGAACTTAGCATCTCAATTTTTTTATCATTCTTAAGGGCAATCTCCGCTTTTTGAGGAATTTTCTGAAGTTCCTGAAGAAGTCCTAAAATTTCATCCCTTTTGAGAGTTTCCTTTATCTCACCAAGGTAAATAGCAAACAGTGCAAGAGCCATAATCTGAGCTGTAAAGGCTTTTGTTGAAGCAACTCCAATTTCAGGACCAGCATGGGTCAAAATTGTTCCATCCGCCTCCCTCGTTGCAGTGCTACCATCAACATTGCATATTGTTATAACCTTCCCACCCCTCTTTCTTATCTCCTTCATTCCTGCAAGGGTGTCTGCTGTTTCTCCTGATTGGGAAATACTCAAACCAAGGGTTCTATCACTCCAGACAAAATCCCTGTATCTGAATTCCGATGCATAATCAACCTCACAGGGAGTTCTGGCAAGATTTTCCAGAAAATACTTCCCAACAAGTCCTGCATGGAGGGAGGTTCCGCAAGCTATAATAACAACTTTTTCAATTTCCTTTAAAAAATCAAGAGAGAGATTTATCTCGCCGAGAAAAACCCTTGCGCTTTCAAGGGAGACTCTTCCTATAAGGGTTTCCCTCAGAGCTCTCGGTTGTTCATGGATTTCCTTTAGCATGAAGTGTTTGTAGCCAGCCTTCTCCACCATTATGGGATCCCAGCTGATTCTTTTTGGTTCCTTTTTTAAAGGTTCCCCTGAAAAATCCGTAAATCTGAAACTATTAGGGACAACCTCAACCATCTCGCCATCTTCTAAGACAATAACATCTTTTGTGTGAGGAATAATTGCAGTTAAATCGGAAGAAAGGACTAATTCTTCAGTGCCGATTCCTAAGAGCAAAGGGGGACCGAACCTTCCTCCAACAATTTTAAAGGGGTCATCTTTTGAAATCGCAAGTATAGCAAAAACACCATCAAGCCTTTCTATGGCTTTCCTTAAAGCTTCAAAAAGATCTCCTTCAAAATACTTTTCAATTAAATGGGCAATAACCTCACTGTCTGTTTCCGAACTGAAATTGTGTCCTTCTCTGATAAGTTCCTCTTTCAATTGCAGATAATTTTCAATTATTCCGTTGTGGACAACTACAATGTCTTCTTTGCAATCTCTGTGGGGATGGGCATTCTCTTCTGAAGGTCTTCCATGGGTTGCCCACCTTGTGTGGGCTATTCCGAAAAGTCCATCAATTGGTGATTTATTTAAAGAATCTTCAAGGTCTTTTATTTTCCCTTTTACTCTTTTTAAAGCTATTGATTTTCCATCACAAAGAGCAATTCCCGCAGAGTCATATCCTCTGTATTCAAGCCTTTTTAATCCCTCCAGCAAAACCTCAACACTACTTTTTTTCCCCAAATATCCCATTATACCGCACATTATTTTTTTCTCCTTTTAACCCATTTTTCAATGTTTGTCTGCCTCTCCCTCGCTATTCCAAGGGCATAAGGAGGGACATCCTTTGTTATGGTTGAGCCTGCACCAATATAAGATTTTTTCCCCACTTTAACAGGAGCAACAAGTTCTGTCCCTGAGCCTATGAAAGAACCAGATTCTATTACTGTCACATTCTTATTCTTTCCATCGAAATTACATGTAATAGTTCCTGCACCAACATTCACATCTGAGCCAATCTTTGCATCTCCAAGATATGTTAGATGAAGAGCTTTTGACCTCTTTCCAACAATGGTATTTTTTACTTCAACAAAATTCCCAATTCTTGCCCTGGATTCTATCAATGTGCCAGGTCTTATCCTTGAATAAGGACCAACAGATGCTCCCTTCATAACCTTTGCCCCTTCCAGGAAAGATGAGGTAAGAATATTTACATTATCAGAAATTTCACAATCCTTTATGTGGGAAAAGGGATAGATGACACATCTTTTCCCTATTACGGTTTTACCCTCTATTAGAGTGAAAGGATAAATTGTAGTCTCCTTTCCAATTTTTACATCCTGGTCAATCCAGGTAGTTAGAGGGGCAAGGACTTTAACCCCCTTACTCGTAATTTCTTCAATTTTGCTTAATCTTAAAACCTCAATTATTTTTGGGAAATTTTCTGTTTTACCCGCTGAAATTAGTTCATCCTCATTCTTAGAAAAAAATTTCCCTATCCTCTCCCCCTCCTTTAAAAGAAAGGATGCAAGAGAGTTGACAAATGTTTTAAAACTACTTTTTTTAAATTCAATTTTTCCTATGGAAGATAAAATTTTTCCATTAAGAATTAAAACCCCAATTTTTTTCTCATCTGTAGAAGAGGTCAGAAAGGTCAGAGAATTCTTTTTCTTATAATGCTCTTTTATTAAAGAGCGAAGAGTGGAGAAGGCAATTAGAGGGAACTCACCTCTGAGAAGGATGAATTCTTTCTCTTCTATCGTATTTGAGATAGCATTATCTTTAAGGATTTCCCTGAAAATTTGCTCCCATTTTTCAACAATTAAAAAGAATATTTCATTTTTAATAATTTCTTTTAAAGCTTCACTTTTTTTGTCTAAAACTAAAAATATTTTTGAGGGAGAGAATTCTTTGGCAGTTTGTAAATTGTGGTATAAAAGAGGCTTTCCCAGGACTTGCTGGGTAAACGATTTTGATAGTCTTGTTCTTTTACTAAAATCAAGAGCAGTAACAATAAAGATAAGCTCTTTCATTTGACAAAATTAAATTTAAGCTACCTTTACAATTTTTTCAAATTTATCATTCCCCCAGTATTTCATAAAATCCGAAATGTTGTAAGCAAGAACCTTCAGATATTCATCCTTTTCCACTGCTTTCGCAAGAAATTCAAAGCACTTGGCATCTTCTTTCATCTGACTATAGGCAATGCTCATAAGGAAGTAGGCATATGGGTCTTTCGGCGTTTTCTCAAGGGCTTTATTGAGGGCACTTATTGCTTCCTTCGGGCTCCTGATGTTAATGTAATAAACTCCGAGATTTATGAAATCTCTGTAATTTTTTGGAGTGGATTCTTCTTTCTCTATGAATCTTTTACATATGGACATATAGCTCTCAGCCCTCGCAACCATCTCAGATTCCTTGGAATGTTGTTCAATAAAATTCCTAAATAAATCAAAAGCCTTTCTGAATTCTCTATGCTGGAAGGCTTTCACTGCCTCCTCCCAGGCTGGTGCTACTATTCTCCTTTCCATCTCTTCACTCCTTTCAACAAGAATATTTTAGTGATTTTTTTTAGTTTATTCAAACTACCGAGGGGTAAAAGAGTAGCTCCTCGGTTTTTGATAAAAGATTATTTTCAAGAATATAATTTACCATTTTAAGATGAAGAGAATGACCTCCCTTTCTTACCCTGAAGAAACCTTTCAAAGGTAAGGAAAGCAGGGAAATATCGCCAAGAAAATCAAGAATTTTATGCCTTACAAATTCATCTTTAAATCTAAGAGGACTATTGACAACTCCATTGCTGTCAAGAGCTATAGTGTTGCTAAGAGAGGCTCCCATTGCAATACCGTTACTCCTTAGATAATCAAGGTCTGAAATGAACCCGAATGTCCTCGCAGGTGCAATCTCCTTTTCAAAAACAGAAGGAGTTATTTCCAATGTAAGAGACTGAAATCCTATAGCTGAATGATTGTATTCAATTTCATATTGAACTTTTATGCCATTATATGGGTGGCCTTCAACAAAATAATCCCCCTCTTTCAAATAAAATGGTCTGATAAGGTGAAAATATTTTCTATCCCATGGTAGTTTCTCAACCCCCACACTTTTGATACCCTCCACAAAGGAATAAGCACTTCCATCAAGGATTGGAACCTCATCTCCCTCAATAACCACTTTGCAATTATCTATTCCTGAAAAACGAATGGCGGAAAGAAGGTGCTCAACCGTAGATATTCTTGTGCCATTATAAACAACTACTGTTGCGTGATTTGCAAAGGCTTTTCTCGGATCAATTTTTATTTCAATTCCATAATCTCCCCTTTCAAAAATTATTCCCTTTTCCTCTTTTAATGGAACTAAATGAACAACTGTTCTTTTTCCTGAATGAATTCCAACACCTGAAAAGGAAATTTCTTTGGCTATTGTTGTCTGTTTCTCCATCATATAAAAAATGTATCAAGATTGATGCCAGAATAGAAATCAGCTATTTATAAGGGTTTTCTAAAACGCCACCCTTTAAAACTGTTATTTTTCATCAACATCTTGTTGATTTTTTTCAACATTGCCTTTTTCTAAATCTTGATATAAGCTTTTTCTTATGAAAGATTTTATTATAAATGTTCTTGAGGATTTTGAAAAAGGAAAGATTACAAAGGAAGAAGCCCTCCATAGACTTTCCATCATCCCTTTTGAAGACCTTGGCTTTGCAAAAATTGACCACCAGAGAAGTCTAAGGAGAAGATTTCCTGAGGTTATTTTTGGAGCAGGAAAAAGAAAGGAAGAGATTCTCGAAATAGCAATGAGAATGCTTGAAAAGTCAAATCAAATCTTAATTACAAGGATAGAAAAGGATGCTTACGAGTTTCTCAGGAATGAAATTAAAGGGCTAAATTATAATGAGATAGGAAAAATTGCCTGGAAAATGGAAAAACAAGAAAAGGTCGGGAAGGGAAAAATCCTTATTATAACAGCTGGAACATCAGATATACCAGTTGGAGAAGAAGCTTATATAACTGCTATGTGGATGGGTAATGAGGTAGAAAAGCTATACGATATTGGGGTTGCGGGTATAAATAGACTATTTTCAGAGCTTGAAAAAATAAGAAGTGCCAGAGTAATAATAGTGATAGCTGGAATGGAAGGGGCTCTACCATCAGTTGTAGCAGGGCTGGTAGAAGTTCCTGTTATTGCTGTTCCTACAAGTCAAGGTTATGGTGCAAGCTTTGGAGGAGTATCAGCTCTTCTCACAATGCTTAACAGCTGTTCGGGAGGGATAGGAGTTGTAAATATCGATAATGGATTCGGTGCTGGCTTACTGGCTTCCATGATAAACAGACTCTAATGCCAAGAATTTTTAAAATTTTGATTTTACCAATATTTTTGTTGTGGTCTTTATTATTTGTAACCCTTTTTCATTTTAGTTTTCCTACTTATTTTGTGGAGGTTCTCCCTGAAATCTTCTATTTCTTGATCTTCTCATTTTCCTGTTTCGGACTTGGAGATATTTTTCTTAGACTCGCAAAAGTGGAAACAGAATTCATGGAGAGAATTGTTTTTTCAGTATCAATTGGTTTGATAATTTTTTCAATTTTAACTGCAATTGCTGGCTTCTCAGGACTTCTTAAAAAAGGAGTTTTTATTTCTTTCCTTTTTTTGGTATTCATTGCAACCATTCCTTCCTTTTTAAGGTTTAGACAAGAATTAAAAGAAAAGCTAAAAAGTCTTTCATTAAGCTTCAATTTCGAATCTTTATCTTTTATTTTATCAATCCTTCTTATCATTTCAATTTTTCTATTCTCCCTTGCTCCTGCTTTATTTTATGATTCTATTGAGTACCATCTTGCTATTCCCAATTACTACATTTTGAAAGGTAAAATAACTTATATGGAAGGCAATGTTTTTTCCAATATGCCTCTATATCTCTACATGCTATACCTTTTCGGGATTTTAATAAAGAACGAGATTCTTGCTTCCCTCCTAAATTTTTTGATGGGTATTACCCTTACCCTCTCCCTTATTACCTTCAGCAAGAGATTCCTTTTCCCAAATTATTCTTTTATCTCATCTTTATCACTCCTTTCTCTTCCTTTAACTTCTTTTCTCATGAGCACTCCGATCGTGGAACTACCCCTCTCACTCTTTCTCATGCTTTCTTTTTATTCCCTTCTTTTATTTATAAGAACTCAAAAAAATGGATGGCTTCTGATAACTGGAATTTTCGCTGGTTTTTCAGCTGGAATGAAATATCAGGGGTTATTCATTTTTCTCTTAATCCCTGTGGTTCTCCTTATTTTTGAAAGAAGAATAAATGAAAACATAAGGGCAATTATAATTATTTTTTCAATATCAATTCTCGTTTCTCTTCCATGGTTCTTGAAGAACTTCATTTATACTGGAAATCCTTTTTATCCCATGTTTTTTAACATTTTTGGCGGAAAAGGATGGAGTGAAGAAAATAATTGGAGATTCTTCCATGATTTACAAATAAAGAATCCATCTCAAATGCTATCTCTCATTTATGAGGTAAATTTCAGCTCAAAAATCTTTGGAGCGGGAGGTATAATAGGTCCTATATTCTTAATATTCATACCTCTTTATTTTCTGGGAAAAATGAACAAAATTGTCAATACAATGTTTCTGATCTCTTTTCTTTATCTTTTTTCCTTTCTAAAAACAGGAATTATTCGCTATTCTTATTTTTCTATTGTTCTTCTTGCCCTTTCAATTTCTTATGGAATTGTAAAAACGACAGATTTCAGACCTTTGAAATTTATTGTTTATTTTTCATTTTTTGCCATCGTTGTTCTGAACTCCTTTCTTTCCTTTTCCCACTTGACTCTTGTAAATCCTGCACAGAATCTCATTCTGGGAAAAGAAAATAAAGAAAGCTATCTCAAAAATTCTCTCCCTCATTACAGAGGTATCGAATTTATAAACAAAAACTTACCCTCTGATTCTGTAATTCTTTTCCTCTATGAGGCAAGAACAGCTTATATCAAGAGAAAATTCATTTCAGCAACTCCATATGATACAAACATTCTCAGAGATATTCTAAGAGAATATAGTAATCCTAAGGATATGATAAATGAATTGAAAAAGCGAGGAATCACCCATCTATTCTTAAATGAAATAGAAAGAGAAAGGATTGAGGGAAAATTTGACTATCTCGGGATAAGAAATTCTGAAATAAGAGAGCGATTTTACGCACTTCTTTCAAAACTTAAAATAGTCTATTCCTCATCAGGAATATATATTTATTCACTTTTTTGAGTGCTTCCCTCTATCTTCTTTTTCATTTCCTTGATGATTTTTTCAATGGAAGCCTTTCTCTCAGAACCGATTTCAATAGACTTCTCAAGCATGGCAATCCCTTCTTCAATTTTGCCTTCCTTTATTCTCAAAAAGCCAATATGTTCAACAATTTCAGGCTCCCATGGTTTTTTAGAAAAAGCTTTCTCCAGAAATTTCTTCGACTCTTTAATCTGACCTAATTTAAAATATATCCATCCTATTGTATCAAGATAGTCAGGATTCCCAGGGTCAATACTTAAAGCTCTTCTGGCAAAGGTAAGAGCCTTCTTTAAATTTTTCTCCCTTACTGCCCAGGAATAAGCGAGATAATTTAGAGCATTTCCAAACGAAGGATTAATAGAAATCGCTTTTTTCAAAGCTCTTTCAGCTTTTCCAAAATTTCCCATCTTTTCGTAAAAATCTCCTATTCTCAGATAAAGCTCTTCATTTTCAGGCAATTTTTTCAATACCTTCTCTATATATTCCGCACCCCTTTTCAAATCCTTTTTCTCAATAAAAATTGCCAATCCTGCGAAAAGAAAATCCAAGTCATTTGTTTTTTTGAACCCTTCTCTTATCAGATCAAGGGCTTCATCTGTTCTCCCATCACTGGAGATAGCATAGATTTTATTCAAAAGTAGAGATTTCTGCGAAGGGCTAATTTTGAGTCCTTCTTCAGCAATTTTTAAAGAATTAGCTGGATCACCCGACTCTTTGTAAACATAAGAGAGATAGGAATAAATACTCGGGTCATCCTTTGCTATCTCCAGACTCTTTTCAAGGTAATTTTTTGCATTTTTGTAATCCTTCATCAATGTAAAAAGATATCCGGCAGTCTTGTATATCTCCTTTTTCGGTATTGCGGAATCCTCCGCCTTTTCAATTTCCAGTAATATCTCCACAGCTTTTTTATATTCGTAAATTTGCATGTAGTATTCAATAAGATAAACCTTAGCCTCAACCATTTCCGGGTCAATATCAAGGATTCCTTTAATTGTCAAGGAGAACTCATCATGATTTCTCAGGTTTAAAAGAATCTTTGCTTTTGTTAGAAGAAGGCTTGGATTGGAAGGAGAAAACGCGAGGGCTTTGTTGACATTTTTTAAAGCCTCTTTAAAATCATTTTTTTCCATCAAAGCTTCAGCAAGTCTCTGATAAAAAATATAACTTTCAGGAAATCTCTCTATAGCCGATTTATAGGTTTCTATTTCCTTTGAAATTTCATTTTTTGCTTTATAAAAATCAGAGAGATAAGAAAAGGCAATGTAAGAAGAAGGATTTGCTTCAATGGCTTTCTTATAATATTCCTCAGCTTTTTTATCCTCTCCAGCTCTACGGGCTATCTCTCCCAGTAAAACATATGTATCGTCTCTGTAGGATGAAATTTCAGAGTACTTTTTCAAAACTTCCTCTGCTTCCTTCCATCTGGAAGATGGCATGTAAACCCATTTGCCAAGAATGTAGTAAGGATCAGGGAAATTTGGGTCGATGGAGATAATTTTCTTGTAAACTTCTTCCGCTTTTTTTAAATATTCATTTTTTCCATCCCTCGTGTAGCCGAGATAAATATTGCCAAGAATCAGCAGAGCATTTATATTTGAAGGATCAAGTTTTAAAGCAGAATTTGCCATCTTTTCAGCTCTTTCAAAATCAAGCTTGTAGAGACATATTTCAGATAGGGAAGAGAAAATATATGAATTTTCTTCAATTTCAAGCGCTTTCAGAAGTTCACTTTCTGAGATTATTAGCTCAGAATTGTAAAAGTAGGTAAGCCCTTTTAAGTAATGGTAAAAGGATGAACTATTGATTTCTGCACTAAGAAATAAAGGCAAAAACAGAATGAAGATTAAAACCTTTATTTTTCTCACTTCAATTAGAGCTGTTACTTTTCACTTCAGGCGAAATCCGTAATCCTCTGCCTTCTCCTGGGCGTCAATCTTTTTCCTCTTAAATAAAGAACCCCATCTAAAACATGTAATTCTGAATCCCATGGATGGAAGAAAGATAACAGCCACGATAAAAACAAAGAATAGGAAAAGAATGACAAAAAGCATCCATTTCATGGTAAACCCTCAGGCATTGGATTCAAGAATCTTATCTAAAAAGGTCTTTTCAGAAACAGCGCCCTCAAATCTAACCCTATCATTTATTATTACAGTTGGAACACTGTGAATGTCATATTTTAGAGAAAGATCCTGAAACTCGGTTGCCTCTATGACATCAGCCTTAACCAATGGAGATTCAAGAGCCATTTTATGAGCAAGTCTTGCTATCGAAGGACAATAGGGGCATGTCGGAGTAACAAAAACCTGTATATGAACGGGTTCAGTGATTTTCAGAAGCTCTGCCTTTGTAATTTCTTCCAAACCTGATTCCTCTTTTGAAACATCGATTATGCTACTTAGAAGTGTTATAAACTCATATCCTACAGGAATGCCAAAAAACCTTATTCCATAATCTTTACTACCAACAGTCACAATGGCAGGAACCATATTAATATCAAAATTTTCCTTTTCCTTTAAATCATTATCAACATCATAAACAGTCAGATTTAATTTATCAGAAAGGGCAACCACCTCATTCAAAAGAGCAACGGTTTCATCACAATATGGGCAATCTTTTTCTCCAACGAAAAGTTTAATATCCACATTGTTTTCCATATCAGAAAGTATCTTCCTGACCTCTCTTTCTTCTTCTTCGCCTAAGTATGCCATCAAACTCCTCCTAAATTCATTTATTCCACTTAAGGAATATTTTTTATTTTACACCCCTTAGAGAAAAAGGTCAAAAAGTTCAAGGGCTTGATCACTCCAAACAATTTGCTTGACCTTGAGAAAATTTTGAAATATTATATTGCTTATGAAAAATAAATTATTTGGAACAGGGGGAGTCCAAGTGGAAGAGGAGAAGAAGAGTAAATTCCTGCCACCTCTGGACATAACATCTTTACTGGCACCAGTTTACACGCAAGCCCTTGTAAATTTGGGTGAAATAAATGATCCCATATCGGGAAAGTCTGAAATAGACCTTGAATATGCAAGGAGGCTTATTGATCTTATCGATCTTTTCAGGGAAAAGACAAAAGGAAACCTAACTGGGGAAGAAGAGAATTTCGTAGAAAGTATCCTTTATAAACTTAAGAGCACATTCGTTGAGAAAAGCAAATGAAAAAGTTAGTTTTTCTGATCTTGATTTCTTTAACCTTTGAACTTACAGCATATGATCCCCCCCAGAAAATAAGAGAAATTATATTTTTGTGGGATAGTGGACAAAAAGAAGAAGCATTAAAAATAATAGAAACTTATTTTACATCTGAGAAAGAGGAATTTTCCTATGCTCTCTACCTTTTTTCCCTTAATTTGTATAAAAAAGGAGATAGCCTTTATGCAAGAAAGTTTTTAAAAAAATCCCTGGAAATTAATCCTGAGCTATGGAAGGGATGGTCTTTTCTTTCTTTTGCAGAGCTAAAGAACGGGAACATTCATCTTTTCTTTAGATATCTTCCAAGAACTTTTATTGTTTTTTTAAAAAACTTCAAAAATCAGGTTATATTCTTGCACATACTTTTAAAATCATTTTTTATTTCCGTCCTTGTCTCGCTCCTTGTTTTATCTACCTTTCTCCTTATAAAGTACCTTCCTCTTGTAAGGGATGACCTTTCCCATTTAATCGGAGACATTTCCTTTAAAAGTGGAAAACTCCTAAGCTATCTCGTTATTTTCCTTTTACCCGCAATTTTATTCCTCGGATGGGCTTCGACTGCAATTGTCTGGATAGCTTTTGCCTGGTCCTTCCTGCAGAACAAAGAAAGGAGATTGACTATTATTGCAATTTTACTGGTCGTTATCGGAATAATAGGAAACAACATATCAAATTTGCTGATTGGAGAAATTGCAAATTTAAAAAATTCCGGAAATAATAATTTTCAGAAAAAAGGGGTTTATGCTTTGTTTTATGTAAAAAGAAGCATTGAAAGAGGAGAATTCGAAAAGGCTATAAATATCCTGGATGAAATAAACAAAAAAAATCCGAATCTTTTTTCTCTGATAACTCTTGGAAATATAAGGTTACAGGAAGAGAAATACGACGAGAGCAAAAAATTATATGAGCGAGCTTTGATGCTATTTCCTAATTCGTATATTCCTTATTCCAATCTCTCAATTCTTTTTGAAAAAACAGGAGAAATACAATACGCTGAGAAGTACAAGGAAAAAGCAAAGGCTTTAAAGGGTGAAGTGGTAGAGGTTATCTGGCCAGAACTTAGCTCAATTTACGCATGGAAATCATTCATTAAAGGAAAAATAAATTCTAAAACAATTTTGAGTCCCGAGTTATTTTTTATCTTCGGTATAATCTTTATAGGAATTTTACTAAATGTAATTTTAAAGCTTTCACCCGCCATTTATGGAGAATCGAGATTCTGTCTCTCCTGTAGAAAGAGCATAAACATTCACTTTGATCTTAAGATAACAAATCCTGATTATTGCGAGGAATGCTACAAACTCTTTGTCTGGAAACCTCCTGAGCTCGAAATTGTAAGAGCATCGAAATCCAGGGAGATAAAGAGGAAAAAACTTAAAGAATTGGGCATTTACAGAATAATATCCCTATTCATTCCATATTCTGGCTTGATAAGATATGAGAACTCCTCTCTCGGGTATTTGGGACTGATACTGCTTGTGTTTCTGCTTTCAACTGCGATTTTATTAAGGGAAATAGATACTTTTTCCATATCGTTCACTGTTGCTCTACTTTCTATTATTGTATATATAATTTCAATTTTTATTTTTGAGAAAAAGGTGGAAGGAGAATGGAAGGAACTTTAAAGGAGTATTCTTTTGCTGATCTAATTCAGATGTTTGGATACCAGAGGAGAACCGGTATTTTAACTTTAAAAAGAAGTGAAGAGTTCGTTACTCTGGTCTTTCATAATGGTTCCATTGTAGGTGTGGAGGCTTTCCCTCACAGGATTGAAACAATGCTTGGAAGAGTCCTAATCAAACAGGGAAAAATTACTGAAAGAGGTCTTGAAAGAGCTCTAAATATTCAAAAGAAAACGAATGAAAAACTTGGGAGAATTTTTGTAGACATTGGTTTGATAAGCAAAGAAGATCTTTCAAGTTCCCTCGCTCTTCAAGCAACAAAGATTCTTTTTACTCTTTTCAAGTGGAAAGATGGAGAATTCAAATTCAAGAGCTCGGACACTGTTGATTACGACAGAGAATTTTTTGCACCGATTGAGGTAGATAATATCCTTATGCAGGGAATGCAGATGCTTGATGAATGGCCTCGCATAACCAGCCTGATCCGTTCCAAGAAAGTCGTTTTTGAACCTTTACCGGTTAAACCGGAATTCCAGGTTGTGGAAGAGTTCCATGAGGGAATGGGTGATAAAAAATTGAGCAGGATTGAATTTGAAACTTTAAAATTAATAGATGGAAAGAGGACTGTTGAGGAAATAGTTGACTTAAACTATGTAAACGAATTTATAACACTGAGATCAATTGTTTCGCTTATAGAAAAGGGACTGATAAGAGAAAAAATTCTGAGGGAGGTTGTTGAGGAAAAGGCTGAGAGTAGGGCTTTAAAAATTGGAGCCATAGTGGGAATAATATTATCATTGCTCATATTATTTTCAAGTTTTAATAAACCTTTAAGATTATTATGGTTTGGGAGTTCAATTATTACTGCTGAGGAGAAAGAAAGTAAGAAAACCCTAAAAAAGAGTGAAGAAGAATTTATAGATTCCATTTTGAAATTAACTATAAATTATGGAAGCAAAGAAAATTGAGGACATAGAAAACTCTGAAAATTCGACTGTAATAACAATTGGGGTTTTCGACGGTATCCATCATGCCCATAGTGCTATATTTAAAGAACTTCTAAAAATAGGTAAAGAGAAAGAACTTTTGCCTCTTGTTCTTACCTTCTACCCTCATCCAGACAGAATTCTGGGAAAAGCGGAAACACCTTTAATACAGACCCTTTCTCAGAGGATAAAAAAGATAAATGAGGAAGGAGTAAAAAATGTAATAGCGGTAAAATTCGATAGAGATTTTTCAGAGCTTTCTGCAGAAGGCTTTATAAATTTTCTAATAGAAAAATTGAAAATGAAAGGGATTCTTGTTGGAGAGAATTTCAGATTTGGGAAAGGCATGGAAGGAAACATAGATTTCCTGAAAATACTTGCGCACAAGAAAAATTTCGAGGTTTTCAGCATAAAAATTTTCGAGCTGGATGGCAAAAGACTTTCCAGTTCTATAATCAGGAACTTGCTGATAGAAGGAAGAGTTGAGCAAGTAATTCCAATGCTGGGAAGGCCATATTCTATAGTAGGAAGAGTTGTAAAAGGTCTTGGACTTGGGAAAAAGCTAGGAATACCTACCGCAAACATTCTAACCAAAAATGAGATTCTTCCCGAAGGTGTTTTTATAACGAAAGTTTATTTAAAAGGAAAAACCTTTCCATCGGTTACAAACATCGGAAGAGCGCCGACTCTTAAAGGTATAGATAAAACTGTTGAAACCCACATAATCGGTCTCCATGAAAACATATTTAATGAAGAGATAGAAGTTTTCTTTATTAAGAAGATAAGGGATGAGAGAAGGTTCCAGAATGTAGATGACCTAAAAAGAAGAATTATTGAAGATATTGAGATTGCTAAAAATTTCTTTGCTTCAATCCAAGAACTTAAAAAGGTTGACTAAAAACTCTCTTTATCTTATATTGTTTTTATGCCAATTTATCAGTGCAGGTTCTCAGATGAAAAGGGGAAGATTCAAACCCTGACCCTCTTTGCCAGGAATAAGGAGGAGGCAAAAAGGTTCATTGAAGGAAAAGGATTCTTACCTCTTAGGATAAATTTCGATATTTTCTCTATTTTAAAAAACTTGAGAATTATTTTCGCAAAAAAGGTCAGAGACAATGACTTTTTACTATTTAACCACGAGTTTGTAGCACTTATAAAGTCAGGAACTCCAATATTAAGAGCACTGGATATTCTATCCGACAGAGCCAAAGATCCTTTGTTGAGGGAAATACTCTTTAATGTAAAAGAAGATATCAAAAAAGGAAAATCTCCTTCAGAAGCCTTTTCTCCCTGGCAAAATTATTTTTCTTCCATTTATACAGCTTCTCTCCTCGCAGGTGAAAGAACAGGAAACCTCGAAGGAACGATAAGAAGGTTTATTGTTTACCATAAAACTCTTATAACAGTTAAAAGGAAAATTAAATATGCGCTTGCATATCCTGTTCTACTCTTCCTATTTGCCCTTGCTATTCTTTTTGGACTCTTTTCTTTTATAATCCCCAGATTTGCGACTTTCTATGCAGATTTTGAGGCTCAACTCCCCTCGATAACACTATTTTTAATAGGTATTTCAAAATTTTTTGCAAAATATCTAAAATTTTTAATAATTCTTACCTTGCTGATCATATTATTTTATGAATGGGCAAGAAGAAAAGAAAAGGGGAAATATCTTCTGCATAGATTTTTACTCAAGGTTCCTTTCGTCTCCGAATACATAGAAAAAGGCTCAATATCGATATTTTCAAGAACAGTTGGGCTTCTCCTTGAAGGAGGTATCCCTCTTGTCTCAGCTCTTGAAACAGCAGTAAAAGCTTTGCCAAACAAATTTATAGCTGAAAAATTTTCAAAGGTCACAAAGGATGTGAGAGGTGGAGAGAGTCTCTTTTCATCCCTTGAAAGGACAGGGCTTTTCCCTGAAATATCCATAGAAATGGTAAGGGTTGGTGAATCAACAGCCTCTCTTCCAGAAATGCTTTCAGAGGTTGCCAATTACTGGGATGAAAGAATGGAGGAAAGCCTTTCAGCAACTGTTTCACTGATAGAGCCTGTTGTCATTTTATTTATGGGAGTTCTAATTGCGGGTATGCTCCTTTCAGTTTATCTTCCCCTTTTCAGAATAGTGACTTTAGTGAGATAATAATAATGTGTAGGAGAAAAAATTGATGAAAGATAAAGGAGTTGAATTTATTGATCCTTTAGGTGTCCAGATTGACAACAATCTCGTTCGTTTATTCCCTGCAGACTTCCTTTACCGATTGAATTTCATACCCATCAGAGAATCAAATGGAGTCATTGAAATAGCAATAGCCAATCCTAATGATTTACTTGCAATAGATGAAATTGAACTATTTGTAAAGAGGAGAGTCAAAACTTATGTATCTTCCATCTCTCTTATCCACGAAGCACTTAGAAGGAGTGATGTTTCTGAAAATATTCTTAAAGATGCGACAGAAGGATATTCAATCCAGTTGCTCGAGGTCAAAGAGGAGGAGGGTGAGGAGGTAATTTCTGTTGAGAAAATTCTTGAGGGGAATAAATCGATTGTAAACCTTGTAAACACAATAATTTTCACTGCTGTTCAGAGAAGAGCATCTGATATACATGTAGAATCAAAGGAGAGAGAAGTCCTTGTAAAATATAGAATTGACGGTGTTCTTTACCAAGCAATGGATCCACTTGACAAAAAGTTTCAGTCATCAATAATATCGAGAATTAAAGTTATGTCGGATCTTGATATTTCAGAGAAGAGAATTCCCCAGGATGGAAGATTCAGGCTCAAAATCAAGAGCAAAACAATTGATTTTAGAGTATCAATTATGCCATCAATATGGGGAGAGGATGCGGTGATAAGAATTCTTGATAGGGAAATGATACCTGAGGCTGTCACAGAGTTAAAACTCAATCATCTTGGATTTTCAGAGGAACTTTTAAAGAAATTCAGAAAATATATTTACCAGCCCTACGGAATGGTTCTTGTTACAGGACCGACAGGGTCAGGAAAGACAACGACCCTCTACGCTGTCCTTCACGAAATAAAATCTCCTGAAGAGAAAATTGTTACCATTGAAGATCCTGTGGAGTACCAGATTCACGGAATCACCCAAATACCTGTGAATGAGAAGAAAGGCTTAACATTTGCAAGGGGGTTGAGATCAATTTTAAGGCATGACCCTGATAAAATAATGGTGGGAGAAATAAGGGATCCTGAAACAGCACAGATTGCAATTCAGTCAGCCCTTACTGGACATCTTGTTTTCACAACAGTTCACGCCAACAATGTTTTCGATGTAATTGGAAGATTTGTTCACATGGGGGTTGACCCTTACAGCTTCGTCTCATCCCTTAACTGCATACTTGCTCAGAGGCTGGTAAGGGTTCTCTGCACAAGATGTAGAACTCCCAAAAAATACAGTGAAGAGGAGCTCATTGAATCGGGTTTAAATCCCTCTATTTACAAAGAGCACACATTTTTTGAGCCCAAGGGTTGTTCCTATTGTAACTTTACAGGATATAAAGGAAGAACAGCAATAGGTGAAATTCTTGAGCTCTCAGACAGGATAAGGGAAATGATTCTAACGAGAAAACCAACCTCAGAGATTAAAAAGGTGGCTAAAGAAGAGGGGATGATTTCAATAAGGGAGTATGGCTCGGAAAAGGTTATAAAAGGTTTAACATCTCTAAGAGAGTTGAACAGAGTATCATTTGTTGAGTAAAATGGAGCTTCCATTTATAAAAAAATTTTTAAAGGGGGTCGATTTGCCCCCTTTTTCAATCTCTATCGAAAATGGAAGGGGGGTTTTTGCTATTAAGGAGAAAAAAGGGATAAAAAATTATCTCATCGAGACTTTGAAAGATGAAATAGTGAAACTTGTAGATGGAGAATGGAAAATAGAACTGGAAGAGGAAAAGATTATGTATATATCCCAAAAAATAAAATCTCAAAATTTCAAAAAAATAGATACTGGAGTTCTTTTAATTCCTGATTTTCTTACAAATGTCTTTATTATGACTTTTGAAAGTCTACCCAAAAATAAGCCTGAGGCTGAGAACTTAATAAGATGGAGAGTGGAGAAACAATTTCCATCAAAGGAAGAATCGATATTAAGATACAAGTTATTCAGACAGAATAAAGAGATAAAGGTTCTTTTAGTTTCTGTCCCGAAATCAACTGTCCAGCAGTTTCTTTCGATAATGCAAAAAACCGGTATAAGAATTTCTTTTATATCAATTTCGATTCTTACCCTTTACAACTTTGTAAGGAAGATTTCCAGTTCAAAGAATGGGGTTATTATAGTTAACAGATATTCTAATGGAACATCTTTCTTTGGCTTTACACCTTCATTTCCTTTGATTTTTAGAAGTAAAATTGGCAATCTAACCAAAGGGGAAATAATAGATGAAGCAATCTCTACAATGAAGTGGATGGAGGAAAAGGAGAATGTTAAAACTGATGAGATATGGATAAGGGACATATCCGATGAGAGATGGGATGACCTAGAAAAACCTTTTCTATCTATTTCTTCCCTTGAGAGTAAGATTAGAGATGTAAAATTTTTATCTCCTCATTTAGGGATTCCAGAATGGACAGAGTAGAAAAATTTTTCGTAAATTTAGCACCAGAACCACTAAGAAACAGAAACCCTTTTAGAGTTTCATCGCTTCTTTTAATTTTGGCAATAATAGTTTTTCTATACCTTGACTTTCGTTCATTGTATAAGGAAATTAATTCTTTCTTCAAAAATGAAAAAGCCATTGAGAGTTTAAGAAAGGAGCTGGAAGGATTCTCCTTTGAAAATAAACAACTTGAAGAAAAAATAATAGGCTTGAAAAAAAAATACAAGAGTAGAGTGGACAATGTAAATACTTTAATAGAAGAGAAAAATCTTTCATGGCTATCGCTCTTATCTTTATTCGAAGAATCTCTTAGTGAAAGGACTGTCTTGCTCTCTCTCAGTCCCTATGGATCAGATAATTTAAATGCTGAGATTTCCAGTGACAATATTGATGATTTGCTCAGGACAATAAATAAAATATCAAAGAACAATCTGGTTTCAAATGTTTCTATTGTAAGGGAAAGAGAAAAAGAAGGGCAGAAAATTTTTTTGATATCGATAAAATTGAAGGCTCAAGATGAATGAGAAGGAAAGAAAGCTCATAACATATCTTTTATTTTTACTGATAATTGAAATAATTATTTACATTTTTGTTGTTCCAACCCTTCAGAATTCTATTTTATCCCAGCTCGATTCTTATAACTATTTAAGGAAATCATTGATGGAGGCAAAAAATAAGAATTCAAATCTAAGAGATGGGTATACAAAATGGGAAGAGGTTCCAAAGGAGCTCGAAATAATTGAAAGGGATTATTTATTTGAGAACTCCATAGAAGAAATAAGGCTACTTCTTAAAAGAATTTCATCTAATTCTGGAATCTCCCTTGGAGAAATAAGTTATGATTACGGAGATATTTCAGATAATATAACAAAAATAAAGATAGATTTTAGTCTTACAGCTCCATACGATTCCCTGAGAAGATTTATAGGAGAGATTGAAAAAGATTCGAGATTCATTGTGCTTAAAAGTATAAACCTAATTTCAACAGTATCGGGCATAATTAATGCAAAAATTTCTATCTTTATTTATGCCAGTAAAAAGAAATGAAAAGGTTTTTAATATTTCTTTTAGTCTTTATTATTCCCTTAACTTTCTTCGCTCAAGAAAAGAAAGAAAAGGAATCACAGATTAAATCATATGAGCTCAGAAAGGATAAAAAAATAACAACATCCAAAAGGAATCCTTTTTTGAAAAAGGAAGAAATTATTATTCCTGATTTGAAAAAGGAAGAGAAGCAAAAGGAAGAAGAGAATTTGCAGAGCACACTCCGCTTAGAATTTAAAGGTTTTTTAACATCGAAGCAAAAAAAACTTGCTCTCATATACATTGATGGAATCGAAGCAATTGTTGAAGAAGGAGAAGAGATAATGAATTTTAAAATTCTTTCAATAAAAGAAAAAGAGATAGAGGTTCTTTATGTTTTAACTGGCGAAAATCTAAAAATTTCTTTTACAGGAGGTGAGTAGTGAAAAAGATAATTTCCCTCATTTCAATCATTATTTTATGGAGTTGTGCCACTTTAAGTGTCAATTATGAAAAAGGTGAAAGTGAGCTTTTAAACAGAAATTATGAAAAAGCAGTTTTTTATTTTGAAAAGGCTGTAAAAGAAAATCCCAGGGAGTCTCTTTATAGAGTGGCATTGATGAGGGCAAAATATGAAGGTTCTCTTTACCATCTACAGAAAGCGAGAATTCTCAGAAATGAGGGCAAAAAGGAAGAGGCCATTGAAGAATATAAAAAAGCTATAGAATTTGACCCTTCAAATGTTGGACTAACAAAGGAGCTTGAAATTTACCAGAAGGAAGAGCCGAAAAAGGAAACTCCAAAGAAGACCGAACAACCAGTAAAACTTACAACGAAAGAGGAAAAAATAAAATTCAAATTTCAAAACACATTATTGCGCTCTATATTTCAAAGTGTTGGGAAGTTTTTTGGCATAAATATTTTATTTGATCCGCAATTTCAGGATTCCGTTCTTTCCATAGAGCTGGAAGATATGACGATTGAGCAGGCTCTTAGTTCCCTTTGTTCTGTGACAAAAAATTTCTGGACAGTAATTAATCCAAAAACAGTTGTTATTGCTCCCGACAATCTCGTCAAAAGAAGGCAATATGAAATTCAGGGAATAAAGACTTTTTATCTTAAATATGCTGATGCAGAACAGCTGAGGCAGGTGCTTGCCACTGTTGGAAGAACTCCGAGAATTGCTGTGGATAAAACATCAAATTCAATAACTGTAAGAGGAACATACTTTGACCTCGAGGCTTTTGAAAATCTCATTTCAAAAATTGATAAGCCCGGTGGTGAGGTAGTTCTTGATGTGGAGATAATGGAGGTGAACAGGTCTAAACTCCTCCAGTACGGAATAGACCTTAGCCCATATGCAATATCTACAAAAATAAATCCTAAGAAGCTAAAAGATGGTTACATAAGCTGGCCAGATCTTAAATCATTACCTTCTGAAGATATATTCCTCTCCATACCCACACCTCTAATAAATTTTCTTCATTCTGATAGCTCCACAAAAGTAATTGCCCAGCCAAGACTGAGGGGGGTTGATTCCAAAAAAATAAATTTCAATATTGGAGAGAAGATTCCTGTTCCTATAACCACATTCACTCCTATTGCAGCAGGAGGGATTGCTCAGCAACCTGTAACTTCCTTTGAGTATAAAGATGTCGGGATAGGTCTTGAGATAACTCCCAAAGTCCACTCAAAGGACGAGGTCTCTCTCGAACTCAAACTTTCAATAACCTCCCTCTCAGGTTATGGATATGCAAACCTTCCCATTCTTGGAAACAGACAGATTGAAAACAATATTAGATTGAAGGCAGGAGAGACAACTCTTCTTGCAGGACTTCTCAGGGAAGACGAGAGGAAATCCCTGAAAGGAATTGCAGGACTAAGGAATATACCAATTATAGGTGACCTTTTCTCAGCAGATGAAAGAACCATCTCCCAGACAGATATAATTCTTACAATTACCCCTCACATTATAAAAGCTTTGCCAATCGAGCCAAAAGACCTCGAGCCATTCTGGACAGGAACAGAAGAGGGAGGAATGATGCCAGGAATAATTCCTGCAGAAAGAGAGATGATGGAGAAGCCAGGCATGGAGATTATAGAGGAAGCACCTTCTTCTGAAAATGTCCTTTCAATTGTTCCATCATCAATTTTTTCTCCTCCAAACACAGATGTTCCCCTTGAAGTTTTCCTTTCATCTTCTATTCAGATCTCCAATCTCAGTTTCCAGATAAGATTTGATTCCTCGATTGTTCGTGTAAAGGATGTGAATCCAGGAGGTGGAATCCTTTCAGGAGCAAAACCTCTTTCATTTCTTAAAGATATAAACAACAATTCAGGAATAATAACTATAGGAATTACATCAACCGAGCCAATGAAAGGGATACCCTCAGGAACAATAATTAATTTCACATTTCAGACTTTAAAGGAAGGAGGCTCAGAAATACTACTTGAAGGGATAGGAGCAACTGACTTAAGAGGGAAACCGATTCAGTTTAACTCTTCATCATCATATATAAAGATTGGAAGAGATTAAAAGAGAACTTTTATACTGGAGTTTCCTGAATTTCTGAAGGATATGAAAGGAATGACAGACATGAGCTCTATCACCTCAAAGGTTAAAAATCACCAGGCGCCAATGACCAAGCTCCAAATAAGCTTCAATTCCCCAATATCCAAATTTAAAGAAAGAACTTCACTTCTCACTAATGGAAGTTACATACTCTCAACTCAAAGAGATTGTTTGAATATTGGTTATTGGAATTTTGGTATTGGTTATTCAAGATCTTCTGGTCTCAGTTTGTCGATTATTTCTATATCTTCCTAAGATAGACCAATTGAAATTCAGGAAACTTCAGGAACTTTTATACTCTTGCAAAGTTTCTGTATAATTGGGAAAATAATCTAATGTATCTCAAGAAGATAGAACTTCAAGGTTTCAAATCATTTTATAAGAGGACAAAAATTGAATTTCATCCAGGAGTCACAGCAATAGTTGGACCGAATGGTTGTGGAAAATCAAATCTCGTTGACGCCATAATCTGGTCTCTCGGAGAGGGAAGGCTGAGGGCATTGAAAGGAGAAAGGGTGGGAGAAATGATATTCAGTGGTTCCCAGAAAAGGGAACCTTCAGGTATGGCAGAGGTTGTTCTCTGGGTTGAGGATAAAGAGTGGGACGAACCCCTTTCAGTTGGAAGAATAATTTATCGTTCAGGAGAATCTGAGTTAAGAATGAATGGTAAAAAAGTAAGGTTAAAAGATGTCCAGGATGAACTATGGAAAAGAGGGCTTGGTGGTAAGGACTATTTTGTTATTGAGCAGGGTAATATTGGAGCAATAATAACATATAAACCAACTGAGAAAAGAACTCTCATTGAAGAAGCAGTGGGAATTGTAAAATATAAAGAAAGGAAGAAGGAATCAAAGCAGAAGCTGGAGGATGCAAAGCAAAATCTCATTAGATTAGAAGATATTATTCTTGAAACAGAAAAACAGAAGAATTCCCTTCAGAGACAGGCCTCTCTTGCAAAGAAGTATAAAAATTTAAGGGAGAGGCTGAGAGACCTTTCTATTCTTTATTTTAACTTAAAATCAAAGGAGCTTTTGTCACAATTTGAAGAGATTAATCTTAAAATCTCTGACTTAGAACTTCGAGAAAAGAGTTTGAAGGATAAAGTTCTCGCAGTCGAAGAAAAATTAAAAAAAAAGAGAGAGAAATTGTCAATTCTTGAGATGGATATGAAAGAAGCAAGAAACGAGTCTTTTGCAAAAAAAACAGAGTTTGAAAAGGAAAAAGCGAATATTGAAAAAGATGAAAAAAGGAAAGCATTTTTCTTCAAAAACATTGAAGATGGTCAAACAGAGATAGGAAGAATACAGAAGGAGCTTGGGGAATGGTCAGCTCAGGAAAAAATTGCTCTTGAGGAGATAGATAAAAATAGAAGTGAAAAAGAGAATTCTCTGATTAAGATAAATGAAATCGAAAATATTTTGACTGAAGAAAATAAAAAATATGATGAAGCCCGACAAGTCTTTTCTGCCTTTGAAAAAGAGCTTTCTCAATATCTTGAAACTAATCTCAAGTATTCAAATCAGATCAAAGTCTTAGAGGGAGAAATAGCTTCTATTGGAAAGTCGAAGGAAAGACTAGAGTCAGAACTCGAAAGATATAGAGAGACCTTAGAAAAAGAATGGATGGAAGATGAATATAATTCACTGAAAAATACCTTAGACTCACAAAAAATAGAAATTGAAAATAAAAGGGAAAGGATTGAGGAAATTTCCAGTGAAATAAAGGAATTGGAAAAGGAAATACATTTTCTGGAGATTAACGATAGGGAGATTTCTGCAAAGCTTGAGATACTTACTAAAAGAGAAAACAGCCAGGAAATAGATGGAGTCTACGGAAGACTAAAGGATTTTTTAAAAGTTGAAAAAAAACATGTAAAAGGAGCTGAGAGGATTTGGGAAAAAGAGCTCTCTTCCTTTGTAGTCCATGATAAAGAAAAGATTCTCTCAATGATAAAGAAAGGGAAATTAAAAGGTGATTTTCTTTTTCCTATAAAAAAAGAATCTGAAAAAATTGAGCTTGAACCAATCAGTCCTGAGATCAAATTGAAAGAGAATATATCTCTTCCTCCAGTTGTAGTGATTGAAGATATTGAAGAAGCTTTTGAACTCCTGGAAAAATTTCCTGGGATAAATTTTATAACCATAGAAGGTTTATCCTTGACCACCCATGGTCTTCTTTCCCTCCCCTTGGAGGAGGGTGTTCTTTCTTTAAAAGAGGAGATAGAAACCCTGCAGAAAGACTCTGAAAAAATTAAATTGGATCTTGAAAATAAAAAAAATCTTCTTGAATTGGCAAGAGATGAACTCCTTAAACTTAAAGAAGAGATGAGATTCAAGGAAAAGGATTTTAAAGAAATTTCCCAACAGATTAATGATTTAGAAATAAAAAAAAGTTTAGCTGAGAAGGAGAAGGAAAGAGCTCAGGAAAATATTGAAAAAATTGAAGCAGAACTTAAAACCCTTGAAAAGGAAGATAAAAAAATTAAAGAAGAAATAGAAAAATTAATAGCTCAACAGAAAGAAAACAATAAAAATGTCGAGATTTTGAAAAATAAATTGAAGCCTTTGCAGGAAGAGCTGGAAAGAAAAGAAAGTAAGATTTCAAAATTGAAAGAAGATATAACATATAAAAAAAGCATGTTCACATTATTTGAAGGAAGAGAAAAGGACATAAAGAAAAACCTCGAAAACATGAAAATGAGAAAGGACGCTCTTTCAAAAATGCTCATTGAATTGAAGGAGAAAATCGATGTTTACAAAGAAGAAGTTGCTGAAATCTTAACAACCTTGGGAAGAGCATATGAATCCTTGAAAAATAAGGAGCTTGAAATTTCAAAAATTGAATCTCTCATTAGAGTAAAGGAATCCGAGCAAGTAAAGATAAAGGGAGAAATAGATAATCTTGAAAATGAGATCCGTTCATTAAAAAAGATTCTTGACGAAGAAAGGGAAAGAAGAAACTCTTTTGAGATTAAGAAAGCTGAGCTAAAAAGGGATCTTCTGCACATAGAGGAAAAGGTCTGGAACGAAACATCTCTTACTATAAAGGAGTTAGAGGAAAAAGCTGGAGGAAGGGAAGAGAATCTGGAAGAGATAAATGCTGAAATGGAAAAAATCAAAAGGGAAGTTGAAAGGTTTGGACCAGTAAACCTCCTCGCAGAACAAGAACTTGAAGAGGTTAAGAAAAGACTTAATTTTCTTAAGTCCCAGAAGGACGATGTTAAAAACTCAATTGAGTCCATTCAGAAGGCGATAGAGAAAATAGATGAAGAGTCAAGATCTCTCTTTATGCAAGCTTTTGAAGAGATCAACGACAATTTCAAAAAGACCTTTTCAATGCTATTTGAGGGGGGGGATGCAGAATTGAGGCTTCAGGACAGCGAAAATCCCCTTGAATCAGGCGTTGAGATTTACGCTCAGCCTCCTGGTAAGAAATTACTAAATCTGAACCTCCTTTCAGGGGGAGAAAAAGCTTTAACATCCCTTGCATTTCTTTTTGCACTCTTCCTTTTTAGACCGTCGCCTTTCTGTGTATTTGATGAAGTCGATGCTCCCCTTGATGATGCGAATCTTGGAAGATTTCTCAAATTTATTGACGATATGAAACCTTACACCCAATTTATAATTATCACCCACAATCCCAAGACAATAGAGAAAGCAGATTATATTTATGGAATCACAATGAATGAACCCGGCGTCTCTTCAGTATATTCTCTGAAGCTCGAAATAAATAACAAATCAGGAGAGGGAATAATAGAAGAATAAAAACAAAGTTTTTTAATCTCTTCTTATAAGTACCACCTGTTCTTCTCTCAATAACCTCCAAATCTTTCCACTGCCTCATAGAGCATTAATATGTTCTCAGAAGAAGAATGTGGTGGAACTGAGCATGCTGTGCTGAGGATATAACCTCCACCCTTTGAAGCAACTTCAATACATTTTTTTGCTTCTTCAAAAACCTTTTCAGGGGTTCCGTGAAGAATAGTATTTACAGGGTCTATGTTTCCCTTTAAAAAGAGTCTGTCACCAACTCTCCTTTTTGCATCTTCCATTTCAACATTTCCAAGGGGAGGAGGGTCGAGGGTGTCAATTCCATTTGTCCCTGTTTCAGCCATCAGCTCAAGACGGTCTCCGATTTTCCCACATGTATGGGTATAGACAGGAATGTCATGTTTTTCTTTTATTTTTTCAATAACAATTTTTTCGTAAGGAAGGACGAACTCTTTGTAATGGGCTGTTGAAATGAACCCCCCTCCTGCAAAGGCTGATGAAATTAGAATGGCATCAACTCCATAGGAAGCTTGAAGAATTGCAAGAGTTGCTGTTCCTTCTGCAAGGGCGTAAAGACAGGCTTTTACCTTTTCAGGGTCAATTTTTAATGCAAGAAGTCCCTGAGTATAACCAAGAAGTTCAAGGAACTGGCTAAAGGGAGAGAAGACCTCAGAATGAACGGAGACAGTATCACTAACCCTTTCCTTTATATATTTAATCGTGTCAAAGTGCCATTCAGGGAAAAATTTCTCAGGTTTTGCGGGTTCTTTTTCAAATCCCCAGTAGTAGGGATATTTTATTCCACTAATATCGTGAGGTTCAATGTAAAAGAGTTTTTCAGGCTTTATATTTTCAAATCTTGCTTGGAAAATTTTTCCATCTTCTCTGAAAACATGGGGGGTATCATCAGGAGGGCAGACTGTAAACCAGCCATTTTTCCAGTGAATTATTTTCTTCCCATCCTTTGCCTCTATTTTTTTAATATAAGAATGCCATTTTAGGTCTCTACCTGGAAGATTTATCAATATTCCATCAAATCTATATCTCTTCTGAAGTTCTATGAGTGCTTCACCGAACCCTTCTGTAGAATGCCATATTTCAATTTCTGGAATTTTACAGTTTAAAAAATAATGCCCAAGAGAAAGCTGACACATCACAGGAACTCTGTCGGGTTCTTTATGTTTCATGGAAAGATAAATTCTCTCCTTACTATTCATGTTTTATATTTTAAACCTTTTATTTTTTAATTGAAATTTTGATCAAAACAGAAGTTTCCTGAATTTTAATAGGTCTATCTTAAGAAGATAAAGAAATAATTGACAAACTGAGACCATAGAATCTTGAATAACCAATACCCAAATACCAATAACCAAATACCAATAACCAAATACCAATAACTAATGCCTCAAGCTACATGCTAAACAGCTAAATGGCAATGAGTGATGAGCAAGTTCCTGAACTCGTCTCGCAAGTCTCACTCGTCCAGCCTTTCTCGCATTTATTTAATTTTGCATTTTTAAATTTTAAATTTTAAACTTCCAATACTCTTTTCTTGCTACTTGCTGTAAGCTGTTAGCTAAAAACTATATTTGGAATTGGGTATTGGTGATTGGTGTTTAGTTATTGGCGTTTGGTTCTTAGTTATTGGTGCTTGGTTATTTTTAACCTTTGAGGTGATAGAGCTCATGTCTGTCACTCCTTTCATATCCTTCAGAAACTCAGGAAACTCCAGTGAACAAAACAATTAGTTTACTTTCTAATTGCAAATGATATAATTTTATAGAAAATGAAGACGATTGAATATCCAGAATACGAGAAATGGCATAAAATTCTGAAAAAATTAAACAATTTTATTAACAGGAAAAAGTATTTTATGGATGTAGGCAGGGATGCCTATCCTTATTTTTGGTTTTTGGATGAGGATGTTTCAAAGGAGTTTGAAAAGGTAAGAAGAGAATTTATGACCAATGAGAGAGGGAGAATAAATTTTATGGAGTGGTTTATTCACGATGCGGATATCGAAGATGGGAAGACTTTAATAGATATTGCAATATAAGAAGGAATTTTTTCGGAAGATGAAATGGAAATAGTTGAGAGGATGAAGAAATCCCATTACAGTTTATATGAGATTGAGAGAGTAAAGCCGGGAGAGGGATTTGTATTAAAAGACCATTTTGAAGAGCATATTTTCGAAGTTAAAGAGAAGAAAGCAAGTGAAGGCCTTGTCAAATGGGATATTATTGGAGTTGGATTAATAGAGCTTGATGGATTATACAGGATGACTGGTGCCTTCTGTATTTTCAGACCCCTTGACAGAGAAATTATTCTCAAAGACATTAGAAAAGATTTTAATCATATAAAAAAAATCTATGGGAATAAAAAATATATCTCAATATTTAAAACTTAGAGGAGGAGAAGTTCTGAATTATCTCTTTATTGCTTCTAATAGCAAAAAAACAATTATTCGCAATACTGACGGAGAACTTATGGTTATCTCAAGGTCAGAATATATTGTAATGGATTACAATAATGTTATTAAAAATCTTCGTGATACAAAAGAATTAAAGGAAATAGAAAAAAATAATTTTGAGTGGCTTTCACCTTCAAATACAGTTCTTGCTTTTATCGGATTGAAAAAGGGGAAGTTAATAATTGAATGCAATTCAAGGGAGAGACTTGCAAAAACAAAGAAGTTGCTGAAAAAGGCTCTGAAATACTGTAAATTTGTTAAGAACGAATTTGAAGATGTTAGTGAGAGAATTGGAGATTTCGGTGTTTTTAATATTTTTAAAGAGAGCCCCCGAATAAAAGAGAAGAAGAATTTATGAAGATGATTTATCATGAGCAAGATTTGAAATGGCTTGATACTGAGATTTCAATTCTCGGAGGATTGACTCCGAGAGAGGCTGCGAAAAGAGAAAAGCTAATTGATATTCTCAAAGATATTGAAAACCAAAATGAAAGAAGAAAATTGTTCGGAGGAACATTTTACGATATCTCCTGGCTTTGGGAGGAACTTGGATTAAAAGAATATTTATATTTAAAACAATAGAAAGGAGCCAATATGTCAAGATATTTCTTCCTTTTAACATTAATCATCTTCTTTGGGTTAGTGGTGAAAGGAATTGAGACTAATTCAGAACTTCGCCATCCCGAAGAGAAGCATTTGAAAAATATAAGACAGCTAACATTTGGTGGAGAAAATGCAGAGGCGTATTTTTCCTTTGATGAAAAGAAATTAATATTTCAGTCAACAAGGGAGCCCTTTAAATGTGATCAGATATTCATAATGAATATTGATGGTTCCGATGTTAGACTTGTCAGCACTGGAAAGGGAAGAACAACATGTTCCTATTTTCTACCAGGAGATAAAGAGATAATTTACTCCTCAACCCATCACATAAGTGAAGATTGTCCCTCTCCACCTGATTTTAGAAAAGGTTATGTCTGGGGACTTTTTGATTATGACATTTTCAGGGCGAATGCTGATGGAAGTAATTTAAGAAATCTAACAAATTCTCCCGGTTATGATGCTGAAGGAACTGTCTCACCTTCGGGAGATAAGATTATTTTTACTTCCATGAGGGATGGAGACCTTGATATTTACACAATGGATCTGGATGGAAAAAATGTAAAAAAACTGACGGATGAGTTAGGATACGATGGAGGTCCCTGGTTTTCCCTTAACGGGAAAAAGATTTGTTACAGGGCATGGCATCCAAAAACAAAGGAGGAGATTGAAGAATACAAAAGGATAATTGAGATAAAAGCCCTCAGATCTATGAAACTTCAGATTTTTGTTATGGATGCTGACGGAAAAAATAAGAAACAGGTGACAAACAATAATGCCGCCAATCTTGCTCCTTTTTTCCATCCTGATGGAAAAAGAATTATTTTTACATCTAACATGGAGAGTCCTTCTGAGTGGGATTTATATCTTGTTGATATTGAAACAGGAAAAATAGAGAGAGTTACATATCATGAAGGTTTTGACTCATTCCCCATGTTTACAAGGGATGGGAAAAAACTTGTCTGGGCTTCAAATAGAAAGGGAAAAGTCAGAGGAGAGACAAATATATTTATTGCTGATTGGGTTGAGTGAGAGCGAGAAAGGCAAGAAAAACGAGAAGAGCGAGACGGACAAGAAGCACAAAAATTGAAAATTTAAGATTGAAAATTTTAAAATACAAAATGAAAGAATAACTATTAATCAATTTAAAATTTTCATTTTGCAATGATGGCCTATCCTAAATTCCGCATCATGACTACTTTCAAGAATCTCACTCTCTTTGAGTCATATAACCGAATAAATATTGGTGAGATTCGTTCTTTTAATTAAAGAATTTTGACATCTTTATTGCAGTGTTATAAAATTTTAATTCGTAGCAAAAGGAGTCAAAATGACAAATGAAACTTTTATTCTTGCAGGAACTGCAATTTCTTTGGGTTTTGTCCATACAATCTTAGGACCCGACCATTACATTCCTTTCGTTGTTCTATCTAAAGCGAGAAATTGGAATGTAAAAAAAACCGCTTTAATTACATTTTTGTGTGGAATTGGACATGTTCTAAGCTCTGTTATCTTGGGATTTATAGGAATTGTTTTTGGAGTTGCCCTTTTTAAATTAAAATCTATAGAGTCCTTCAGGGGTGAAATATCAGCCTGGCTTCTCATTATTTTTGGTTTTACTTATTTTATCTGGGGTATTAGAAGAGCAGTAAGAGGAAAACCCCACTCCCATCATCATTATCACGAAAATGGAAATGTCCATTCCCACACCCACGAACACTTTGGAGACCATATCCATCTTCACGAACAAAGACCTGATAGCTTAACCCCATGGGTTCTCTTTATAATATTCGTTTTTGGTCCCTGTGAGCCTTTGATTCCTCTTGTCATGTATCCTTCAGCAAAAGGAAATTTTATTGAGGTAATACTTGTGACATCCCTTTTTGGATTTGTTACAATAGGGACAATGCTTTCTTTGGTTCTCGCATCCTTTTATAGTCTATCAAAAATTCCCTTCAGGGCTCTGGAAAGATACTCCCACGCCATTGCTGGACTTACAATTTTTCTCTGCGGGGGTGCAATTAAATTTTTAGGTCTTTAAATTAAAGAAGCGAGATTTGCGAGAAAGGCGAGAAAAACAAAACGGGCAGGAGAAGTAAGAATCTTACGACATTTAATTTTTTCATTTTTTTTCTTTGCATTCATTAAATTTAAGGTTCTTGACAGATAAACCAAACTACCCTAAATTAGAAATTGATGAATGGAAAAGTTGTTATAGTAAAATCCTCCTTTCTTTTTAATGGGGAGGAAATTAACACGGAAGTATGGAAAAGACTTATTGAAAGAGGTTTGCAGATTTTAATGGATGAGAAGGATACAAATTTTGCAATAAAGAGAATTTTTGAAAGCTCCGACATCATAGGAATAAAGATAAACACAATTTCAGGGAAGATGCTAACAACCACTCCATCCTGTGGAACTTCTTTTGCATCTATTCTTATCTCCAGCGGATTAAATCCCGACAGAATATTTATCTGGGATAGGACAAATTCCGAGCTAAAAAAAGCAGGCTATACACTGAACTATTCAGGAAGGGGGGTTAAGATTCTTGGAACAGACACATACGGAGTCAGTTATGATGATGAACTGGTAGAGCACAAAAGTATTGGAAGTTTATTCTCAAAAATACAAAAAAATTATATAAACGCATCCATAAGTCTTGCCATTCTTAAAGATCACGGAACAACAGGAATTACAGGAGTGATGAAAAATTATTACGGTGCAATCCATAATCCCAATAAATATCATGATGGGAAAGGTGATCCCTACATTGCAGATCTTTTCTCCTGTCCCGTAATTAAAGACAAGCATAGAATTGCAATTCTTGATGCCTCAAAGGTTCAGTATCACAGAGGTCCTGCTTACAATCCAAGATATTGCGAAAAATACAATGCAATCCTTTTGAGCTTCGATCCTGTTGCAGTTGATTATATTGGCTGGAGAATAATTGAGGATATAAGAAAAAAGAAAGGAATTAAAAGCCTTGCTGAAGAAGGGCGTGAGCCAAAATGGATTTACACTGCTTTTAAATCAAATTTAGGAGTTTCAGACCTTTCTCAGATTAAAATAATTGAGGAGGAAATTTAAAATGAAAAGAAGGGATTTTTTTAAAAATATAGGGACAATTTCTCTTTGTCCATACTTATTTTCACTGTTTTCAGGTATAGCAGATGCCTTTGTTTTTTCAGAAGAAGTTTCCCTTTCCAATGAGGAAGCAAGATATTATAAAAAGCTCCCAGAGAATGAAGTTGAATGCGAGCTATGTCCAAAGAAATGTGTTGTGGGAGATACTGAAAGGGGTTATTGTGGAGTAAGGGAGAACCGAAAGGGGAGATACATAACACTGGTTTACGGGAAACCTTGCTCAGTCAATGTTGACCCAATTGAGAAAAAACCATTCTTCCACTTTCTCCCGGGAACAACTGCCTTTTCTCTTGCAACAGCGGGATGCAATGTAAACTGCAAATTCTGCCAGAACTGGGAAATATCACAGGTTAGACCCGAACAGGTGAGCAATGTTGATGTTCCCCCTTCAAGGGTTGCTTCCTTAGCAAGGCAGTACGGTTGTTCTTCTATCTCTTACACCTACTCAGAGCCTGTAATATTTTTTGAATATATGTATGATTGTTCTTTGGAGGCAAGGAAAGTAGGTGTAAAAAACACAGTAGTTACAAATGCCTACATACAGCTTAAACCTCTGGAAGACCTTTGCAAGGTAGTGGACGCAATAAAGGTTGATTTAAAGGCGTTCAGGGAGAGTTTTTACAAGGATATTGTAAGGGGTGAGCTGAAGCCTGTTCTTGATTCAATTAAAAAGATTTATGAGATGGGAGTATGGCTTGAGATTGTCTATCTTGTTATTCCGGGATTTAATGATTTTCCTGAAGACATAAAGAAAATGTCAAAATGGTTCAGAGAGGAAATCTCTGACCTTGTTCCCATTCACTTCACAAGGTTCCATCCCATGTATTTAATGAGAAATATTCCACCTACACCAATAAAGACTCTTGAAAATTTAAGAAAAATAGTAATGGATGAGGGTTTAAAATATGTTTATGTAGGTAATGTTCCTGGAAATGAAGGGGAGAATACCTATTGCCATTCATGTAAAAAAGTTCTAATTGGGAGGCGCGGATATTCAATCCTCGAATATAATCTAAAAGGAAACAAATGCAAATTCTGTGGAACAAAGATTCCAGGAGTTTTTGGATAGGATAAGTTAAAAAATATAATTTATTTTCTTTTTCTATCTTTCTTTATTTCAACTTTTTAGCTTCAACTGTTCTATTTTTCCCGTCAAAAATTGCGTAACCAATTTTATTTCCTTTCTGGTCAAAGAATTGGTAATTTATAGCAACCAGTTCACCTTCTTTATAGGTATATTCTACTTTGACTGAACCTGTCTCAGTAAAAACCGTTTTTGACCATGTAAGGGTCCTTTCAGTCCCTCGCTGTTCGATTCTTCCTGTCCAATCCCTTTTTACAGGATCAATTATTCTTCCCGGATCAAAACCCATGGATGCTGCTTGCTCAGGAGTTGGAAGGTTCCTTCCACAGAAATCAAGACTTCTACCACTTCTTCCAGAGACAGAATCTGAAGGATTTGTGATAGTCCCACTTTTATCTATTTTTGAGCTTTTTTCTCTCTCATATCCTGATTTTGTGGATTGGCCCGGATAGGTTTTAGACGGTTGAGGTCCTTCATTAGGGCCTGCGCTTTCAGGCGATGGATTTATCCTGTTCCATCTTAATTTTTTTGCCAAGCCTTTTTTTTCTGCTTCAGCCATAGTATTAATATATTCGGGTAAAGTAGTTTGAATCACTCCATCGCCTGCATTAACTCTACAGCCACCAGCAATTCCCTCAGGATCACAATTTCCACGCACTCCTCCAGGAGAATTCCCTGAACTTGAGGAGTTTGGCTTAGTCCAGTCAGGCATTTTCTCTATAAGCCAAGAACGTGCTTTTCCTAAACTGTTTAACAAATCCTTAGATACACTTTCATCTTTTTGAGTATTAATCGTCATCTCAGAGTTTGGAGATAGACTTACTGTGTGCTTTTCGTCTATTACAACAGTACATTTGGTGTCTGATGTATTTTTAAATGTTGTTGTTCCATCTGGATTTGCGGTTGCTTCTACACATTTGTTTCCTTGAGAATCATATCCTTCATAGCAAACATTTTCAGCAGAATAAGATGATATTTCCCCTTCCATTATCTGACCTTGCTTTCCAATAGAAACTGATGGTTTTCCTGGTAGCCGTCCAAGTGAACCACTCTCTGGACTGTGTTTCTTCGTTCCGCCCATTGTTTTTTCAACACCCTGACATGGATCATTTCCAATTGCAGGGGCAGAAAAACCTATAGAAAAAATCGCTCTACCTACCTCATTTTGAGCTTCTTCTTTTTTGACATTAAATTTCCTAAAATTTTTCTCCTCTGCATTTAAAAAGAAAGCCGGAAAAAACGAAAGCCAAATTAAAACCAATACTAAAATTTTGTTTTTCATTTAAAACCCTCCTTTAGCCCAAGATAAATTATTTTTAAAAGGCAAAATTCAAATTAGCAGATAAAGTAGAAACTCCCTTTGTTCTAAGAGCAAGATTCAGATTGATAGGACCGAAAATATTTATGTTTACTCCACCGATCAGGAAAACATTTTCTTTCATTTTTGAGTTGAATTCCATATCGTATTTTACATATTTAATATCTGCTGGGGTTCCTTCCATGACCAGATTAGATTTTGGCTTCATATCTATGTAACCGCCACCAAGGTAAGGTGTAATTATCCCAAACTTTTTACTCAAAAGAATCCCAGCACTAATCTCATTAGTAGCTGTATCAATTGTGTATTTAACATCTCCTCCTCCATGTTGAATTCTGAACTGCTCTTCTTCAAACTCTTTAAACTCTATTCCCATGATATAAAATTTTCCATCGGGTTTATAAGTGAGATAATCTGCATTGAGCTCGGCTTTGAATCCCGCAATATCAATAATTTTAATCTTTGCTCCCGCACCCCATATAAAAGAAATATTCCCTTTGAACTTTATATCCTGCGGTGGTGTTCCGGCCTCTCCTGGTGGATTGGGAATTGTAAAACCCCATTCAAGACTTGTAAAACCGACTTTACCATAAATAGAGATAAAGTCCAGGGGACGAAGAGAACATCTAAGAAAAGCTCTGCTTGATTTTGAAGATATTGCTTCTTTGCTTGCTCCCAGTGTTTGGGTGATAACTCCCATAGGGATCGTGATAATTGTCTTTCCTCCATTGTCAATAAGATTTCTGTCAGAGACGCTTTCAAATTCGACTCCAAAACTGATAAGCTTCTCCTGGCCGGCAAGAGGAACAATTAAAACCCATACCAAAAGAATTTTTATTAAAGATTTCATCTGAAACCTCCTTTATTACATTTTAAACCGTAACTCTGCCAATTTTAGGGAATAGGTGGGGCTTATTCACTTC
>CAZHEF010000022.1:0-41258 GCA_964531645.1 uncultured Clostridia bacterium
AAATGAGGTTTCGTCCTCTCAAATTTTGGTTTCGCCATTTTACCATTCCTCCTTTATGTAAGGTTCAAAGCCCACGACCAGATTTGAACTGGTGACCCCGTCCTTACCAAGGACGTGCTCTACCAACTGAGCTACGTGGGCAAAAATAAGAATCTTCATCAAATCTATACTGGAGCGGGAAACGGGACTCGAACCCGCGACATTCAGCTTGGAAGGCTGACGCTCTACCAACTGAGCTATTCCCGCTCAATAATAAGCTTTAAAAAAACATTACCAATGGGCAGGGAAGGATTCGAACCTCCGAAGCCTTGCGGCAGCGGGTTTACAGCCCGCCCCATTTGACCGCTCTGGAACCTGCCCAAAATTAATCCTCTTTTTCTGGAGCTGGCGATAGGAGTCGAACCTACAACCCGCTGATTACAAATCAGCTGCTCTTCCATTGAGCTACGCCAGCTTTTTAGTGTTGAAAACATTCTAAAATATATAATATAATTCATTTTCTCTTTCTTGTCAAGAGATTTTTGCCAGTTTTAGAAAGGCAACCGAGCTTGTCTTTCAGGTCATTCGTTCAAAATTTTCTCCTCCAGAATCCTTTCCCTTTTTTCAAGGAATTCAAGTTTGTTCTCAACTGTTATCAATCTATTCCTTAATGCATCAACCTCCACTTTAAGCTTGCTCATCTCCACAACTATATTGTTGGAAAGATTGTGGAGAAGCTTTATGTATTCCATGGATTTTTGAAGATTCACTGTGAGCTCATCAAATTTATCAAATTTTGGGTCAATGTATGGTCTTAAATAGAATAGAAGCCCTCTAAGTATCCAGGGCTTAGGAATTGAAAAGATTCTTTTTAAAAAGATCTTTAAAGATTTTCTTTCTGGAATAGTTTCCGGAACTGAAGAAGTTTCCTGTGGTGCCGAAGGAATTCCTCCAAAGAGAATCGGCTCATAAAAGTTTTTTATTTCCGCATGGTCTGCCCACGGTCTTAGCTCTTCATATTCTATCTTTTTTACATCTTCTACATCTGCCTTTGCCCTCCTTTGTTCAATATCTTTTTGGATTTTCTCCATTATCTCCTTAACATTTACTTCCATTCTTTCCTCCAAAAAACTTTATTTAAATTTTATATCCCTTTTATAAGGGTGTCAACCCAGCGCTCACCTATCAAGTTGTCTTATGATAATAAGTAACAATTGGTCATAGATGTTTCCTTTTTTGTAAATAACAATCCCCGGTGAGTGCTAGGCAATTTGCTTAAAACTTTCTTTAAGATTAAAATAACATTGTTAAAAATGAGAGCGTATAAATATCATGGAGTGATAAAATGAAAAGAAGAAATTTAATTCTTGTTTTATCAATTTTTATTATTACTGGATTGGGTGTTTCAGATGGCAAGGAACTTTCTGTTGAAGATATTATCAATACTGAAAATGTCTCTGATCTTCAAAGATCTCCCGATGGTAAATTTGTTGTCTGGGTTCAAAGCAAAGCCAATAAAGAAAAGGATAAACATTTATCTTATCTTTGGATTGCGAATCTTGAGAAGTTGGAAGAACCCATCCAGCTAACAAAAGGCGATTACTCTTCATGGTCTCCAAGATTTTCTCCCGATGGTAAGAAGCTCGCTTTCCTCTCTGACAGAGCAGAAAAGACACAAATTTTCATTATCAATCCCTCAGGTGGTGAATCTGAAAAATTAACAGATGTTAAAATGGGTGTAAACTCTTTAGCATGGAAGGATAATGAAACAATAGTTTTCTCTGCAAGGGAGGATGAGTATCTTTTTGAAAAAGAAAGAAATGAGAAAAAGGATGATGCAGAAGTTTTTGAGGATCTTGAAACATTTTTCCCGATTAGGTTATTTTCAATAAGTTTAAAAGATAAAAAAGTTTTAAGATTAACCGAAAATAAAGATCAGATTACTTTCTTTTCTGTTTCGCCCGATGGAAAATGGGCTGTAACAACTCATATTGATACACCCCGTTTTGAAGTTGAGGCAAAATATCGACCAAAATATTTTCTATGGGATCTGGAAAACCCCGCTAAAAAAGAAATTTTTAGAGACAGATATTTCTCCCCATCATATTATAAATGGTCAGATGATTCAAAAGAGTTATATCTTGTTGAAGAAAAGACAAGATTTGAGGATAAAAGGGCGAGTGGAATAGATCTTCTTTATGTCTATGATTTAGAAAAGGATAAAGTTGAGGAAATACCCATTGGATGGCCTAATGGAGTTGGCGGTATTTACGGGAAGCCATTTGATTCCGTAAAAAATATGATTTTAACTTCCCATGCCAATGGAGTTATAAATCCAATGGTTATTCTTGAAAAAACTGAAAATGAATGGAAGTTGACCAAAATTAATCATGAATATGCTTCCAACATAAGTTCTTACGCTATAGCAAAGGATGGAAAAAGCATTGTGTATGTTTATTCAACAGCTGAAAAACTTCCCAAAATTTACTGTGCAAAAATTGAAGATGGAACATTCAAAGATGTTAAAGTTGTAGCTGAATATAACAAACATCTTGCTGAAAAATTTATAGCGAAAAGAGAAATAATAAAGTGGAAATCAAAGGGAGGTAGAGAGATTGAAGGAATACTATTCTATCCAAAAAACTGGAAAGAGGGAGAGAAGTACCCATTGATGCTTAATATTCATGGTGGTCCTGCAGCATATGACCCTGATTGGTTTGAGCTTTCTTGGGGATCTTATCCCCACCTCATTGCTGAGAAGGGCTCCTTTGTCCTTTTAGTAAATTATTCAGGGAGCTCAAACTATGGACTTGATTTTGTTGAGTCAATTTATGGAAAATATTATGAGCTTGAGGTTCCAGATATTATCTCAGGGGTTGACTATTTAATAAAAAGAGGACTTGCTGACCCTGAAAGAGTGGGAACCCAGGGCTGGAGCAATGGTTCGATTCTTTCAATTGCTTTAACTGTTGAATTTCCCCAGAGAATTAAGGTTGCCCTTTGCGGTGCGGGTGATGTAAACTGGATAAGTGATTATGGAAATTGTAAATTTGGTCCACAATTTAATGACCTATATTTAGGAGATTCTTTCTTCAAAAAACTTGAAGTATACATCAAAAAATCTCCCCTTTTCAAGATGGATAGGGTTATAACACCAACTCTGATTCTATTCGGGGATAAAGATACAAATGTCCCAACAGAACAAGGGTTCGAGCATTATCGCGCTCTTCAACTTTTAGGAAAAGCACCTGTTCGTCTTGTAATTTTCCCTGGCGAGCCCCACGGTCTAAGAAAACTATCTCACCAGAAAAGAAAAATTGAGGAGGAACTTTACTGGCTGGATAAATACTTTTTCAAAAAGGAGGAAAAGAAAATAAAAGCTTTGAAAGAGGGTTCACCTCTTGATATAGCCGTGAAAAAAGACTTTAAAAAGAATGAAAAGGGATATTATGGAATTACTATAAATGGTGTCCTATGTCCTGAAACTGTTGAAAAAGGAGAAATAGAAATTGGAAAATTTGAAGTGACAAGAGCTCAATTCGTTGAATTTCTAATGGAAAATAAAGATGTTAAAACGGATAAAATCTATGGATTCAAAGAAGGAAAATTTGAACCAGGAACCGAGAATCTGCCTGTTTCAGGAGTTGATTTCGAAACCGCTCAGAGGTATTGCCGATGGCTCTCCTCAAAAACAGGATTCAACTTCAGGCTACCAAATGAAAAGGAAATGGAGGAATGGCTTGGGAAATCAACCTCAGAGGAGAATACCCTTTGTTACTGGGCTGGCTACAATTTAAACATTGATGAGGCTGAAGAACTTGAGGGAAAAATTAAGGAACTTGAAAGTAAAAGGGGATTGCTCCTTACCGTCGGTTCATTTGCACCCTCCTTTGAAAATATTTACGACATAAATGGAAATGTTGCAGAATGGGGCGTTTTGGAAGGAAAGAATGAAGGAAAGGCTATGGGACTTTCTGCAAGAAATCTATGCGATAAAAGAATCATTTATAAAAAACCCCCTGAAAACTACATTGGCTTCAGAGTTGTAAAAGAGAGGAAGAAATAACTGAATTGAGAGGAAATGGAGTTTTAGCTCATATAACATCTCTTCCATCAAATTACGGTGTTGGAGATATTGGTTATTCAGCCTACTGGTTCATAGATCTTCTCCATTCAATGAAACAGCGTTACTGGCAGATTCTTCCAATAAATCCTGTTGATAAATTATACGAATTTTCTCCTTATTCATCAGATTCAGCCTTTGCCTTTAATATTCTTTTAATCAGCCCTGAGCTAATTTATGAGGAAGGATTAATCTCTAAAAATGACTTTATACCGTCAATTTCTTTCTCATCTAAAAGCACAGATTTTGAGAATTCTTTTAAATATAAACTTCATATTCTTGAAATCTCCTTCGAGAATTTTTTGAAAGATAAAAATAAAAAAGATAAGTTTGAAGAATTCTGCAAAAGAGAGAATTACTGGCTTGAAGATTATTCCCTGTTCAAAGTATTAAAGGGTATTTATAAGAACAAACCGTGGAACAATTGGGATTCAGATTTAATTAATAGAAAAGAGCACGCTCTAAATGATTTGAGAAAGAAACACCACAAGGAAATAAAAAAAGTGAAATTTTTCCAGTTTGTTTTTCTCAATCAATGGACTCGCCTCAGGAAATATTTCAAAAACAAAGGAATTAAAATAATTGGTGACATACCAATTTATGTCAATTTTGACAGTGTTGATGTCTGGGCAAATAAAGAAATTTTCAAACTTAAAGATGGTAGGGGGCCAGAGTTCGTGAGCGGTGTCCCTCCTGACCATTTTAGTGATTATGGACAGCTATGGGGACATCCTGTTTATAACTGGGAAGTTCTCATGAAGAGTAATTTTGATTGGTGGATTCGAAGACTCTATCATACCAATAGATTTTTTGACATTATAAGAATAGACCATTTTAGAGGATTTGAAAGTTACTGGGAGGTTCCTTATGGAGAGAGGACAGCTGTGAATGGAAAATGGGTAAAAGCACCTGGAGAAGATTTTCTAAAAAAATTATTCATTAAAATTCCTTCCATATCCTTAATAGCAGAAGACCTTGGTGGATATACTCCAGAGGTTCAGAGATTGCTAAAGATTTTTAATATTCCTGGAACAAGAGTTCTCCATTTTGCTTTTTTAGATGGAAATCCTGATAATCCATATTTACCCCACAATTATGAGAAAAACTGTGTCGTTTACACAGGAACTCATGACAATAATACAACAAAAGGATGGTTTGAAAAGGAACTTGACTCCAGGACGAGGAAAAGGATTGAGGATTATCTGGGAAAAAAAGTTTCTCCTGAGAATATTAACTGGGAACTAATAAGACTTGCAATGCAGTCTGTAGCAAATATCGCAATAATTCCAATGCAGGACATTTTAGGTCTTTCTGAAGAAGGAAGAATGAACAAACCCGCAACGGTTGGAGGGAACTGGAGATGGAGATTTTCAAAGGATGATTTAAAGGAAGAGTTTACAACCAAGTTCATGAAAATGACAAAAATTTACAGAAGATAAAATTATTATTCATATCAAACCACTTACCTAACGGGGATTTCTTTTTGATCATTATTCGTAGCGGAGGGCTTCGATTGGGCTCTGGGATCCAGCTTTCTGAGCGGGGAAAACTCCAAATATAAGACCAACTGAAACTGATATAAAAAGTCCCAGAAGAACTGACCACAGAGAAACTGTGGCAGGGATTGGAGAGAATTTCTTCACAAAGAAACTAACAATCCATCCAAGAATTATTCCAAAAACCCCTCCAACACCTGTTAGAATTGATGATTCCCAGAGAAACTGAAGCATTATGTCTCTGTTCCTTGCACCTATTGCTTTTCTTATCCCTATTTCTCTTATCCTTTCCCTTACCGATACAAGCATTATGTTCATAACTCCAATACCACCAACAAAAAGAGCTATGGAAGCTATGACTATCATTGCAGTATAGATTCCTGTTGTGAGCTGACGGTAAAGGGTTGCTATTGTATCCTGAGTAAATATTCCAAAATTGTTGGGTTTCAGGAAGGGAACTCCCCTTCTTCTCCTTAAAAGTTCTTCGATTTCTTCTATCGCTTTATCCAGCAATTCCGCTGATTTTGGTTTTGCAGCAATGAAAACATCTTCTGTCTGGGGATGAAGTTTGTTAAATGTATGAAATGGTATTACTACAACTTTATCCTGAGTCTGTCCAAAAATTCTTCCCTTTTTCTCAAGGGTTCCAACAACTTTGAATTTTACTCCATTTATGTAAATTTCCTTACCAATAGGGTCTGTTCGAGGGAAAAGGGACTCAACAACCTCAGCTCCGAGAACACAGACATTGAGCCTATGGAGCATCTCCTCTTCAGTGAAAAATCTTCCATCTTCTATTGGATTTTCAAAAACTTCCCAGTAGTCAGGGTTAACTCCATAATAATCGGGATTTTTAACTTCAAGTTCTCTGTATTTGACAATTATATCCCCAATTTCCAATGGTGAAATGTAATTCATAAAAGTGACCTTTCCTACTGATGGACATTTTTCTCTTATTGCAAGAGCATCTTCCAGAGTTAATGGCTTCCTGTGCCTTTCCTCTTCAGACATTCTCCCCATCCTAACAGGCTCGTATCTCTGGATATATATGAGGTCAGAGCCCATGCTCCTCAAACTCTTCATAAAAGATTTATTGAGACCATCAACAACTGCCACCATTGCAACAAGGGTCATTACACCTATCATTATTCCAAGAACAGTTAGAAAAGAGCGCATTTTGTGGGATTTCAGGGAGTCAACTGAAATTTTAAATATCTCTTTTACAAGTTCCCTGTTCATCCTTCTCTCCTTAAAGCTTCTGCAGGGTCAAGCTTTGAGGCTTTATTTGCAGGATACATTCCGAAGAATACACCTACAAGAAGGGAGAGGGCTATTCCTGCAAGGATAGACCATGGTTCAACAGTGGAAGGTAGAGAGGAAGCTGCAGAGACTATTTTTGCAATCAAAAATCCGAGAACAATTCCAATCAGTCCTCCTAAACTTGAAAGAAATGAGGATTCTATTAAAAACTGCTTTAGTATATCAACTCTCCTTGCTCCAACTGACATTCTTATACCAATTTCCTTTGTTCTTTCTGTGATCGAGACGAGCATTATGTTCATTATTCCAATTCCTCCCACTATTAGAGCGATGGAGGATACAACAATCATGGCAATGAAGAGAGAGGTGGTTGTGTTTTTGTAGAAATCTATGAATGTATCCTGAGTGACTATTGCAAAGTCATCATCCTGTTTTGGACTCAATTTTCTTCTTCCTCTTAAAATCATCCTTACCTCGTCCATCGCCTCCTGCATCTGGGATTGGGAAAGAGTGTGAACTTCAATTTCCACATCTTCTCTTCTTCCCCTAATTTTCAGAAATGTTGTTATAGGGATTCGGACATAGTTATCCTGACTTATTCCAAAAATCTTTCCTGACTTTTTCCCAACTCCAATTACTAAAAAATATTTCTCATCTACTTTTATGACCTTTCCAAGAGGGTCCTGGAATGGAAAGAGCTTTTCTTTCAAATCATTTCCAATAATGCAAACATATCTTGAATGCTTCTCGTCTTCCTCTGAAATATGTCTTCCACTTTCAAGTTCAAAAATTCTTCCTATCATATGAGAATTATGAGTGATACCTCTAAGACTTACATCATTCACATACTTATTTCCATACTTTATCCTGCACACAGAGGAGTCATATGCGCCCACAAGATTGCAATTCTTACAAAGTTGTTCAATGGCATAGGCATCCTTAAGAGTTAAACTTTTCCTCTTTCTGTATTCAAGAAATTTTTCAAAATCTGAAATAAAAGGAGGAAATTTAGATATATAAAAATCGTTTGTTCCGTAATTGAAGAGTTGAGTTTTTACATATTTGTTTAGACCTTGAATTATTGATACTACTGCTATCAAAGTAAAAACCCCGATAATAATCCCTATTAGAGTTAATATTGTTCTCAATTTATGAGTCCATAAACTCTTGAAGGATATTGAAAGTATCTCTCTCAAATTTATTTTAGCCATTTTTTCCCATTCATAGTTTCAAATTTAAAAAATAAATTAAATATCTTTTATTTAAGAAGTTCCTTTAACTCCCTGTATTCTATCCCGAAAACATCACATATTCCTTCCCTTGTGCAATTTCCTTTGTACATGTAAACACCCGAGTAAAGGCTTTTATCTGTCTTTAAAGCATTCTCAAGTCCCTTCTTTAGAATGTTCAAAAGATATGGCACAAAAATATTGGCAAGACCGATTGAGGCTGTTCTGCTAACAGTTGAAGGGATGTTTGGAACGCAATAGAAAATCTTTTCATTCTCAACATAAATAGGAGATTCAATGGTTGTTGGTCTCGTTCCTTCAATACATCCTCCCTGATCAATTGATATATCCATTACGACAGACCCTGGTCTCAGTCTTGAAAGGACATCCTTTGTGACAACAATTGGAGCTCTCTCTCCAGGTATTAGAACCGCTCCAATAAGAACATCTGCATATTCCATATATTTTGAAATGTTATAAGGATTGGCAAGAGCTGTTATAACTTTTCTTCCTGTTTGCTCTTCAATTTCCTTGAGCTTGGATATATTTACATCAAGGGCAATTATATGAGCACCTGCTCCGAGAAATGCTTTTACAGCACTTTTTCCAACATTTCCGCATCCAATAATTAAAACAGTTGCAGGAGGAACTGAGGTGACCCCACCGAGAAGCAATCCTTTACCTCCAACATCACTTTTAAGGTAATGTCCTGCAATCACAGGAGAAATAAATCCAGCAATTTCACTCATTAGATCAAGTAAAGGAAGAGAACGGTCTTCCTTTTCAATAATCTCATACCCTATACAAGTTACCTTCTTCTCCACAATTTTTTCTACCACTGATTTTTTCTGGACAGCAAGATGGTGAAATGCAAAAACACACTGTTCTTCTTTTAGCTTTTGAACTTCATTTTCATTGAGAGGAGAAATCTTCAAAAGGATATCAGCTCTTTCATAAACTTCTGTATCTGTATATACTCTTTCTGCTCCAACTTTAATGTAATCCTCATCGGTGAAATTTGCTCCCTTTCCTGCACCTGTCTGGAAGTATACAGTGTGACCTTCTTTAATTAGATACTGGGCTGTAGCGGGAGTTAATGGAACCCTTTTTTCTCCTCTTTCAATTTCTCTTATTATTCCAATGTTCAATTTATCCTCCAAAAATTAATTTATAAAAATTTTATCATCCGCCCAAACCAAGGAAGAGTGTCGCTGGAAGTGCGCCAGCTATAACTCTCAGCATAAAAATAATAGCTGAAATTACAATTGCCTTTGTGAAAGAGAACCGTGAGACCTTTGAAAGAGCGATAGCAACAACTATATATGACCAGATGGAAAAGAAATCAATGAGGGAAATAATTATGTAAGTGGAGCTTGTCATAGAAATATCGGGAAAGAAAAGGGAAAGACCAGTGGATACCCCAATCGATGTCCCTTTCTGAAGGGTGAGGAATGTTTTTATTCCGTTTCCGATAACATAATCGATATAACTGGAGAAAAAAGCAATGCTAAAGAAATGTTTAAATTCGCCAGCACCACCTGCAATTTTTACAATTACAAGTAAAACTACAGAGAATATAAGCAAATAAAATACAATTGTTATTGGAGAGAGTATGAAAGACCTTATTAGAATCGAAGAGTGCGATGGATTTGCCATTTTTTCAAGCCTATCCTGAGGAATTCTATCTGCCATTCTCGGATTCATTTTAATATACTCAACACTATCCTTTGATTGAATTCTTGCTGTTAGAAAGGTAAAAATTATTGCGAATATAAGAACAATTATCAAGGGCTCGAGGATTCTTGGCTTTTCCTTTATTTCTTCAGAAATCTTAGAAGGCGAGATGAAAACATCCAAAAATCTTGAAATAAAACCCATTTAAACCTCCAATTTAAAGCATTCTTTCCTTTTCAAGCTCTCCATCTTTTAAATATATTATCCTTTTTGCTCTTTCTGCAATATTAGGGTCATGGGTAACAATTACAATGGTATTTCCAAGCGAGTGAAGTTTTTCAAAAAGATTAAGAATCTCTGCTCCTGACCTTGAATCAAGATTTCCTGTAGGCTCATCAGCAAGAATTAGTGATGGGTTATTAACAAGTGCTCTTGCAATTGCAACCCTCTGTCTTTCACCCCCTGAAAGCTCTGATGGTTTATGTTTCATCCTGTGGGCAAGCTCCACCATTTTAAGGGCTGAAATTACTCTTTCCCTTCTCTCTTTTTTGGGAGTTCCATTATAAATTAAAGGAAGTTCAACATTGTGAAAGGCATCAACATTCGAAAGAAGATTAAAAACCTGGAATACAAACCCTATCTCTTTATTCCTGATTAACGCAAGTTCTTCGTCGTTAAGCTGGGAAACTTCTTTATTATTAAGAAAATACTGACCTGAGCTTGGAGTGTCAAGACAACCAAGGATGTTGAGAAGGGTGGATTTTCCAGAACCAGAAGGTCCCATTATGGCAACAAACTCATTCTTTCTAATTTCAACAGAAATTCCTCTAAGAGCCTGAACTTCTTCCTTTCCTAATTTGTAAATCTTCCATATATCCTTTGTAATTATAAGATTCTGATTCATTTTTTCGTTGAAACCTTTACAGGATCCCCATCTTTAATTGTTCTGAGGGCTTTATATGGACCTACTATAATCTCATCATTCTCATTAAGACCTGAAAGAACCTCAACTTCCATTTCTCCCATGATTCCTTTTTCTATTTTCCTGAACTGAGCTTTTCCATCCTTTACAACAAATACACCTTCTTCCTCTTTCTTCTCCTTCCCTTCTCTAACAACAAGACATGATATTGGAACCTTCAAAATGCTCTTTTTCTCTCCAACAATTATATCGGTAGACGCTGAAAGCCCTGGCTTTAAAACTGATGGAGGCTCTTTAAGGGTAACAACGACTTTGAAATCCTTTGCTTCCTTTGAAGCTGATGAAGAAGATGAAAGAAGTGTAGAACTTTGTTTTGCAGAGCTTCCGATTTCTGTAACCTCTCCTTCTAAAACTTTATCAGGTAAAGCATCTACCTTTACCTCCACCTTCTGTCCTAATTTAACATTTATAACATCAGTCTCATCCACATCAACTTCAACCTCCATAACTGAAAGATCTGCAATGGTCAGAAGAACTGTTCCAGGGTTATTCATTGTTCCCACAACTGCTACCTCACCTTCTTCAACTTTAAGGGATGTAACAACTCCATCTATAGGAGAACGAATTATTGTTTTATTAAGAGAATCAATAGTACTTTGCAAGGATGCTTTTGCCTGAGTTATTCTGTGGAAGAGGGAATTTCTTTGAGACAAAGCTGTCTCATACTGTGTCTTTGCATTTTCAAGAGCTTCATCGGATATAAGTTGTTCCTTGTAGAGCTCAACATTTCTCTTATAGGTTGCTTCTGCTTTTTTCAGATTTGTCTCAGCATTTCTTAAATCTTCCTCAAGAGAGGCAATGTATGCTTTATCCCTTGCAACAGATGCTTCGTATTGAGTAGAATCCAGCTTCACAAGTATCTGTCCCTCTTTAACCTTTTCTCCCTCCTTAACATATATCTTTTCAATCATCCCAGGAACATTGGAGGACATATTAACATACTTTCTTGGCTTCACTTCCCCTGAGGCAGAAACTTTTGATATAAGCTCACCCTTTTTAACCTTGTCAACCTCAACAGACATACCCAGTCTCTGTTTTGAACGGAGGTTGAAAAATACAATTAAAAAAATCACAATTAAAACTACACCAATCACAAATATTTTTTTCATATCTTCCACTCCATATCTCTAATTACGAACATAAATAAAAATAGTTCCCACTTGAATATAAAAGTTTAACAAGGCAAGAGGGAATAGTCAAAGGAAGTCAGAGAAGCTCACAGCCTACAGCTCAGGGTTTCTTTAAAACTTGGGCTCTTTAGTTCTCCTCTTTACTGCTATTTATCAACTCATAAGTTCACTGGTATCAAAAAATATCTACATAATCCTTTTTTATAAAAGGCTTATAATATTCATCAAACTCTTTCGGAGTAACTAAGTGGAGCTGGAATGGATTCAGTCGCTCCATAGAAGATTTGAGTGCAACTTTTATTTTTACTCTTTCTTCATAGGATTCAGGCAAATTATCTGAAATTATTAAGACATCTATATCACTATTGGGAGTAAAATCGCCTCTAACAACCGAGCCAAAAACAATGACCTTTAATTCACCTATAAGTTCTTCCGCTTTCCCCTTTAAAATCTGGCAATAAACTCTATAATCCTTGAAATATTTTTCCTTCTCTTCCCAAATTTCTTTCTTTATCTGGAAAAGAGAGTTCATATTTGAAATTTTTCTCCTATGGTTTTTTCAAGAAATTCAAAGAATTCTTTGCATTTTTTCATCAATTTTTCAACCAGATTTTTACTGAAGACCTTTGAAAAATATCTTGAGGTGAAATAAGCATCGCTCAAATTTTCAAAAAATATCTCATTTTCACGATAATATTCAAGAATTTCTTGAGTATCATAAACTCTGCTAAATTCCTCAATCAATTCATTCAAATAATGAGTTTTAGGCCACTCTCCAACCTTTATACCTATCAAATATTTCAACCATAGCTTAGTAGCTTGCTCTAAATTAAATGCAGAAAGGTTATATCTTCCCTTTTCAAATAGATACTGCGCAGTTTCCCAGAATTCTTGTGCTCTTTCTTTTAGAAAATCAAGCTTTGACATAATTTAATATTATCAGAAAGCAGAGAGCTTAACAAACATTTTAGTTTTTAAATTCATATAAATTTTATCAGGCTCTCGGATGGTATTTTTCCCACATTCTTTTCAATCTTTCAGCTGCGATGTGGGTGTAAATCTGGGTTGTTGAGATTCTTGAATGACCGAGCATAATTTGAATGGAGCGGAGGTCTGCGCCCCTTTCGAGAAGATGGGTTGCAAAGGAGTGTCTCAAAGTATGCGGGGTTAGTTTATCTGCAATCCCTATCTTTTTTCCATACTTTTTTATAATTTTCCATAGCCCCTGCCTTGTTAGAGGCTCTCCTGTATAGTTAAGAAAAACATAATTACTTCCTTTCCCTGATAGAAATTCTTCCCTTACATCAAGATAAATTCTCAAATATTTAAGGGCAATCTCGCCTGTGGGAACCATCCTCCTTTTACCACCTTTTCCCATAACATAAATAAAGCCTTCATCAAGTTCAATATCTTCCATCCTCAACTCAACTATCTCACTTGCCCTGAGTCCTGTTGCATACATGAGCTCAAGAATTGCCTTATCCCTCTTTCCAGTGGGATTAGAAAGATCTTGAAGGGAAAGGAGTTCCTCAACCTCTTCAATTGTCAAATATGTGGGAAGAAATTTTGTCTGTCTCATCCCCTTTATTCCTGAAAGGGGGTTTACCTTTATAGCTCCTTCGAGAATAAGATATTTGAAGAAAGTTTTAAAGGCTGAAAGAGCTCTTGATGAAGACCTCTGGGAAATATTCTTCTTTTTAAGTTCTCTGAGATATGAAAGAACATCCTCCTTTGTAACATCATTCCAATCTTTATTTATGAAATTAAAAAAACCCTTTAAATCTCTTCGATAGGCTTCAATGGTATTATGGCTATATCCCTTTTCAAGAGTAAGATAGTTCAAGAAATTTTCAATATGCTTCATAATGAATAAATGGATTATTTTCTCTCTCTTCTTTCACAGTTGTTGATGGTCCATGCCCTGGAAGAATTAGAATTTCATCAGGAAGAGTCAAAATCTTATTCTTAATCGAACTTATAAGTTCTTTCCATGAACCTCTGGGAAGGTCTGTTCTTCCGACCGACCCGGAAAATATCAGATCTCCCGAAAAGAGAATACCATTAGTAAAGATTGAAATACTTCCAGGAGTATGACCAGGAGTATGAATGACCTTTAAAGTAATTCCTCTAAATTCAATAAATTCGCCATCTTCTAAAAGTCTATCTGGAGCTGGTGAGGGATTTCCTCCCATCAAAGGGAAAATAAATTTGTTCTCAAAAGAATTAAGAATTTCAATTTCATCTTTGTGAATAAAGATTGGGATTGAATATTTCTCCTTCAAGAATTTGTTTCCTCCACAATGATCTGCATGACCGTGAGTGTTAATAATCATTTGAGGTTTTAAATTTTTCCCTTCAATAAAGCGATAAATTTTTTCAGGTTCTCCGCCAGGGTCTATAATTATTGCATTATTTTCTCTATCAAAAATTATGTAGCAGTTTGTTTCAAGAGCACCTACTGTAATAGTCTTATATTCAATCACTCTTTACAAATACAAAGACTGAGAGAATTGTTAAAAATATATTTCTAATAATTGAGCTGAGGCCTGTCTCGCCGATAAGGACTCCACCAAAACAACCACAGTCCATATTGATCCCACGCAGATGAGCTGAAAGAATCGCAAAAAGGAAAATCAGAGTCAGGATAAGAATAACCAATGAGGAGCTCTTTCTCCACGCAGGAATCAGAAGAAATATAGCTGAAAAGACCTCCAGAAAGGGAACGACTGTTGTGACCATTGCAATAACAAATGGTTCTTTAACAATTTCATAGGATCTCACAGCTCCATAGAATTGAAGAGGAGTAAAAATTTTTATTATTCCTGCTGAAAAATAAATCAAAAATAGGATTAATACCGAAATGTATAAAAAAATTTTCTTCCTTTTCATTGGCCTTTTTCAGTAGGATAGCCTGCCTGAAACCAGCCGTTCCATCCTCCAAAGAAAACTTCTATATTTTTATATCCTCTCTCTGCAAGTCTTTCTGCAAGGAAGTAGCTTGTAGCACATCCAACTCCAGAACAGTAAACAACCATCTTTGTATCCTTGGGATATTTCTTATCAAATTCAATAATTCTCTGGAGAAACTCGCCTGCGGGAAAACAGATCGCTCCCTTTATATGTCCCTCTATCCATGAAAGCTGAGACCTGGCATCCACAAATAGCCAGCCCTGGTCAAATCTCTCTTTCGCCTTTGCAAGGTCGATCTCTTTGTATTTTGGTTTTTGCTGGACCTGTGGTGATTGAGATTGAAGAGGTAGTTTACTCGAAATTCCCATCAGGTATGCAATGCCGAAGGCAAGGGATAGGGAAAATATAATTAACGCTTTAATGACTAGATCAGAAAATTTTCTCTTTGCCATCTCTGCCTCCAGTTATCTAAAATTTTTCAAAAATTAGTTTACCAATCTTTCAATCTCGTGGCAAGTTCATTTTACCTGACCCAAAATAAAGAAAAGTGTATTTTACTAATTTTCTCTAAACTTATTACAGGTTGGAAAGATTTTAGTTTTAACAGAAATTAAAAAGAAAAAGTTTACTTATTTTTTCTCCACAGGAACCCAAATCTCAGTCCTTAACTCCTCTGGTTTTACTTGAGAGGGGTCGTTAAGATAATGTTAGAATACTGGACCCACAACTCTGTATCCTTTCTCGTTTATGTAAGAAAAAACTTTTCCATAGGTTTTAGCAGTTTCTTCGTAAGAACCTACATGAATTGCAACTGCAATATATTTGTAAAGAAACTGTGATTTCCTCAAGGGAGGATTTACAATTGACTTTTCTGGGACAGGAATCCCTATAGCCCATTTCAATTCTTCGGGCTTTACCTGTTCAGGTGAGTTAAAATAAATCCCAAAAAGGGCCACAAATGGTAAATTCTGTTTCTGAAATCCCTGCATGAACAAATTAATTTTTTCTGGTATTTGTTCGTATGAACCTTCAAAATCCATGCTTGCATACCAGAATGCAGGCGTCTCTTTTACCACCACATACTCTCCGGATAGAAAGGGGGTGAATATTAACAAAGCACTTAATAAAATTACTCTTTTCATTTTTCCTCCAATTCTGTATTCCAACTTTGATTAGGCGACAAGTCAAAATTGCATTGTCTTTTAAAATTTTTACATTCTGGATCCTGTCCATTTGTTCAATTTTAACTATAGGATCAAAGGAATCAAATAATTAATTTCTAAGAAAATTCTCTAAAAATTGACAAACCTGGAAAAAATATGATTTACTTTTTAGTGGAGTATGATAAGATTTAAAAAGGTGTGACATAATGAGCCAGAAAAGGAAACCTACAGTTGCCGGGCAGTTTTATCCGCAGGGCAAAGAAAGGCTTATGAAAATAATTTCCAATCTCGTGGATGAGAGCAAAGAAAAAAGGAGCTGTATTTCTTTGATATCTCCCCATGCAGGATACATGTATTCAGGGAAAATTACAGGAGAAACTTTCTCTTTCATTACAATCCCTGATACAGTTCTAATTCTTGGTCCTAACCATACCGGAATGGGTAAAGCTTTCGCAATAATGGATAAGGGAGAATGGGAAACCCCTCTCGGTGATATTAAAATCAACGAGGATCTTGCAAAACTTCTTCTTGAAGAATCTTCCCTCGCAAGGGTTGACCCGACAGCCCATTTATGGGAGCATTCTATTGAGGTTCAGCTTCCATTTATTCAGTTTTTCAATCCCAATGCATCATTTGTCCCTGTATGTATTCAGAAAACAACCTATGACCAACTGGAAAAATTTGGAGAAGAGATTGCAGAGGCTATAAAAAGATTCGGGAAAGATGTTCTCATTGTTGCATCTTCTGATATGAGTCACTACATACCCAAGGATGAGGCTGAGAGAAAGGACTGGAAAGCCCTTGAAAAAATTGAAAGTCTAAATCCGAGAGAATTATACGATGTCGTTGAAAGGGAAGATATCTCCATGTGTGGAATTGCGCCTGTTACATCTACCCTATCCGCTTCTATTAAACTTGGAGCAAAAAAAGGAAAGGTTGTAAGTTATGCAACATCAGGAGATATAACTGGCGATTACACAGAAGTCGTCGGCTATGCCGGAGTGATAATTTATTAAAAAGAGGGTCAAGCTCGTATCCTTTTGCTTTTTAGGTTCCTCTCTATTTTTTAATTCTGCCATTTTTAATGAAGTTTAGAAAAACAAAATTGTGTATGTTAAAATAAATTTTCATTTTGAATATGAGAGTTCTTATTACAGGTTCAGGTGGACAATTAGGTTCAGAATTTGTTAAGCTGTTTAAAGATGAAAATTTGAAAGCTCTGTCCCATTCAGAGCTTGATGTGACGGAGTTTGAGAAAGTAAAAAAAATTGTAGAAGAATTTAAACCCGATGTTCTTATAAATACCTCGGCTTATCATCTTGTTGATGAATGCGAAGATTATCCTGAGAAAACATTCCTTGTGAATTCAATTGCTGTTAGAAATCTTGCAATTTTATCCAGTAAATATGATTTTATTCTTGTTCACTTCAGCACTGATTATGTTTTTGATGGAAGAAAAAATTCTCCTTATAATGAGGATGATAATCCTTTTCCCCTTTCTGTTTACGGGCTCTCAAAATATTGTGGCGAAATTTTCATAAAAAACAACACCGAGAAATTCTATATAATAAGAACCTGCGGTCTTTACGGCGCAAAGGGGAGAGCAGGGAAAGGAGGGAATTTTGTTGAAAGAATTCTATCAAGATGGAAAGAAGGTGGTGAACTAAGAGTTGTCAGTGACCAGATAATCACTCCCACATATGCAAAGGAGCTTGCTGAAAAGGTTAAAATTCTGATTTTAAAAGGCTTCACCTTTGGTCTCTATCATATGACCAATGAAGGAGAATGCTCATGGTATGAGTTTTCAAAAATAATATTTGAATATGCAGGGGTAGAAGCTGAGATAAAGCCTGTTTCCTCAGAAGAACTCAATCTGAAAGCAAAAAGGCCTAAATACTCTGTCCTTGAAAATAGAAATATGAAGATTGCAGGAATTCCTGATTTCAGTCACTGGTCAACTGCTCTTAAAGATTATATGGAAGAAAGAGGATATGGAAGATAAAGAGAAAGTTATTGTAAGGAAATGTAAGAATTACGATTATGAAGAGGTAAAATCTTCTATTCAATCAATCTTTGAAGCCCTCGGAGGTGTAAAAAATTTTATTTCAAGGGGTGACAAGGTTCTTCTCAAGCCTAACCTTCTCTCAGCAAGAGTACCGGAAGAAGGAGTAACCACTCATCCGGTAGTTATAAGGGCACTGGCTGAATTAATAATAGAAAATGGTGGAATTCCTTATATAGGTGATAGCCCGTCAATTGGCTCTTTCCAGAAAGTGGTAGAGAAAACAGGAATGCAGAGAATTTCAAAGGAAGTGGGAATAAATCTACTTGCGTTTGAGGAATCAGTGGATGTTGATTTCAAAGATGGGGAGTTTAAAAAACTTGAAGTGGCAAAGTCGGTTCTTAACTTTGATAAAATCATAAATATTGCAAAACTTAAAACCCACACCCAGTTCATTCTTACCCTTGGTGTAAAAAATATGTTCGGGATAGTTCCTGGAAGAAGAAAAGCAGAGTGCCACATAAGATTCGGGAATAACCTTATTTCTTTCTCAAAATTTTTAATTGACCTTTACAGATTTAAAAAGCCAGTTATAACAGTAATGGATGGGATTTTGGGAATGGATGGAAATGGTCCAGCCAATGGAAGAAAAAGATGGTTTGGAGTCTTGATTGGTTCTGAAAATGCTCTTGCCATTGATACTTTTATTTCTTATTTCCTTGGAATCGGAGATGCATACAGCATAGTGAAAGCAGGCCAAAAGATGGGAATCAAGGGGTCAAAAATAGAGGAGATTGAAATTTTGAATGGGGAATCTCTCATTCTTTATGATTTTAAACTTCCTGATTCAGTCCCACCTTCAAAAAGATTCTCCTTTTTGATGCCAAGGTTGAAAAGCTCCATTCCAAGACCTTTCATAAATAGAGAGCTCTGCAAACTTTGTAAGCTATGTGTGGAGGTGTGTCAAACAGACTCTATCAAGGAAGATTCAAAAGGTCTTAAAATTGATTATAAAAATTGTATCTCCTGCTTCTGCTGTCAGGAAGTCTGTCCCTACAATGCAATTGAGATAAAAAGAGGGGTTCTTGGTGAGATTTTGAGAAAATTATAAATAGTTGTTGGCTATTCAGTGGCTTGCTTTTATCTTGAGGCTTGTAGCCCGCAGATTGAAGCTTTCAAAATTGACTTTTTATTTTTTCGCAATCCTTAAAGCCTCCTCTGTTGCTTTAAGAAGAGGTTCTGTAGAAATTTCAGCTCCAATTGCTTTTTCCATCCATAATTTAGGAGTAAGGGAACCGAGCTTGCACATTCTTTCCATTTCTTCGCCAAGATTCTTTCTTTCCATGTATTTTTCAAGCTGGAAGGAAATTATGTGTCCCAGAGGATAATCAGGAAGATACATTGCAGAGTCAATCATGTGGGAGTAAATAGCAAGGATTGGAGAATCTTTCACTTTGAAGACAGGAGCATAATATTTGTTCCAGACTTCCTTTGTAGTTGAAATAACAGCTTCTTTTAGCTGAGAAGGTGTCGCATCTGGATGCTCATAGAGCCATCTCCAGACCCTCATATCCACAAGGGCAACTCCTCCAATCTCATATGTCATCCAGAAAGTATCAAGGGCATGAAGATACTTTTCCATAGGGTCTTCCTTTTTCAATCCCAAAAGCTCAAGGTCACGATTCTGGAAAAGGAATGCAAAACATTCTGTAAAAGCAGTGTTTGGAACTCCGGCAAGGAAATAATAGTCAATTCCGTGAAGGGAAAAGACCTGTTCTACATTGTGTCCCAGCTCATGAATTGCGATATTAAACCCTTTATAATTCATCCCTTCCTTTGTAACCCTTGTCCTCAGATGAGCCTTGTCTTCCCTCATTTGAGCTCCCATGGCATGACCTGAACCCCTTGCCGGGTCAACAACTATTCTCTCTGAGAGGAATTTTGCTTTCTCCTCAGTGAAACCGAGCTTTTTCAATATGTTAGGAAGATCATTCTGGAAAGCCTCAAGATTCGGGTATCTCTCCTTTACAATCTTATCCAGCCCTTCCTCTTTGTAAACTCCCCTTGGCTTGAATCCATTATACCATATGTCAAAGGGTCTCAATTTTCTTCCGAGCCTTTTCTCTATAAGTTTTCCAACTTTCGCTGTTAATGGTGATGAAAGAACCGATGTAAAAAGTCTTTCTACTTCCTTCTCTGGAATCTTTCTGTCTTTGTTGAATCTTCTCTCAATCAAAGTGGGAGCATCGGGAACATAGGGGTCAAGAAGCTTCTGGGCCTGGAAAGTGCTGAGGAAATGCTTATAACGAATTTCACTTTCAGGCTCAAAATCAATTGAAACAAAGTTCCCGTTTTTCTTTTCGAATACTTTATTTGTAAATGGATTCCAATAGTAAGTATCACTGTTTATCACAATTTTGGGAATGCTCTGCTCAATTATTCTCTCCATCACTTTGAAAATAATTTCCTGTTTTTCAAGACCGTCAGGATTTGCATACTGAGCTTTTAACTCATCCCTCAAGCCCCAGTGAGATATAAGTTTCAGGTCTTTCGGAAAGGGAGTCCTGTTTTGATTGTCAAGAAGATTCCCCATGAAAATGTTGTATTCACTAATGTAATTGTTGGCAGAGACAAAAATCTCGTTCATTTTCTGGTTAACTTCAGCTGGAACTCTTGAAGTAAAAGCATCTCCCAGATTAACTTCTGCCCATTTTCTTCTATCCCACGATGAACCCTGAGTAATTTTCTCTTCAAGAGAATAATTCGGAAAGTTCAGAATTATAACGAAAGCTATTTTTGTTTTGAACATATCCTCTTCAAGATGGGCATAAGGGGTATAATTGGCAAATAGATAATCCACAGGAAGTGGTCTTCCCCAGTCAAGGTCAAGGGGCTCAAGAAGAGTCCTCCGAATCTGATGGAAAAATCCAACTATCGTTTCAAAATTTCTCTCCATCCGCTTGAATGCGTTATCAAGAAGGGAAGGCTCCGAAACAAAATTTTGAAGACAGAAACTTTCAAAATCTTTTGAACTTCCATCCTCTTCTCTCCATAGATTAGCTGCTCTTTTTACACCCTTTTCAATCCTTTCCCTTTGAGACTCTCCATGATTTGCAATCAATTTTTCAATGACCGTATTCTGGGTATCTTCATTAATGAATGTTTTGAGTTCTTCTCCCTTTACCATTGAAGCCCCCATAAAAATAAAAAATAATACTAAAAATGTGAGAGTGTTTTTAGAAGACATAATAACCTCCAAAGGAAAATTTAAAAGTGAGATTTGAAAGTAAAATAAGGGGAAAATAGTCTTTTTTACTATTTTCCCTTCCTGAACTTTTAAATTCGGGATTACACTTTTGAATTTTGAAATTGGACTTACCCTTTTCACTCTTTTTCATCAATAGCAAATTTTATATTAAGAAATTCCCAAATTCAATTTTGCTTAAAATCCGTTTTGAAAATTAATTTTACATCTTCTAAAATAAAAAACTGATGATGTATTCAATCCTTAGGAAAAATTCAAAAGCGAAAAACTTTTTGAGTTCCATTGAACTTTTCATATCGTTGTCACTTGCTCTTCCATTATTCCTATTTTCTTTCCCGCAAGACATTCTCTCTTTTTTTGATTACAGTAGCGAAAAAATAGCCTTTAACCTTAAAATTGTATCGGAAGAGAAAAACTTAAAAATATACGAACTTGAATTTCCAAGTTTTGTTAAAAGTGCCTATCTGGAGAATGATTTAGTTCATTCCTTTTACTACAAACCTGAGGTTGATTCTAAAATTCCTGCTGTCATTATTATTCACGGTTATAAAGCGAGAAAACTTAGAATTGAAAAAGACATTGCAAGAAAACTTGCTGAAAGAAAAATTGCAGGTATTGTTTTTGTCTTGCCCTATCATTCATCGAGAAAACCTAAGAATTTAAGTTCAAGAAGATACTTTATATCTGATGACCTACAAAGGGTAAGAGAAACCTTCAAGCAGACAATAATAGATATTAGATGCCTGATAAACTGGCTTGAAAAAAGGAAAGAAATTGATGGTGAAAGAATAGGAATAATGGGCATAAGCTTAGGCGCCATAATTTCAAACCTTGCAATGGGAGTTGACGAGAGAATAAAGGTCGGTGTGTCTGTTCTTGGTGGTGGGAATTTCCAAGATCTTTTATGGAAGAGCATCCTTACAATTCCATTGAAAATTAAATTAATTTCCTGGGGTATAAATAAAAAAATGCTCGCTCAGAATCTTGGCATAATAGACCCCATAACCTTTTCCCACAGGAATCGTCCGAGAAATGTCTTTATGATAAATGCTAAGTTGGACTTGATTGTTCCTCTATCCTGTGCAGAGGATTTATGGGAAGCATTAGGGAAGCCAAAAATCAAATGGGTATGGAGTGGTCATTACTCGGTTATTTTTATGAAAAACAGGATAATTAAAGAATCTCTTGACTATCTTGAGGAGCATTTGAAAAATGAATATAGGAAATAAAATTTCAAAGGTTATTGAAATTTTGAAGAAACACACTCAAAATTTTAAAAGCCCTATTGTCACAGAAATAGCTGTTCAGACAAGGGACCCATTCAAAGTTCTTATCTCCTGTCTTCTTTCTCTAAGAACAAAGGATGCTGTTACTGAAAAAGCATCGGAAAGATTGTTTAGAATTGCCGAAACTCCCGAGAAGCTTTCCGCTCTGTCTCTTGAAGAGATTGAAAAAGCAATATATCCTGTTGGATTCTATAAGACAAAAGCAAAAAGAATAAAAGAAATATCAAAAATTATAAAAGAAAAATACGGTTCTATTGTTCCTGATAATTTTGAAGAGCTTTTAAAACTGAAAGGGGTTGGGAGAAAGACAGTCAACATTGTCATGGTTTACGGCTTCGGGAAAGAAGGCTTGCCAATTGACACCCATTGCCACAGAATCCCGAATAGATTGGGATGGATAAAAACTAAAACTCCTGAGCAAACAGAGAAAGCTTTAAGAAAACTAATTCCTAAAAAATACTGGTTCGACTTTAATGACCTATTTGTTCAGTTTGGACAGAACATATGTAAACCCGTAAAACCCCTTTGCAATATCTGTCTTGTTAAAAAATATTGCGAATTTTATAAAAAAGCAAATCGAAAGTAGCTATCTGAGAAGTTCTTTGGTGAACGAGGAACATGCTCGAATATCGTTGAGCATTCAACTTGGCTTTCACGGGTTTTCGGAAATTTGATATTAACATAATATTGTTATGTACATAAAATGTGTAATTTAGAGGTGTAAAAATAGTGAGGATAAATGTATTGTTACCTGACGACATCCTTAAAAAGATTGACAGTATTGCAAAGGAAGTGAATAATAGAAGCCAGCTCTTAAGGGAAGCGGCTGAAAAATTTATAGAAGAGCATGAAAGACTTAAAGCGGAGCGAATTAGAAAAGAGAAATTGAAACAAGCTATAGAAATACAGAATAAATTAAGGTAAAAGGCTGGTAAATGGGTTAGCGTTTCAGAAGTCAGAAATGTAGGTTAGACATTACTCACACTGATGTAGCACCCGGAGATAGTGATGGCGGTTCCAATGGGTAGATTTTTCGAGCTTCATTAAGAGTCTGACCGAAAGTACATATTTCTGGAATAGCCGGGACTATAACTTATATCCACCTTCTTTCAGAGGCTCAAATAAGACAGTATAAAAAATTCTCACATTTTTTTCTTCATCATTGACTTATTTAATTATAACCGGTCCTTAATAGAAAAATAATCCTTCGAATTGCATTGTCTTTTTTTGTTTTAGTATAGGAACGGTAAACTAAATCAACTTTAAAAATAGATTTTAATTGCTCTATATTATAAACCATCTCTTGGAAAAGGAAAGAGCTGGATTGGTTTATACAAAAGCATCTTTCACTGAGGGATTATCAAGTCCTTTATCCATTTGAAAAAACCTATTTCTATAAGGCCAAAAAAGATTGTGAGAACTACGATTATCAATGTTAATCTATTCAAATTTCTATTAAGTTTCATCTGATAAATTGTCGTGCTTTCTTCTACGAGTATTGGTTGCCTAAGAAAATTCTTTTTGGGATGGCCATCCTCACCTATTTTGTGCTCACTCCATCCCCGCCCCTCTTCATTATTGAGCATCCTTTGGACAGTTTCTATATGGATCGTATTTGGGGTGGATTCAATTTCTAATTCAAGCCAATAAAGTCCTGGGTCTGGAAATACTATATAGTATAAACCTGTACATATAATATTTTCCTCTTTAAAGGGTATTGAGATCTCAGAAAAAGTTTGTTCATATCCTATTTTTATATTTATAACTCGAATGTTTTTCAGCTTTATTTCTTCTGGTTTCTCACCTTCAATGAATTTTATTTTAAGATGAAATTTAGAGGGAAGTGTAGAGCCTGTAATTAAATGCTCAGCGATTTTCACTCGTTTTTCTATTTTTCGAATCTCTCTAATTAAATTTTTATTATCGAAAACAGGTTCAACCAATATCTTTGTTGTCATTCTTGTGTCACACCAATTCCCAACATCTTTATTATTCATTTCCACAATTATTTTAGCAATTCCAATTTTTCCTGTAAAATGGAAAGCTTCTTTTTATGCATAGATTGCCTCCTTCTCTTCTCCCTTTGTCTCTTCTTCCAGTCCTAATTCCTTCCTCCGGCAACTTCAAATGAGATAAAAGTGCCTCTATATCCTCACTGAAACTTGCTATTAGCCGTCGGATATACATTATTCCATTTCTCTGTAAACCTTTCCGCTAATCTCTTCCCTTCTTCATAATTAACCGCATCCCTTATCATCACTATCTCTGCCCTTATCTCTGGCCATTCACTCTCAGAAACTTTTGACGATAGATTCTTCATCTTGTGAACCCAGCACCTTATCCTTATCGACTTCGGAAATACCTCCCTTATCGCTCTTATAAGCCCAGACACTCCATCTGGGGTCACAGACAATGGAACTCTTAAACCTCTTTTCACCATGTCCCTTAATATCTCCAACCAGTCATCATAGAATTCCTTCTTCCCTAATCTCATTGAAAGTAAAACATTCCTACCATCTCTTAGAATCCCCCATACTACCAGTATCGCTTCCTTCATCCCACCATCTTCCTTACATCTTCATATATCGCATCTAAAAATATATACTCCACCTCAAAAGAGGATAAATCCCTGATTTGAAAACCTCTCATGCTCTAACCAGAGAACTTCTCTGACCTTAGAGCCAGTGAGTTCTTTTAGAGCATCCTCTATGTCTCTTGTAGAGAGTCCTCTTGCATACATCTTAGTATTAAGTATCTTTAAACACTCTGAGTTTTGACGGAGAAACTCTCTGAGCTTGGAGTGGAATGGTTCTGAGGTATTCCTTACCTGCGGAATCTCAATCTCAACCTTTCCTTCTGCTGTCCTCACAGAGGAAGGCTCATAGCCATTCCTATATCCTTTCAGCAGCCTCGAGTAGCTTCTGCATTAGAAGCTGCATGCCCTTCCTCAAAAACTCACTCAGAAGTTCCCTACCCATTACCCCTTCCTCCAGCACTTCCCTCAACCCCTTGCGAATTTTCTGACTTTGTTGTATCCCTTTCATAAGCTTCGGTCTCCTTTCTTTTAATTTTTCTTTTCATTTTATCTATCATAACCGAAGCCTCCATATTTTTACAGGAATTATATGACATTAGCACCGAAATTGAAGATTAGATTTCGATTTTCATTGAAAAAATTAATCTTCTAAGGAGCTTTTAGCTTTTTTGATTAATTCCCTGAGTTCTCTTGCAGATATTTCTGGGTCTTCAGAGCTTACAATTGCAGAGACAACAGCAACACCATCAGCACCGCTCTTTATAACATCAAAAACCTTTTCCTTGTTTATTCCTCCAATCCCTATTACAGGAACTTTTACAGATTTTTTTATTTCCTTTATTCCATCAAGCCCAAGAGGGGGTCCTGCGTCTGGTTTTGTGGGAGTTGAAAAAACCGGGCTGACAGCTATATAGTCAGCACCCATTTTCTCTTTTTCTATTGCCTCTTCTACAGAACCTGCTGATGCTCCAATAATAAAATTTTTCCCCAATATCCTCCTTGCAACATCCACTGGCATATCATCATTTCCGAGATGAACACCATCAGCCCGAACAGCAAGGGCAATATCCACTCTGTCATTAATTATAAGAGGGTTTTCGCTACCTTCTATGATTTTTTTGACCTCTATAGCTTCCTCAATAAATTCTCTTGTGGACAAATTCTTTTCTCTCAATTGAATAACTGTGACTCCTCCTTTAACAGCTTTTTTTATCATTTCATGAAATGGCAATTTTGAAAGCTCCCTATCAGTAACAAGATAAAGCTCCCAGTTTATAATTTTTCTCATTTTTAGTTACAGACTATAAGCTTCAAGCTCCTTCAAGTCTTGCCCGTCTTTCCTTTCTCGCTTTTCTCACCTTGTTTCATATTTTAACTCTTCCAGCCTCATTTTATCTGCAAACTCCTCTTCCTTTATCTCATAAATAGCATCAAGGAGAGCAATACCATAGGAGCCTGAAGAGGTTGCCTTTTCACTTGCCTTCTCTCCAGCAAGTCCAAAATAGGACAGACCCAAAGCAGTTGCAAGGAGAGGGTCTTTCTCAACTGCAAGAAATGCTCCAATTATTACAGTTGCAGTGCATCCGGTTCCTGTGACCCATCTTAGTAATGGATGCCCATTGAAACATCTGAATGCTCTTTTCCCATCAGTTATAAAGTCAACCCTGCCTGTAATTGCAATTACTGTTTTAAGCTCCCTTGAAAGCTCAAGTCCTTCCTTCCAGACCTCCTCTACTTCATGAAGGGAATCAACTCCCTTTGTCTTTCCCTTTTCGTCGGATAAAGATAAAATCTCAGAGGCATTTCCCCTTATAGAGGATAAATTTACCTCATTTATTATCCTTTTTGAGGCATTGGTTCTGAGCGGTGTTGCTCCCGCTCCCACAGGGTCAAGAATCACAGGGATACCAATCTTATTTGCCTTTTTCCCTGCTTTAATCATTGATTCAATCCATTCTTGCTCAAGAGTTCCTATGTTGATGACAAGGGCTCTTGCAAGGGAGACCATATCCTCTACTTCATCAATGGAATGAGCCATAACAGGGGAAGCTCCTATAGCAAGAAGAGCATTGGCAGTGTAATTCATAACAACAAAATTTGTAATGTTGTGGACGAGGGGCTTCTCTTCCCTAATTTTTTTTAAGGCAGAAGCGCCTCTTTCTCTCAGATTCTCCACTTCTAAACCTCCTTAGAGAAATTTAAAAGGAAAAAGTTAGAAGTCAAAAGGGAAAAATTTATCTTCATATTTTACCCTCTTTTTTATTTTTGATTTCGGCTTTTTCATTTTGACTTTTGCCTTTCCCATCTTGCCTCCTTAATTATTCTATTTCTTCAATTTGAAGAGGAGAAAAAAGTGCTATTTCAGAGTGTTCCTTGTATTTCTTAACAAATCCCCTGACAACAATCTCCTTCCCTTCATACTCCTTCAAATCTCTTTTGAATCTCGCAATTTCATTTATAAATATTATTACATTGAAAGTTTTCTGCCAATCAGGAGATGATTGAAGATAAACCACAGACCCCCCAAAATATACCTTATAAACCATGAATCTTATTGCGGAAAGTTTTCCAAGAAGATAAATTGCATCCTGTGATGGAGAAGGAACTTCCTTTCCAAAACCCCAGAGACCTTTATTTTTCTCCCTTGCACTTCTTTCTGCCTCAATAAATTTTTTTTGATAAGGATGATGAAATCTCGTATAAACATTTGCAAAACCTTCCTCTATGATAAATTCGTTGAAAAAGATCATGCTGGGAAGCCAGAGATAAACAAGCAATCTCCCGAATTTATCTCTTCCCTGTTTATCTATGAGGATATAAACATCCTTATTTTCAAGATGATAAAGGGCAAACTCCCTTGAAAGAAGTCCCATCAACCTTACTTTTTCTCTTTCCTCATCAATCTCAGGAGCATCCACACCAACAAGTCTTACAATTTCCTCTCTTCCCTGGACATTCAATTGAAAAGTGTCTCCATCAAAAACTTTTGTCACTCGGGCGGGAAGTCTTTCCCTTCTTTCCCTGATTTTCTGCTCCAACTCCTCGATCTGTTCACCAAAGTCCTTCTTTAGTCTATTATCCTCTGTTGTTTCATAGAAATTCTTCAGGACTTTTATAGCTTCCTCAAACATACCAATTTCAGAATAGAATTTACCTGCAAGGGAAGGAACATAAGGAGGATGACCTGGAAGGTTTGATGCAATTTCATAGTATTTTGCAGCTTTATCAGGTTCTTTAAGATGGTAAAAATAATTGAATCCTAAAAGCTCTGGGAGCTTCCAGTAATAAGGATGATGTTTCCTCCCCTTTTCCAGAAGATTGTTCGAAAGATTCACATCCACAAGGGTTAAGAGTCTTGCTCCAACTAAATAACTTTCTTTATTGTAAGGGTCAATGTCAGTTAAAACATCAAAAAGATGGAAAAGCCATTCGTACTTGTATCCTCTCTGATAATAGTGGGAGCCAAAGTAAGTAAGAGCTCTTGCCATAATCAGGTTTCCAACAAAGGAAGGGTTTCCCATGGAAAGAGTCCTCAAATAATTTCCACTTGGTAAATACAAATATAAATCAGGATTTGGAGTTGTAAGCACCGAAGATTTAATGTTAAAGTAAGCAATCACTGGCAAAGTCAAAAAGATAATTATCAAAGCTAAAAAATTCCTCATAGCTCTCTTTTTGAGAAGACAATAATTGAAAGGGAAATAAAAATAACAGAATAAAGGATAGAGTAGGCTGGTGAAAGGATAAAAGAAATTTTTGGATAGGGTAGATCGTAAACAAGATTTATTTTAAAGTTAAAAAGCTCAAGATTTGGGAATATGTAGGAGAGGACCTTTAAGAAAAGTTGTAAAGGCAGGTTCTTTGCAAATTGTGACAGCTGGATTGCGTTGGAAAGGGAATGTCCTGATATATATATTATAAAAAGAGTTATCATGGAAAGGTAAGGGCTTAAAAAGGTTGATAGAAATATTGAAATTGAGGATAGAAGTAAAAGCTCAAAAAAGAGAAAATAGGCACCAATCAAGAAACCAGAAATCCAGTTTTCTCCATTGGAAAGGAGGAAAAGCCAGCCAACGAGAGAAATTATTGCAATGATAGTAGTAGACAAAAGAATAAGGGCTAAGAAGTTAGAAATTATGTAGCCACCATGGGAAATAGGTTTTGAGAGAATCACATAGAGAGTTTTCGCAGATATCTCTTTGGCTATTATATTCGCTCCGACGACTGTTATAAAGAGAACACCTGTGATTGAAGGGGAAAGAAGACCTATATCTTTAAAAACTTTAAATTTTTCACCAACTACCATCTCCTGAAGGATTACTGAGCTGAGAAGAAAAAAAGAGCCGAGGAAAAGGAGTCCATAAAAAATTTTTTCCCTTGAAATCTCCTTAAATATTACTAATGAAAGTTTTAAAATCTTTTTCATAGCAGTAAATCAGTATCCTTTATATGTTCCAAGTAAAATTCCTCAAGAATACCCTCTCGTTTATTGGTTATTGATTTTATTTTTCCATTGTTTTGCTTTATTTTTTCAATGGAGTCCCACAATTCACTTTCCTTAACCCTTATCCTTTTCTCATTACCCATCATGTCTTCAATATAAACAATTTCATAAGAATCAAAGAAAAGGGAATTTACTTCCACAGTGTTGATAAGCTCCCCTTTATTTATGAGAGCTACTCTGTCACATAGATTTTCAGCATCTTCAAGGTCATGGGTGCTTATTATAATTGTCTTCCCCTTCTCTCTTAAAGATAAAATAAGATTCTTTAACATTCTTCTACCCAATGGATCAAGACCTGTCATTGGCTCATCGAGAATAAGGATTTCAGGGTCATGGAAAATTGCCTGGGCAATTCCAATTCTCTGAATCATTCCCCTTGAGAAAGTTGAGATTTTCTCTTCACTGAATTTTTCAAGATTTACAAGTCTTAAAAGTTCATCTATTCTTTCCTTCTTTTTCTCGGGAGGAAAGTTGAAAAGGTCACCAACAAGGTTTAAAAGCTCTTTTGCTTTTAAATTCTTAAAAAAAGATGGGTTCTCAGGTAAGAATCCTATCTCCCACTTTGAATTCTCTCCTACAGGTTTACCTTTAATTATAACCTTTCCTTCGGAAGGGTTGGTTATTCCCGCTATAATTTTTAAAGTTGTGGTCTTCCCCGCGCCATTGGGACCGAGCATTCCAAATATCTCTCCTTCTTTTATCTGAAGGAAGAGATTTTTTAAAGCATAAAATTTCTTTATGTTTCTTTTATAAATTTTTGAGACATCGGTAATTTCAATAATCATAAAGAATATTATAAAATTAAAGCTGGCAAAAAGCGAGTTTTAAGGAGTGATGTTATGAATAAAATTGATAACGCAATTTTGAATTCATTAAAGGTAAACATGGGTTATAAGGAGGGAGAGAAGGTTGCAATTATAATGCAGGAATGGAATCCTAAATTTGGAACAGAATTTGTTCAGAAATTCAATCAGGCAAAAGATTTGTGTGTGAGGATTTACGAAGTGTTTAAAAATGCCAATGTAGATGTTGAGCTTATTAGCTATACGCCTGAAGAGGCAAGAAGTGGTGTGGATGTACCTCAAGAATTGTATGAAAAAACAGGATTCAAGGAGATTATATTTATGCCAACGGTTTTCTCATTGACCCACACCAATTTCAGAAGAGCTCAGAGTGAAAAGGGCTCAAGGATTGCAAGTATGCCAGGATTTACCCTTGAAATGTTTGAGGAGGGAGGGCCCATGGATGTTGATTATCACATCCTTCATGAAAAAACAGTGGAAATGGCTGAAAATTTAGGAGGAAGTAAATATGTAAGAATTGTTGCAGAGGGAACTGATATTACTGTTGAAATTGACCCTGAGCTTGTTCATGTCTCGAGTGGATTGCTTGATAAACCCGGAAAATACGGAAATCTTCCAGGGGCTGAAGCATATGTTGTCCCTGTTCATGAAGGTGACTCCTTCGGATATTTTACAGTTCCTGAAGGATGGGGAGGGGCGAATCCCTTAAAATACAAAGCAAAATTCTTTATAGAGAAAGGAAGATTTGCTGATGTAAAGGGTGAAAGTAAAGAAGCGCAAGATTATATAGAGAAAGAAATAAAACCACTTATTTTTGGAGGGAAAGATTTCAATATACTTGCTGAGCTCGGAATAGGGACAAATCCAAATATAACCAAAGATTATATCCAAAGGAAAGGCTGGAATACACTTGTAGCTGAAAAAATTTTTGGCTCAGCTCATTTTGCCAATGGAAACAGCAAAGGTATGGGAGGAAAGAATGATGTTCCTGTTCACATCGATTGGGTTGTACCAGATGTAAAAATATATTTCAAATTTTAAAAATTTATGATTTGACTGTTGAATATCAGTTTTTTAAAATAAAAATAGATATAGATTGAAAATGGATGAAATTATAAAGAGTTTTAACTGGAAAAAAGACTTATTTTTTAATTTTGCCTTTTTACTTTTGACTTTTTACTTTCTATAAGGAGGTTGGGATGAAAAAAATATTTTTAATTGCCTTCTTTCTACCTCTGATAATCTTTTCCTGCAAAGTAAAGGTCTCTGAAGAGGAGATAGCCAGAAACTTCAATGCTTATATTTCCAGTGGATACAGACATTTAAGTGAGAAGGATTTTGACTCTGCAATAAAAGATTTCAAAAATGCTGTTTCATTGAAACCAGACTCAGAGCGAGCTCACAATTTTCTTGGAATCTCTTACTTTATGAAAAAGAACTACAAACCCGCCGAGGAAGAATTCAATAAAGCAATTTCCCTTAATAATTCTTATTCTCCCGCATATTCAAATCTTGGAAATGTCTATTTGAAACTAAACAACTGGTCAAAGGCTGAGGAATGCTACAAAAAAGCAATAGAGCTGGATCCCGATTCTCCATCTCCCTATTATAGCCTTGGTAATCTGTTGCTTTCTGTTGGAAGATTTGATGAAGGTATGGCTTATCTTCTAAAAGGATTTCAGATTGACCCTAATTTTATGGAAAGAGAAGCGGTTCTTAAGACAGAACTTACCGAGCTTTATCCAAAGGGTGGTGAACTTTACTTTGCCTATGCAAAATTATTCGCTTCAGCTGGAGATGTGGAAAAAACCGCTGAATACCTTGAGAAAGCAAAAAGAGCAGGTTTCAATGATTGGGGAAGAATTCTAAGTGAAGCAGAATTTGAAAAGGTAAGGGACAATCCGGAGATACGGAAGTTTATTCATTAAAAATGGGGAAAACTGGAATTGCCAATCTTCCTCTTCATTACGGTAAAGCCCCTCCATGGCTTTTCGAAAAGATGGTTCCTCTTTCAAAAAATATAATTTTGTGGATTTGTATCGAGGAGGGGAATCAAGGATTCCTTGAAAAAATTTCAGACCCTTTCTGGTTTCAATCTCTTGGATGTATTCTCGGTTTTGACTGGCACTCCTCAGGACTTACAACAACTCTTTGCGGAGCTATTAAAGAAGCTCTGAAAGATATTGGAGATGAAACAAAAATATTTGTTGCGGGAGGGAAAGGAAGGGTTGCAAGAAAAACACCCGATGAGATTAGAACTTTATCGGAAAAAACTGGCTTGAACCCTGAGCCACTAATTTATGCCAGCAGGATTTCTGCAAAGATAGATTCTGTAGCAGTTCAGGATGGATATTCCATCTATCACCACACTTTCGTTTTCACGGATTCAGGTGCATGGTGCGTAATTCAGCAAGGAATGAACACTGAAAACAGAATGGCGAGAAGATACCACTGGCTATCTGAAAAAATAAAGGATTTTGTAAATGAGCCTCATAATGCAGTATGCTGTGATGAAAGGCATTCGGTTCTGAATATGGTGGCAGAAGAGAGTGAGGATGCGAGGAGGGTAGTGCCAGAAATAGTAAAAGAAAAACCCGATAAACTTGAAAAGGAATTAAAAAAGATAAAGGAACTAAATCTTCCAACCGAACACCCTGTTTCCAGTGAAAATGTTGATATTAAGAGACTATCAAAGATATTCCAGAAAATTTATGAGAATAGACCAGATAATTTTGAGAATCTTCTTGCCATTGAAGGAGTTGGAGAAAAAACAATAAGAGCTCTTGCTTTAATATCCGATGTTGTTTATGGAGCGAAGCCAAGTTTCAGAGACCCTGCAACATATTCCTTTGCCCATGGAGGTAAAGATGGCCATCCATTCCCCGTTGACAGAAGAACCTACGATAGGTCAATTGAAATAACTGAAAAAGCGATAAAACTTGCAAAAATCGGAGATTATGAAAAAATTAGAGCCTTGCGAAGATTGCAAATAATCTTCCGATAGACCAATAAAAGGTCTTTAAAGGATCTAAAAAATTTGGATAACTCAGAAGCTCATTTCAATTCGTCTCCTTGACAAACAAAATAAAGATACAAAGGCTGTAATTGGAAGAGATGTGGCAGACTTCTGGATAAATTACAGAGGAAAGCTAATCCTTATGTTCCAGAAAAAAGGAAGATTTTAAAAGAGATAGTTCATATCCTTTCAAGAGATAAAAGAATCTTAAAAATTATACTCTTTAGATCAAGGATTAGGGGTTATTTCAAAAAGTACTCTGATCCGGATGTTCTCATTGTAGTTGACAAAAAGACAGTGATATAAAGGAGAAAATAATTGAGACTTTTTTAGAAATACTTCCATTCCACTTACGAAGTGGAACAAAGGCAATAGGAGATTGTGAAAGACTGAGAGCCCTGCGAAGATTGCAAAGAATCTTCCAATGGAATAATCAAAAGCCTCCAAGGAATTAAAAAAATTCGGATAATCCAGAAGCTAAGTTCATTGACTTACATCACCTAAAAACATAAAAATTTTTTTCCCCTCAGCAACCCCAAAATCTTTTTTAGAATCTCCTTGTCTCTTTTTTGGGAAAGTAATATATTTGATATAGTATGAGGAAAATTTTCCTTATTGATATTGACTACGACACTATTGAAGACAAACTCTACACGATTCTTTATGGAAGGATGGAAGATGGGAAAAGGGGGGTTGTCCTTGATCCAAATTATGAACCCTATTTTTATGTCCTACCATTCAACATAGAAAATGCAAAAAAGGAGATAAATGAAATTCTGAAAAAGGAAGGGATTGAGGTAAAGGGGATTGAGGTTGAAAGGAAAAATCTTTTAGGAGAAGAAAGGGAATTCCTGAAAATAAGATGTTTCTTTCCCCAGGATACGCAGAAGATAAGGGATTTGATAAAGAATCTTGAGGAGAAAAGAGGTGGTTCTGGTTCAGTAATAGAGGAGTATGAATATCAAATTGGTTTTTATAGAAGTTATCTGGCTGACACAGGCCTCTCCTGTCTTGAGTGGCTTGCTGTAGATGGAGAAGAGAAAAGATTTGGATTCAATGCAGATATAATAGTTGAAGCAAAGAAAATAGAAAGAGCAGATGGAAAAACATTCCTGCTAAAAGTCCTTTCCTTTGATACAGAAGTAATAGAGGAGAAAAGGGGTGAAAGACAGCTTATAATGCTTTCCCTTTATGGAGAGGGAATTCAGAGGGTTATAACATATAAAGAAGGAAAGTTCCCCAATTTTGTAGAGATCGTTAGAGATGAAAAAGAACTGATTAAAAGATTTATTGATATTGTAAAGGAATATGACCCTGATGTAATAACAGGTTTTAACTCTGATCTATTTGATTTTGTTGTTCTCAGGGAGAGAGCCTCAAAGCTAAAAGTAAAGTTAGATGACCTTTCCATTGACCGTTCAGGAGTAACCCTTTCCAAAAGGGCAAGGGTTAGCACTACAAGACTTAAAGGATATGTTCACATAGATATTTTCAATTTTGTTAACAACATTCTTGCTCCAATGCTTCATACTGAGGTTCTTAGCCTTGATGCTGTTTCATCTGAGATACTTGGAGATGAAAAAATTGAAATGGAATATTCAGAAATTCTGGAGGCTTGGAAGGAGGGAAGAAATCTTGAAACCCTTGCAAAATACTCTCTTAAAGACTCGGAGCTGACATATAGACTTTCTCTTGTCCTTCTTCCCCAGATATGCGAACTTACAAGAATAGTTGGTCAGAGTCTCTTCGATGTCTCAAGGATGATGTATAGCCAGCTTGTTGAATGGTATTATACAAAAAGGGCTAAAGAGATGGGAAGGATTATTCCCAACCAGCCAAGGTTTGAAGAGATACAGGAAAGACAGAAGGAGAGTTATATAGGAGGATTTGTGAAGGAGCCAGAGGCTGGTCTCCACGAAAACATTGCAGTAATAGACTTTGCATCCCTTTATCCATCTATTAGTTCAACTTACAACATATCCACTGAAACCCTGAACTGTGAATGCTGTAAGGAAGATGGAAACAAAGCCCCTGACCTTCCCCACTGGTTCTGTAAGAAAAAAAGTGGATTTGAATCCACTGTGATAAATGAACTACTTTCAGAAAGGCAGAAGGTAAAAGGTGAAATGAGAAAGTTCGCCCCCGGCTCTCTTGAATTCAATCTTTTAAACAACAGACAGATGGCTCTAAAAACAATTGCCAATGCAAGTTATGGATACTATGCATTCCCTGCAAGCAAGTGGTACTCAAAGGAATGTGCCGAATCAATAACATCCTTTGGAAGATACTGGATTAAAAAAGTTATGGATGAAGCCAAATCTTCAGGCTTTAAACCAATATATGGAGATACAGATTCGGCTTTTTTAGGTCTTGATGGAAAAAGTAAGGAGGAACTCCTTGAATTCCTTGAAAAAATCAATAGCAAACTTCCAGGGATTATGAGAATGGAGCTGGAGAATTTTTATCGAAGGGGAATATTTATTCCAAAGGAGATTGGAGGAGGAGTTGCAAAAAAGAGATATGCTTTAATTGATGAAAGTGGAAATCTTAAAATTCGAGGTCTTGAGAAAGTTAGAAGGGACTGGTCAGAACTTTCCAAAAGAACCCAGGAAGGTATTTTAAAGTTAATTCTTGAGAAAAAAGATATAAAGGGAGCAATAGAGCTTGCGAAGGAGAACATTAAAAAGTTGAGGGAGTTGAAAGTTGACATTGAAGACCTTGTTGTATATGAACAACTATCAAAGCCAATTTCAGAGTACAAGCTAATTTCCCCTCACATAGGAGCTGCAAAAAAATTAATTGAAAAAGGAATTCCTGTAGGTGAAGGGAGTGTAATTGGATTTGTAATTGAGAAGGGGAAGAGTGCAATCTCTGAGAGGGCTCAACCGATAGAGTTTGCTAATCTCAAAAATGTGGATACTGACTACTACATAAATAATCAAATTCTCCCGGCATCCCTGAGAATACTCAAAGTCTTGGGCGTCGTGGAAGAGGATATTATTTAATATATGCAGCTCTCATTAGACAACTCACAGATAACCAATTCCACTTCATAAGTGGAAAAGGTGATGGGTCTTTTATTTCTTTTTTACCTTTCTTGCTTTTTCACTCGTTATTTGACAGAAAACTTTCAATAAAATAAAATTAATTTTAAATAATTATCATAATGATAAAAAATGGAGGAGTATAATGGGAATTTTACCGAGGGAAGCGGTATTTTTTGAACTTTTTGAAGAACAAGCTGGAAAATTTTTGATAGCTTCTCAGCTTCTTGAGGAGATAAAAAACGATTCTATAGACTTGAAGGAGCTTTCCAGGAGATTCAAATCTCTTGAACATGATTGTGATGAAATAACTCATAAAATTGCTGAGAAATTAAACAAAACTTTTCTCACTCCCTTTGACAGAGAGGATATTCATGCTCTATCCCATGAACTTGACGAGGTAGTAGATTTGATAGAAGAGTCAATTTTTAAGCTCCAACTTTATGAGATCAAATATTTCGATGAACACATGCTAAATCTTACTAGAATAATAAAAGAATCTATGAGGAAAATTTCTGAGACCTTGAAGCTTTTAAGGAAAAGAAAGGATATGTCAAAAATCCTTACGATTTGTATTGAAATTAACACCCTTGAAAATGAAGGAGATAAGATATTTAGAGAGGCTATGATTGAACTCCTGGGGAAAAAAGATTCTCATGGGATGGATTCAATAAAATTAATGGGGGTAAAAGAAATTTATGAATCCCTTGAGAACACGATTGATAAGTGTGAGGATGTTGCAAACATCGTGGAGGGGATCATCCTTAAAAATATTTAAGGAGGATTCCCATGGATGGATTACCTCTATCAATCATCCCTGTATTTTTGCTGATTCTTTCTGCTGAGTTTGTTAACGGATGGACAGATGCTCCCAACGCAATCGCAACTGTAGTCTCCACAAGAGTATTGACCCCTTTGCAGGCAGTTGTTATGGCTGCAGTTTTGAATATGGTGGGTGCTTTCTCAGGAACTGCTGTTGCAATAACAATAGGGAAAGGGATTATAAAGCCTGAAATTGTTAGCCTAACTACAATAGGAGCAGCAATGGTAGGGATTGTTGTCTGGAGCACTCTTGCATGGTTTTACGGACTTCCAACATCTGAAAGCCATGGTTTGATAGCAGGTCTTGCAGGAGCTGGTTTTGCTGCAGGTGGGTTTTCTTCCCTTGAATGGAGTGGATGGAAAAAGGTATTAATTGGGCTCGGGTTTTCAACATTCCTTGGTTTTATCCTCGCTATTCTCCTTACAACATTCATTTTTAGAACTTTTGGTGGGATAGCCCCAGAATCCATGAGAAAAATATTTGGAAAATTGCAGATATTCTCTTCTGCCTTTATGGCTTTCAGCCATGGAAGTAATGATGGACAAAAATTTATGGGAGTTATGACCCTTACACTTTACATAACAGGAGTTATAAAAGAATTCCATGTTCCAATATGGGTTATTTTCCTCTGTGGAATTACAATGGGTCTTGGAACAGCTTTCGGAGGATGGAGAATAGTAAAAACAATGGGCATTCGCCTCACATGCCTTCAACCCGTCCACGGTTTCTCAGCAGAAACCTCTGCTGCTTTAGCCATCGAACTTGCCTCAAGACTTGGAATACCTCTTAGTACAACCCACACAATAAACACTGCAATAATGGGCGTCGGAGCAACAAAGAGGTTTTCAGCAGTTAGATGGGGAGTTGGCGGAGAGATTGTAACTGCATGGATTCTAACTTTTCCTGTATGTGGACTCATAGCTTATACCATAACAAAAATTTCCATATGGTTGTTTTAAAAAAGTGCGAAGCGCCAAGAAGGGCGAGAAAGCATAAAAAGAAGCCATAGAGCCTAAAATGACAAATAATACAGGTAAAATTCTTTATCCTTTGCTGTAATTATTTGAAATTACAAAAAATTCTTTCATTCCAAGCTTTCTACAGATCCTTTCAAGTTTTCCTATGTCTGAAGCATCTGCATTTATCTTAGCTTCGTAGGCTATTTTATTATTCAGTATAAAATCTATTTCAACTCCAGTCTTTTTTTTGATAGTATTTTACCTCGCCCTTTTTTAGATATAAAATACTAGATTTTCAAAGAGTTGCTCTTCATCTACCCTTACAAAGTTATTTATCAAAAAGTATTACTTTTCGCCAAATTAATTTTACAAAAAATTAGCTATTCTTGAGCTCTTTCCAATTATTCGGGAGAGATGAGGGTGGCCTCCTTAGAAACTCAATAAAATTAATCTTACTCTTCTGGAAAAACTTTTTAATTGGAGATATTATAAAATCTTAGGATAATATGGAAAATTTTGATGTAATTGTTGTTGGAGGAGGGCATGCAGGTTGTGAGGCATCCCACATTTCTGCAAAGATGGGATGCAGGACAATTTTAATTACTTTAAATCTTGATACAATTGCCCAGATGTCCTGCAATCCCGCAGTTGGAGGACTTGGAAAAGGTCATATGGTAAGGGAGATTGACTGTCTTGGGGGGGTTATGGGTTTAATAACAGATGAGACGGGAATCCACTTCAGAATGCTCAACAGCTCAAAGGGTTCTGCGGTTCAGGGACCAAGGGCTCAGTGTGACAAAGCCCTTTATAGATTTACAATGAAATCATATCTTGAAAAGGTTCAAAATCTCCAGATCTATCAGGCTGAAGTTGTAAATCTAATTATTGAGAAGGGAAAGGTTAAAGGGGTTATTTTGAAGGATGGGAGTGAGATTCATGGAAAGGCTGTTATTCTTACACCGGGGACATTCCTTAACGGCTTAATTCACATCGGTCTTGTTTCTTATCCTGCAGGAAGAGCTAATGAGCCTTCTTCCCTTGAACTTTCTGAATCTCTTAGAAGACTCGGGCTTAGAATTGGAAGATTGAAGACAGGGACCCCCATGAGACTTCACGCTGATTCCATAGATTGGTCAGCCTTTGAACCCCAGCCAGGAGATAACAATCCAATTCCTTTTTCTCTCAGGACAGAGAGGAAACTCGAAAACAAAATCCTTTGCTATATTGGTTATACCAATGAAAAGGTTCATGAGATTATTAGAAAGAGTCTTCACAAATCTCCTCTCTACACTGGAAAAATTAAAGGAACAGGAGTTAGATACTGTCCTTCCATTGAGGATAAAGTTGTTAAATTTCCGGAGAGAAATCGCCACCAATTCTTTCTTGAGCCTGAAGGATTGAACACAAAGGAGGTTTATGTAAACGGCATATCATCCAGCCTTACCCTTGAGACCCAGATGGAGATTTTGAAGAATATAAAAGGTCTTGAAAATACAGTTATGTTAAGGCCTGCCTATGGAATTGAATATGATTTTGTTTATCCCGATCAGATTTCCCACACCCTTGAGTGTAAAGAAATAGAAAATTTATTCCTCGCAGGCCAGATAAATGGAACAACAGGTTATGAGGAAGCATCTGCTCAGGGTATTATGGCAGGTATAAATACGGTTTTAAAGATAAGAGGAGGGAAGCCTTTTGTCCTTTCAAGGGAGGAAGCATACATTGGTGTCATGATTGATGACCTTATTACAAAGGGAGTTGATGAACCTTACAGAATGTTCACTTCGAGGGCTGAGTTCAGACTTCTTTTAAGAATTGACAATGCCGATGAAAGGCTTTTGAAATATGGCTTAGAACTCGGAACCATTGAGCCTTCCTTTTATGAAAATGTTATGAAAAGAAAAGAGGAGTTGAAAAAGGCTATAGATTTTCTTGAGAACACAAGAAAAGAAGGTGTTACCTATGCGCAACTTTTGAGGAGTAAAAAGACAGGTATTGAAGATGCTATTCAAGTTCTTCCTTCCAACTACCTACCTCTAAATAGAGAGGAGATTCTATATATCCAATCTGAGATTATTTACAAAGGGTATATTGAAAAGGATAAAAGAGAATATGAAAAATTGATGAGAGATATGGAAAGATTTATTCCAGAAGGAATAGATTTTAGAAAAATGCCAGGACTTTCAAAAGAGATAATTGAAAAACTGGAAAAATTCAGACCAAAGACCCTTTACGAAGCATCAAAAATTTCAGGTATGACATCTGCTGCCCTTCAGATTTTAAGGCATTATATAAAATAAAAAATAATCTGGAGAAAAAATTGGAAGAGATCTACAAATTGATTGAAAATGAAGGGAAAAATTGGAGGATTTCTGAAGAAGGAATATTAAAGATGAAAAAAATTTATGAAAACCTTCGAGAATGGAACCAGAAAATTAATCTTGTTTCAAGGAAAGATTTTGATTCCCATTTTTTATCTCTTCTCCAGATAAGCTTCTGGTATTCCAACCTAATTTCACCATTTGAGAGTTTTTTAGATGTTGGCTCTGGAGGAGGATTTCCTGCCATAATTTTCAAGATTTTTAACCCCGAATCAAAGGGTATACTCATAGAGCCCTCATTCAAGAAAAGCTTTTATCTGCATTCAATATGTGAAAAATTAGGTTTTAGAAGTCGGCTTGAAATTGTCAGGACGGACTTCAAATCAGCAATTCATTTTATCAAAAAGAGAAAATTAAAAGTTGATTATATAACCACAATAGGCTTTAAGAAAAAGGAACAGATAATAAGGGAAATTGAGATTACAAGAAAAGGGGTGTCCTTTATAACAGGGGAAAGGGAGATTGAAAGACTTCAACAAATCGAGCATTTCAAGAAGTTAAGATGGCTAATTGAGCCAGTTCCAGGGAAAGATTTTATAAAAGGAGTTATAATAATAAGGATGTAACAGGGTATAGAGAATTTCTCTTCTGTCTAAAATAACCCTCTTATCTCAGAGTTTTTACTTGGAATTTCCGATTTAAACCCTAACTCCGTCCATTTTAAGTAATAGGTAGTTTCACTTTTTCGATTAG
>CAZHEF010000023.1:0-40930 GCA_964531645.1 uncultured Clostridia bacterium
ACAAAGATTTCTCAACCCCTACCCCCTTCCACAAACCCAATTTACGGAATTTCTGCTCCTGTTCTGAAAAGCTTGACATAAAAGAACTACCCTGATATAAACAGTAAAGAAAATATTGAAAAAGAAAGGAGTAGAAATATTATGAGCATGCTCAAAGAATTTAAAGAATTTGCAGTAAGAGGTAATGTAATTGATATGGCAGTTGGAATCATTGTTGGGGCAGCATTTGGAAAAATAGTATCTTCCCTTGTTGAGGATGTTCTTTTGCCTCCAATTGGAGTGATTCTAGGAGGAGTTGATTTTTCAGGTCTTGCTATTACTCTTAAGGGAGCGACAAAGGAAGCTCCTGCGGTAGTTCTTCGTTACGGTAAATTTATCCAAACTATTGTTGATTTCATCATTATTGCATTTGCAATTTTTATATCAGTTGTGAAACCTGTAAATATGCTAAAGAAGAGGGAAAAAGAAGCATCCAAGGCAGAACCCGCGCCTTCAAGGGAAGAAATCCTTCTCTCAGAAATCAGGGATTTGCTGAAAGGAGAGAGGAAAAGCTGATATTTTTGATAGGACAGGAAATTCATTTTTTAAATTCCAGCTTTAAAAAAGAGTTTTCAAGCAGGAGAAGAATCTAAACATTAAGCAGTAATGACCAGAATAAACAGGGATTAATCAAAGAAAAATTGATAAAATTAAAAATGAGACTAAGGTTTCTCCTTGTAAATCCATGGATTGTTGATTTTACTGCCTATGACCTGTGGATAAAACCCCTCGGACTTCTTTACATAGCATCGGTATTGAAAAAATTGAATGTTGCGGATATTTATTTAATAAATTGTCTTGATGAATCCCATCCGTCAATTCCAGAAAAATTCAGAAAGAAAAGGGAAGATGGGACATCAAAATTTTATTCTGTGGAAATAAAAAAACTCGAAGTTTTAGAAGGGATTCCGAAAAGACTTAAAATTTTTGGTATTCCGATTCAGGCGTTTGATGAGGAAATTGAAAAAATAGGAAATGTTGATGGTGTTTTTATAACATCCTATATGACCTACTGGTATCCTGGAGTGCAGATAGCCATTGAAAGAGTAAGGAGAAAGCTTGGTTCTGTTCCAGTAGTTCTTGGAGGGATTTATCCAACTCTAATTCCAGAGCATGCAAAGGAGAAGAGTGGGGCTGATTTAATTGTAACCGGTGAAGGAGAAAATCAATTAGGGAAGGTCCTTGAAGAGGTCTTTTCTTTGAAAATTAATTCTGAGAATTTCTTTGACATAGACTCTTATCCGTTTCCCTTTTTTTCCCTCCTGAGAGATAAAACAGCTCTTCCATTTCTGACATCAAGAGGTTGCCCATTCAGATGCTCTTATTGCGCATCCTTTCTAATCTCAAAAAAATTCAGGGAAAAAAGTGTTGAAAATTGTCTTGAAGAACTAATTTTCATAAAAAATAACTTTGAAACTAAACATATTGCTTTTTACGATGACGCTCTTCTCCTTAATCCTGAAAAGAGGATAAAGCCATTACTTCATAAAGTCATTGAAAAATCTCTTAATTTTCAGTTCCACACTCCTAATGGTCTTTACATAAATGAGATAGACAAGGAGCTTGCAGTTTTAATGAAAAGAGCCAATTTTAAAACGATAAGGTTAAGTCTTGAAAGTGCTAAGATAGAGTTTTTGAAGGAGACAAAATCTGAGCATAAAATTGGTGATTTGAAAAGAGTTGTTGGATATTTTGAAAATGCAGGATATAAAGCTTCTGAGCTTGAAGTTTATATTCTTGTCGGGCTTCCCTTTCAAAGTGCTGAGGAAGTTGAAAATAGCATAAGATATTCGGGAGATTGTGGTGTAAGAGTTAGGCTTGCTTACTTTTCCCCCATTCCAAAAACTGAAGAGTGGAGAAAAATTGTGGAAAGCGGTTTTTTAAGGGAGGGCTCAGACCCTTTGCTCCATAACAAAATTCTTTTTCCATATTTATGGTCATCAATAACACCCGAAAAACTCGAACATTTGAAAAAAGTTCAGAGGGAAGTAAATATTTCTGTTATTCAGTCTTGAAAATTTTCAGTTTGAAAAACATGATAAGATATTTTAAATTATATTTTTGGAAAAATATTTTTAGGAGTTTAAAAATGAAATATTTTTTTAAGTTTTCCCTTTTTATTTTTTTTGTAAGTTTCCTTTATTCCCAGAATGGATGGCTTGTGATAATAGGTGGAGGGAAAAGACCTGACTATGTAATGAAAGAGATTATTAACCTTGCAGGAGGTAGCAAATCACAGATTTTAATTGTACCTGCAGCCAGTGAGGATCAGCTCGACAGTTCTCTTTATGCAAGACATCAATTTGAAACATGTGGGGCTGAGAATGTTCGCTATATTCTCATGAAAAAAGAAAATGTCGATTCTCCTGAAAATCTTGAGGTTTTAAAAAGGAGCAAAGCAATATTTTTTACTGGTGGTGATCAGAATCGTTTAACCTCCTTTTTACTGGGGACTAAATTTTTGGAGGAAATAAAGAAGATTTACATGGAAGGAGGAGTGATTTCTGGAACAAGTGCGGGTGCTGCAGTAATGAGTAAAATTATGATTACCGGAGATGAGTTATTAATAAAAGAAGAAAAAAAGGATGAGGAACAGAGCTTTAGAGTAATAAAAAGAAATAATATTAAATCTGCGGAAGGATTTGGATTTTTAGAAAAGGTCATTATTGATCAGCATTTTATTAAAAGAAAAAGATTGAATCGTTTAATCTCAATTGTTATTGAGAATCCTCAATTGATTGGTATTGGAATTGATGAGGAAACTGCTATTATTGTTGAAAAATGGAAAAGATTCAGGGTATTGGGAGAGGGGACAGTAATGATTTTTGATGCGAGAAAAGCTACTGAAATTTCTGAGGATAGAAATGGGAATATCTCTGTTAGGAATATGCGAGTTCATATTTTAAAATCTGGAGAAACTTTTGATTTACAGAAGGGAGAACCGTTATGAAAGGTAAATATATTTCAATTAATACTTATTTTCTTGTATTTATGTTCATTGTTATGATGGCAATTTTAACATGGATTATACCAGGTGGTAGCTATCAGTTTCAGGAAAAAAACGGGAGAAGGATTGTCATTCCAGATTCCTTCCAGCGAGTTGATAGGAATCCTCAAGGATTGTTTTCCATTCTTATTGCTCCAATCAAAGGTTTTTCTGATCCAAATGTAGCTCTTATTATAGGATTTGTTCTGATTATTGGTGGAGTGTTTTCAGTCCTTCAAAAAACAGGAGCTATCGATTCTCTTATTAAATCATTAGCCTCTCAAGTGAGAAGAAAATCATTGCTCGACAAGTTTTTTATACCAATTTTTATGATAGTTTTTTCCTTGGGCGGAGCTACATTTGGAATGAGCGAGGAGGTTATTCCCTTTGTTCTTCTTTTTATCCCTCTTGCACTCTCTCTCGGTTATGACACTGTTGTGGGTGTTTCAATACCATTTATTGGAGCAGGTGCAGGTTTTGCAAGTGCCTTTATGAATCCATTCACTGTTGGGATAGCTCAGCAGATTTCAGATTTACCTTTATTTTCAGGTTTTATGTATCGTCTTTTATGCTGGTTTGTTATTACCTCAGTATCTATAGTTTTTGTGATGAATTATGCAAGGAAAATTCGTAAAGAACCATCCCTTAGCATTACTTTTATCATTGATCAGGAAAGAAAGAAAGCTATTCATCTGAAGGAACTGGAAAGTGGTGAGAAATTGACTTTACAGCATAAACTTGTTGGAATTGTTTTTCTTGCGGGGATTGTTTTTATGATCTTCGGAGTTCTGAAATATGGATGGTATATTGATAAAATAACAGTAGTTTTTCTCGCAATCGGAATAGCAGGAGCATTAGTTGGAAAATTGAAGATTGACGAGTTCACATCCGCCTTTGTCTCTGGAGCAAAAGATCTAGTTGGGACAGCATTGATAATTGTAATGGCAAGAGGGATTTTGTATGTTGCTCAGGACGGAAGAATCATTGATACAATACTCCATAGTGCAACAGGCTCAATTAAGGGTTTTCATCCTTACATATGTGCTGTTTTTATGTTTATTACCCAATCTTTAATAAACTTCTTTGTACCTTCTGGAAGTGCAAAGGCTGCTCTTACGATGCCTTTAATGGCTCCTCTTGCTGATCTGGCGGGATTGAGCCGACAGGTCGCTGTTCTTGCATATCAGTTTGGCGATGGATTCAGCAATATGATTGTTCCAACCTCTGCAGTTACCATGACGGTTCTCTCAAGTGCTCAAATTCCTTTTGAGAAATGGGTTGGTATTGTATGGAAACTTCAGATATTGTTTTTTATAACTGGTTTGATTTTACTTCTTCCTCCTGTTCTTACAGGCTGGTAATTCAAGATAAAATTTTTTCCTTGTAAACCAGAAACTTTCCTCTTGCTATTAATGAATGGAGATTGAATTTTTCATCCAATAGAATAATATCAGCATCATAATCCTTTTCAATTTTTCCTTTTGTAGAAAGTTTAAAGAAATTTGCAGAATTGGCCGAGAAAAATTTTATTGCTTCCCACGGTTTAAAATTTTCATTCAAAACGAGATCTTTAAACTCCGAAAGAAGGGAATATGGCTTTGCGTAAAAGATTTTTTTAAGATTCCCTTTCTCATCAAACTCAGGTAATGAGCCTCCTGCATCGGAAGATAAAGTTATTCTTTCGGGAGAGATGCCAGCTAAAAGAAGTTCCTTTACAGCCTTACTCGGTTTAATTTCTATTTCTTTGAAATACTCGTATGAAGAGGTTGTGATATCAATGTTTAAAATTTTCCCTACTCTTTTACTTTCCTCGAAAATTTCTGGATTACGATTGCAGTGAGTTGCAAGGATATTTGAGAATTTGAAATTACTTTTGCTCATAACACCTTCTAATTTTGTGAACATTTCGGGTTCATCTCCCATATGAATAACAACCGCGCCACTTTTACTCGAGATCATACCCGCAAGACGTGCTCTCGAGACAATTTTATAAAGTTCATCTTCAGAAGGATTGCTGGAGCGGTGGTCTGATATTGCCACCTCTCCAATCCCTAAAACTTCAGGGATCAAGATTATATCTTCAAAAACATCTCCAGTTATTGATGGGAAAGGAAGCTGGTAAGAACCTGTCAGAAGATAGCAGGTAAGTCCTGCCTGATTAAGCTGTCTTACCTTGTATAGAAGATTTTTAACACTCCTTGTGAAGCCGTCTGCACCTAAAGAGCCTATTGCGCAGGTAATTCCGGAAAGGAGCAATTCAGATATGTCGATTTCAGGAGTTCGAGTTAAAAAACCCCCCTCTCCTCCCGCTCCAGCAAGATGGATGTGGGGATCTATAAGACCAGGAAATGCCATTAATCCATCGCAGTTAATTGTTTCAGCTTTTTTACTATTTAAATTTATAGCTTCATCCATCAAAAGTATTTTTTCTCCTCCGATCAAAACTGACGATTTCTCTTTACCCATCAAAGATATATTCTTCAAAATTAACATCATTCCTCCTTACTCTCTTTATAAAAAAATTGATGATTTTGATTTTGCCATTTTAAATCTCCAAAATTTTTCCATCCTTTATAACTTTTTCTATCGGGTTTGTGCCGAGTTCATATAAAATGTATATATAACTGGGGATATTCAAGATGAGGATGTCTGCCTTTTTCCCTTTTTCTATTGAGCCCCTTTCCTTTTCTTCTCCAACTGCATAGGCAGAATTTATTGTTCCTGCTGAGATTGCCTCCTCTGGAAGAAGACCCATTTCAAAGACAGCGAGTTGCAATGTAAAGAGCATGGAATAGTTCATGGAGCTTCCAGGGTTCAGGTCTGTTCCGAGGGCAACAATTCCTCCCTTTTCAATTATCTCACTTGCAGGAGCATATTTTTTTGTTCTCAAGAAAAATGGAACTGACGGCATGAGAACTGCACAGGTATTACTTTTTGAAAGAGCTTTTATTCCGTTTTTGCTTATTTCGAGGAGATGGTCACATGACCTTGCTCCTTCCTCAACTGCCATCTCGGTCCCTCCGATAGAGGAGAATTCATCAGCATGAACTTTTATTTCAAATCCAAGTTCCTTTGCCTTCCTTATCAGCCTTCTACTCTCTTTTAAATCAAAAACCCCTTTTTCACAGAAAATATCAAAGAAGCGAGCAAGTCCTCTATTCTTTATTTCTGGCAAAACTTCGTTTTCAAGATAAGAAATGTACTCCCCTCTTCTTTCAGAATAATCAGAAGGTATATCATGGGCTAAAAATGTAGGGATTAAAGTAATAGGGCTTAAAAGGGAGAGCTCCTTTACAACCTCCAGCTGTTTAATCTCTGTTTCAAGAAAAAATCCATAACCACTTTTCGCCTCAGAAGTTGTGGTTCCTTGAGCAAGCATTTTTTTTATCCTTTCCAAGGAAATTTTTTTTAAGTCATCTTTAGAAATCTCTGAAGTCATTGAAACTGTTTTTTTGATTCCGCCACCTTTCTTTGCAATTTCCATATAACTCATTCCTTCAAGTTTCATTTTGAACTCTTCAACTCTTTCTCCTGCAAAGGGAAGATGGTTATGGGAATCTACAAAACCAGGCATACAGATTCTTCCTTCACAATTTATCCATTTTGTCTCAAAGTCTATTTCAACTTCATCCTTAAATTCCTTTTCACTCCCGACAAAAGATATTCTGTCGCCATTTATGGCAATCCACCCCTTCTCAATTATTCCGAGCTCTCTCATCTCCTTTCCCCTTTTTGGAGATTCTCCACCAAGGGTTAAAATCTGGTTGCAGTTAGAAATTACTAAGTCAGCCTTAATTCTTTTCATTTCTCAGCCTCGGGAATTTTTCCCTCTTCTTTCTCATAAAGGCTGGTTCGTAAAGATTGGGAGGAGTTGACGGAGTGGAAGGAAAGTTCGGGACGGGAACCTCAAAACCTGGAGCTATTGGAATAACCTGTCTCTGGAATTGTTCCTCTACCATTTCCGAGCTTATTATCTGTTCTTCCACCAATTCATCGAATCCTGCAACTACAATAAAAATTCCTATTTCATCATCAGGGTTCCCCTCATCTATTAATCCATATTTGAATTTTGCTGAAAGATCCGCACCTGCCCTTATAGATGCAATAATCTGGTCGAGCTCATGAATGGTTAAATTGTTACATTTTATGTTTACAAGTCCTGCTTTGTACCCTGAGAGATTCAATCCTTTGTAAAGGGGATTTCCAAGAGCTGAATCGAGCGTCTGAGAAACTCTATCTTCACCTTTTCCAGCCCCTTCTCCGAATATCCCTATCCCTCTTCCCTTTAGAATCGTCCTCAGGTCAGCAAGATCCACATTCACTCTTTTCTTCATTTTTATAATTTCTGTTACACCTTTTACTGCCTTTATAAGAACAGAGTCAGCAAGTTTGAATGCTTCATCTATTGTAGGAGCTTTTTCAGGGTTAAACTCAACAAGTCTTTGATTTGATATTGGAACAAGGACATCAACTGTTTCTTTCAATTTCCTTAGAGCGTTTTCAGCTATTTTTGCCTTCTCAGTCCCTTCTGATTTAAGAGGTTTTATTGCTACAGCAATTGTTAAAATATCCATTTGCGATGCAATACTTGCAATCACAGGAGTTGCGCCTGAGCCAGTTCCTCCTCCAAGACAGCATGTAAGGAATAGAATATCAGCTCCCTGTATGAGCTCTTTTATGGTCTCCTCATCTTCTTCTGCTGCTTTTCTCCCAATGTCAGGGTTTGAACCCGCGCCTTGACCTTTTGTTAGTTTTTTCCCGAGTTGATATCTTATGTGGGCTTTTGTCTCTACAAGATCTGGATAATCTGTGTTTACTGCAATGAATTCAACATCTTCAATCCCTTCTTCCATCAGATTGTCAATGGCGTTTCCTCCTCCGCCACCCACACCTATTACCTTTATCTTTGTTGGTTTGTACTGCTCTTCAGCAAGCAAAAATTTCAAAATATTTTCTTTTTCTTCCATCAAACACCCCCGAATAAAAAGTTAAAATTATATTTAATTAAATTTTTACTTTCTTTTTCCTTAACTTCTGAATTTTGAATTTTGAATTTTGAATTTTCCATTATTTCCTCCTAAAAAATCCTGCCCATCAATTTTTTAAAAAACCCTTCTCCTCCTAATTGGTAAATCTCTTTTCTTTCAAAGAAGAGAAGCCCGACTGCTGTTGAAAATTCAGGGGAGGAAACCGATTCTTCAAGGCCTGTTACTCCCATTGGAGTTCCTTTTCTTACAGGAAGATTGAAAACATCCTCCGCAATTTCCTGAATTCCTTCCAGGAGAGAAGTTCCACCAGTTATAACAACGCCTGTGTTCAGGCTCTTTTCCATTCCCATTCTTCTTATCTCTTCATAAATAATTTTAAATAGTTCCTCTGCCCGCGATTGGATAATCTCCCAGAGAACCTTTTTTGAATAAATTTTAGGCTGGCCACCTCCAACTCTTGCAACTTCAATGCTATCATCCTCTTCAATGGAAGGAGGGGTGGCTCCCCATTTTCTCTTTATCTTCTCTGCCTCTGGAATGGGAGTTCTCAAACCAATGGCAATATCATTGGTGAAATGACTGCCTCCAACTGAAAGTGTGAAAGTATGCCACAGAAAACCCCTTTCATATATGGCAACATCAGTTATTCCAGCGCCTATATCAACAACAGCCACTCCAAGGAATTTTTCATCCTGAGTCAAAACAGCTTCAGAAGAAGCAATAGGACTTGGAACAATACCCTTTACATTTATTCCACTTTCTGTTACACATTTTACAAGATTTGAAGTTGCGGTTATGGAATTTGTTATTATATGAACATTCACTTCTAACCTTATTCCAGTCATTCCTACAGGCTCAAGAATTCCGGGCATATTGTCAACAATAAATTCCTGAGGAAGGAACTGAATTATCTCTATATCAGGAGGTATTGAAACAGCTTTTGCAGCTTCTATAACCCTTTCCTTATCTTTCTTTGTAATCTCCCTGTTCTTACCACTAACTGCCACCATCCCCCTGCTGTTAAAACTTCTTATATTAACTCCTGAGATAGATATCCATGCAGAATCAATATCTACAGCAGACATCATCTCTGCTGATCTTACCGATTCTTTTATCGCTTCCTTTGTTCCCTGCAAATCAACAATAGAACCGTGGAGGACCCCTCTTGATTCCACAACTCCCACTCCTATTATTTCCACTTCTTGTTCCGAGACCTTTCCCACTACAGTCGCAACCTTTTTCGAGCCCACATCAAGTCCTACAACAATTCTGTCTTTTTTTCCCATCCCTACCTCCTGTAAAAGTAAAAAGTTAAAAGTATAAATTTAAAAGTATAATTTGAAATAAAACAACTTAATTCTTTAGATACTTGCATTGTCTTGCTATGAAAATTTGTCTTAACTCTCTTCATCTTTCCTTCCTCATTTATAATTTTTTAACTTTGACTTTCTCATTTTGACTTTGCATTTTAATATAAACTCTTTCTTTATCGTAGAATCCAACATGTTCTATATCCCCGAATTCCTTTTTCAAAACTTCCTGAATCGCCAGGAATCTCTCAAATTTATCGAGAAAATCAGACTCCCCGAGATAAATCTTCACTCTGGAATCTTTAATCCTCACTCCCATGTTTAATGGATTGGAAATATCCACTTCCTCCAGATATTTATCATGTCCGAGAGTTTTTACCTCTTTTATAAAGGACACAGCAATTCCGATAGCTATTTTATCATTTAAAGAGCCATCTCTAATCAAAGGAAGAAAGCCGATCTCCTCAGTTTCCTTTATAATTTCGCAATTTTCATCGATAATGTAAAATTTGTCTTTCTTCACAATTGCAACCCCTTCCCTCTCTTTTACAAACACCTCAATTGTAGAAGGAAGGACTTTTTTAATTTTCACATCTTTAACATAGGGGTTTTTTATAATTAATTCTTTAATTTTCTCACTATCAGCAAAAAGGATACTACCAAATTTACTGCTCTCAATTTTATCTTCTATTTCCTTTTTCATCTCTGATTTTATCGCATGAACTTTAACATCTTTTATTTTCAAAAACTCCCAGCTTCGGGCAAAATTTTTAAACCTTACAAAACCAGAATAAGAAAACCCAATGAAAAGCACAAAAAGAAGAAATACAAGGATTCCCTTAAAGGAAGGATTTTTCTTCCTCTTTGTAGAGATTTTCTGTCTTCTCCTCCAGAATTCTGAGTCTGGCTTTAAAAGAGGATGTGAACTTCTACTCATTTTTTAGTTTCTCCAGCAATAAATCTGCAACTTTATAAATGTCTCCTGCCCCCATAGTAATAACAATGTCACCTTTCTGAATTATATCCATTACAAAATCTGGCATCTCCTCCATTTCTTCAACATAATGTACATTTTTATGTCCAAAATCCCTCGTTAGTTCCGCAAGTCTTTCGGAAGTAACGCCTTCAATTGGCCTTTCTCCAGCGGGATAAATCTTTGTCAGAACAATAACATCAGCATAAATAAATACTCTTGCAAAATCTCCCATCAGATCTGCCACCCTTGTGTATCTATGCGGCTGAAATATTAAAACTACTCTCTTGCTCCAACCTCTTTTTGCTGAATCAAGAGTAGCATATATCTCTGTAGGATGATGTCCATAATCGTCAACAATCATTATGTCATTGACGATCCCTTTTATCTCAAATCTTCTATCTGCTCCAGGAAATTGCTCAAGAGCCTCAGCAATTGTATTCATTGGGATTTCGAGTAAGTTGGAAACAGCAATCGCTGAAAGGGAATTGGCGATATTGTGTGGTCCGGGAATTTGAAGTTTAAACTCTTTCACTCTTTCATTCCTGATATTCAATATGAAATAAGTTAAATTCTGGCTATATTTCATATCGGTTGCAAAAAAGTCTGCCTGGGGTGTGAAACCGTATGTTATAACCCTTCTCTCCATGGAAGGAAGAATTTCTTGAACATGGGGATTGTCAAGACAGGCAACTATTGAGCCATAAAAAGGAACTTTGTTTGCATAAGTTATAAAACTTAATTTTAAATCCTCAAAACTCTGATAGCAGTTAAGATGCTCTCTATCGATGTTCGTTATTACTGCAATGGTAGGATAAATTTTCAAAAATGTTTTGTCCGATTCATCTGCCTCAGTCACAAAGAAATCACTTTTACCGAGTCTTGCTGAAGAACCAAAGGTTTTAAGTTTCCCACCTACAATAACTGTTGGGTCGTGACCAGCATAATGGAGTATAAAAGCAATCATGGATGTTGTAGTTGTTTTTCCGTGGGCTCCAGCAATTGCTATACCTGTCTTTACCCTCATCAACTCTGCGAGCATCTCAGCCCTCGGTATAATTGGAATCTTCAATCTTTTCCCTTCGAGAATCTCTGGATTTTCTGGTGATATTGCAGACGAGTAAACTATAAGATCTACATTTTGAACATTATCAGGGCTATGTCCTATAGAAACGGGAATTCCAATTTTTTTCAGCCTTTTCACTGTTTCGCTTTCTTTTATGTCAGAACCTGAAACCGAAAATCCCAGATTGAAAAGAACTTCTGCAATTCCGCTTAAACCCGTTCCTCCAATTCCGATACAATGGATTCTCTTTATCTTTCCAATCCTAAACATTCTCTTTTATCTCCTTTAAAATTGCTCGCGCAATTCTTATAGAGGAATCCCTTTCAACTAAACTTTTTGCCTTCTTTTCCATATCTTCAATCTTTTCTGAATTCTGAAATAAGTCAATTATTTTATCAGCAAGGGTCTTTCCTGAAAGTTCTTTCTCTAAAATAACCTCCGCAACCCCCTTTTCCTTTAACTCAATTGCATTTTTAAGTTGATGGGAACCAGCAGATTTACCAAATGGAACAAGGATGGATGCTTTTCCAGCAGAAAGAATCTCGAAAATTGTGGAAGCTCCAGCCCTTGTAATTAGTATGTTTGCTTTTGCAAAATAATCCCATATATTTACGAAAAATGGTTTAACCTCCCATATAAAATCGAATTTTCTATACTCTTCAAGAACTTTTTCGTAATCTCTCTCTCCAGTTGAATGAAATACTCTCAGTTTTTCTATTTTTTCAGCAAGTTCAGGAATTGCCTTCAAAAAAGCATCGTTTAAAACTGATGAGCCCTGGCTTCCGCCAAAAACAAGAATTGTAAAGTATTCACTTATTTCTTTCTTAATTTCAAAAAACTCTCCCCTTAGAGGATTTCCAGTATAAACACCTTTTTTTCCAAAAAATCTTCCTGAGTCTCTGAAGGAATAAAATGCTTTTTTGACGAAATTTTTTAAGATTCTGTTGGTAAGACCTGGCTCATAATTTTGTTCATGGATAAATGTCGGAATCCCCTTTAGCCAACCAGCAAGAATCATTGGACCAGATGAATATCCTCCCATCCCGAGGATGCAGTGGGGTTTTATTCTTTTAACCTTTTCAAGGGCATCTGAAAAGGAAAGTGGAAGATGCAAAATAGATTTTAAAGCCTTTATCCCCATTCCCATTATAGGATAAACTTCAATTTTCTCGTACACAACAGGCTCCCTCTCGAGTAACATTTTTTCAATTTTTGAGCCACTTCCCACGAAGAAAACTGAAATATTGCTTTCCATCTTTCTTAGTTCCTTTATAACAGAGAGAGCAGGAAAAATATGCCCTCCTGTTTTTCCACCCGCAACAATGATCCTCATTTCACCTCCCTGGATATACCCAGTGCGATCCCCACTTCTGTTAGAAATACAAGCTGGGATGAGCCTCCATAACTTATAAACGGAAGTGTAAGACCCTTCGCAGGAATTATACCGAGAACGACAGAAATGTTTATAAGGGCCTGGAGCCCTATATGAAATGCAATTCCTGTTATGATCAGAATACTTGTAAGATCTGTAAGTTTTCCTGTCATCCTAATAAGCGTATATATGAGAGCCACATAAAGCAAAAGGATAAAACAAGCTCCTATAAACCCTAATTCTTCTCCAATTATTGCATAAATGTAGTCGTTATATGAAAGGGGAAGAAAGAAAAGTTTCTGAACAGAGTCTCCAAGTCCAGTTCCAAATATCCCTCCTGATCCAACAGCAAAAACCGATTGAAAATAGCTATAAGCGAAAGTAGAAGCATAAGCCTCTGGATTCCAGAAAGCATTTATTCGTGCCTTTATATGGTCAAAATTGAATAAAGCATAAACAAAGAAAAGGACTGAGGGAAGTGAGACTATAGGAATACTTTTGGCTCCCATGAAAAGGAATATCAAAGAAAATGTCAATATCAGGATGAAAAGGGAGGCTCCTACATCCCTTTCAAAGAATATTAATCCTGCATAAACAATGCTTAGCGCAATTATTGGAACATAGCTCAGAATATCATCGAGATTATCCTTCTTCTTTTTGAGCCAGACCGCGGAAAAAATTATAATTGTTAACTTTGCAAGCTCAGAGGGTTGAAAATGAAATCCTCCAATAGTTATCCATCTGTGAGCTTTATTTATTGGAGGAAAAAAGTATACAGCGATGAGTAATACAAGAGTAATAAAAGACAATGCCAAGCTGAACCAGTTCTCCTTGTAGAAGGGAATTTCAATTTTATAAACGATATAAATAACAAAAATACCAGTGAAAGTATAAAAAAGGTGCTTGAGAAGGAACTGGAATTTGCTAATTGGAGAGAGAAGGTATGTGGTATCAAAAACCATGGCAGTGCCAGAGGCGACAAGGAAAAAAACCGTTAAAATAAGGGCAATATCAAAATTATTTCTTTTCATGGGTTTTCATCAATTTTAAAACTTCTTTTTTAAAGACTCTTCCTCTGTGTTCAAAATTTTCAAACATGTCAAAGCTTGCACAGCCAGGAGCAAGAAGGACTATTCCAGAAGGAGTAGCTATCTCAAAAGCAGTTCTGACAGCTGATCCCATATCATCAGCATCCTTCATTTCACAAATTCCCGAGAGAGTCTTTTTTATTTTATCTTTTGCTTCACCTATGAGAACAATCCCCTTGACTCTCTTCCTTATCTCATCCTTCAAAATGCTAAAATCTCCTCCCTTATCTCTTCCTCCCATTATAATTACAATACTTCCATCAAAACTCTGTACTGATTTGAGAGTCGCATCCACATTGGTTGCCTTGGAGTCATTATAGAAAATAACATCTCCAATTCTTCCCGTATACTCCATCCTGTGTTCAAGTCCCCTGAACTCCATCACTGATTTTTCAATACCATCTTTATTAACACCTGCAAGAATAGAGATTGCCACTGAGGCAAGGACATTTTCAAGATTATGAATTCCAATAAGAGATATTCTTTCAGTTCTCATTATTTCAATTTCCTTATAATCTCTGAAATATATTTTCCCTTCTCGAACAAAGACTCCTTTTTTCAGTTCTCTTTCCCTCGAGAAAAAGTATAAATTTGCTTTAATTTCCTTATCAAATTTAGAACTTACAGGATCATCAAGGTTGATAACCGCAAAATCCTCTCTGCTCTGATTGATAAATATTCTCTTTTTTGCCTCCACATACTCTCCGAAGTCATGGTATCTATCGAGATGGTCTGGGGTAATGTTGAGAATGGAAGAGATTTTTGGTTTGAACTTTTCAATACCTTCTAACTGAAATGAACTAAGTTCAATAACATAAATATCTTCTTCATTCGAATTCTTTACGAAAGAAATTAAAGGAGTCCCTATATTGCCGCATAAGAAGGCTCCTTTCCCTGAATCGGAAAGGATTTTGTGGGTGAGGGTTGCTGTAGTGGATTTTCCGTTAGAGCCGGTTATCCCTATTATTGAACCTTTGAGTTCGCAAAAGGCAAGTTCGACTTCAGCTATCACTTTTATTCCTTTCTCCATTGCTTTTGAAATTGGCTCTATATAAATTGGAACTCCTGGGCTAACAACTATGAGATCTGCTTTTTCAAAAACCTGAGAAGTGTTTTTCCCAAGTTCAATGTAAATAGCTTTTTCCTTTATCTCTTCCGGTATTTCAATTTTTTCATTTATGTCTGAAATCATTATTCTCGCACCCTTTTCCAAGAGATAATTGCACAATGCTTTACCTGTTTCCTTCATCCCAACCACAAGAACCTTTTTATCCTTTAAATCCATATCTACCTCAACTTTAATGTTGTAAGGGTAAAGAATGCAAATATCAGTGCTATAATCCAGAATCTAACCACAATCTGCGGTTCCTGCCACCCCAATTTCTCAAAGTGATGGTGAAGAGGGGACATTAATAAAACCCTTTTCCCTTTTGAAATTCTGAAATAGACAACCTGAATGAGAACAGAGAGAGCTTCCAATACAAAGAGCCCTCCAGCAAAGAATAAAAGTAACTCCTGTTTAATCATTATTCCAACAACTCCTATGGAGGCGCCAAGAGATAGGGAACCAACATCTCCCATAAAAATCTGGGCAGGATACGAGTTATACCAGAGAAAGGCAAGACAGGCACCTACCAGAGCTCCCATAAATATTGTGAGTTCTCCTGCCAGTGGAACCTTTGGAATATTTAGATATGTTGCCCAGACTGCATGACCGGAGGTATATGCAAGGGCAGTGAAGGTGCAACCTGCGATAAGAGTTGCCCCGGTTGCTAAACCATCAAGCCCATCTGTTAAATTGACCGCATTGGATGAGCTCACAATTATTAAAACTATCCATAAAATGTAAAAAATTCCCAAAAATGGAGTGAATTTTTTAAAGAATGGAACACTGAGGTGAAGGTCAAAAAACCCGTAATGGGAAAGGAGATAGAAAATAAGACCTATTATTAGAGAGAGGAAAATCTCAATAATAAGTTTGTATCTTTTTAGAACTCCCTTTGCATTTCTCAGCAAAATTTTCATTCTATCATCGAGAAAACCAATAAAACCAAAACTTAGAAGGGTGAAAATAGCAATCCAGATATAAGGATTTGCAAGATTTGCCCAGAATAGAGTCGAAAGGAAGATTGCAAATATAATGATAATTCCACCCATGGTAGGAGTTTCACCTTTCTTTTTATGGTTTTCAAGTTCCTCTCTAATCTGCTGTTTAATCCTCATTTCCTTCATCTTTTTAATTAGAAAGGGGGTTAGAATAAAGACTATAAAAAGAGCTGTTAAAGCTGAAAGAGCTGTTCGGACTGTGATATAACGAAAAACATTAAAGGGAGAAAAATATTTGTAAAGAGGATAAAGAAGATGGTAAAGCATCTAATTTCCTCCTTTCAGCCTCTCTGTTATTATTTCCATTTTTAACCTTCTCGATCCCTTGACAAGAATTACATCCTCATCTTTAACAAGTTCTTTAACAAAGTCTGAACCAGATTCTGAATCAGGGAAGGATCGAAAATTTTCTCTTTCCATTCCATATTTAACTGCCTCCTCACCTATGAGGGAAGCGAGCTTTCCAACAGTTATTAGCTTATCTATTCTAATTTTACCAACAATCTTTCCTATCTCACGATGGAATTCTTCTTCCCTTTCTCCTAACTCCAGCATGTCTCCAAGAACTGCAATCTTTCTTTTCCCTTTTACATATGAAAGTTCCTCCAGCATGGTAGCAAGAGCCTTTGGATTTGAATTGTATGAATCATCAATCAGAATTATTTTTCCAATGGAAGTAATTTCACCTCTCATCTTGAAAGGCTTAAAATCATGGATATACGGTGAGATCTCTTTCAATTTTAATCCGAAAGCGCTGGCAACTCCTATGGCAGGAAGGATATTTAAAATAATTGGCTTTGTTACAGGTTTTAATTTGAACCTCTCTTCTTCCCCAGCAAGATGGATGGTAAATTCAATTCCAAATTCACCATCCCTTTCAACATCCTGAATTTTTATCTGGTTATCTTCACCCTCTCCAAAAAAAATTTTATCTCCCTTGAAATCCATTGAAATCTTCCTGACAAGGGGGTCATCCCCATTCAGAACTGCAATCCCTCCATCCTTTGTCCCATCGAGAATTTCCTTTTTTGCAAAAGCGATATCCTCGATAGAGGAGAAAAACTGAAGATGGACAGGATTTACATTTGTAATAACAGAAACATCAGGAGAAGCAATTTCAGTGAGCAATCTGATCTCTCCCTTTGAACTCATTGCCATTTCGAGAATTGCAATTTCATCTTCGACACCAATGTTTAGAATCGACAGGGGTAATCCGATATGATTGTTTAGATTGCCCGGGGACCTTATGCATTTTTTAAATTTACTGAGTATATAAAATGTGTTCTCTTTTACTGTTGTCTTACCAACGCTACCTGTAATTCCAACTATTTTTGGCTTTACTCTCTCAACAATCTTCTTTGCAAGTTTTTGAAGAGCTCTCAGGGTATCTTCCACATATATGACAACTCTTTCCATTTCAGGGATTTCAATCCTCTTCGAGACAACAGCTCCGATCCCACCATTTTTTAAAGCGTCCATCACAAAGTCATGACCATCCCTTTCTCCTTTAAGAGCAAAGAATAGCTCTCCATCCTTTATATTTCTTGAATCGATTGAATATCCTTTCGCTACAACTTCAGGATTTCCCTGCAAAATATTACCACACATTAATTCTGCAATTTCGTAAATTTTAAGCCCTGGCACTTCTCTCCTCCAGTGCTGATTCAGCAACTTCTCTGTCACTGAAAGGAATCCTCTCATCCCCTATTATCTGATACTCCTCATGCCCTTTTCCTGCAATGATTACAAAGTCTCCCTCTTCAGCAATTGAAACTGCTTTGAAAATAGCTTCTCTTCTGTCAGGAATTACAATGTAATTTTTGTTTCCCGATTTTTTAAACCCTGCTTTAACATCTTTAATTATAGAAACTGGATCTTCACTCCGTGGATTGTCAGATGTTATGATTGAAATATCAGCAAGCTTTCCAGCAACCTCTCCCATCTTTGGTCTCTTTTTCTTATCCCTATCCCCTCCAGCGCCGAAAACCAGTATTATTCTTTTTGGTTTAAGCTCTGCCACTGTTTCTATGAGATTTCTCAAAGAATCGTCTGAATGGGCATAGTCGACCATTACTTTAAATCCCAGAGAATTCTCCACTATTTCAAATCTTCCCTTCACACCCTTAAAATCTTTAAAGGCTTTTTTAATATCTTCCTTCCCAAGATTAAAAGTTATTGCAACTCCCATTGAAGCAAGAATATTGTATAGATTTGGCTTTCCAAGAAGAGGAGAACTCACTTCAATTGTTCCTGAGGGAGTTGAAATTTCTGCTTCAATACCTTCTGAAGTAAGGTTGTAAGAGAGGGGGAATATGTGAGCATCACTCCCAAGTCCATAAGATAGAGAAGGCGCTTTGATTTCTTTTGAGAGTTTTTTCCCCCAAGAATCATCAATATTTATAACGCCATAACCTTCTTTTTTATCAAGGAGATCAAATAATCTTTTCTTTGCTTCAAAATAGGATTTCATATTTTTGTGAAAATCGAGATGGTCATGGGTAAGATTTGTAAAGACTGCGCAATTAAAGTCAAGTCCGTCAACCCTTTTCATGCAAAGGGAATGAGATGAGACCTCTATAACACAAATTGCGACTCCATCCTCAATCATTTCTTTTAACATCCTGTTTATATGAGGAGATTCTGGCGTTGTCATCTGAGCCGGGGTTGACTTTTCTCCCCATCTGCTGTAGATGGTTCCGAGCAAACCTGTTTGAAAACCCGCATTTTTAAATATATGCTCTATCAGGTGAGTTGTGGTTGTTTTACCATTTGTTCCTGTAACTCCGATGAGTTTTAATTTAGAACCTGGATTTTCGTAGAGGAGAACAGAAATTTTCCACATGGCTTCCCGGGAATCTTTAACCCTCAGCCAATTTACATTCTTACTGAGCTTTGGTTTTCTTTCTGAAACCACAGTGTTTGCACCAAGGGTAATAGCTTCGTCAATAAAATCGTGGCCATCAAATTTCCCCCCTTTAAGAGCAACAAATATATAATTTTCTTTAACTTCCTTGGAATAATTTGTAATTCCTAAAACAATACTTTCCTCATTTCCATTAAAGGAAATGTAGTCAATTTTTTGAAGTAAATCTTTTATCTTCATTCTCTTTTTCCTTTAAAGAAGCAAAGTGATAATTCTTAAGAATCTCCCAATTTCTAAGCCTTATTATTCCCAGAGCAATATCTCTGAAAATAGGAGCTGCGACATCTCCTCCCCAATAAGCACCCTTTGGTTCGTCTATAACAACTATAACCGAATATTTTGGCTCCTCCAATGGGAAAAAGCCAGCAAAAGATGACACATAGGCGGAGTCCGAATACCTGCCATTAACAAATTTTTGAGATGTCCCTGTTTTCCCAGCGACTCTCACACCTTCTATTCTTGCCCTCTTTCCTGTTCCTTCTTCCACAATCATTTCCATTATTCTCTTGATTGTGTTAGCAGTGTTTTCACTTATAATTTTTTCTGGTGGGTTATAAATAATGGACTCTTCCCTTCCTTCATCTTTTATTTTCTTTACAATGTGGGGATAGACAATATAGCCATTGTTTGCAATAGCTGAAATTGCTCTTAAGACCTGGAGTGGAGTTGCTCCAATCTCTTGCCCAATGGCTACCGAGCCTAAGGATATCCCTGACCATTGAGAAGGATGTCTCAAGATCCCCTTTTCCTCTCCGGGCAGGTCAATCTTAGTCCTCTGGGAAAATTTGAATTTCTCATTCAAAGAATAAAAAATTTCATCCTCTTTCATACGAAGAGCAAGCTTTATTGTGCCAACATTGCTCGAATATTTAATTATCTCAGGAAAGGAAAGAAAAGAAAAGTTTTTATGATCCTTTATAGAAACATTATGAAGCTCGATCTTCCCACCCCTGCAGTCAAAGACTTCATTAAGTTTAACTCTTCCACTTTCGAAAACAATAGCTGATATGGGAATTTTCAATGTTGAACCTGGCTCATAGATCCATCTTATAGCTCTATTCAACTTTGAATTCTCATCTGTGCTGCAAAAATTGTTTGTGTCATATCTTGGATAACTTGATAAGGCAAAGATTTCTCCATTTCTTGGATCCATCACTATTGCAATCCCACTCTTTGCTTCCCACTTTTTAATCCATTTTTCAAGGACTTCATCTGTTAAAAACTGAATAAATTTATCAATGGTCAATACTAAATCTTTTCCACTTTTTGGAGGAACGATTTCCTGTATGTGATAAGCCTGTGGAACTTTTTTCCCATCTTTGTAAACACAAAGTTTTCCCTTTGCTCCTGAAAGAATAGATTCATAAAAGTTTTCCACCCCTTCAAGGCCCTGCTCGTCAATTCCAACTCCACCAAGGATATGTGAAGCAAGCTCTCCCTCGGGATAGACTCTTTTATATTCCTTAATAATACCAATCTTCTCAATGCCAAGAGGTCTGATTAATTGCTCCTCTTCGAAGGAGAGCTTCCTTTTTACCCACAAAAATTGCTTTTTGTTTTCAATACCTTTAATAAGATTTTCATAGGCTTCCTTTGAAAGATTAAGAGCGATACTCAATTCCTTTAATTCATTTTCCCTTCCATCCCATTGAGAAGGATCTATGTATAATGAGAAAGTCTTAATCGAAGTAGCAAGAATTTTCTCATTTCTATCAAAGATATCCCCCCTTTTTGAATCTACTGAAACTATCCTGCTGTTTTGAGCAGATATTATCTTTTTGTAAGTTTTGTGTCTGAAAATCTGCAGGTCTGCAAGTCTGAAAAGAATTATCCCTGACCATACAAGAAAAACTAAAAAAGAGATTTTCACCCTCTTTCTCAGCTCTACAACAGGACTTTTTATCACTTTCTATATCCCTTTTCTTCTAAAAAGTTTATGTTCTTACTGGCAACCTCCTTGCCTTTTTTAAAAGACTCATTGGAATCCTTTTTTTCCGAAATCCTTAAAATTACTATCTGCTCTTTCTCCATTTCTCTCATCCCAAGGTCTCTTGCCATTTTCTCAACCCTTTTCAAGTTTTTTAATCTTGCATTCTCCATCTGGAGAATTTCTATCTCTTCTTTCAATTTATCTTTTTCTTTTCTCAGTTTTTCTATTTCATAGCCAATCCTTAAATTCTCTGTGTGAAAAAAGATATAGGTCAGGACAATCATAAATGAGAAAAAAAGAACGAGAAATAAATTAATATTTTTTTCTTTCTTTCCCATCTTCACTCTCTCCTTATACATCGCAACTTTGAAGAACGAGAACTTGGATTTTTTTCAATTTCTCTCCTAGAAGGAGAGAGAGGTTTCTTGGTGAGTATTTCACCAATCCCTTCCTTTTTCAATTTCCTGAAGGTGTTTTTTACAATTCTATCTTCAAGGGAGTGGAAGGAAATAACAACAACTGTTGATTGCGGATTCAAATTTCTTAGAAGTTTCTCTAAAAAATCGTCGAGTCCTCTCAACTCATCGTTTACCTCTATTCTTAGAGCCTGAAAAACTTTTTGGGCAGGATGACTCTTTCCTTTAACAGGTTTCCATCTGTAAACCTTTTCAACTATCTCCCGAAGCTCTGATGTCCTTTTAAGTGGATTTTTCTTCCTGGTTTCAATAATTTTATCAACAAGTTTGTAGGGGGAGACAACTTCACCGTACTCCCTGAAAATCCTTACAAGTTCATCCCTTTTATATTTGTTCAAAATTTTCTCAGCTGTCAGAGGAGTATCTCTGGAAAATCTCATATCAAGTGCACCATCCCTGTTGAAGCTGAAACCTCTCTCTGCCTTCTGAAGCTGATAAGCTGATAGACCGAGATCAATGATAACCCCTTTCATTTCCTTAAAATTTATTGGAAGTTCAAATATATCACGATAATCAGAACAAAAAACTTTGAACCTCCCTTCAAATTCCTTCAATCTTTTTATTGCAACCTCTATTGATTCCTCATCTTTATCAATACCTATAACTTTTCCATCTGGAGATGATCTCCTGAGAATTTCAATGGAATGCCCCCCTGTTCCAAGAGTACAATCAAGATATGTAAATGGGGAGCACGGATTCAAATAATTCATGACATCCTCAACCATAACAGGAGTATGATAAATCTCATTTTTTTCCAAGAATTTCCCAGAGAGTATTTTCATCAAATGCCTCCGATAAAATCTCTTTCTCAAATAACTCTTTATTCCACACCACCAGATAGTCAATTTTTCCGAGAACAATAAGTTCCTCTCCGTCCATCATTGCGGATTTTCTTAGATATGGTGGGATTAGAATTCTTCCCTTACCATCAATCTGGTCACTCTTCCCCCAGTAGCCAACTCTGTCGAGAAATTTCGAAGCCCTTGGATTAAAAGGAGAATCCTGAAGGAGTTTCTCTTCTACCTTCTCCCATTCAGAAATTGGAAATAACCAAACATATTTTCCCGTGATCGATGTTATGTAAATCTCATCCCCCCAGTTCTTTTTTATAATCTCAAGGAATTTTGCAGGAATCTTAAGTCTACCGCTCTCATCAAGCCTTACTGTCTCTCTACCTCTCAGACTTCTCATTTTGTCCCACTTTATCCCATTTTATCCCTTAAAAATATACTTGTCAAGTGGTTCATTTAATCCAGCAAGAAAAGCGAAATAATTAAGAAATTAAAGAAAGTATTACAAATTTAGAAGTGGGAAAGGAAAATAAAAAAGAGATTTTAGATTAGTTCTCATTACAAAAAGAAACTGATTCCTTTATTAATTTTAGCTATTTTGCAAGAATCACTCTGTTTTTGCCGAGTCTCTTTGCCTCGTACATTGCATTATCAGCTCTTTTTATAAGATCTTCGGGACCTTCCTCACTCATATAAGAAGCAACACCCAGACTGGCTGTTATTTTTAAATTTTCATTGATTTTAATTATTGATGGAAACTCCTCCTCAATCATTTTTCTCAACCTTCCTCCCACAATAAGAGCTTTGTCGATGGGTGTCTCAGGAAGAATTATTGCAAATTCCTCACCTCCATACCTCGCAATTGTATCCACATCACAATCCTTGTAAACTTCGTCCTTGCATCCTCTTATATTATCTTTTATCAGCCTTGCTACCTCCCTCAAAACTCTATCACCAGTGAGATGTCCGTATGTATCATTAATACTTTTGAAATTGTCGAAATCAAGGATTATAAGGGAAAGGGGTCTTTTGTATCTCCTAGCTCTCATTACCTCAGTGTAAAGCTTATGATAAAAATATCTGTAATTAAAAACACCTGTAAGGGGGTCGGTTATTGAAGTAAGCTCGAGCTCTCTATAGATCTGGGCATTTTTGATTGTAACTGCTATCTGGGAGCAAAGGAGGGAAAGAATTTTCTCGTCCTCTTTCCCAAAGGCATTCTTAACTTTACTTTCAATGGTCAAAACTCCCAGAAGCTCATCTTTGTAAATTATTGGAAGAGCTATCTCAGATTTTACTCCAGGAATTCCAGAGGAAATGTAATAATCAATCTTGGTCACATCACCTATGTTTAGAATCTTCTTTTCCTTAGCACACTTTCCTGTAACTCCATTTCCAATAGGTATTTTTAATCCTATATTCTTTTTCGGCATAACCGTTACAGCTTTGATGACAAGATCTGAATTTTCCTTTACCATTATGGCACATGAATCATATTTCAAATTTTTTCTCACACTTTGAGCAATGAAATGAAGGAGCTTTTCAAATTGAACAATTGAAGTTATTTTTATTCCTATTTTTTGTGCAAGTTCAAGTTGGGTGTGGAGGTAAGCTTTTGAAATGAAAACAGCAAGCTGGTTGGAAAGAATCTTAAGAATTTTAACATCATCTTCAGTAAAGGCATCTATTTCTGGGCTTTCTACATTCAAAACACCCAACAAGTTTTTTCTCCAGATTATAGGAACAGCAAGCTCAGATTTAATCTTTTCGGCGAAGGGAATGTAACTTTTAAATTTTGAAACATCAGGAACAAGAATTTCTTTTCTCTTTTCTGCACATAATCCTGTTATACCTTTCCCCATTGGAATTCGCATTCCAATTATACGCATTGGATAATTTGTGGCAGCTTTTATGATAAGGCTGTCACCTTCTCTGAAAAGAATAGAGCAGTTTGAGTAATTATAGATTTCACTTATCATATCTGCACAAATTTTTAATAATTTTGGAAGCTCAAGTTCTTTACTGAGCTTTGAGGTTATTTTATAGAGCAGATCCACCCTTGAACCATTTGCTTTTCTTTTCTCCATCATTTCATTTCTCATTTTTATATTCTAAATCAAAAAAAATAATTTTCAAGTTTTTCTTGAGAAAAATCAATTAATATGATAATCTTATCCCATGAAAAAGACGAGGCTTAATAGGATTTTTAAAAGAATTAATGCAAAAATGATTGATTTTTTTGGGTGGGAGCTCCCTGTTGAGTTCAGTGGAATAATCTCAGAACATCTTGCAGTAAGGGAGGGAGTTGGAATCTTCGATGTGAGTCACATGGGTGAAATAAGAATAAAGGGGAATGATGCTCTAAAATTTCTTCGATTTATAACATCCAATGATCCAGGGAAGCTTTTTCCTGGAAAAATTCAGTATTCTGCTCTAACAACTCCAAAAGGAACACCTGTTGACGATTTGCTTGTTTACAGAATTGCTGAAGAAGAATTCTTTTTAGTAGTTAACGCATCAAACACAGAGAAAGATTACAACTGGATACTGAATCATTCCAAAGGATTTGATGTTGAGGTTAAAAATGAAAGTGATGAGTGGACACAACTTGCAATTCAGGGACCATTTTCCTATCAGGTCATATCCCCTCTGTGTGATTTCGATCTTTCAGAGCTGAAATATTACTGGTTTAAAGAAGGAAATTTCTCGGGAGAAAAGACAATAGTATCAAGAACTGGATATACGGGAGAAGATGGTTTTGAAGTTTACTTTAGAGGAGATGAAGAAACTGCTGAAAAGATTTACTCAAGAATTATTGAAAGTGGAAAGGAATTCGGAATTCTCCCCTGTGGTCTCGGAGCAAGAAATACTTTAAGGCTTGAAGCTAAGATGTGTTTATATGGGAATGACATAGATGAGGAGACAACCCTTTTAGAGGCAGATCTTGGCTGGATTGTGAATTTTGAAAAAGGGGATTTTATCGGAAAGGATGTATTACTAAAGCAAAAAGCGAATGGAATTGAAAGAAAGCTTGTAGGTTTTGAAGTTCATGATAGAGCTCCTGCAAGGGAACACTCCCCAATTTTCATGGACGGAAATAAGGTTTCCTTTGTCAGAAGCGGAAGTTACGCACCTTATTTAAAGAAGAACATTGGATTGGCCTACCTTCCCATTGATAGAACAGAAATAGGGACTGAATTTGAAATCAAAGTAAGGGATAGATTTGTTAAGGCCACTGTTGTCGAAACTCCTTTTTATAAAAGGAAAAAATGAAAAATTTCAGAAATTTAAAGGAGGATTTTTATGTACCCACAGGATTTTTACTTTACCAAGGAGCATGAATGGGTAAAGGTCGAAGGAGAAAAAGGGATCGTGGGGATTACCGACTATGCCCAGAAATCCCTTGGTGATATAGTTTATGTAGAGCTTCCACCGGTTGGAAAGATTGTAAAATTTATGGAAACAGCTGGAACAATAGAGTCTGTTAAAGCAGCTTCCGATATTTTCTCTCCTGTTACAGGTGAAGTCATTGAGGTAAATGAGAATTTAAAGGATTCTCCTGAACTTTTAAACAAGGATCCCCACGGAAATGGATGGATCTTCATAGTTAAACTCCATGACAAGACAGAGCTAAAAAAACTCATGACTAATTCTGAATATGAAAAGTATGTGGAAGGTTTGTCAAAATGAAGAATATCTACTTTCCATCCTCTGAAAAAGATTTAAAGGAAATGCTTTCTGAGATAGGAGTTTCCTCGGAGGAGGAGCTTTTTTCATCTATACCTGAGGAATACAAGCTTAAAAATCCTCTTAACCTTCCTCCTTCCATGGACGAAATATCTCTTCTCAATTATTTTAAAGAAATTTCCAAAAAGAACAGGATAGAGCCCATTTCCTTCATAGGAGCGGGTTCGTATCCCCACTACATTCCCTCAGTTGTTGATTATCTTTCATCAAGGGGAGAATTTCTCACTCCCTACACTCCCTACCAACCTGAGCTAAGTCAGGGAACACTTCAGATAATGTTTGAATATCAAACCCTCATCTCTTCTTTGACAGGTATGGAGGTTTCCAATGCTTCCCTTTACGATGGTGCCACTGCAACAGCAGAATCGGCTTTAATGGCTTGGAGAATAAAAAAAAGCGAAAAAATTCTTATCTCCTCCACTGTTCATCCCTTCTGGAGAGATACTCTAAGGACATATCTCAAAAACTTCTCCTTAGAAGTCTTAGAGATTCCATACAGGGAGGATGGGAGAGTCGATCTTGAAAAGGCGAAAAATTTATCAGATGAAAAAACTTCTGCAATAATGGTTCAGTCCCCAAATTTCTTCGGAATAATTGAAAATCTCAAAGAAATATCAGATTTCGCAAGGGAGAAAAATATTTTATTCCTTGTTGGAATTTCTGAACCCCTCTCCCTTGGTATCTTAAAATCTCCCGGAGAGTTTGGAGCAGACATTGTTTTTGGCGAAGCTCAATCCTTCGGATTGCCCCTCTCCTTTGGAGGACCCTATCTTGGTTTTATCTCATCAAAGATGGATTTCGTAAGACAGATGCCAGGAAGAATCGCAGGCGAGACCATTGATAGAAATGGGAAAAGGGGTTTTGTTCTTACTCTATCAACAAGAGAACAGCATATAAGAAGGGAAAAGGCTACATCGAATATATGCACAAATCAGGCATGGTGTGCTCTAAGAGCTACAATTTATCTTGAGACCCTTGGAAGAAAAGGGTTAATGGCTCTTGCAAAGCTAAATTTTTCCAAGGCAACCTATGCAAAGAAAGAAATTGAAAAACTCAGTGGCGTTAAGATAAGGTTTAAAACGACTACTTTCAATGAATTCTTAGTTCAGTTTGAAAAACCTCTGGATGGAATATATAAAAGTCTTGAAAAGGAAGGTTTTATTGCAGGATTTCCGGTCTCAAAGTATTACAATGAATTGGAAAATTCGACCCTTTTATGTTTTACTGAAATTCATTCCAGGAAGCTTATTGATAGATTTGTAGAAAAAATTGGAGAGCTGGCATGAAAGCAAAATTTTTAGCCTATGAAGAACCATTAATTTTTGAAATAAGTGATGAGGGGAAATTTGCTATCAACTTGCCTGAGCCTGATGTTCCTGAGGAGGATTTGCCAGATGAGATTAAAAGACAAGATATTCCTGATTTCCCTCAGGTTTCTGAGACTGAAATTGTAAGGCATTTTACAAGGCTTTCCCAGCTAAATTATTGTGTTGATAAGGGGTTTTATCCTCTTGGTTCATGCACCATGAAATATAATCCTAAGATTAATGAAAAAATTGCAGGACTCGAAGGTTTCACTGATATTCATCCCCTTTATCCTGAAGATTATGTTCAGGGTTCTCTTGAAGTTATCTATAACCTTGAAAAATTTCTATGTGAGATTACAGGAATGGACAGATTCACTGCCGCTCCTCTTGCTGGAGCTCACGGAGAATTGACAGGAATGCTTATAATAAGAGCTTACCACATAAGCAAGGGAGAGGAAAGAAAAAAAGTTCTAATTCCTGACTCTGCTCATGGAACAAATCCCGCCTCTGCTCATCTTTCAGGATGGGTTGTTGAGGAGATACCTTCTAACGATTATGGGACTGTGGATATTGAAAAATTAAAAGAAAGAGTGGATGAGACGGTCTCCGCTTTAATGCTAACAAACCCAAATACTCTCGGAATATTCGAAAAGGATATAAAATTAATAGCTGAAATTTTACATTCCAAGGGTGCTCTTCTTTATATGGACGGAGCCAACTTAAATGCTCTTGTTGGAATAGCAAAAGTTAGAGATATGGGAGTTGATGTTGTCCACACGAATCTTCATAAAACCTTCTCAACTCCCCATGGGGGAGGTGGTCCTGGCGCGGGACCTGTTGGAGTAAAAGAATTTCTCGAGCCATTCCTTCCTGTTCCAAGGGTAGAGAAAAATGATGGAAAGTACTTCTTTAACTGGGATAAACCAAAATCAATAGGAAGGATATGCGGATTTTATGGAAATTTCCTTGTTCTTGTAAAAGCCCTTGCTTATATTCTTTCATTGGGTTATGAGGGTTTGAGAGATACAGCAAAAAGAGCTGCTCTGAATGCTAATTACATAAGAAAAAAACTTGAAGGTTTATATCATGTTCCTTATAAGTCTCCCACCCTTCATGAATTTGTTTGCTCTGACAAAAACCTTCAGGGATTTAGTGTTACCACCCTTGATGTTGCAAAGAGACTTATCGATTATGGATTTCACCCTCCGACAATATATTTCCCTCTTATTGTCCATGGTGCTTTAATGATTGAACCTACTGAAACAGAGAGCAAAAGAGACCTTGATCTTTTTGTATCAGCAATGATAGAAATTTACAAAGAGGCAAAGGAGAACTCTGAAGTTTTGAAGAGTGCTCCCCACATTACTCCTGTGGGAAGACTTGATGAAGTTTTGGCTGCAAAAAAACCTGTGTTAAGATGGAATAGGAAATGAATATACAGGAAATAATTTTTAGATTGGAAAGGTTCTGGGCTGATCGTGGATTTTACATAGCTGCACCATATGATGTGGAAGTTGGAGCGGGAACAATGACGCCGGATACTTTCTTCAGGGTTCTTGATCCAAAACCATGGAATGTTGCCTATCTTCAACCTTCAAGAAGACCCGCAGATGGAAGATATGGAGATAACCCTCATAGAGTTGAAAAACATCATCAGTATCAAGTGATTGCAAAGCCAGCTCCCGGGGAGATTCAGAAAATTTACCTTGAAAGTTTGACATCTCTTGGAGTAGAGCTTGCAGACCATGATATAAGATTTGATGAGGATAACTGGGAATCTCCTACAATAGGCGCATGGGGTGTTGGATGGCAGATTCTTCTCGATGGACTGGAGGTAACCCAGTTCACATACTTCCAGCAAGCTGGAGGAATTGAGCTTCCCCAGATTCCTGTTGAGATAACCTATGGAATTGAAAGGATAGCCATGTTCCTTCAGGGTTTAGACTCTGTCTTTGATCTTGAATGGGCGCCAGGAATAAGTTACAGAGATGTAAGATTCAAAAGTGAAAGGGAATTCTCAATTTATAATTTTGAAAAGGCTGATATAGAATTTCTATTCTCCCTTTTCAACTCTTATGAAAAGGAAGCAAAGAGGCTTGTTGAGGAAAATCTTCTTCTTCCCTGCTATGATTATTGTTTGAAATGCTCTCACATATTCAATATCCTTGATGCAAGAGGTGCTCTTTCAGTAACAGAAAGAGTTGGAATGGTAATGAGGGTTAGAGATATTGTGCTTGAGGTTGCTAAAAGATATACATCAGAGGTGTGAAATGACTGATTTTCTTCTCGAAATAGGAACAGAGGATATGCCCTACAATCATGTAAAGGATGGGATTGAACAACTTTCAGCGAGTATCAAAAAATTACTTAATGAAAAGAGAATTCAATATAGTAAGATTAGAGGGATTGGAACATCAAGAAGGCTATCCGTTTATGTCAAAGATATTGGACTTGAGGAAATCCCTGAAGAAGAGGTTATAGTTGGTCCTCCTCTTCAGGTAGCTCTTGACAAAGATGGGAAACCCACTCAAGCACTTCTTGGCTTTCTTAAAGCAAAGAATGCGACTTTGAGTGATGTGGAATATCTTGATACTGAAAAAGGGACTTATGTCTCTTTAAAAAGGAAATCTCCCGCAAGGAAAACAAGAGAGATCCTTGAAGAAAAAATCCCAGATCTTATTCTTTCCCTTTACTTCCCCAAAAACATGCGATGGGAAGGAGGGATTAAATTCACAAGACCGATAAGAAATCTTTTGTGCATAATTGGTGAGGAAACAGTCAATTTCTCAATAGGGAACATTGCCACCTCCCGTTTCACCTTTGGTCACAGAATATGGGGGAAAGAAAAGATTCACATTCATTTGCCAGAAGAATATTTTGAAAAATTGAAGGAAAGCTATGTAATTGTTGACCCCGAAGAGAGAAAAGAGCTTATTTTTAAAGAGATTGAAAGAATAGAAAAGGAAAAAGAAGGGAAGGCGATTGTTGATGAAGAAATAATCGATTACTGGATATATACATTGGAATTCCCTTTTCTCTTTTCAGGTTCATTCCACAACGAGCATTTAAATCTTTCTCCTGAAGTTATTGGTTATGTGATTGAGAAGAATCAGAGATTTTTCCCTATAAAAAATGAAAATGGCTCTTACCTACCGTATTTCATAGGTGTTGCTGATACCGCGGATGACTTAAAAGGTTATATAAAAAGGGGAGCGGAGAGAGTTATAAATGCAAGATTAATAGATGCAAAATTTTTCTGGCAGAAGGACAGGAAGACTCCATTTGAGACAAGGTGGCAGGATCTCTCAAAGGTGATTTATCATGAGAAGCTCGGGACTTATCTTGACAAGTCTCAGAGGATAACCGAGCTGTCAATATTTTTAGCCAATGAGCTCGGAATTCAAGACATAGGTGCGGTAAGAATGGCTTCCCAATATTGTAAAGTTGATCTTGTTACAGAGATGGTTAAGGAATTTCCAGCTCTTCAAGGAATAATGGGAGGACTTTATTTGAGAGAAGAAGGATATCCTGAAAATGTTTGGAAAGCTGTTTCCGAGCATTATAAACCTCTAACACTTGAAGACTCACCTTCTTCAACTATTGAAGGCGCAATTGTATCCATTGCTGACAAAATCGACCATATTGTGGGAGCTTTTGGAATAGGAATAGAATTTTCAGGTTCATCAGACCCATTTGCTCTTAGAAAGGCGGGTCTTGGTTTATGCAAGACTATTATCCATCACAAAATATCCACATCAATAAATAAAATTGTGGAAATTGCAATACAGGTTCTTAACAATTTAATCACAAGAGACCAAAACGAGGTGAAAAAGCAGATTCTTCAATTCATTGATGAGAGATTGGAATACATATTCCACGATTGGATGGGGTTCTCCTATGACTGTGTAACAGCTGTTTTTGCCTCAGGAACTGATAATATCTATAACATTTATCTAAAGTTAAAAGCAATAGAAAAAATAAAAGGAAAAGAGCATCTAAAAGCCCTTGTTTTTGCCCATAAAAGAATTAAAAATATAATTGCGGGTCAACCATTTGCCATACCCAACGAGGAACTTTTCACACAAAAGGAGGAAAAAGAGCTCTGGGAAATTTACAAAGAAATGGAAAGGGATGCGGGAAATTTCTTTAAGAAAGGGAATTTTGAGGCAATCTTAGAGCTTTTTTTGCAGGTTGAACCTTTTGTTAGCAGATTTTTTGAAAAAGTCCTTGTGATGGATGAGGATATGGATGCCAGAAAAAACAGAGTTTCCCTCCTTTCCTCCATCAACACCCTCCTTTTAATGGTTGCCGACTTCTCTCAGATTGTGGTTTAAAATACAGATGCAATGAGAGAGATAGAGACAGCAATTAAGGTCATAAAAAAAGCCCTTTCAGCAAAGGGAGTAAAAGTTATAAATATTCTCCTTTTTGGAAGTAAAGTAAAAGGTGAAATCAAACCATACAGTGATTGGGATTTCTTTGTAGTTATTGATAAGAAATTATATTTTAATGAAAAATGGGATGTCATTGACCAGATAAAAATAAAATTAGCAAAAATGAATATCCCGAATGACATTATTCTGAAATATGAAGAAGATGTTGAAAATGAAAAGGAGAATGTGGGTAAGATTACATATTACGCATTGAGAGAAGGAATAAAACTATGAATGAAGAGACTGTCAGAAATTGGCTATTTCTTGCAATGGGTGATTTAAAAACTGCAGAGGACGAGCTAAAGTCAGAGGAGCCTTTTACAAATACAATTTGTTTTCACTCCCAACAATTTGTGGAGAAAGTGATTAAAGCATTCCTAACATTAGTTGATATACCATTTGGGAAAACTCATGATATTGCTGAATTGATCGAACTTGCGAGAAAAAAGGAACCTACTTTTGAAGAGCTTTACAAATTTAATGCATATAAACTTACAAGATATGCAGTTGAGGTCAGGTATCCCGATGAATTTTATATTCCTACATTAGAAGAAGCTAAAGAAAGTATTCAAATTGCAAAGAATGTGAGAAAATTCTCTCGAAAAATTTTCCAGAAGTATGGAATCAAATATAAGTATTAATATCAATAGCCTGATTTTAGGCTTTTTTCCAGCAACATCCTGTTTTTTTCAGATCTACTCTCCCCTACAGATGTTACTCTTATTGCTGGAAGATCGGCAATAGGGCATTTAAATTCACATATCCCGCATCCAATACACTCCACAGGATCAACAATCGGGGCCTTTACTCTATTGATCGCATCCTCTGTGGGAGTTTCAACTTCCACCATTTTTATTGCCTTGGGAGATGTTGGACAGACCTCCTCACAAACTATGCATGAAATACCGAAAGTGTAGGGTAGGCATCTTGTTTTGTCGACAAATGCTGTCCCTATTTTTATTCTCTTTTTTTCCTCCATGCTGATCTTTTTCAAGGCATTTGTGGGACAAATCTGGGAGCAAAGGTAGCAGTTGAGCTCGCAGTATCCAATTTTCATTATAAGAATTGGTGTCCAGAACCCTTCTAAACCACTTTCAAAAAGAGAAGGGTGGATAGCATTTGTAGGACAGATCTTTATGCACTCAGCACATCTCACGCATCTCCTTAAAAATTCTGATTCCTCAATAGCACCAGGAGGCCTTATAAGAAGAGGGTTTGATTTTTTTTGAGAAAAAGTTGTTTTAAAAAGAGGAAATATCAAAAAGGATAAACCTGTAGTTAAAATAAGTTTTCTCTTTGAAAGATCAAAATTTTTCCTTGACTGTTTTAAGGAAAGCGGGAATTTAACTTCTGAAAAAGGACATTTCTCAGCGCAGTTAAAGCAATAAAAACATTCTGTTGGTTTCCATTTTCCTTCAGGGAAGGGTGTTGCGCCAGATGGGCATACAATATTGCAGAGATTGCATTCACTGCATTTCTCCTTTTCAATTTTCAATTTGAGAATTGTAAAGGGGCTTAAAATCCCAAGAAGAGCGCCAAGGGGGCAAAGGCTTCTGCACCAGAATCTTTCAGATATCAGATTTAAAAGGAGAATCCCTATGAAAATAAATCCAATGAAAATTCCCTGGGAGGACAATCTTTCAAGATAAAATCCCTGGAGAAATTGATATAAAAATTCTCCAATTTTCTGGAAAAGATTTAATGAAATTCTGGATAAATGAAAGGATAAAGAATAAAGGAGAAAACCCGTTGCTGGTAATATCGAGGTTGCAAAGGATCTGAAAAGGAGAGAAAAAGGATCTAAAATACCGAACAAATTTAATGAAAAAATTGAAAGTATAAGGAGAAAGAAAAAGATATAGTATTTCCACCAGACTTTCCTGTCATTTTCTATCTTAGCTTTGTAAATTTTTGATTTTTTGAAAACAAATGAGATGAAATGGGTAATAGAACCCATTGGGCAGAACCACCCACAGAAAAATCTTCCAAATAAAAGAGTAAGAAAAACCACAATTAGAGAAATAAGAAGCGTACCTTTGACAGAATGAGTTGAAAGGAGAGTGCTCACGAGAACAAGGAGATCGATCCTGAAAAAAATATCAAGGGGAAAGGAAATTTCATCCTTTCCCTGGTAAATGGTGTAAAGAATGAGTATTAGAAATAACAGGAAGAAAAAGATTTGAGAAAAAATTCTTAGATAGACGAGAAGTCTGTATTTATAAAACTTTCTTCTTTTCAATTTTCAACCTCTGGAGGTCAACTTCTCCAAGCTCTCTATTTTTTGCAATTTTCAAAAAAGGAAGTTCCTCATAACTTTTTCCGAAAAGAAAAGCTCCATAGGAATCCACTGCAACATAATCCTTTCCTGCAACAATTGTTTTTTTGACAATAACATCTCCAGGGCTACCACCTGTTGGACCATTCCTCACCATCATCCTCCAGGCATCGAGGACAGTAAGAACAGGCTTGAAAAAATTTGAGAAATCATTGACCGCTTCATGAATTCTCTGATGAAGTCTGTTCCTCTCTCCACCTACAGCTCCAAGCCAGTTTTTCATTCCAAGGGTAAGTATTGCAAGGGAATGATTTTTTGCAACAGGAACATTTATTATTTTGTCAGCCTCAAGAAACTGGAGTAGGACATCCCACTCTTTTATCCATTCTCCTCCGATCTTTACTCTCCTTGCAATTCTTGGATTCGGAAGAGGCGTTTCAGCTCCAAGTCCATTAAGAGTCTCTATGATTCCTGAGCTTTTATAGCATCTTCTGGGGTCATTGACAGAATTGTCCATAACTATTACTTTCTTCGCTCCTGCATCAAAGCACATTTCGACAATAGCCTTTATAATCTCAGGGTTTGTGTTAGCTCCAAGCTCAGGTTTTCTGTCCCATCCCATATTTGGCTTTACAATGACAACATCTCCTCTGGAAACGAATCTTTTCATACCTCCAATTAACTCAATGGCTGATTTTGTCCCTTTATATGGAGATTCAGATTCCACAACTGAAAGATCGGGATAATAAGTTATAGAAGGAAGACCCTTCAAGTAAGGAGATATTGAGCTAAAAGCTATAAACTTTAAAAACTCCCTTCTTTCCATTTTAGCCTCCAGAATTTAATTACGACATTTTACATGGAAGGTTTACCAAAAGAATTTATATAATTCAAAATTCCGTCGCAAAGTCCCATCGCAATATTTTGTCTGAATGAGTCGGAGCAGAGCCTTTTCCTATCATTAACATTTGAAAGGAAACCCACTTCAACAAGTATTGAAGGCATCTCAGCACCAATTAAAACATAAAAGGGAGCCTCCTTTACTCCGAGGCTTCTCACATTTGTATTTCTTCTCAAATCATTTTCTATGAACTTTGCAAGATTTATAGACTCCTCCTTCTTTGTATTCAAAAGGATCTTTTTTATCAATGATTCCATCTCCCCAATTGTTTTTGAGGAAACAGCATTTTCAGATGCTGCAATTTCAATAGCATGGGGATCTTTTGTAAAGTTCAGAGTGTATATTTCAAATCCTGAAATATTCTTGTTGCGTGTTGAATTTGCATGAATTGAAACAAAAAGGTCTGCCCTCTCTGAATTCGCAATAGCAGTTCTTACCTCAAGAGGAACATAAACATCTTTATCTCTTGTAAGAACAACTTTCAAGTCAGAATTTTTCTCTAAAAGCTCTTTCAATTTAAGGGCAATATCATGGGTTATTTCTTTTTCAGGAATCCCATCTGGACCAACCGCACCTGGGTCATCTCCACCATGCCCTGGGTCAATAACAACTTTTTTCACACCGAGTCCTAACTGTCTTGCTATTGTAAGCTCATCTGGTTTTAAAGTTGTTGGTGGCTTTGAAGGAGTTTCTCTCTTTCCATAAATGTCAACAACTATTCTAAAAGGGCTGTAAAGGGTAAATGTCCTGTATCTGACAACCTCTGCAAATTCAAGAACAACCCTAACTGTTCTCAGATTAAACTGTCCCACTCTTATTTCTTTTATATAACCTTTGGAAACTGGAATTGAAGGAGGAAGATTGAAAATTTTTGCATTCTCTATATCAAAGTAAATTCTTACTCTATCAGGCTCTATAAGTTTTTTTTCCTCAAATGAGACAGGTCTGTCAACATCTATGACAACCCTTGTGTAATCAGAACTTGAATAATACCTTATATTATGAACCTTCGCTTTTTCCTGGGATAAAACAGGAAGATAAAAAAGAGCAATGAATAAGAATGATGCAAATAATTTCTTCATCTCAGAAATTAATATAACAGAAAAAAATCAAATCTTAAAGCAAATTGAAATTGGGCAGTGAAGTTGAAGAGCATTAGTCAAAATTTTACAGATCAAGCAAGTTTTTAAAAACTCTTTTTTATTCTTCTCTCCGCCTCAAACTATGAGCTCCATCCCCTCTTCTTGTCTTGCCTTTCTCGCCCTTCTTGCTTTTTAAAACGGAAATGGGAACATCAGCCAGGCAAAGGCAATTGAACCAAGAATCATTATAAGAAAAAGTGTTATTCCGTATTTAATCCTTTCTTTCCCCTCCTTTCTTATCAAAGAAAGAACAAGGGAAGTAAAGAAAGCATATACAATCATTGAAAATAAGTGACCACGAAAAATCATTTTTTCCTTCCCTTTGCAATATCGTAAGCGTTTAAAGCGATGAGATAATTCAGCAATCCTGCCCCAGCTATGTAAGCTGTTCCAAACTCAGTCGTTACATTAAATAGATTGCCATCACCTTTATGGAGAAGCTTTGATATAAAATAAAGAGAACCATTGCCGATGTCTGCTATCCAGGCAATAATATTGAGAAGCATTGCATCGGGTCTAAAGAATCTTCCACCCATGTAAAGTCCGAGGAGAAACATGAAAAGAATTGAAAAAAAGAAGATAATTCCTCTCCAGAACTTTTTAAGAATTATATGCCCAAGACCCGGAACCAACCAGCTCACAAATAAAATAAAATAACTTTTCATACTCCATAATATTCAATTAGCCAGGATATGTCAACAGGAATGGAGAAAGGAAGAGCAGAAGAGCGGAGGAGTCTTATTATACCGACGCTCCCGAGCTTCCGTTCTTCCGCGCTATTTCACCTTTATAGTCTTGACATCATTATTTTGAGGATTTACTATTCATTACTTGGAGGTAATATGAGAGAAGAAATCGTTCAGGACATACTTGTATTGGGAACAGGATTAGCTGGCCTCAGGGCTGCAATTGAAGCAGAGAGGGCCTCCAACGGAAAATCGAAAGTTGCACTAATATCCAAAATTCAGGTTATGAGATCCCATTCCGTTGGAGCTGAAGGAGGAACTGCCGCGGTTCTAAGGGAGGATGAGGGAGACTCCTTTGAACTCCATGCCTGGGATACTGTAAAAGGTTCTGACTTTCTCTGTGATCAGGATGCAGTTGAGGAATTTGTAAAACTCTGTCCTGCAGAGATTCTTCAATTGGAGCACTGGGGCTTGCCATGGTCAAGGGAAAAAGATGGAAGGATTGCCCAGAGACCTTTTGGAGGGCACTCCTTCCCGAGGGCAGTATTTGCTGCTGACAAAACTGGTTTCTTTGAGATGCAGACCCTGTATGATACTGTTCTTAAATTTCCAGATATTTCCATATTCAATGAAGTCTTTATAACTTCAATAATTGTAGAGGATGGGATTTTCCGAGCAATTACTGGAATTGACATGAAAACAGGAAATTTCATTGTTTTCAAAGGAAAAGCCCTAATAATTGCATCAGGTGGTGCGGGAAGGATTTTTGGTTTCACCACCTACGCTCATTCAGTAACTGGAGATGGTTTGTCAATGGCTTACAGAGCGGGCATTCCTCTCAAGGACATGGAGTTTCTCCAGTTCCATCCAACTGGGCTTATCCCATCTGGAATTCTAATAACAGAAGCAACAAGGGGTGAAGGCGGTTATCTCCTCAATAACAAAGGAGAGAGATATATGGAGAAATATGCTCCCAAGATGATGGAGCTTGCTCCAAGGGACATTATTTCAAGGTCTTCAATGACTGAGATAGAAGAAGGGAGAGGATTTAAAGGTCCAAATGGTCTTGATTATGTCCATCTTGATTTGAGACATCTTGGAGCTGAGAAGATTAATAAAAGACTTCCCTTAATAAGAGAGCTCTGCATCAAGATGGTTGGAATTGACCCTATTTATGAGCCTATTCCAGTGAGACCTGTTGCCCATTACTCAATGGGAGGAATTCATTGTGACTCAAAGGGAGAAACCCCAGTAAAAGGGATTTGGACTGCAGGAGAAGCATCATGCATTTCAATCCATGGTGCAAATAGACTCGGTTCAAATTCCACGGCAGAATGTCTTGTTTACGGAACAATCACTGGAAGGAAATCAGCGATTTATGCTATGAACACCAGTATTTATGAGCCCAGCTCCTCAGCAATTTCAGATGAAGAAAAAAGAATTAAAGATCTTAAAAGGAAAGACGGAAAGGAGAGTCCCTATAAAATCAGGCATGAGCTAAGGGAAACAATGGATAGCCATTTTGGTGTGTTCAGAACAGGAGAATCAATGAAGAAAGGGATTGAAAAAATAGAAGAGCTGAAGGAGAGATTCAAGAATGTAAGTGTTGTGGATAAAAGTTCTGTATACAATACAGATTTATTAACTGTTCTTGAGTTAGGTTTTATGCTTGATATTAGTGAAGTTCTTGCCAGAGGAGCATATTCGAGAGAAGAGTCAAGAGGTGGACACGCAAGAAGGGACTTTCCAAAAAGGGATGATGAAAATTGGCTAAAGCATACTCTCGCCTATTACACAAAAGATGGACCAAGATTTGAGTACATACCGGTAAGGGTTACAATGTGGAAGCCTGTTGAGAGAAAATATTGATGGAAAAGGAGGAGAAAATGACTCAAAAGACATATAAAAATCGTCTTGGTATTTTCGGATGGTTCTATGGAGGGAAATACTGGATTGAAAGATACGCATATATCCTCCATAGAATCAGTGGCTTCGCTTTAATTTTCTATCTTTCCCTTCATATTTTTGTTACTGGAGAAAGAGCAAAGGGAAGTGAAGCTTGGGAAGCAATTATGGGCTTCTTGAAAACCCCTGTTTTCCACTTCTTAGAATACCTTCTTCTCATTGCTTTTATCTATCATGTCATAAACGGATTCCGGTTGATTTTTCTTGAATTTGGAGTTTTTCTCGGAAAGCCAGCACAACCAAAATATCCATATGTTACTTCCATTCACAAGCAGAGACCCCTTGTTTTTATTCTCATGATACTCGGGGCTATATTTCTTATTATAGCCACTATTGAGTATTTTAAAATTGGAGGTTGAAAATGAAAGAATCAAAATTATGGTTTTTACAATTTTTGACTGGTGCTATTCTACTTTTTCTTTTGACAATGCACATGGGAATTATGCATCTTGATGATATTTTTGGATTCATTAGCAGAGTTTCAGGAGTTGAACCCCTTGACTGGAAAGCAGTTCTCCACAGAAGTAAACAGGTGGCTTTTCTTGTTGTAAACATTATATTTCTTGCCTCAGCTTTATTCCACGGACTTTACGGTCTGAGGAATATTATTATAGAGGCTATCCCTGCAAAAAAATTTGGGAAAATAATTGGGCTGATAATAACAGTTTTTGGTTTTCTTCTTTTTCTCTATGGCTCTTACGCAACAATTGGAATTTATGTGAGGAGCTTTTAGGAGGCAGAAATGAAAAAAATAGAGATTGAATCAAAAATGATAAATTTCAAAATTCTTAGATTTAATCCTGACGATGGAAAACCTGACTTAAAGGAATATAAAGTTGAGATTAAAAAAGGAACAACAGTTCTTGATGCTCTTATATTTATTAAGGAGAATTTTGACCCAACTTTAAGTTTTAGATATTCATGCAGGATGGGTGTTTGCGGCTCATGTGGAATGTTTATAAATGGTCTTCCTGCTCTTGCCTGTCAGACACAGGTTTTCCACCTTGAATCTGATACTGTTGAAATAAAGCCTCTTCCCAACTACGAAATTATTAGAGATGTTGTTCCTGATCTTGAGCCTCTCTTCTGCAAACATAGAGATATTAAGCCATTTATTGTAAGAAAGGATGAGAAAGAGCTTGAAAATCCAACCAATGAGTATAAAATGAGTCCTGAGGAACTAGAGAATATTTCCCAGTTCACATATTGCATAAAGTGTGGAAGTTGTCTTTCAGCATGCCCGACCTATGCGACTGACTCTGAATTCCTCGGACCTCAGGCATTAGCTCAAGCTTATAGATACACGGCAGATGTGAGGGATGAGGGATTTAAAGAAAGGCTCAATGTTGTTGACTCTCCCCATGGATGCTGGAGATGTCATTATGCATCTGCGTGCACCCAGGCTTGTCCTAAAGGAGTTGACCCTGCTCTTGCGATCCAGCTCATGAAGAGAGAGATAATTTTCAGAATGCTGGGAATTAAAAAAGGAAAGGATGGCGCTGGGCTTTACTCTACTCCAAAGGAGAAGAAAATAAGGGAAGGTACACCTTCCCCTCCTGAAAGAACAGTGAAGTAATTAAGAAGAAGGGCGAGAAAGGTAGAAATTTATAGCTGACAGTTCACAGTTTACGGCATAATAAAGAAGGAGAATAGCCAGATCCTCCTGCTAAAATTGTTATTAACTTGAAACCCTGATTTTTTTGTTTTCATAATTTGTTTTGTTGTATAATAAAGTTATGAGGATTTTGGTAGTATTTGCTTCAATATTTTTCCTTTTCTCATCCTTGTTCCCCCAGACTCTTGCTGAAATAGCTGAGAAGGAGAAAGAAAGAAGGGAGAAACTGAAGGATGAAAGGGTGGAAGTTATAACAAACAATACCCTGAGAATGTTAAAGAAAGAGATTTCAATTTCTGGAAGTGAGGAAAAAGAAGCAATTGGTTCAGAAACTCCGGCGCCTGAGGTTGATTTGAAAGAAAGGGAGGAGTACTGGAGGTCTTATAAAGCAGAACTGGAGCAAAAACACAGAAGTGCAATGGAAAAGGTTAAAAAATTGGAAAGTGAAATCTCTGAGCTTTACATGGATTTTTATTCCTTCAGACCAACATCTTTTAAATATGGACAGATATTTGACGAAAGGGGATTCTTCCAGAATAAGATTGATGAGCTTCAGGTAAAACTTGAAATTGCAAAGAAAGAGGCTGAGGAACTAAGGAACGAAATTGGAAGTCTAACAGATAAGGTAAGAAAAGAAGGTGGATACCCAGGGTGGGTTAGATAAGTCGAGAGAAGGAAAAAGCGTTCAATTAACCTCTAATCAAATTGGAAATTTTCGCAATGGTTTTTATCTTAAGAGTTTTTGTCTCCATTGATTTTAATCCGTAACTCTGCCAATTTTAGGGAATAGGTGGGGCTTATTCACTTCAAA
>CAZHEF010000024.1:0-39565 GCA_964531645.1 uncultured Clostridia bacterium
AAAAAGGTGGAGTTAAGGTTTAAATAATGATAGGCATCAAACCAGAGAATTTCATTATTTTTAGCATTTATAACAGTTGAAAGAGAAAACCCTCCCATTTCATCCGGTCTCTGTCCCCAGCCTCCTCTCCTTTCAAATATTCCCTTTCCTGAGTAATCGTAAACAACATTGAATTCCCTCCATCTCACATAAACTGGGAGTATACATACAATTCTATCGGACAACGGAACGCAATTAAAAAAATTATAATGAGAGAGTTCAAATACTCTTTCAAATTTGGAATTGGAAAAATTTACCCCTTTTTTTATATTCAAGTCTTTGACGGGGAGTTTCTCCTTTACAGGCGATTAAAAGAAAAAAGAGAAAAATAGAAACAAATTTCATATTTTGAATTAAACCGAGACTTTTTCCCATCCTATTTTTGAAAAGACATAATAGATTATACTTCCTGCTCCAATGGCGGTTAAAATATAAATAAGTCCTGGTAAATATTCACCAAGAACAATCTTTCCGATTCCAAAAAGGGAAGAGTAGACGAGAATTATCCCAGAAATCCAGCTAATGAATAGTCCCGTATAACCTGAGTCTCCTTTAACATCAGGAACTAAAGATGAGACCTTTTTCCATCCAATCCTTCCAATATGGACTCTTCTGTAGAAATTCACTAAATGCTCTCTCTCCACAGGTCTTGTAAGGAATGTAAAAATAAGCCATACGATTGTTGTAAATGCAACTATAAAGAAAAGAGACTCAGGAAATTTTATCTTTGTAAAGAATTTTATATATCCGTAGGCAATAAATGGAGCAATCATTGCTGAGATTTCAGACCATGCATTTATTCTCCACCAGTACCATCTCAAAATTAGAACAAGTCCAAGACCTGCTCCCGCTTCAATTATAAACTGCCATGCTCCAGAAATAGTTGTAATTATAAGAGTTACAAGTATGGAAGCAATCATAACAATCAGAGTTGTTATCCTTGATATGAGAACATAGTGCTTTTCTGATGCATTCTTTTTTATAAATCTTTTGTAAAAATCATTTATAACATAGGAAGTTCCCCAGTTTAGCTGTGTAGCAATTGTCGACATATATGCTGCAAAAAATGCAGCGACAAGAAGTCCTTTCAAACCCGCTGGAAGGAAATCTCTCATTGTGTAAACATATCCAAGTCTTTTCTCATCAGGACCAAGGGATGGATAGAGGACAAGGGTTGAAATACCAACAATTATCCATGGCCAAGGTCTTATGCAGTAATGGGCTATGGTGAACCACAATGTAGCAAGAAGGGAATGTTTTTCATCCTTTGCGGACATTATTCTCTGGGCAATGTATCCTCCTCCACCAGGTTCTGCTCCCGGATACCAGCAAGCCCACCATTGAATCAGAATATAAGCTATGAAAGCTCCAACTGTCAGAGAAAGGACTCCTCCATAACCAGCTTCAGCTAATCCAATTTGAGGAGTGAATCTAAATAGCCAGTCAGGAAGTTTATCTTTTAATCCTTCAATCCCTCCAACCTGGGGAAGGTTTACCACAAGAACAGCAAGAATTATTGTTCCTGTCATTGCAATTACAAATTGAACTGCATCAGTTACAGCAACACCCCATAAACCTGAAAGGGCTGAATAGAGAGCAACAAGAATCATACATCCAAAAACATAGAAACGAACCTGGGAAGCTGGAATTCCAAACATACCAACGAGAATTGATGCCATTGCAACATTGACCCATCCCATTATAACTGTATTTATGAAAAGTCCGAGGTAAAGGGCTCTAAAACCTCTTAAGAATGCAGCTGGTTTTCCTGAATATCTAAGCTCTACAAATTCAACATCTGTAAGTATTCCTGCCCTTCTCCACAGCCTTGCAAAGAAAAAAACTGTTAGCATTGAGCCGAAGAGGAAATTCCACCATAGCCAGTTTCCGGCAATCCCATTTTTTGCAACCAGTTCTGTTACAGCGAGGGGCGTATCTGCTGCAAAGGTTGTTGCAACCATTGATGTTCCCGCAAGCCACCATGGAAGATTTCTTCCTGAGAGAAAGAATTCACTTATGCTCTTTCCTGCTCTCTTAGAGTAATAGATTCCAATCACGAGGCTCAAAGCAAAATACAAAAATATAATTACCCAATCAATGAAACTCATATAACCCCCATTGAAAAGTGAAAAGTTAAAAGTAAAAATTTAAAATTTAAAATTAAAAATGGATATTTTAAAATTTTCCTTTCGCCCTTTGCCTTTTGACTTTTTATCATATTCCTTCTTCAGAAAGAACATAAGAAAATACTGCCATAGCTATTGCTCCGAGCTCCAGTTCTCTCGGATGAACTGCAGAGAGGACATCCTTTGCGCAGTGATGATAATCAAAATATGTTTGAGAATTTACGACTAATGTGGAGAGAATGGTTCCCTTTTCTGCAAGGGGACCTATATCAGCTCCACCTCCACCTTCTCTTATTCCTAATATTCCAACCAATCCCAAAATTTTCTCCCATTTTTTCAATCTATCCATGGTTTCTTTTCCAGCTCTTACGCCAAAATATAATGGCAAAAATCCACCCCTGTCTGATTCAATTGCTATTAAATGCTTCTCTTTTTCTCTTTCTTTTGAGTTTGCATATGCCTTTCCGCCTGTTCCTCCCGATTCCTCATCCATAAAAAGAACCCCCCTTATAGTCCTTTTTGGCTTAATTCCAAGTTCTTTTAAAAGTCTGAGAGCTTCAACAACATGGGCGCATCCAGCTGCATCATCGTGAGCTCCCTCGCTGAGATCCCAGTTGTCAATATGAGCCCCTAATAAAATTATCTCTTCGGGCTTTTCTGTGCCCTTTATTTCCCCTATAACATTGTGGGAAATAACTGGAGAAAGCTCTTTACAATTTAACTTCAAGTATATTTTTAATGAAGGATCATATTTAAGGAATTTGCTCATCAATTCAGCATGCTTTGTGCTAATAGCCACCGCAGGAATTTTCGGAACATCTGAAGAATATTCCATTATTCCTGTGTGGGGATATTCATCTATTGAAAGGGTTAAAGAGCGGACAATTACTGCAACAGCTCCATATTTTCCTGCCTCTATTGCACTGGCATGCCTTGTCCAGGCATTTTCTCCATAAGCCCTGAAGGGTTCAAGATAAGATGGGTTCATTTTTTTATTGAAAAATACAATTTTCCCTTTTACCTTCGCACCGATCTTTTTTAGTTCTTCAAAAGAGCTGACTTCTACAACTTCTGATGAGATCCCGCTTTCTGGAGTAGAAATGCTCCCACCAAGAGCACATATTGAAATTGGAATTGTTCCAAAATAAGATGAAACAATTTTTCCTTCCTCCTTTTCTCCTCTCACCCATCTTTTTACCTCAACAGGTTCTAATCTTACCTCCAGTCCCATATCTTCCATTAACTGTTTCATCGTCAGAACTGCAGATTCTGCCTGAGGAGAGCCAGTTAACCTCGGGCCAACTTTTGTAAGTTTTTCAAGAATTTTATATGCACCGTTCTCTTCCAATCCCTTAGTTAGAATTTTCTGGGCCACAACATCATATTCTTCTGCATATAAATTATGAAATAGAAGAGCCAAGAAAATTAGAATAAAATATTTTTTAAATTTCATTTTCCACCTCTTAAATGTCCTCTATTATCTTTTATTCTCATAATTCTATTTACTTTTCTGCAATATGGAGAGCAACAATTCCAGGAAATACTTTTTTATAAAAAACATTGGAATAGCCTGCTTCGTATAGAATTCCCATTAACTCTTCAGAATTGTAGAATTTTGAAATTGTGTAGGATAAATATTTGTAAGCTGGCTTAGAGCCTGATATTATAGAGCCTACAGGTTTTACAAGTGTTTTTATATATATATTAAATAACCATTTGGCTACTATGCCAACCGGCTGGGTTGTTTCAAGATTAAAAAATTTTCCTCCCCTTTTTAAAACCCTCCTAAACTCCTTAAAACATCTAATAAGAGTCTCTCTATTTACATTTATATTTCTCGTTGCAAAGGAAATTGTAATAATATCAAAGACCTCATTTTTAAAAGGTAATTTTTCTGCATCTCCTATAACAAAATCAATAAATGCGTCCTTAATCTGGGCTCTCTCCAGCATTGGAATACAAAAATCCAGAGCTACAACTTTTCTTTTATTCTCCTGAATCTGAGCAAGGTTAAAAGCCATTTCCCCTGTGCCGGTGCAAACATCAAGAAAAATTTCTCCTCCTGCATTAACAGCCAACTTTGCGGTCTTTCTTCTCCAATAAATATCAAGACCTAAAGTGAGAATATGATTGACAAGTTCATATTTATCTGGAATTTGAGAGAATATCTTCTGGACACCCTTATTCATAAATGATTGGCTCTTATTTTTTCAATTTCCTCAAGAAATTTATCGGGGCTTATAAATCCTGAAAATCTTCCAAGCTCGTTTCCATCCCTATCAAGGAAAATAACTGTAGGAATCCCAAAAACATTAAATTTCCTGAGCTCATCATTTTCTCCACTGGAAACATCAACTCTTACAAGGACAAAATTTTTAAGAGACTCTTTCACTTTTTCATGGGAAAATGTTCTTTCATCAAGTTCTTTGCAAACAGTGCACCACTTTGCATGAAAATCTAAAACTAAAATCTTTCCATCCTTCTTTGCTATTTCCATTCCTTCATTTAATGAGGAAATCCATTCAACTCCTTTATTTTCAGGAATTGATGAGAGCGGAACTTTTATTTTGTAAAACTGCGTAAGGGAAAGAATTAGATAGAAGAGACCAAAAATAAGAATTATTACTCCCGCTCCTTTAAGGATTCTTCCTCTCAATCCCTCCTCTTCCTTTCTGAAAACACCTGCAAAAACAGAGAGGAAAACGAGAGATATTCCAAGTAAAAGGAAATAAATCTTTTCTGGAATTGCATCCTTAAGAAAATAGAAGGAGGCTCCGAATAGAATTAAGCCAAAGAGATATTTTATGAGGGAAGAGATTTCTCCAGCAGATGAAAGAAGAGTTCTCAAGCTTGCAAACAGACTCAGAGGAATGAAAATTATTCCAATTCCAAGAGCATAGGAGAAAAGAAGGAAAAAGCCGAGAATTGGGTTCTGAGACCTGGCAACAAAGGTAAGAAGAGAGACAAGAAGAGGCCCGACACATGGGATTCCAATTAGTCCGAAAACTACTCCCATAAAGAAGGCACCAAAAATCCCGCTCCTTTTTTTCTGAATCTTCCCTAAGAATGAAGGAGAAAGTTTAAGCTCAAAGGCTCCAAACATGCTGAGAGCCATGGCAAAGAATATTAAAGATACGATAGAAAGAAAGATAGGTGAACGGGTAATCACACCCATTGCACTACCTGTCTTTGCAGATACAAAGCCCAGTAATGAAAAGGAAATGGAAAGCCCGAATATTATAAAAATTGAAAGAATGAAAGCATCAATTCTCCCTTTTATACCGGTTCCTCCAACGAACGCAATGACGAGGGCATAAAGAGGGTAAACGCATGGTGTCAATCCCGTTAGAATCCCTGAAAAGAAAACCGTAATAATGCTGAAAACTGAGAAGGAATCGATCTCTGGTTTAATCTTTATCCTGTCTTTGAATATCTCTTTGTTTATATATTTGAAGGAACTCCCTTCAGGAGCAACAGGAATTGAAATGTTTATTTTCTTCAGGGATGGTAGAAGACACCTCTCCTGAGGTTCCTCTTCACAAAGCTGATATCTAAATTTTATCTCCACTGGAATCTCCCCAGGCTTTGCATCCTTACTTACCGCAAAATCAGCAAAAATTTTCAAATCTCTGTAAATAAAGGTATCTTTGTAAGGCTCAGGCTCAGGATATTCGGGCTCAGAAAATATAAAAAATTCTATTTCGGGGAACTCGACTTTGAAAAGCCCAAGGGAAGGATCTGTAATATGATAGCCTTCCTTAACTTTGCAGGCTATCGCTATCTTCCCGTTGGAACCAGCGGGAAACCTGTCCTTGGAAAGATAACAGGAGCAGTCGACATTTCCACCTTCTCCAGAAAGATCTAAAGAAAAAATTATGAAAAATAAAAATAGAAATCTTTTAACCACAGAGAACAGCGCCTCCATTGACATTCAAAACCTCTCCAGTTATATGTTTTGCAAGGTCTGAGGCAAGAAATAAAATCGGACCTGCTATATCTTCAGCAGTTGCGACCCTTTTCAATGGTATCTTAGAAATAATCTCCTTCGCTTGTTCCTCATCGGAAAGGGGACCAGCTGACATATCTGTATCTACCCATCCAGGAGCAACCGCGTTGACAAGAATGTTAAAAGGTGCAAGCTCAACTGCAAGGGATTTAGTGAAAGAGATCAAAGCTCCCTTTGTAGCAGCGTAATGGGAATGAAAAGCCTCACCCCTGACCCCTGCTGTGGATGAAACATTTATAATCCTTCCAAATCTATTCTTTTTCATTACAGGAACAACCTCATTTGTTACATAATAAACTCCTTTAAGATTTATATTTATTGTTTCGTCCCAAACTTCCTCAGGCATTTTGCCAATTTCTCCATAAGTCCATACACCAGCATTGTTGACAAGAATGTCAATCTTCCCAAAGTTTCTCAGAACCTCTTTCACCATTCTTTCCACATTAGCTTTAACACTCACATCAGCTTTTACAAGAAGAGATTTCGCACTTTCTTTTTCCACTACTTCACCAACTTTTCTTGCCTCTTCTTCTCTTTCCTTATAATTGATTACAACAATAGCTCCCGCTTTCGCCATATAAATTGCAGTTGCAGCACCTATACCCCTTGATGCTCCTGTAATTAATGCCACTTTACCTTCAATTCCGAACATATAGCCTCCTGAAAATAAAAATTATATCGGATAGTGGCTTTCTTGTAAAATTGACAGGAAGAAATATTTGATTTTAAATTATTCTTGATGAACAAAAAATTTTTCATTTCTTTTTTGATTGTTCCTTTCCTACTGATTTCCTGTACTGAAAAGGTGGAAGAGACAAAACTGGAAGGTTCCCTTTATACCAATGACTGCGGTTCAGCTCGTGGTGGATTTGAATGGGCAGGCGAATATCGGGCAAACCTTGAAATTTTAAATGGTGTCGGAACTCTTAATCTTCAAAAGATTGCAGGTTTAGGAGATCCTCTAACAGAGCACCATCTGAAAGTGGAGGATTTCAAAATCCATGATTCGAAAATTGAAATGAAAATAAATGGTATCAGGGCTGTTCTCATCTGGACAGAGAAGGATAAAATATGGGATGGAAAATATAATTCTTACTATATCGGCAATAATTCTGAGAATCCGTCTGAAAAGATAGGCTCTTTAAATCCAGGCTCTTTTCCAGGGTTATTAGAGCACTACTATGTGGAACTGAGGCTGAAAAAGTTATGAAATGTCCTTTCTATATATTATTTTTTGGTCTCCAACCTTATAGTAATCATTAATTATACAAACAATTTTATATCCCATTTTCTCGTAAAATTTCCTTGCTTTTTCATAGAATGAAAGAGAGGAAGTCTCTATGAAAATTGAGTTTCCGCTCCTCTTTCTCACTATTTCTTCCATTCTTTTCAAAAGAATCTCTCCGTAGCCTTTCCCCTGATAATCAGGGCTCAAACAGATCCAGTAAAGATCCCATACTCCAGTGGCAATTGGATTCTCTCCATAACAAACATATCCAATAACTTTACTATCATTACAGAGAACCTCAACTATATAGTCTGAAGAGCCTGAAAGATTCAAATCAATTAGTTCAAGGGCAACCTTGATTTCCTTGTCAGTGAAAATGTTGCAACTGTCAAGAATCTTTTTTATTTCATCTTTATCTTCTTTTCTTAAATCTCTAATTTCAATCAAAAATATTTCCCCCTCTCAAGGGCAAATTGAAGAATTTTTTTTATCCCATCCTCATAATTAATTCCTTTAACTTTCAACGCCCTTGCAAAACCAGCATCTTTAGATAAATCAGGATTCGGATTAACATCAATAATATAAACATTTCCCTTATCATCCATCCTCATATCAATCCTTGCGTAATCCCTTAAACCAAAAATTTCAAATGCTTCTTGCGCAATTTTAAGAATTTTTTCCTTCTCCTCTTTATTTAATTCAGCAGGATATTTGGGAATTGTGCCAACATCATCTACAGAATTTTCTTTCCATTTTCCATCATAAGTCAAAATTTTTGGATAAATCTGGAATTCAATTTCTCCGATGCAAATTGGTTCATTCCCTAAAAAGGAAACATTTAACTCTCTTCCGTCAATAAATTTTTCAAGGAACATTGGAACTTTTGTTTTTTCACAAATCTTTTCAACCTTTTCTTTTAGTTCCTTCATTTCAAAAATTATATTTTCTCTAAATATTCCGAAACTCCCATCTTCAGATACGGGTTTCATTATCAAAGGGAACATATCATCCTTTATTTTTTCTATTTCATCTTTTAAAAAACATGGGGGAGTTGGCAGCCCGTGGTAAACCAATAATTTTTTTGTCAATACTTTATTTAAACACATCCCGATTGTTAAAGGAGGAGAGCCTGTGTATGGAATTCCGAGGAGTTCATAAAGAGAAGCAACTAACATTTCTCCTATACTTTTGTCAGCAAAGGCTTCGCATAGATTAAAAATTGCATTGAGAGAGGAATTTCTTATTCTTTCAATAAAAGAGGTAATATCTTTCCCAAGAGGTATAATCTCCACTTTGTAATCCTTTTTTAAAATTTCCGCTATCTTCTCCGCTGTATCCTTTACCTCTTTTATGTCAGGTGAATCTTTAAAAAAAATTTCATTGTAAGTAACTGCTAATTTTAATTTATCCTTTAATCCCATATCTCTCCATAGCAGAACTGAGAATTATCTTTATCAAATCTTCATAAGTCATTCCATATCCTCTTGAAATCATAGGAAGATCACTATAATCAGGGTTCAAACCTGGCAAGGGGTTAACCTCAAGGAAATAGGGATTATAATCTAAGTCAAGCCTAAAATCAATCCTCGAAATATCTCTACAACCGAGAATTTCATAAATTCTTAAAGACATCTCCTCTATTTCCTTTTTTGTCTTTTCAGGAATTTCAGGATTTACAATGTAGGAAACTTCCTCTCTCCAGTTTCTTTTAACCTCAATAGAGTAAATAAAATCTTGTCGTGGAACATTTCTCGGTGCGATCTCCATCATTCCTATCACCCTTGCCTTCCTTCCATTCCCAATAACTCCAACTGTAATCTCTTTTCCTGAAATAAATCTTTCTATGAGAACCGGCTCTTTATAAATAGAAAGTTCTTTCAATTTTGAATTTAATTCTTCAAAATTCTCCACCTTTGAATTTCTCCTGAGTCCAATGCTCGAGCCTTCCCTTGAAAGTTTTAAAATGAGGGGGAATTTCATGCCATTCAGGATTTCAGGATGAAGATTCTGAAAACAATCAATTTCTACAAATTCCGGAGTTCTTATCCCCGCTGACTGGATAACTCTTTTTGTCATTGTCTTGTCAAGGGTTAAGGCAAGGGTCAAAGGGTCTGAACCTGTAAAGGGTATGCCAAGAAGTTCAAGAATTGAAGGAATGTGAGCTTCCCTTGACCTTGTCCCAAACCCTTCCGCAATATTAAAAACAATGTCAACTTTCTCACGAAGAATATTTTGCAGGAACTTTTTCCCACCACAAAGTCTGACAACATCATGCCCCAATGATTTAAGAACATTTTCTATTGAAACAATAGTTTCTTCCACATCAAATTCTTCATATATATCTTCTGGAAGTTCTGATGAAATCTTAAATTCATTTTTTAAATCAAAAGCGATCCCGATTCTCATTCTTTCTTCTTCCTCCATCCTTTCTTTCTAATGTAAATTTGAACCCCCTTCTCTTGCCTCAGGAAAGGTAAGGCAGAAACAGTGGAATCCTTTCCATTAGGATGATATTTAAAGACCTTTCCTTCATAATTTCTAAGAATAACAGCCTCTTCTGTAAAGGAAAGGATATAATTAGGATTGATTGGTATCTTGCCTCCTCCACCAGGTGCATCAACAACATAAGTTGGAACACCGAGACCTGAAATGTGCCCCCTCATTCTTTCAATTATCTCAATCCCTTTCCAAAGAGAAGTTCTAAAATGAGATACTCCCTTTACAGGATCACAATGATAAATGTAGTAAGGTCTAACTCTTATCCTTAACAGAGCTCTCGAAAGTTCAATCATTGTTTCGGGATTATCATTAACACCTTTAAGAAGAACCGATTGATTATTAACTGGAATTCCAATCTTTAGAAGATTTAAAACAGCTTTTTCCGAGTCCTCTGTTATCTCAACAGGATGATTAAAGTGAGTGTTAACCCAGATAGGTCCATACTTTTCAAGAATCTTTAAAAGTTCATTGTCAAAAAGAATCTGAGGAAGGGTGACAGGGGTTCTTGTCCCTATCCTTATTATATCAATATGAGGTATAGAACGAAGGTTGGATAAGATTTTTTCAAGAACAGGAAAAGGAAGAGTAAGAGGGTCACCACCTGATACCACAATATCTTTTATCTCCTCATGTTTTGAAAGATATTCTACGGCAGAAGCTAAATCAAGAGAAGGTTTCCTTCCCCCATGATTCTTGAAAATTCTCTTTCTCGTGCAATGCCTGCAAAAAGTTGAACAAAAGTTAGTTGCAACAATAAGAACTCTATCAGGATATCTGTGAGTTAAACCAGGACATGGAGAATCAATTTCTTCATTAAGAGGGTCTTCTTCATCGTATTCATTAAATTCAATAATTTCAGCAATTGAAGGAATGGCTTGTTTTCTAATTGGATCTTCTGGGTCTTCTGGGTTTATCAATGAGAGGTAATAAGGAGTAATGAACATGGGATAAACAGAAGTAACCATCTTTAGCTGGATTTTTTCATTCTCAGTAAGGTCAATGAATTCAGATAATTTTTCAACCGATCTTATTGAATTTCTTAACTGCCATCTCCAGTCATTCCATTCTTCAAGATTAACATTTTTAAATTGTAAGAATTTCTCAAATAAACTCGAGGGAGGTTTGTCACTCTCAACTGTTATTTGCATCTTATCCTCCTTTAAAATTCTCATACCAATTATAATTTTCTACCCATTTTTTATGCTTGTCAAGTGATTCTTTATTTTGGGGTCAGTTCTTTAAATTTAATTTTTAAAATTAAGCTCCATTAGCAAAATGTCAAATAAAAGCAAATAAAAATTTTTAAAACCCGAAAAAAAACAATTTAAAAATTAAAGATTTGACCCCAAAAATCTATCTTTTTGATATTCATCTAAAAAATATCTATTGGGGCGAAATCTATTTTAAAGGCAGAAAGGGGTAATATTTTCCTAAATAATCAAAAAGGAGATTCAATTTTTCTCAACAAAATTTATATATGAATTATGGACACAATATTGAATTGACTTTTCTAAAATATCAAATATAATTTTGAATATAATTTATGGAAAGGAGTAATTATTATGTCAATAATTCTTGATGGAAAAAGTCTAACGATTGAAAAATTTGTGGCAATTGCTCGACACAATGAAAAAGTCGAGCTTGCACCTGAATCCCTTAATGAAATAAAAAAATGCAGAGAAATGCTTGAAAAGAAATTGAAGGCAAAGGAAATTATGTATGGAACGAATACAGGCATTGGTGAACTTTCTGAAGTTGTTCTATCAGACGAAGAAGTTGAACAGTTTCAAAGATATTTGATTTATAATCACGCAGCTGGGATTGGTGAACCTATGCCAATAGAATATGTTCGGGGAGCAATGGCAAGCAGAATAAATGTCCTTGCAAAAGGAAAGTCTGCATGCAGACCAGAAATTGTCCTGACACTTATTGAAATGTTAAATAAAGGTGTGACACCAGTTGTTTGCAAGAAAGGGTCGGTTGGTGCCTGTGGTGACCTTGCACCGATGTCCCAGATCGCGCTTTTGATGCTGGGTGAAGGTGAGGCATTTTATCAGGGCGAAAGACTTCCTGGTAGGGTAGCACTGGAAAGAGCTGGGATTCCCATACCCGGGCTCAAGGCAAGGGATGGTCTAGCAACAATTAATGGTTCTAACTTTATAACCGCAATAAGCGCACTTCAGTTATATGATATAAATCGCTGGTTGAAACAGGCAGAGATTGCCTGTGCAATGACTCTGGAAGCCCTTATTGCCAATCTTAAACCTTATGATATTCGAGTTCATGAAGCCCGGGGCTTCCCAGGTGCAATCCGTTCAGCAAAGGCAATTATGAAGTGCATTGAGGGAAGCGACCTTCTTATCGGAAAATTCAAGACAAAGGTTCAGGATGCCTATTCAATGCGTTCATCACCCCAGGTAATTGGTGCAGCCCATGACGCAGTCCGCTGGGCAAGAGAACAAGTGGAGATTGAATTGAATGGAGTTGGCGATAATCCGATATTTCTACCGGAGTATAATTTGACCCTAACAGGTGCCAATTTCCAGGGTTCGCCTATTTCATTACCAATGGATATGGTTGGAGCAGCGGTTACCATGATCTGCGTTTTATCTGAAAGAAGACTTAATAGATTAACAAACCCAAATCTGAGTGTTGGACTCCCAGCATTCTTGACGAAAAATCCTGGCATTTTCTCAGGATTCATGCTAAGTCAGTATACTGCAGATATGTTGATAGTTGAACAGAGAATACTTTCAATGCCTGCATCGATCCAGTCAATCCCCGCTGCTGCTGACCAAGAGGATTTTGTTTCAATGGGATTGAATACCGCTCTAAAAAATGAACAAATCCTTGATAACGCCTATGGAATTCTTGGAATTGAGTTTATGGCTTCTGCCCAAGCACTCGATTTCCGAGAGTTCAATCCAGGAAGGGGTGTGAATGCGGCAAGAAGGGTTATAAGAAAATATATTCCCCATCTGGAAGAGGACAGACCATTATATCCTGACCACAATAAAATGAAGGAACTAGTGAAGTCATGCAAGATTCTTGAAGAGGTTGAGAAAGAAGTTGGTAGTCTGGAGTAATCAATTTAAAATTTTCAATTTAAAAAATTTGCATTTTACAATGGAGATTAATTCCTATTCTTTTTCTCCTTCAAAAATGAAATCAATCTTTTTATTCTTTTCAAACAACTTTCCTTCCCAAGAACCTCCATCATTTCAAAAACTCCAGGAGTAACTCTTTTTCCAGTTAAAGCAACTCTTGTAGCATGAATAAGAACAGATGTTTTTATCCCCAGTTCATCGGCAAGAGAACGACAGACTTCTTCAACATTTTCTTTCTTAAAACTTTCAAGCTCAGAAAGTCTATCCAGAAATTCTTCCATATATCGATAAAGATTCTCATGGGAAAGATATTTTTCAACAGCTTCCTTTTCATACTCAAAATCATATTTAAAAAATGGAGTCGAATCATCTACCAGTTGACGCATGCTCTTTGCTCTTTCCTTGAAAAGGGATATTACCATTTCTATCCACTCCCTTTGAAAATCCTCTCTCCACAGACCCCGCACTTTCAAATTCTCTTTAAAATCGTCAAAGAGAAGGTAAGCTGGAAATTCTGAAAGAATTCTTGAGTTCAACCAATCAAGTTTGTTCAAATCAAATATTGGATTGTTATGACTAATTGCATTCAATGAGAATTTCTCTATCATCTCTTCTATTGTGTATATATCTTTCTCTTCCCCTGGAGACCAGCTCAGACGGGCAAGGAAATTAAACATTGCAAGGGGATGATATCCAGCATCCCTGAAATAAAGGACTGATGTATGTCCGTGTCTCTTGCTCATTTTTTTTCTATCCGGTCCAAGTATCAAGGGAAGATGAGCAAAAACTGGAATTTCTCGATTAAAGGCATTGTAAAGCAATATTTGTTTCGGAGTGTTGGGAAGATGGTCATCCCCCCTTATTATATGGGTAATACCCATATCCATATCGTCAATAACTACTGAAAGATGGTAGGTGGGATATCCATCTGATTTTAAAAGAACAAAATCTTCTATATTTTTGTTATCGAATTCCATATCTCCGTGAACAGTATCCATGAAGATAATTTTACCTGGAGGGACAATAAATCTTATTGCCTTTCTTCCTCTTCTCTCCAGAGCTTTTTTTTCATTTTCTGATAAATGAAGACACCTCCTGTCATAAATCCATACCTTTCCTTCAGCTTCTACTTTCTTTCTTCTCTCTTCTATCTCCTCTGGAAGGCAATAACAATAATAAGCTTTACCCTCTCTTACTAATTCCTCTGCTTTTTCCATGTAAATATTAAGACGATGAGATTGGAAGAAAGGTCCCTCATCCCATTTTAAGCCAAGCCACTCAAGCCCTTCTAAAATACCGGTAACCATGTCCTCTGAGGATCTCTGGACATCTGTGTCTTCAATTCTTAAAATAAATGTTCCATTTTCTTTCCTTGCAAATAACCAGTTGAAAAGAGCAGTCCTTGCCCCTCCCACATGAAGATAACCTGTTGGACTTGGAGCAAACCTAACTTTAACATTCATAAAAAAATTTTATTGTTTTGATGCGTTAAAATCAAATTTCTTGACTCATCTTAAAAAAAAAATAAAATTCTCCCGCCCCTCAAATTCCACTTCGTAAGTGGAAAATAAGCTTTATAAAAGCCTCATTGTGGTCTACTTCGCAAGTGGAATGAATGACATAGAGTCACAAATTTCTTGACTCATTTTTAAAGAGGAATAAAATACAAATATGAGCGAAAAGAGACTTTTCTCCCTCGATGTTTTTAGAGGTATAACCATTGCTGGAATGATACTGGTGAACAACCCTGGAAGCTGGAAATATGTTTATTCACCATTGAGACATGCCGAATGGAACGGCTGGACACCAACTGATCTAATTTTTCCATTTTTTCTATTTATTATGGGTGTTGCCATTACCCTATCCCTTTCTAAAAGAAAGGAGAGGGGTTTATCAGAGTCAAAAATAATCAATAAAATTCTCAGAAGGTCATTGATTCTGTTTGCTCTCGGTTTAATTCTTCATCTTTATCCATTCTACAACTTTCAGATTTCAAGACTAAGAATCCCTGGTGTCCTGCAGAGAATTGCCCTCTGTTATCTTTTCTCTGCAATTCTTTTCATAAAATTAAAACCAAAAGTCCTTGCAATGGCAACTGGAATAATTTTGATTGGATACTATCTCGCAATGACTTTAATACCTATTCCAGGAAATGGAACTGGAAATTTAACTCCTGACGGAAATTTAGCAAGTTATATTGATAGAATTGTATTTAAAGGAACAAGATTATGGCAGGGGACATGGGATCCAGAAGGTATTCTGAGCACATTTCCTGCAATTGCAACCACTATTCTTGGAATATTCGCGGGAATATGGTTGAAAGAAAAAAGGGAAAAATTCTCAGGGATGCTTCTTATAGGAATCATCCTCCTCTCCTTGGGTTATATTTTCTCGCTCTTTTTCCCTATAAATAAAAACCTATGGACAAGCTCCTATGTCCTTTTCACAGGAGGTATGGCTTATATTTTTCTGGCTATATGTTTTTTCCTCTTCGATCTCTTAAATATTAGAAAAATTGGTATCCCCTTTGCAATTTTTGGAGTTAATCCCATCGCTGTTTATTTTCTTTCAGGAATTCTTACAAAAACCCTCATTATAATAAAAGTCAACGCAGGTAATGAAACTCTATCACTTTATTCATGGATTTTTAGAAGAATTTTTGTCCCATTGGCTGGAAATATGAACGGTTCCCTCCTTTTTGCAATCTCTTATGTTATTTTATGGTTGGGAATTATGAGTATTTTTTACAGATTTAAAATTTTCATAAAAATATAAAAAATGGAAATCTCTGTTTTAAAGGAATTTCTTTTAATTCTTGGCTTTTCAATTGTTGTGTTTTTTATAAGTAATAAGCTGAAACTTCCAGTAGTTGGAGGATTTCTAACAGCAGGGGTTCTAATCGGTCCCTCTGGACTAAAACTTATATCTGATCCCCATAGAATTGATCTTTTTGCTGAAATCGGAATAATGCTTCTTCTCTTCACTGTCGGAATAGAATTCTCCATAGAAAAAATGAAAGAGATGAAAAAAAGTTTTTGGCTCAGTGGCTTTCTTCAGATCTTCTTAACGATTTTTATTACTGCTTGCATTCTTTTGATTGTTAAATTTAGTTTTGCAAAAGGAATTTTTTATGGATTTCTGATATCTCTGAGCTCGACTGCTCTTGTAATGAGAATTCTTTCAGAAAGGAAAGAGATTAATTCTCCTCATGGGAAAGTCTCTATAGGAATACTTCTCTTTCAGGACCTCTCCTTTGTGCCCATGATAATTTTAACCCCTGTTCTTTCTGGAAAAATTTCCCTTTCTTTACATTCTCTTCTTACAAGATTTTTACTGGGAATTATAGCTGTTATTTTAATAATAATTGTTGCAAGAAAAGTAATGCCTTATTTCCTTTATCTAATAGTTAAAACTAAAGTTAGAGAAGCTTTTCTCTTCTCAACCCTTTTTGTTTTGATAGGGATGGCATTTATAAGTAATTATTTTGGCTTTTCCCTTGCCCTCGGAGCATTTATTGCAGGACTGATTCTTTCAGAATCAGAATACAGCCATCAGGTTTATTCCGACATCCTCCCTTTAAAAGACCTTTTCAACAGCCTTTTCTTTATTTCAATTGGACTTCTCCTTGATCTTAACTTTGCATGGAAAGAAAAATTTGTGATTGGAGCGGTTTTCTTTGCAATTTCGTTATTAAAAGTAATTATTATTTTCTTTGTCGTTCAATTGATAGTTCAAAATTCAAGAATCGCATTCCTTGTTTCATTAAGTCTCTTTCAAATTGGAGAGTTCTCCTTCCTTCTTTCAAGATTGGGGAATCAATACGGAATAATTTCCAGCAATGTTTACCAGATTTTCATTGCCTCCTCCATCTGTTCTTTTCTTGCAACTCCTTTTGTTATACAACTTTCTCCATTAATTTTTGAGAGATTTCTCACTTTTAAAAAAGTAAAGGAACATTTTTTTGCTCATGAAGAGGAAAAAATTCCAGAATTAAAAAACCATGTGATAATAGCTGGTTATGGACTTAATGGTCAGAATCTTGCAAGGGTTCTTAAAAGCACAGGAATAAAGTATATAATCATTGATATAGATGCGGAAGTAGTAAAAAATGCTAAAAAAGAAGAACCTATAATTTTTGGGGATGTCTGGAGCGCTGAAATTCTAAAAGCAGCAGGAATCAAAAATGCTAAATTACTTGTTGTTGCTATCTCAGACCCTTTAATTACAAGAAATGCAGTAAAGCTTGCAAGAGCTATTAATCCATCAATTCACATAATTGTGAGAACCAAATATGTAAATGAGATAGACGAGCTTTACAAAATTGGTGCAGATCAGGTAATTCCCGAGGAATTTGAAACATCCATTGAGATATTTGTTCGAGTTCTTGAAGAGTATCACATCCCAAGAAATTTAATTGATGCCCAGATTAAAATAATTAGAGCTGAAAGATACGGAATGTTGAGGGGTGTTTCAAGAACACCGTATTCTTTTCAGAAAATGACCGAGCTTCTTACAGCGGGAACAGCAGAAACCTTCTTTGTTTCCTCTGACTCACCTGCCTGTGGAAAGTCCCTTAAAGAATTAGATCTAAGAAAAGAAACAGGAGCAACAATTATAGCAGTGGTTCGGGGAGAAAAATCATTTACAAGCCCCCCACCCAACTTTGTTATAAAAGAAGGAGATACAATTGTCATTGTAGCAAGCCATGCAGATATGGATAAAGCTTTCCGCTATTTAAGCGGGAAAGAAGAGTAAAGCTCTATTCTTCAAACCTCTGTTGGGCGATAATTAATCTTAATCTACCTTCTACTTTCTTCTCTCCTGCTGAAATAACTAATTTATAATCTCCAGGTTCCAAGACGAACTCTGCTTCTGATGTCAGAGAAATCACAGAAAGATTCATTCCTTCCTCACCTTTAAATTCATGTTTTTTAATTGACCTTCCATTTTTATCGAAGACTTCAATCTCAACACTTTGAGGAATTTTCAGATAAAAGTATATAGAAGCTTCTGCTTTCTGGACTCCTCTTGCTGAAACAATATCAGCAGGTTTTATATCAAAAAGATAAATATCTTTTTCTGAAATCCTCTCTTTTACAAATTTTTGAATTATGTCAACATCCAGAATGTAAACACTCCTTCCATGAGTTCCTATTACAAGCTCATTATCCCTTGGATGGACAATTAAATCGTGAACTGGAGTGGTTGGCAAATCGTTGCAGAGGGAATACCATGTTTTTCCTCTATCTATTGATACATAAACTCCAGGCTCCGTTCCAACATAAAGGATTTCTTTTGATTTTGGGTCTTCCCTTATAACATTTATAGGTTCAGATGGAAGATTTCCTGCAATTGATTTCCATGTTTTCCCATAATCTTCTGACATGTAAAGATACTTTTCAAAATCATCATCCCTGTAACCAGTAAAAGAAACAAAAACTGTTCCTTCCTCATACTGAGAAGCCACTACCCTTGAAACCCACTTCTTTGGAAGTCCCTGCCCAATTCTTGTCCATGAAGCACCATCATTTTGAGTGACCCACAGATTTCCATCATCTGTTCCAACATAAATTAATCCCGACTTCAAAGGAGATTCTGAAATTGTTGTGATTGTGCCGTAAGGAACATTTCCCTGAGGTTGTGGATTTGTTGTTAAATCATGGCTTATGCATATCCAGCTATCCCCTCTGTTCAATGATTTAAAGATTTTATTAGCTCCATAATAGAGAATAAAGGGGTTATGGGAAGATATAAAATAGGGGGTCTGCCAGTTATATCTGAGGGGAGGTTCATTCAATTTTCCGGTAGGTCTAATTCTTTTTACACTACCATCCTTTTTATTAATTCTCGCGATATTTCCAAACTGGGATTCAACATAGACAATATTTGAGTCAAGGGGGTCAACCTGAACATATGCACCATCACCGCCAAATAAAGTTTTCCATGGGTCAGGAACCCCGGGCCCAGGTTTATGATTGCTTGGTCCATAGACAACACCGTTATCCTGCAATCCTCCATAGATATTGTATGGTCTTTCCATATCAACAGTGACTGTATAAAATTGACCTATTGGCAAATTATTTATTTTTTGCCATGTTTTTCCCCTATCATAAGAAATATTTATTCCTCCATCATTTCCAAGAATTAGCCTATCTGGATTTTTAGGATCTATCCAGAGTGCATGATGGTCTGCATGAACACCTCTTCCGCCAATATTTTTAAATGTCTTTCCTCCGTCATCGGAAGTTAGCAGAGGAACACCAAGTATATAGATTTTGTTTTCATTATCAGGTGAAACCCTAATGTTCCCAAAGTAATATCCATAGGAATAGTAGAAATTGTCAATGTATTTTTCGTTCACCTTTCTCCATGTTTCACCTTTATCATCAGATCTATAAACCTCTGCTCCAAAAACATTAGCCTCAAAAAGGGAACGGTTAGCATCCATAACATATTGAACAATATGATTGATTGTGAGTTCACCACTCTTAACCATTTCAATGACCTTTTCTGAAGTGTATTCCCTTTGAACACTGTATCTTCTCAGAAATCTATCAAGAACTTTAGGGTCTATATTTAAAAATTCTTCTTTTTTCATCTTTTTCAGTTCTTCTATTGTAAGTTCTCCCTCTTTTTTCTCAATTGGTCTCTGAGCCTGATTATCAAGGAGGGCATAAACAACATTTGGGTTTGAGAGCGCAACTGCAAGCCCAATTCTACCTACATGCTCTCCCACAGGAAATCCATTTGTAAGTTTGACCCAATTTTCTCCTCCATCAGTGGATTTCCAGATTCCGCTTCCAGAACCACTTCCTGTAAAATTCCATGCTTTTCTTATCCTTTCCCATGAAGCAGCATAAAGAATATCAGGATTTGATGGATCCATTGCAACATCGATAACTCCTGTTCTTGGATTAACATATAAGACTTTTTTCCAGTTTTTTCCTCCGTCAGTGGTCTTATAAAGCCCCCTTTCTTCATTTTCTGTATAGAGATGACCTATGACTGCAACATAGACTATATCAGGATTAGTTGGGTGGACTAAAATTCTTCCTATATGATGGGAATCGTTGAGCCCCATATTCTTCCATGTTTTACCACCATCCTCAGATTTAAAAACCCCTGTCCCTGCATAAGAACTTCTACTGCTGTTGCTCTCTCCCGTTCCAACCCAGATTATATCGGGATTGGATGGAGAAACAGCAATGTCTCCAATTGTAAATGTTGATTCAGACTCAAAAATTGGAATCCATGTTGTCCCGTTGTTCTCTGTTTTCCACACATTTCCTGAAGCAACAGCAACATAGATTATAAAGTGATTGCCTGGAGGAACCTCAATATCAGTTATTCTTCCTCCCATGAACTCAGGACCCACAGACCTCCACTTCAAATTTTTAAATATTGATGTTTTCTTCATCAGCTCATGTTGTTCCCATGCTTTCAATCTTTCCTCAGCAGTGGTTACTGTTGGTTTTAAAACTTTTTTGCCCTGGGAAAAAATAAATCCTGTTGCCATAATCAAGATTAGACAAAATAATATTCCTTTTCTCACAGAACACCTCCACTTTTTTTACGATTCTCAGCAGAAATTGTTTTAGGAAAAACTATTTCTCTTGTAGTCTGACTTATTCCATTCCTGAACAAAACCGAACAAAATTTTATTTTTTTATAATCTATTTCAACTAATTCTATTTCAAAAGCTTATTTATGTCGTTTTCGAAGACTTTTTTATCCCTTGCTCCGAGATAAGAGTTTCTTATAATTCCATTCTGATCAATCAAAACTGTGTAAGGGATACCTTCTGCAAGTCCTCCATATCCAGTAACAACATCGTCGGTAGCGATAAGAACAGGATAATTAATTTCGTAATCCTCAATAAATTTCTTAAGTACTTGATGAGGATTCTGATCTACTGAAATTGAAAAGATCTGAACCTTATCTTTATATTCGGAGGTGAGGGATACAAGATGAGGAATTTCCATCCTGCAGAACCTGCACCATGTGGCAAAAAAATTTACAAGAACAACTTTTCCTTTGTAATCAGACAGCTTATAAGTTTTTCCTGAAAGGTCCCGAAGGATAAAATTGTAAGCCTTCTCCTGGGCAAAAAAAGAAGGAACTATCAAAAGAAGGAAAAGTAGAAAAATCAAATTCTTTCTCATTTTAAAACCTCCAATTGTTCATTATTACAATCTTCATTTTAAAATTTAAAATCAAATCATTGCCTTTCTCTTCAATATCTCCCATTCCCTTTTTACATTATTCTCTATTTCTTTCAGGTCATCCTCTGTCAAATGAGAAAATCTTCCCTGAAGTCTAAAATATTCCCTTACAGGAACCCATTCAGGTTCAATATTTATTGTATATTTAATTCCATTTTCAACTTCGCAAAGAGGAAAAAGTCCTGTTCTAACAGCAAGTCTTGCAATTTCAATTGTCAGTTCTGGCGTCATCTTCCATCCCGGAGGGCATGGAGAGAATATGTGAAGGAATCTGGTCCCTTTTATATTTTTCGCTTTTTCCAGCTTTCTAACAAAATCATCAGGATATGCTATTGAAGCTGTTGCGGTGTAAGGGATTCTATGGGCAGTCATTATCTCAACCATGTTCTTTTTTGGTTCGGTCTTTGGATGTTCAACAGGAGTAGTTGTTGTCCATGCACCCTTTGGAGTTGCAGAAGACCTCTGAATCCCTGTATTCATATAGGCTTCATTGTCATAGCATATGTAAATTATATTATCATTCCTTTCCGCTGCTCCGGATAGAGCTTGAAGTCCAATGTCAAATGTTCCTCCATCTCCTGCCCAGGCAAGAACAGTAATATCCTCCATTCCTTTTATATCTAATCCCGCCCTTATCCCTGATGCTGTAGATGCTGCAGTTTCAAAGGCACAATGAAAAAGGGGAATTCGAAGAGATGAATAGGGGAAAGGTCCATCTATGACAGACCAGCAGCATGCTGGAAGAGATATTACAGTTTTTCTTCCAAGAACCTTAAGGGCGAATCTCATGGTAAGAGCACCGCCGCAACCCGGGCATGCAAGATGCCCTGGTCTCATATTTTCTTCTTCAGGCAAAATATAGTTTTTCATCGCATTACTCCTCTCCAGAGGATATTCTCCTCCGGTTCATCATTTTCGTCAGTATACTCAATGATTTCCCTTATTATTTCAGGTGTTACATCCCTTCCACCAAGTCCTGTTATGAATCCAAAAATAGGTGGACCTTTTTTCTCATTGTAAAGGGCAGATTTTATCTCCTGGAAGAAGATACCTCCCGCACCGTAAGATATGTTTCTATCAATTACTGCGACCTTCTTTGCATTTAAAAGGACAGATTTTACATCATTAAAGGGAAAGGGTCTGAAGAATCTCATTTTCAAAAGTCCAACTTTCTTTCCCTTCTCTCTCAAAGCATCAATTACAGTCCTTGCAGTCCCTGTTACAGTGGATGAAACAACAATTATTATCTTTGCATCATCACATTTATAAGGCTCAACGACACCATATTTTCTTCCAAAAATCTCATAAAATTCTTCATCTGCTTCCTTCGCAAATTCCATAGCTTTCTCCATATCTTTCTGGAGCAAATACCTTATCTCAAAATAGTAGTCGGGAGAAAGCAGACCTCCAAAAGCTCTCGGATTTTCGATATCAATCTTTATTTCAGGATTGTAAGGAGGTAAATAATAATCAACCTTTGATTGCTCAGGAATATCAACAGGTTCAGATGTGTGGGATAGAACAAACGCATCAAGAACAAGCATAAGGGGAATAGAAAACTTTTCAGCAATTTTATACCCCTGTATTACGGAATCAAGAACCTCCTGATTTGATTCACAGTATATTTGCATCCATCCAGTGTCCCTCTGGGAAAGGGTATCATTCTGGTCTGTCCATACAGACCATCCTGGAGCCATTGCACGATTTATGTCAGCCATAACGATGGGCAATCTGCCTCCAGCTGCCCAGTGGAGAAGTTCATGCATAAGAGCAAGACCCTGGGCTGATGTGGCAGTGAAAGCTCTTGCTCCTGCAATGGATGCTCCTATACATGCAGCCATTGCAGAATGCTCTGATTCTACCTTTATAAATTTCGCATTGAGCTCACCAGATGCACAAAATTCAGAAAGAAGCTCCACAACCTGAGTCTGGGGGGTTATTGGATATGCTGCAATAACCTCAGTCCTTGAAACCTTTACTCCATATGATACTGCATGATTCCCTGTTATTACTTTTTTCATCTTTCCTCCTCCATATCAATTACACTTCTCGGACATTCCTTTGCACAAACCCCACATCCTTTACAATAGTCATAGTCAACAGAATACTCTTCCTCATTCCTTATTATTGAAACATCAGGACAGAAAACCCAGCAATTATCACATCCATTGCATACCCCACAGGAAAAGCATCTCTCACACTCTGAAATTAAAGCAGGTTCTTCAAATCCTTTCCAGACCTCTCTGAAGTTACTTATTCGCTCATATGGTTCAAGCCTTTCGGGCTCGATTCTTGCCTTTTTCTTAAAGTAATTAAGATTAAGCTTCTCAAACTCTACGGGCTTGATCTCTTCAATTGCTGGAAGAGTTTCTGCTTTTAAGAAATGGTCAATTGCCATGGCAGATTTTTTCCCTGCTCCAAGGGCTTCTACTACTGTTGCTGGTCCTGTTAGACAATCTCCACCAACAAATATCCTCTCTGAGGATGTCCTTCCAAAATAATCTCCTTTAACACCCCATTTTGTTGTTTCAAGACGCTCGAAAAATCCAATGTCAACTTTTTCTCCAATTGCTGATATAACATTGTCAAGGGGGATTACAAATTCAGAGCCTTTTATCGGAACTGGCCTTCGCCTTCCTGACTCATCAGGCTCTCCTAACTCCATTCTTATACATTCAATTCCAGAGACCTTTCCATTTTCACTGAGAATCTTAGAAGGGGCTACAAGAAATTCAATTTCAATACCCTCTGCTTCCGCATCTTCAACTTCAGACGGTATCGCTGGCATCTCAGCCCTTGACCTTCTGTATAAAATCTTCACTTCTGATCCGAGCCTTAGTGCAGTGCGAGCAGAGTCAATCGCTGTATTACCACCTCCAATTACCGCAACTTTCTTTCCAAGTTTAACCTTCTCGCCCTTATTAACCCTTTTCAGAAATTCAATCCCTTTGAGAACTACATCGGTATCTTCTCCCTCTACTCCTATACTCGTGGAAAGAGTTGCTCCAACACCTATAAAAAGAGCATCAAACTCTCCTAATAGGTCATGGGGGCTTCTTACTTTATAATTTGCAACAAACTCAATTCCCATTTCCTCAAGTTTTCTTATCTCTGCATCAAGGATATTCTTGGGTAATCTATAGGAAGGAATACCATATCTCAAAAGTCCTCCGAACTGAGATTCTGCTTCAAATATCTTTACTTTATACCCCTTTCTTCTTAAATGATAGGCACACGCTAACCCCGCAGGGCCTGAGCCAATTATCCCGATTTTCTCTTTCCTCTCCACAATATCCCATTTATCTTTTATATTTAGTCCATAGTCTCCAAGGAATCTTTCAATGAAATGAATTGAAATAGCTCTATCAAACTTTTCTCTGTTGCAGGCTGTCTCACAGGGATGATAACAAACCCTTCCGGTTATGGAAGGCATTGGGTTGTCCTCCTTTATAACTCTATAAGCCTCCTCATACTTTCCCTTAAGAATTAAATAAATATATCTCTGAATATTTTCATTTGTCGGGCATGCATGGTTGCAAGGAGGAATTTTATTCCTGTGAACGGGCATGAAAGTTCTCCAGGAGCCTGTTTTGTTGTATAGGGTGTCAGAAAGGGAAGCTGGCATATAGGGAAAATCCGATAGCTTTTCAAATTTAATTATTCCCATCTTACCTCCTCATAAGCATCCTTTGCCGCTTTTTTATTGTCCTCAAGTTTAACTGGAACATGCTCCTCCATGGCTTTTAGAACACTTTCAAGACTACTTACAATCCCAACTGCTTTCACAAAGGCGCCAAGAATAGCTGTATTAACAATAGGAGCGGTTTTTGGTCCAAGCCTGTATTTAATTGCAATACCTGAAGCATCTACTGTAGCAACTTTAAAATCGGAAAAATTCTGGAAATCCTTTGGACTTTTTGATGTATTTACAGTAATCCAACCACCCTTCTTTAAACCATCTGTAACATTAACTGATTCTATAAGAATTGGATCAAGGACTATTATGTGGTCAGGAGTGTAAACTCTGCATCTTAAATTTATTGGCTTATCATCTATTCTCAGGAAGGCTGCTACAGGAGCACCTCTCCTTTCAACTCCAAACTGTGGAAATGTCTGAACATACTTTCCTTCAGAAAAAAGAGCTGTTGCAAGAATTTCAGAAGCTATTACTGCTCCCTGGCCACCTCTTCCATGGAATCTTATCTCTATCAATTTTACCTCCTAAAACTCTATTTCTCTTATTCTGTGAGAGTGACATTCTATATTCACAGCAGCCGGCATTGAAGCAATATGGCATGGATGGACTTCAATGTGAACTGCTAAGGCTGTAATCCTTCCTCCAAGCCCCTGAGGACCAATTCCAAGATTATTAATTCTCTTCAGAAGTCTTTCTTCCATCTCAGCATAGAAAGGATCTGGATGATGGGAGCCCACAGGATTCCTAAGAAGAGCTTTTTTGGCAAGTAGAGGTGCCATTTCAAAATTCCCACCAATACCAACTCCCACTATAATTGGAGGGCATGGATTTGAACTTGCTTTCTCTACTGTTTCAACAACAAAATTCTCAATCCCTTCTGCTCCCGCTGCTGGCGCAAACATTCTAACTGCGCTCATGTTCTCAGCTCCTCCACCTTTGGCAAGGAAGTAAATTTTAAACTTATCGCCAGGAGCAAGTTCCCAGTGGACGAAAGCAGGTGCATTATTACCTGTGTTCTTTCTTCTTACAGGATCTTCAACAATAGATTTTCTTAAATACCCTTCCTCATAACCTTCTATCATCCCTTTTTCAATTGCATCCCTCAGACCTTTGAATCCATCATTCTTAAATCTGACTTCCTCGCCAAATTCAACAAAAAACACAGCAACTCCTGTGTCCTGGCATAAAGCAAGGAGTTCGTCTCTGGCTATCTGGGCATTTTTCAAAATCTGATTGAATACTTCTTTTCCAGCCTCTGACTCTTCTTTTTTTGACGCTTCCTCAATGATTTTAAGAACATCCTCCCTGAGCACAAAATTTGCTTCCTGAACAGTCTTTTTAATTGTTTCCTTTACATCTTTTAAGCTAATCTCTCTCATTTATAAATCCTCCTTAAAAAATTTAAAAGAGAAAAGCTGACAGCTTTCATTGCTTTCATATTCTTTTATGATAAATTGAGGGCGAGGAGTTTGACTTCTGTCATTTCCTCCATTGCCCATCTTATTCCCTCTCTTCCAAAACCTGATTCCTTTACTCCTCCATAGGGCATATGGTCAACCCTGAAGGTAGGAACATCATTGGCAATAACTCCTCCAACCTCAAGACTTTCAAAGGCTCTAAATATCTTCTTTATATCCTTTGTAAAAATTCCTGCTTGGAGACCATATACTGAGTTATTCACTCCTTTAATCGCCTCTTCAAAATCTTTAAACTTCTTAACTATTACAAGGGGAGCAAATGCTTCTGCACAAAAAATTTTCATTTCTGGTTTTGTGTTTGTTATTATTGCTGGCTCCATTACTCTTCCTTCGACTTTCCCTCCTGTTAAAAAGATAGCACCTCCTTCCTTTGCTTCATCAAGCCAACTTTTTACTCTCTTTGCTGACTCATCATCAATCAATGGACCAATATCAGTGCTTTCATCCATGGGATTCCCAACTTTCAGGCTTTTTGTTCTTTCTAAAAATTTGTTCATAAAATTATCCCATATCTCCTCATGAATCCATACCCTCTGAACAGATATGCATATTTGTCCTGCATAGGAAAAAGAGCCAAATGCAATCCTCTCAACAGCCCAGTCGATGTCTGCATCCTTATCAACAATTACCCCTGCATTCCCGCCAAGTTCCAGTGTCACTTTTTTTTTCCAGGCTTTCTTTTTTATTTCCCATCCCACTTCTGCACTCCCTGTAAAGGTAACTTTTTTTATTCTTTCATCAGTAAAGAGATATTCTATAGATTCATGAGAGCTTGGAACAACAGAAATCGCATCTTCAGGATATCCTGATTCAATAATGATTTCTCCAAGAATTAATGATGGTGAGGGAGTCTGGGTGGCTGGTCTCAAAATTATGGGATTACCCACAGCGATAGCAGGAGCAACCTTGTGGGCTACAAGATTAATGGGGAAATTGAAAGGTGTAATTGCAAGAATAGTCCCTACTGGAAATCTCCTGACCAAGCCAACCCTTTTATCAAGCCCCTTTCTCCAATCAAGGTCTAGTATTTCTCCACCAATTCTTTTCGCTTCCTCGCTAGCAATTTTAAAAGTAAATATTGCCCTATCAACCTCTAACCTTGAATCCCTGATAGGTTTTCCAGCCTGAAGGACTATCCACTTCGCAATCTCCTCTTTTCTCTTATCAAGCTGGGAAGAGATTCTTTCAAGGATAAAAGCTCTTTCATGAGAAGGAATTTTATCAGTCCTCTCAAAGGACTTATCCGCAAGTTTTACTCCCTCCTCTATCTCTTCTTTCCCAGAGAGATAAACTCTTGAGCAAATTTCACCATTCCATGGGCTCTTTATATCTTTAAATTTCTCAGATTTTCTCTTTTTACCGCCAATTATAAAAGGGAATTCCATTTTCAAACCTTTATTTCCATCCCCTCATAAGCGGATTTTGTATTAGTATAAATATCCCTTGCTTTTTTTTCTATCTCTTCTATCATTAAATCATTATGACCGGGGTCGTGATGAAACAGGATCAAATTTTTTGATCCGACTTCCTTTGCAACTTCACAGGACTTTACATAGGTGCTATGCCCGAAACCTTTTGTAGAATTGCTTTTTGAATTGTATTCCTCAGGTGTATACTGAGCATCATGAATTAATATGTCGCAATCCTTCATAAAATTCTTTGTTTTCCTCTCCAGTTTTCCTTTCCACTCAACATCTGTTGCATATACAATTTTCTTACCATTGTATCTGAGGGAATATATAAGAATTCCGTCCTCTGGATGAGCATCGGATTTTAATGAAGAAATTATAACTCTCCTGTCAAAATGTTCAAAATCTCCTTTTTCTGCAAGACCCACTCTTCCTTTATAAATTATAAGGGACTCACCTCCATCAAGGGCAAAAATCATCTTGGGAGATTTAATCTGTCCCCATGAAACTGGATAGATGGGAGATTTAAAGGTGTCGACCATGAATTTAAAGAAATCAGAAGGAAAATTTGGACCAGCAACATAAAGTTCTGTTGAGGGCTTTATCTGGCTTGTGAAAAATGGGTAGCCAATTATATGATCGAGATGGAGATGAGAAAAAAGAAGAATTACGGGAAGAGAACTATTTTTAATTATGGAAGGAATATTCACAATTCCAGTTCCCGCATCGAAAATAACAAAAATATGGGGAGTCTCCACAAGAACTGATGCTGTATTACCACCAAACTTTAAAAAACCGTTGGAAGAAACAGGGTAACTTCCCCTGACCCCCAGGAATTTAACTTTTAATTCCCTTGCCATGATAAAGCCTTTTCAGTAAAATTGCGTCAGTCTCAAGATTAGGGCTCTCAATAATAACCATACCCTGAACACTAAAATCCTTCAAAACCTGGATCCATTCATCAAATTTAAAATCTGATTCCTGCAAATTCAGGTGCTTCTTCTCTCCCTTGGAAGAATAATCTATACCAGAAATGTGTATGTGCATATTCTTTAGAGAATCCTTCCCCAATGCTCTTTCAATCCTTTTTAAAGTTTTTGCAAATTCCTCATAACTGTTGTATTTTCCACTTTCCCTTGAATGAATATGGGCAAAGTCAACGCATGGTAAAACTCCTTCAACTTCTTCGCAAATTTTCAATATCTCATCAAGACTACCGAACTGTGTTGGTTTGCCTGTAGTCTCAGGTCTTAAAGTTATTTTCTTCCTCTCCCTTTTAAGCTCATCGGAAATCTCTTTTATTGCATCTTTTATGACTGAATATGCATCCTTTGAACTTCCATAATAACCCGGATGAAAAACAACAGACTTTGCTCCAGCAAGCTCTCCCATCCTGCATGAAACAATTATTCTCTCCATGCTTGCAATCTTTTTCTCTCTGTCTTCCGAATTCAAATTAATAAAATAAGGAGCATGAACCGAGAGAGCAACATTTTCTTCCTCTCCAACTTTCCTTATAGAACGGGCTCCTTCCTCCCTCAGATGTACCCCCCTAACCCATTCTATCTCCATACAGTCAAGTCCCAGCTCTCTTATTCTTCTTATTCCATCTTCAGTGGAGTTTCCCTTTGTGCTAAGAGGGACTCCACCAGTTCCAAATAAAAGACCTTCATAAGAGATACTGGACATTTCCTTCCTCAAGGAATTCTGATATTACTTTCATTGCGCAAAGATCGGAACACATGGAACATGCCCTGGATTTACTCCCTCTCTTCATTCTCACTTCCCTGAACTTTTCAGGATCAAGGCTCAATCTCTCCTGTTCAGCCCAATCAAGTCCAAATCTTGCCTCCGACATCTTCCTATCCAACTCCTTCGCTCCTTTTATTCCCTTTGCTATATCTCCAGCATGGGCAGCTATTCTAAAGGCTATTAACCCCTGTTTTACATCTTCTAAATCAGGAAGTCCAATATGTTCATTTGGTGTAACATAGCAAAGGAAATCAGCCCCTTCTGCACTGGCTATAGCTCCTCCAATTGCAGCAGTAATGTGATCGTATCCTGCACCAATATCTGTTACAAGGGGACCAAGAACATAAAAGGGAGCGTCATCACAAATTTTCTTCTGAAGTTTTATATTCATTGAAATCTCATTTATTGGAACATGTCCGGGACCTTCAACAATTGCCTGAACCCCTGCTTCCCTTGACCTCTTTACAAGCTCCCCAAGGACAAGGAGCTCATCAATCTGGGCCCAGTCAGTAGAATCAGCTATTGAACCAGGCCTAAGCCCATCCCCAAGGCTCAAGGTAAGCTCATATTTCTTTGCAATTTCAAGAAGTCTATCAAAATTCTCATAGAGGGGATTTTCTTTTTCGTTATGAATCATCCATCCAACCATGAAAGCCCCACCCCTTGAGACAATGCTTGTGAGTCTTCCCTGTCTCTTAAGTCTTTCAACGCCTTTAAGGGTTAAACCTGCATGGACAGTAATAAAGTCAATCCCATCCATTGCATGAAGCTCAATAACAAGGAAAATATCATCTACTGTAAGATTTACCATATTCCCCCTTTTGGAAAGACCATATATGGCCGCCTGATAAATTGGCACAGAACCAACTGGAACGGAAGAATTTTTGATTATCTCTTTTCTTATCAAGTCAATATTACCACCTGTGCTCAAGTCCATAACTGTGTCTGTTTTATATTTTATTGCAAGCTCAAGTTTTTCAAGTTCAACTTTTATATGAGGGAAATCCATTGATGTTCCAAGATTTGTATTAACCTTTGTCCTGAGCTTATTGCCTACCCCAACGGGCTTAATATTATTGTGAAGTTTGTTCCCCAGAATTACAGCATGACCTTTTATTATATCTCCAGCAAGTTCTTCTTCCGAAACCCCTTCCTCCTCAGCAACTATCTTTAAAGAAGGAGGGATATTTCCTTTTTTTAGCTCATCTATCAAACTCATTGATTTCTCCATAGAATTGACTCTTAGTTCAAAATATAAACCAATTCTCTGAAACTGTCAACAAAATTTAATAGCAAGAAAAGCGAGGCGTTTGGAGAAGGTTTTGAAGAACTTACCTGATAAATCTCTCTTTTCTTCAAAACTTCCCATTCCTCTAAACAAAAATGGGATAGTAGATTTATTCTCTGAGTTTCTTTCCCTTACTTCTCAATCCCCAATTTTTCCTTAATCTCTCTTAAATCCCTTACAAGCTCTGGAAGGCGTGAAAGGGAAGCTTGAACTCTTCTCCAGAGTCTTATTTCCATTTCAGGATAACCCGCTATTATAGAGTTGGCTTGAATATTACTTGCAACCCCTGTTTTTGCAGCGATAATTGTGAAATCTCCAATTTTTAAATGGTCAGCTATTCCCACCTGCCCCGCCATTGTAACACCCTTCCCAATTTCAGTGCTTCCAGCAATTCCAGTCTGAGCAGCAATAATTGTATTTTCGCCAATTTTCACATTGTGACCAATTTGAATTAGATTATCTAATTTAGAGCCTCTACCTATCCTCGTCTCTCCGAGAGTTGCCCTATCAATGGTTGTGCTTGCTCCTATCTCAACATCATCCTCTATTATCACAGTCCCAATTTGTGGGATTTTGAAGAATGTCCCATCCTCCTTTTTTATATAACCAAAGCCATCAGAGCCAATCACTGCTCCAGAATGTATTATCACCCTCTCTCCTATCAAAACCCTCTCCCGAATGGTAACATTTGGATAAATCAGACAATCCTTTCCTATTTTTACATCATCTCCTATAAAGGAATGAGGCATTATAACAGTATTCTCGCCTATTGAAACTCTTTCTCCAATAAATGTGAAAGCTCCAATATGAACGGATGGGTGAATGTAAGCGGAGTCTGCTACAATCGCGGTTAGGTGAACCCTTGGAGCAAATTTTGGAGGAGGGTAAAAAATAGCCATCAGTTTTGTAAATTCAAGATAGGGATTTTTTGCCTTCAAAACAGGAAGCCTGCTAAAGGCAAAATCTTCTGGAATTATTAGAGCAGATGCTTTAGTTGTCTCAAGAAGGTTTTTTAATTTAGGGTCTGAGAAAAAACTAATATCTCCCTCTTCAGCGCTATCAAGGCTTGAGAGACCTGTGATTTCAACCTCTCCATCCCCTTCAAGGGGCAATGATAAAATCTTTGAAATTTCTTTAAGTTTCATGTTCTATTATCTCCATATTTAAAACAGATGTGAGGGAAGCTCCAAAAAGAAAGAAATACGCAGAAAGATCTACAAGTAAAATGAAACCCACAATTGCTGAAAGTGTTCCGTGGAGTCTTCCCCATAATGCTACATTCCCTATATACCATGTGAAAATTCTTTTTGCAATTTCCCACAGGGTGGTTGTGAAAATAGCAGAGATTAAAGCTGCAGAAGTTTTAACAGAAACAGGTGGAATGAATTTGTATAGAATAAAGAAGAAAGAGAAGGAGAGAAGAATCGGAAGGATAGAAGAAACAAAAAAGTTTATGGTTAGAGAGACAGTTGTTGAATTTATATATTGTGTGATAACGGGGTTTCTCGAAATATATCCGTGAATTGTTGAAAATGTTAGGGAAAGAAGAAGGGAGAGGAAAATTAATGTCCCTGTAAAAAACATCATTGAAAGTTGAAATATTGTGTTTTTGAAAAAGGACCTTTTTAAAGGGATTCCAAACATTGCGTTTATTCCAGCTGTGATCTTAGTAAAAACAACTATTCCTATAGGAATAGAAAAGAAAAATCCAAGCCAGCCAAGCTTTTCAATGCTATTTATAAGATGTCTTATTTTAATAAAAAAATTTGGGTCCAGAGTAGTGAAGTATCCATTTGACAGAATATAAATTGAGCGAAAAAGCTCCATATCTGAGCCTATTATTTTTGAAACAATGAAACCCAGTAATCCTGTTGATGGAATTGCTGCAAGGAGGATGTAGAAGGAAATTATAGCGGAAAGGTCATCACTTCTCTCGTTACTAAATTTTCTCCAGCTTTCTTTAAGAACATTCCAGAACTTTTTCAAAAATTTCATTATTATGGAGAAATCAAATCCTTCCAGCGTATGAAGTAAATAACAATGTTAATGAAAAGAACATAAATAACAAGGGATTCGATAAAGGCTAATCCTAAGAGGAAAAGTGCTCTTATTGAACTTGCAGAGCCTGGATTCCTTGATATACCATCAAAAGCTGACCTTATGGCATTGCTCTGAGCTATTGCTCCTGCCATAGCTGAAAGGGTAAGTCCACCAACACTTACAATTACTGCCCAGACGAGTTTGTCAGAATTTGTTCCTCCATCACCTGCAAAAAGGGGTGTTAGAAATAGAGAAAGGATTAAAAATCTTTTGAAGAATTTTCCTGCTTTCATAAACTACCTCCTGATGAAAATTTAAAAGTTAAAAGTAAAAAGTTAAAAGGACAATTTAAAAAAGAAAGATGGGAACAATTTTTTTCGATCTTGAAATTGCCTTCTCTCATTTCTAATTCACAATTCTTTTCTCGTCTGTCTTGCTTTTCTCGTTTTTGTCTTGCTTCAGTCCTCTGCCTTCTAACTTTTTCATCTCAGTGTTCTTCCATTGCCACTGCGCCTGCAATGTAGGTAGTTGTCAAAAAGACGAAAACAAGAGCCTGAATAAAGGATGTAAGCACTGCAAAAAGCATAAATGGTAAAGGAACTATGAATGGGAACAGGGTAGCAAGAACCAATATAAGAAGTTCCTCTCCAAGAATATTTCCGAAAAGCCTGATGGAAAGGGAGAAGGGTCGAGCAAGATGGCTAATTATTTCAACAGGAAAAATAAGCCAGGCTAACCACCACACAGGTCCTGAAAAATTCCTGAGATAACCAAAGATCCCATGCTTTTTAATACCCTGAAAATGGTAATACAGAACAGCAAAAATAGCACATCCAACAGGAACATTAAGATTGCTTGTTGGAGCCATAAATCCTGGAATCAATCCAATCAAATTGCATGTAAGAATAAAAAGTCCAAGAGTTGTAATCATCGGAACATATTTCTTTCCCTCCTCTCCTATGAAATCGACAGCTATACCTTCAAAGAAACCACAGATTGCTTCGAGGAGGGTTTGAACTGGTGAAGGATAAATCGAAAGCTTTCTGCTTGCGATTCCAAAAAACAAAACGAGGAAGATGGAGGCAAGGATTATCATCACAACATGGTCAGGAATGGGCTGATGGGGATTCAGTTTTATTCCGAAAAGAGAAAAAAGAATATAGACAGGCTTTCCAAAGATTGTATTGAAAAGGGAAACAAAAAATAATTTATGCTCAAGACTTTCCATTTATTCAATTCCTTTTTTCAATTTCAAAAATTGAATAACTCCTTCAGTCATTATTGCAAAAATAATCGAAAGAAATCCAATAAAAAAATATAAAATCTCTTTTTTAGAGATGACTATTATAGCATAGAAAACAAAGCCTATCAAAGCAAGTCTTAAAATGTAGATGAAGACATATATAAAAGATTTTTTCTCGAGAAATTTGAAGGCAATCCCTTTTAATAAAACAAAGAAAAAGATTGAGAAAAGACCTCCTGAAAGAGTAAAGAGGGAAGAGATTGGTCTATAAAAAATCAAAACTAAAAGGGAAAGTAAAATGGAAATACCAAAACCTATAATTGAAACCCTTCTCACAAGCTTATCTTCCTCACTCATCCTTCATCATCCAGTAAACTTTTAGAATATTATAAAAACCTGCAAAAATTCCGAGAACAGTAAAAATAATTGTAAGATAAGGAAATGTCTTAAAAAGTTTATCGAGAAGGTAACCAAGGGCAAGCCCTACAATTATAGAGGCAGGAAACATCAACCCGACAGATGAAAGGACAATATCTTCCCTTTTCCCTTTTTTTTCGCTCATTTTAAAAGTATAGCTTACATTCCCTTTGAGTTCAAATCTGTTCTTAAAATTTGAAAATAAGCTAAAAGTAAAAAAATCTGATAAAATTATGTATGGAAGCAAAAGAAATAAGGGTAAGAGGGATAGTTCAAGGTGTAGGATTTCGTCCTTTTGTATTCAGAATTGCTAAGAAATATGAATTGAAGGGATGGGCTCTAAATTCGTCTTCCTCTGTTATTATTCATATTGAAGGAGAATCTGAAAACATCAAAAAATTCTTAGACTCTCTCAGGAGAGAAAAACCTGCTCCAGCAATTATTGATGATATTTACATTGAAAATGCAAAGTTAGAAGGCTTTGAAAATTTTGAAATTAGAGAAAGTGTTGAGATAAAAGATGAGTTTCAGCCTGTTTCTCCCGACCTTGCTACTTGCGATGATTGTGTGAGGGAGCTTTTTGACCCTAAAGACAGAAGGTATCTTTATCCATTTATAAATTGCACCAATTGTGGACCCCGATTTACAATTATTGAGGATATTCCCTACGACAGAGAAAAAACCACAATGAAATTTTTTAAAATGTGCGAAGATTGTAAAAGAGAGTACACAGACCCTCTTAATAGAAGATTCCACGCCCAGCCCAATGCATGTCCTGTCTGCGGCCCAGAGGTAGAATACATAAAGGGAAACATCTTTGGAAAAAAGGAATGGATTGAGATGGTTATTGATGATTTAAAAAATGGCTTGATTGTTGCAATTAAAGGAGTCGGAGGTTTTCATCTTACCTGCGACGCTCTTAACGAAAATGCTGTCAAGAGATTGAGAGAAAGGAAGTTAAGGAGGGATAAACCATTTGCAATTATGATGAAAGATATAAAAATGATTGAAAAATATTGCTTTTTAAATGAAAAGGAGAGGGAGCTTCTTGAAAGCCCGAAAAGACCGATTCTTTTACTCAGAGAAAGAAAAGATTCCAAAATAGCCAAATCAGTTGCTCCAAATCAAAATTATCAAGGAGTAATGCTTCCATCAACACCAATTCATCACATAATTCTCCATTTTTATACTAATCCTCTTGTAATGACAAGCGGAAACATAACAGAAGAACCAATTGCCATGGAAAATGATGAAGCTTTAAATAGGCTGAAAGGGATTGCGGATTCATTTCTCCTTCACAATAGGGGGATTTACTCCCGTTACGACGATTCTGTTGCAAGAGTCATTTTTAGCGAAGAGATTATTTTAAGAAGAGCAAGGGGATACGCTCCCTTTCCAGTTTACCTCCCCTTTGAAGTAGATGAAATTCTCGCCTGCGGTGCTGAATTAAAAAACACATTCTGTCTAATAAAGAAAAATTATGCTTTTATAAGTCAGCACATTGGAGACCTCGAAAATATAGAGACACTGGAGAGTTTTCTTAAAACCCTTGAGCTTTTCAAGAGTTTATTCAGAATTAAGCCCAAAATCGTTGCTTATGATTTACATCCGAGATACCTTTCCACCCAGTATGCCCTTTCCTTAGAAGGAGTAAAATTGGTAGGGGTTCAGCATCACCATGCTCACATGGCAAGCTGTATGATTGAGAATGGATACACTGGAAAGGCAATAGGTGTTTCTTTTGACGGAACAGGTTATGGACTTGATGGAAATATATGGGGAGGAGAATTTTTATTAGGAGATTTAAGAGATTTTAAAAGGGTAGGGCATCTGAGCCATATTCCTCTGGCTGGAGGAGAAGAAACTGTTAGAAAGCCTTACAGGATGGCACTTTGCTATCTTCTTTCAATAGATAGAGAACTTCCATCCTATCTTCATAGAAATTTTCTTGAAATTGTTAAAGATGAAGAGGTAGAAGCCCTTGAATCAATGATAAGAACAGGTTTTAATACAGTTATGACTTCAAGCTCTGGTAGATTATTCGATGCTGTTTCAGCAATTCTTGGAACAAGAGAAATAAATACCTATGAAGCTCAATCAGCAATGGAGCTTGAAATGATTGCAGATAAAAAAGAAGAAGGTTGCTATCCAACTGAAATAAAAGAAAACTTGGTTTTTGATCAGCTTTCCATCTTCAGTTCAGTCCTTGAAGAAATAAAAAAAGGGATTGAAAGGGAAAAGATTTCAGCAAGATTTCATAACACAATTGCTCACCTTATTCTTGAAGGATGCAAAATTTTAAGAGAAAGGACAGGGCTAAATAAAGTTGCCTTAAGTGGCGGAGTCTTTCAAAATCTATATCTTTTTAGAAAGGTTGTAAGTCTCCTTTCAGAAAATGGTTTTTCAGTTCTTTATCACAAAAAAGTCCCTACAAATGACGGAGGTATATCCCTCGGTCAGGCAATAATTGCTTTTTTTAAGGCAAAAGAATAGCTCTTTCAAAAAACTAATTGGAGCTTATTTGTTCTTTATTCCGTTACTTTAAAAACGAGGTCATGTTCTTTAACAACATCATCCACTTTTATAGCAATATTATCTCCTGGTTTTCCTACTTCAATTGGCTTATGCTCTATTTGCATGGAAACAACTTTCTGGGTAAAGTCTGTGGAATGACCTTTTATATGAATAGTATCTCCAACTCTTATTTCATCAGATAGCTCAAGAACTGCAACTCCAATTTTTTTAAAGTAATGAGTTATTTTACCTATAAGTTTTTCTTCCATTACCCCTCCTGTGAAAAATTAAAATTTAAAAGGAAAAAGTTTAAAATAAAATTATTTAATCTCTCAATTCTTTTTTTTATCTTGTCTTCAGCATTTCTCATTATACTCTCACAAAGAAAAAATTCATTTATCTGAAATAAATTAGATAAATCGTAACTCCAAGTTCTCGAGGGTCATCGGAACCAGGTATCACCTTTGATGGCACAAAAGTTTTATCAGTTTTGATTGTAAGGATTACCTCATCACCTTCACCTAATTCATCTGGGGTTAGGTAATACCTTCTTTCAAAATCTCCAGTTTCTGGAATAAAATCATCAATTACTCTGTCATTAATAAAGAATACAACCCTCTGATCCTGAAAAATCCCTTTATTCACGCCTCCCTTGATCCACAAAAGAGTTTCTCTTCTTGGATTGTCCATTGTGCAAACTGCTTCCTTAGAAGTCCATCTCCATGAAATATTCCTTTTCGCATCAAACTCCTCTGGATACCATCCCTTTTCATAAATTATTTCAGGAGTCTCAACTGGTGGGGGCTGGATTTTCAGCTTTTTTGTCAAAATTATGTGTTTTGTTGATGGATTAAATGGATTCCAGAGCCCGATTGTTAGTTTAACCTCCTCTTCCCCTTTAAAGGAAGGGTCAAACTCATCAATAAACTTTGGAATGTATATCTCCCTTTCGTATTCAAACTTATCCCCTGCCTTCCATTTCGTTGTCTCCACAGGAGGGAGATGGTCATCCTGAAGAATCACCCTGTTATTGGAGTCAGAAAAATGGACAAATGCATATAGATTTTCATCAAATCCTTTGAAATTATCTTTTACCATCCAGCTGTATTTTACCTTTGTAAGCCAGTAATCAGTTATAGGAGAGGTCGGGAAAGTGAGCTCCACATTAATCCTTGTATCTTCAGCTTTTTTCTTACAACCATTAATGAATATTAATGAGAAAATAAAACAGACTAAAAAAACCCTTTTCATACTTCTTACCTCCGCATTTTTAAAGATTATCAAAATTTTTCTTTCTTTTCAACAAATTCTAAATTTTTAATCGATGAAGTGTATATTCTTCCTTTTCCTCATTAAATTTAAGCCAGTAATAAAAACCATCTTTGATTGTGTTAACCTCACCTTCTTTCAAAAAAAATCCTATTTATCTCCTTTCTATCCATATTAACAATTATGTAGAGATAACTATCTCTTTCTTTCTCAAAAGTCAAAAAATATATTTTATTGTTATCTAAATAAAAGGTTCTAAAGAAAGGAAAAAACTCAGGAAATTCAAGGTCAGCCAATAATTTAATACCCGATTTTTTAAAACCTTCTATAGCTTCTTCCTTGAACCAATCTTCCATTTTAAACCTTGGAAGGGAAGTTCTTATAACTTTCACATTATTTCCTTTATCATCAAAAACCTTCGATAAATTCTCGTCTGCTTTACCAACGAATACTTTATCATTTTCCACTTCAAAATTCATAATAACTTGCAAAGAATTAAATTTATCCATAGAGAACTGGAATTTATACTCTAAGAGATCTTTTATAAGTTTGAAATCTTTATTAAAAAGACTTATTTTATAATACTCTCCAGTCTTTAAAGTCAAAAAATTTTCATTTATTGGAAGTGTTTTGAGAAAAAGGTATGGAATTCTATTCCCTTTCAAAAACTCACCTTCTTTATTAAACCAAATAATCTTTCTTGTAGTCCATACAAATACTGAATCCTTCGGAAAGAATAGTCTTGGATTCATGTTGAACTCTCCAGGACCTTCTCCCTTTCTGCCAATCTCCTTTTCCAAACTCAGATTCTTAATTGAGAAAATCTTAATTTTATAATCGTCGGAGACATAAATTTTCTCACCATCTATGTAAATTCGAGATAGGCGAACAAACCCTTTGATTACACCTATTTCCTCAGCAAAGATATTTAGAGAGACAAATAAGACAAATAAAAAACATTTCCTTTTCATCATTTCTAACCTCTGATAGTAGAAGTTTATTAAATTCAGTCCACTGTGTCAAATTTCCGATTTTATCGGTAAAAGTCCAAATTAAGTTATAGAGCAAGGAGAAAGAATAATTTTTAATACTATTAAATTAAAAAATCCTTCCATCTGCTAAATGGATTATTCTATCAAAGAAACTATTATTGAATGGTTTGTGGGAAATGATTATGCAGGTCTTCTCTTTGAATCTTTCTTTTATTAGATTTTCTATTCTTTCCTCTGAC
>CAZHEF010000025.1:0-21562 GCA_964531645.1 uncultured Clostridia bacterium
CTTTATTGTTTCATTGAATAGAAATAAATTCTGGGATACAAAGGATATCCTCTCTCTAAGGGATGAAGGGGATAGCTCTGAGATTTCATGACCATCTATAAGAATCTTCCCTCTGTCCGTCTTATAAAGTCCTAAAATAAGTTTTACTATCGTGCTTTTTCCTGAGCCATTCGCTCCTTGAATCAGAACTTTCTCTCCTGAATTTATCTTAAAACTTATCCCTTTCAGAACATCCTCCTTTTTGCTGTCATAGCTGAAATAAACATCCCTGAATTCAATCTCACCCCTTAACCCATTAATCCTTAACCCATCATCCTTCTCCTCTGTTAGCTCAAATAGCTCTGAGACCCTTTGAAGAGCAGTTATTGCAGGTTGAAGGGTAAGACCCATTGTTGCAAGTATCTGGGTTGGTCCGTAAAGTTTTGCTAAATATGCTGAAAAGGCTATGTATGTTCCAATGGTAAATGTTCCTTCAATTATCTTCAATCCTGAATACCATAGAACAATGAATCCTCCAAGAGCTCCAATGAATCCGAGAATCTCAGATGAGACTGTGAATTGAATGTTTCTCTTTATGTTTGTCTCCTTAAAATCCTCAAGGGATGAATGAATCTTTGCACTTTCCCTCTCCTCTGCAGTAAATGACTTTATAACTTCAACTCCTGAAAGGGACTCCTGAATTATCTTTGAGAGATTTGCACCTTTCTCCATTACCTCCTTTGATGTTCTTCTAATTGTCCTTGAATAGAATCTTGTTGCAAGGAAGAGGAAAGGAAGGATTGAGATAGAAATAAGGGTTAGCCTCCAGTTTAGATAGAAGAGGATTACGAGACAGAAGAGAAACTCAAATATTCCAACTAGGATTCTAACAACTGAATTTGAAAAGAAAAAACTGAGACCCTCAATATACTAACCCATCTATTTTTGTTCCTTGCTAAATTATTGAATCACTCATGATTGATTTTGTAATATTAGTCAATGCTCCAATAAAAACATCCCTTTTTATTATGACCCCTCCACACAGGGGCTTTAATTCTAAACGTTTTCGTCCGAATCCCCTTTCAAAACTTGAGGTTGCAATTGCAGAGTTAACATCAATCTCCACATTATCTTCTATTATAGTTCCCCCTCTCAAAACAGTTCCAGAATGAATTTTACAATTTTTGCCTATTTTAACATTAGGATACACAACCACATGTGGATATATAACTGTGTGATCTCCTATTTCCACATTATCCCCGATAACAGTGTATGCACCTATCGATACACTCTCCCCCAACTTTACATTTTCTCCTAAAATTACTGTCAGGTGAATTCCTTTATTAAAATTTTCTACAACTTCGAAAATTGCTAATAGCTTATTCAATATGTTCATAAATCCTTTTCTATCAGCCACAATTGTATTTTTTCCGGGGATAGGTTCATCACAAAGAAATGCGGAGGCTTTAGAATTTTCTATTTCTCCTTTCCCACCCCAAAAATAAATTGTGATATCACCTTCTTTTGCATCTCTTAATGCTCTCACTCTTTTTATTTCTACTTCACCATCACCATAAAGTTGGCAATTTATTCTCTCTGCAATTTCTTTGAGTTTCATTTTTCCATTTCTTTCAATATTTCTTTAACTTTTTATTATCTACTCTTTCTCACATAAAGGATTCTTTGCCTGCCTCTTCCCTGTCAAAAATTCAGTAATTACTCTACAATATTTACATCCAAATCTATAAATACAATCTTTGCAACCTTCTATCTTTCCTAAACTGTTAACAATTCCAAAAGCATCTCCAATCACTGAATTAGCTAAGATGTCTGCTATATTTCCATTCTTCCAATTCCCAAATATTAAATCACTCCATAAGCAAGGCTTGACATTCCCTTCACAGTCTATACTAAAAGAGTTCCCCCAGCATCTATGGAAATTTTTTCTGTAATAGAACTCATAAAGAAAAACACCTTCCAATGAGTAATCTTTAATTCTTTCTTTATACCATTCGAGATTTGACATATCCTTTTTCAACAAAAGCTCTACTGAAAACTTAAATCGCTTCTTATTTTTTCTGTTAGTTTAAATTCATTTTCTTCCTGAAAAAATAGCTTTACTTTGCATTTTTTATTTATTCCTTTTTCAATTTTTTCTATGGCTGGAATAATTAAAGACGCGTTTTCATTAGGAGAAAAAACCAAGAATGTAATTTGATAAGGTATCGAAAGATTATTTGCTAATTTTAAAATTCCTTGCTTAATTTGAGAATCGTAAGAGAAGGGAATATTAATATTTATAAGTGCAGGCTTTACTTAACAACATTTCTGAGTAACTCGCCAAAATCAGAATACAAAAGAGGGTTTCCTCCGTAAAGCTCTATAGTGTTTACCATTCCCCTATATCTTTGAAAGTCATCCATTAGAGCTCTCATTTCTTCTTTGCTCCATTCTCTTTTTCGAGTAAAACAACAGCAATTAATGAAATTATTACAAAAACTACAATTTTTATTACAAATGCCCGTAGGTTGTAATATAATTCTGGAGAAGAAAACGGGGGAGGTTTTTCCTCCCATGGAGAGCTCCGTTTCTAGTGGCGTTTTTATCTCATTTTTCCAGTATGCCTTGCTCAATTCTAAAATTATACCACTATTCTTACCTTCCTCAATTATATTTTTCAACTCTTTTTCATCAATTCCATATTCTGAAGCCTCTTTCAATAGATCATCATAACTTTTATAAATTTTTCCAGAGAAAAGTTTTACTATTTGAGGTGGAACCTCATAAATGCTTGCTTCCAACAAATCGTATATGATCCCCCGCCTCTCGTTACAATAAGCCCGAATAAAGGGATGAAATCCATAAAATCTCATTGGGACACAATTTTATAAATTCTTAAAAGAATATTGTAATCGTCATCATTTTTTATGATATCGGTAGTTATGTAATAGTTATCTATCCACTTCGCATTTGAATAATTTGGAAAGGGCATGTAAAGACTGCCTTCGTACTCCATCTGAGGAAGTTTATATACCAACGCTTCATTTTCTCCTTTAGTCCAGTTCCTTTTTCCAGTAATAATTAATAACCAGTCTTTGATAACCTTCAGACCCTGAAGGGGAGGAGCATGAGAAGGATAGAAACAAACTGGTTTTACTATCTTAAAAATAGGCTCTGGATAAGATACTGAAAAGTCACAAAGAGCTTTCAATTCTTCTCTGTCAACCTTAAATTTTTTGTAGTCCATGTCTATCTCAAGACTCTCTTCATTTTTTCCATTAAAATCTAACTTTTTTACTATTGGCTTGTCTGAATCAGGAATGTAATAAATAAACTCTCTCTTCCAATCAATCGAGAAAAGGATTGCCATTTTCCGAGGATAATAGTAGTCAAGATAAATTTTCTTCGTCTTTTTCACTTCTATAGCTCTCTTTTTTTCAAATTTTACAGCCTCTTTCTTATCTGAAGCAAAGTTTTTTGCTCATTGTATTTTTTTGAATTCGATATATTCTTTTACTTTCTCCCTATAATTTTTCTTCAAACCATGACAAAATTCCTTTAAAATAATCCTTCCATTAAATCCTGTTGAGGCAATACAGGCAGTACAAATTCCTTGAACAGGACAGTCTTTACATTTTTTCAAGGTCTTGTTTTCCCATTTTTTCTCAAATTTAATTATTCTTTGAATGTCAAACCCATTTTTCATGTCTCCAATTCTAAAACTTTTACCCGTCCTTTCACAGCCATAAAAATCGCCGTCTACCGTGACAAACAAAGTTTTTGAGCCGAGCAAACAATGTAAACCGTAGTCCCATTTTGTTCTTATTTTAAACTCTGTCGAATTCATTCTAAAATAGTTTTGAATAATCTTTGCTTCAATTTTAGCTAGGTGATCTCCTTTTCTTAGTTTTTCTTTTATCTCTTTTATAACCAAGCTCTCATTTGTTCCTTTGAAAGGAAATATAAGCGATGAGTGCGTATCTACTACATCGCCAAAAATTAGTTCAAAGCTTTTTTCGAAAATTTCTTGAGAAAAGAAATCCTTTACCTTTTTTAAATCGGTATCCTTTGCATAAACAATAGAAAAGCTCACCCTTTTCTGATAACAATCAGGATATTTTTTATTTAATCCCTTTACAATTTCCATAATCTTTTGGAATGTTCCTTTACCTTTATTCTTATCATGTATTTCTGGGGGACCATCAAGACTAATAGCAAGCCAGAAATCATTCTTTATTAAAAATTCTATTTTATCATCATCTAACAATAATCCATTTGTAGTCATATCAAAACTAAGAGTTATTTTTGAGGACTCTTTAGTTTTCTTTGATTCCACAATTGATCTGGCATAAAAAACAGATTCCTTTATCACTTCAAAATTCATGAGGGGCTCCCCTCCGTAAAAACCTAAAGAAAGAATATAAGGATTATGTCTATATTTTTCATTCTTATCCAGCCAATTGAAGAAATAATCTATGGATTTTTTTTGCCATATCCCAGCTCATCAATCTATTTGAATGAGCTCTTCTATCAAGAAATTTTCCCGAATAAACACAATATCTGCATCTCAGATTGCAGTCTTCCGAAACTTCTAAAAGAAGTTTTCTCACATTTGCAATTCTTCCCTTTATTATTTGGAATGTTGAAACTCTCATCTATTTCTCAAGTCTGCTAATTTGCATCAGAAAATTCATAACTTTTTTATAAAATACATTTTCTTCCGTTGCAACTTCTGCTGGTAGAATTAAATTAAATTGAGGAAAGTATTCATATGCATTTCCAGCTTCATCTTTTAGATACATACTTATAATTTCCATTTCTTAAGGTATCCCATCAAGTTTAAGAGAAAACTATAAAATTAATCTTGCCAAATTTGGAAATAAATATTATATGTACAGTTACCATTAGAACATCCAGGCATATCCCCACCTCTTACGCAATAATCACTGCATCCTGGACCACAAATTGCAATTCTGACTTTTGAATTTCTTTTCCTTCTGCCATTTTTTTGAAATACATCCTGTTGTTAATTTCTAAGGGAGAAACAAAAGAACTTGTTCCCTCTACCATTTTTTTGAAATCCATCTTCTGAACATCCTTTCCTTAAGTTCTGCCTGATCACAGGCATCATTAAAATTTGTATCAAGGAGCGTGCCAGAATTAAGATTGGCTTCTGGAGAGGGTTTGGGGATTCTTGGGGCTTGGAAATTCTGACTGTGGTCAGAATGAATTCTTCAAAAAAAAATATTGACATCATCAAAATCATTGATTTTGTTAGAAAATCTCAATATCTATTTTTTCTGACTGTAGTCAGAACGATTCTGACTCTGGTCAGAATTTTTGAGATTCTGTAATTTTATACCTTGCGCATGAAGAAAATTCAGAAATTTCTTATAATCCCTCTCCTCTATCTTAAATATCGGAAGAAGACCCTTCAGAGTCCCATCCCCCTCTCTAAGCCCTTCTCTTACTATCTCCTCAAGCTGGTATTTGTTAAGCTCATGATTTAAATAGGCTTGACGAATTTCCCAGAAATTCATTCTCCCTTCCTTCACTTCTTTGAAAATCCTCTTTGAATGCCACTCTATCTCTTCCTCTACCTCCCATCTTCTCCTCGCCTCTTCTATTTCCTTTTTGAGTATTTCAGCCCTTGATGAGAAAGGAGAATCAATCCATGAAGAAAATACCCTTTTAACATGTTCTCAAGCTGGCGGACATTCCCTGGAAAATCATATCCAAGCAGAATCTCTATCTCTTCGTCATTCAGTGGTTCTATTTGCAAGTCTTTAGCTTTTTCCTCAGAAATCCTCTCCCATAAACCCCTCGCAATAATAGGTATCTCATCCTTCCTCTCCCTTAATGGTGGTATCTCAAGAATTAATCCTTCTATCCTGTGGAGCAGGTCTTCTCTAAACCTTCCTTAGTTAACTTCCTTCCATAAGTTCTTATTTGTGGCAAGAATGAATCTAACATCAACTTCTCTATCAATATTCTCCCCAATCCTCCTCACCTTCTTCTCGCCTATCACCCTTAGAAGTTTTGCCTGAGCCTCAAGGGAAATATCCCCTATCTCATCTATGTATAATGTCCCAGAGTTTGCACTCTCTATTATTCCTACCCTGTCTTTCTTTGCATCTGTGAATGCTCCTTTTCTATGTCCAAAAAGTTCAGATTCAAAAAGAGATATTTGAATTTAGGGAATTTCAACAGTTAAAAAGGGTTTATCCTTTCTTTTAGAGTCATTATGTATGGTACTGGCAAAGAGCCTCTTTCCAACCCCTGACTCGCCAACTAATAGAATATTTTAATCCTTCCTTGCAATAACCTTTGCCATTTCTTTCACATCTTCATAACCAATAATATAATCCCGCTATAAATTGCTTTCCTCAGTCCCTTTTCAGTCATTGTCCCCCTCCTTTTCCTATAACTCTCTCTTTATTTCAAAACTTATTTTTCATTTTATTAAATTGAAAAATTATATGTCAAGCTCAACTTTTATTTGAATTTCTCATTAGATTAAAGTAACATTTTTCATTAATCAATGGAGGAGAAGGATGTCAAAAATTTTAAAAAAAATCTTTTTAATTTTATTTTTATTAAAAGGTGCGGTTCTTCCTGCTGAAGAAGCTTTAAAAGTCGATTCAGCTTTCTTTGGAGATATCAAGCTCGCTTTATTGGTCCTGCAGCGATGAGTGGAAGAATAACAGATATAGAAGGAGTTGCGAAGGATCCAAGGATAATCTATGTTGGGACTGCTGGTGGAGGAATCTGGAAATCAACCACTGGAGGCGTTACCTTTTCTCCAATTTTTGAAAAATACGCAATGTCCATTGGATGTATTACCGTCAATCAGAACAATCCTGATGAAATCTGGGTTGGAACAGGTCTTTACAGAAGTAAAGATGGTGGTAAAACATGGGAACTTCTTGGATTTAAGGACTCTGAAAGAATTGCTGAGGTTGTTCTTAATCCGAAAGACTCCAAAATTGCATATGTCTGCGTCCTTGGTAATCTCTGGAACCCCAGCAGAGAGAGAGGAGTTTACAAGACAAAGGATGGTGGAAAGACATGGAAGAGGATTCTCTATGTCGATGAGAACACAGGTTGTGGAGACCTTGCCATTGACCCTCAGGAGCCAGATGTTATTTATGCGGGAATGTGGCAGGTAAGAAGAATGCCATATTTCTTTATTTCCGGTGGACCAGGCTCGGGATTTTTTAAATCAACAGATGGAGGAAAGACATGGAAGAAAATAAAAAAAGGTCTTCCAGACGGAGAGCTCGGAAGGATTGCGTTTGATGTTGCACAGTCAAGACCAGGAACAATTTACGGTATTTTTGAGGCAAAAAAGGAGACCGCCCTTTATCGTTCTGATGATATGGGCGAGAGCTGGGAGAGGGTAAATGCATTTCTTGGGACAAAAGCAAGGCCATTCTATCTTGCTGAGATAGACGATGGGTTTGTAGGAGCTAATCCACCCTCAGGAGCTGTAATTACCTACTATCTTAAAAATAGGCACATTTTTGGGGATCTAAAACTTGAAATCCTCGATTTGGAAGGAAAAGTTATAAGGTCTCTTCCTACAGGCAAGAGAAGAGGAATAAACAGGGTCTACTGGGACATGAGGATGAAATCTCCAAAAGTAAGTTTCAGACCAGGTCTTAGAGCGGGAATAGCTTTCGGACCTATAATTCCGGAAGGAACATACACAATAAAGATAAATAAGAATGAAAAGGTTTTTTATGGAAAATTGCTTCTTATCCCTGACCCTGTTTCAGCTCATAACGCTGAGGACAGAAAATTCCAGTACGAAACTGTGATGAAACTTTATAGAATGCTGGAAAAACTTGCTTATGTTTCAGATTCTATTCTCAATTCAAAGAAGGAACTGGACGAAAGAATAGGAATTCTCGAAAAAGAAAAAAGGAAGAAAGGACTGAGAAAAATTCTGAATGAATTTTCAACCAAGCTCAAAAATTTCCATTTAGAACTTGTTTCAGAAGAGGGAACTTATACTGAGCCAAAATTGAGTGAAAGGGTTCTGGACCTTTACAGCTCTGTCTCAAGTTATGGAGGAAGACCCACTAATTCCCAGCTCTTGCACATTTCTGTTCTTGAGGAAGAGATAAAAAGGGCTGAAGAGAGGTTTGAAATTATAAAGAAGAAGGAAATTCCCCAGATAAACTCCAAGCTTATCTTAGCTAAATTAAAACCTCTAAAAGTAATGGAAGAGGAGGAATACAGGAAAAAGGAGTGAAAGTAAGTTCTTTATTTATTAAATATAATATCCTTTTGCAGTGGGAATTTCAAATTTAGTTTCTTTTAGGGTTAAACTTTGAAAAAATTAGTTCCTGTTCAATTTTTAGCCATAAGATTATTGAAGGAATAGCTTTTAGAAGATATGCTTTTATAAGATTTTCCTTTATCCATAAGGGGGTTATATCAGTAGAGGAGACAGATGTCAGGAAAAAATAGAAAATTAAAAGGATTAAATCTTGAAGTTTCTTTTCTTTTGAAAAATACCATATAGCAACGCCGCATGTGGAAATTATAAAAGTTGGAGATTCTGCTTTGTGATTGAAAATCACTGTCCATATAAGAGAGGATGAAAAGAAGAGGAGTCGGAATGTATAATTTTTGAATGATTCTATCCTAAAAAAAGGAAGAGAGAAGAGAACCAAACCTGAGAGAAAAATTAAATGTTTTGAAGGAGCAAGCCCAAACCAGTTCTTTAATATCCCGAAAACAGACAGCCCCTCATATACAAAGTAATCTCTCTGAATAAGATTTGCCCAGCTTTTGTAGAGAGAATAAAGTTGAGAGGGAGAAACTACTAAAAGGGGAAGAAGAGCAAGAATAACTCCAAAAATAATTGAGGAATAGAGAAACTTTATTTTTTCAGGATAAAGAAGAAAAAGGAGCAAAGCTACAAACCCTATCGGCTTTACGAAAAGGGAGAGAAGGATAAAAAGGGAAGAGAGATGAACCTTCTCTTTTTCAAAGAAATTAAAGGCTAAAATCAGGAGACCTGCAACAAGTCCATTACTCTGGGAGTTTTGCATAGAGGTTACAATATCAATAAGAATGAACCAGAGAATATAAGCTTTGCTTTTTTCACTCAAAAATTTTATTGATTTAATGGTAAGAAACAGGATAAGGGAGTTGAGAAGATTCCAGAAAATAAGACCGATATAATCCGGAAAAATTGCAAAAAAACCCATTATCAGAGCAAAAGTTGGACTGTATTTGAAAAGATCCCAGTGCTCTTCTGGAAATTGATGGTAAAGATCCGTTCCTTTTATTAGATGAAAAAAAGATTTGCTGAAAATTAAATAATTGTTGTAATGGGGATAAAACCTTCCTCCGAACTCCTTTTGTCCTTTAGCTATTTCAGCCAGACTTACAATTAAAGTAATAGCAATATAAATAAGCAAAATGAACTTTAGGCTTATCGATTTTTTCAGGATGCTACCGAATTTCATAATAGCTTAAAAAATAATATTATCTTAAATGACTGATTTTTCCAAAATTAAAAATCGTGCTGTAGACTACAAGCTACAGGCTTCAGGCAGCAAACCAATGCTACAAGCTCAAAATTTTAAACTTTTCTCGCATGTCTTGCCTTTCTTGCATTTAATTCATTTTGCATTTTAAAATCTTCTATTTTAAATTTCCGATTTTCAATTTTCAGTGCTCTTTCCCCGCTGTATGCTGTAGGCTTTTAGCTAATAGCCTACATTTGGTTATTGGTTATTGGTGATTTTATCCTTGAGGTGAAAAATTATCTAAATGGTAATCTTCGTTTGCTCTCTCACCTCTGCCCCAGTAGAAGCTTTTGGAAAAACTAACCTTATACGCTCTTTGCTGTAAGCTGATAGCTTTAATCTCATCTTGCCTGTCTCGCTCGTCTCGCCATTACTCAGCTTCCCTTAAAAATCTTGCAGAGTCTTCAGGAGGTGTTGGATTAATATAAAAACCTGTTCCCCATTCAAAACCTGCCACCTTTGTCAGAGTTGGCATGAACTCAATGTGCCAGTGATAAATTTCCTTTATTCCGTCAACAAAAGGAGAGTTATGTAAAACAAGATTGTAGGGAGGATTATTCAGAATCTTTGTCACTTTTGTCAGAAAATCCTTCATTATGCTCGCAAGATTCTCCATCTCATGGACCTGATTTTCTTCAAAAGCTGAACTGTGATATTTTGGTAAAATCCATGTTTCAAAGGGGAACCTTGGGGCATAGGGAGCGATGGCAATAAAGTCTCTATTTTCAAGAATCTTTCTTATGCCATCCTTTATTTCCTGTCTTAAAATGTCGCAAAATATACATCTTTCCTTAAGGTCAAAATGTTGTCTTGCTCCATAAATTTCTTCAGAGACCCTTTTCGGAACAATTGGGAGGGCGACAAGCTGGGAGTGAGAATGGGAAAGGGATGCTCCTGCGAGAGAGCCATGATTTTTAAATACCATTACATATTTGAATCTTTTATCTTTTTTTATTTCGACCAATCTATCCCTTACAGCCCAGAACAAATCTTCAATAAACTTTACAGGCATTGTAGAAAGAGTTAAGTCATGGTCTGGAGTTTCAATTATTACTTCATGAATACCAACTCCGCTCATTTTATCAAATATACCCTCACCCTGCCTGTTAAATTCACCGTATTTGTTCAAAGCAGGATATTTATTGGGAACAACTCTTAGATTCCATCCCGGAGTGTTCGGACTACCTCCATTCGGTCTGTAAGAAAGGACCTCGGGAGGGGTCATATGTTCATTACCAGGGCAGAAGGGACATTCTCCGTCCTTTTTGATTTCTTCGTTAATTATTTTATAATCGCTGGGTCTCAGTGCTCTTTCCGTTGAAATAATAACCCATCTTCCAGTTACTGGGTCTTTCCTTAGTTCTGGCATTCTTCACTCTCCTTAAAAAGCATTTCTTATATGAGAAATTTTGTAATCTCCTCTTTTTTCAACCATTATTCCTATGACATCAAATCTGCATGGAATAAATTTACGATATTTTTTTGAAATATAAACAGACGCAATTTTCTTTATCTGTTTTTGTTTGTTCAAATCAATTGCTTCCAGTGGAGAACCAAACTCATTAGACTTTCTTGTCTTAACTTCAACAAAAACTACTGTGTCTTTCTCCTTCGCAATTATATCAATCTCTCCCCTCAATGCTCTAAATCCACACTCAATAATCTCAAACCCCGATTTTTTCAAATATCTTAGAGCAATTTTCTCACCTTTTTTACCAAGATTCTCTTCCTTCTTGGAAAGGCTCCTCAACCGGGAAAAATTCAAAATCCTTTTAAAACTTTCCATCTAACTCCTTCTTTAGTATCTTCGAGAATTATTCCCATTTTTCTTAATTCTTCTCTTATTCTATCAGCCTTTGCAAAATCCTTTGTCTTCCTTGCTTCTTCCCTTTCTTCTATCATCCTCAATATTTCTGGAGGAAGTTCCTTTTTCCTTTCAGGAAGTATTGCAAGAACCGTGTCTATTTTTTTGAAAAAATCATTGATCAGGCTCTTATCTCTTTCAGATATTTGGTTATCACTTATTATTTTATTTAGCTCCCTTATAAGTTCAAAGATAGCAGAAAGAGCAATGGAAATATTCAGGTCATCATCCATACCTTCTCTGAATTCTTTCTCTGTTTTTTTGATAAGGTCAAGAATTCCAGGATTTGATTTATCTCCCGATTTGGCAGACTCAAGCTCAACAAGAAAATTCTCTATTCTTTGAAGGGACTGCTCTGCCTGCAACAATCCGTTAAATGTAAAATTTAGTAGATTTCTGTAATGGGTTGAAAGGAGAAGGTAGCGGATTGCCATGGGTCTCCATCCTTGAGATAAAAGGTCTCTGAGAGTAAAAAAGTTCCCTTTTGATTTTGACATCTTTTCCCCTTCAACAATTAAATGATTGCAATGAATCCAGTAATTTACAAATTTTTTACCACTGTAGCTTTCTGACTGTGCTATTTCATTTTCATGATGAGGAAAAATTAAATCCACACCTCCGACATGAATGTCAAAAGTTTCCCCGAGATATTTCATGCTCATTGCAGAACACTCTATATGCCAGCCAGGTCTTCCATCTCCAATCTTTGTTCCCCAGTAAGGCTCATCCTCTTTTTTCCCCTTCCAGAGAGCGAAATCGGACATAAATTCTTTATTATATTCGTCTGAATCTATCCTTGAGTAAGATTTTTCAGGAGAAATTTCCATTTTTGACAATTTTCCATAATCAGGAAAACTTGAAATCCTGAAATATATAGAATCTCCTTTTCTGTAGGCGAAACCTTTTTCGAGAAGAACCTTAACAATTTTTACCATTTCATCAATATGTTCAGTAGCCCTGGGAAAATAATCGGCTTTCTCAATTCTAAGAGTCTCAAGGTCTTCCATGAATTTATTCAAGTAAAAATCAGTGTACTCTTTAAGAGACACACCCTTCTCCTTTGCGCCTCTTATAGTTTTGTCATCAACATCGGTTATGTTCATTACATGGACAACCTTATAACCAAAGAATTTGAAATATCTTTTTAAAAGATCAATAAATATATAAGTTCTGAAATTCCCAATATGGGCATAGTCGTATACAGTTGGACCGCATGTGTACATATGGACAATTCCCTCTTTAAGAGGCTTAAATTCTTCAACCTTCCCCGAAAGAGTATTGAAAATCTTCAACATATTTAATATTATCCAATCCCAATTCTAATTTCAACTGAAAGAGAGCTAACAGCTGACAACTAACTGCTTACAGCAAGAACTTTTAGGCTTTCTTCTCTTGCCAGTCTTCCCCTCCCCCTTCTCGCTCATATCCAATTTGAATTTTTCTCTTTGCTTTTTTCTTATTTTCCATCACCTTCATCAATCTCATTCTTCTTTTTCAAGAAATGGGAAGGGGCTATGGAAAAGGTTTTTGAAAATATCTTTGTAAAAGAAAATTTAAATCTGTAACCCATTTTTAATGAAGCATATCTAATGGATTTTCCCATAGACAGTAAAAAGAGGGAGTTGCACATTTTAACCCGATGGAAAAATTCCCTGAGGCTTATACCAACCAAATCCTTAAAAAGGGATGAAGCATAAGAGTAAGAAAAATAGATTTTTTTATGAAGTTCTTTCAGGCTCTTTAATTCATTTTCTACCAAATATCTTTGAATGGAAGCAATTTTTAGATAATCCCTTTTCTCATAAACCCATTCCTTTGAGTTCACATAAAATCTCGATTCCTTTATCATCCCTATAATTTTCTCCTGTTCTTTGTTTAAAGAAGAGGGATAACAAAATGAGCAAGAAAAGGAATTGCCCTCTTTATTCAATGTAAATGGTCTTATAATACCAACAGGAACACTAAGAATATTTGACAGGCTGAAAACTTCAGAACATTTTAATGAGCACCTGAAATCGCATGGAAAGAGAATAAGATTTACAGGGAATTGGATGGAGCTGGCATCTTCTATCTTATCAAGAGGGAAAAGATTGAATTCTTTTCCGAGAATTTCATCTAAAATTCTTTCAAACTTATTAGATCCGAACAAAAGAACCCCTTCCCTCTTCTCCAATTTTTCAATGAAAGAGGAGAGGTCTTTTAAGATTTTTTCAACCTCTTTAATGTGCTCTTCCTTAAAATGTCCCAATTCTTCATAAGGAAGAACCAAAACTGCAACCCTTCCATCCTTCGATGGAAATGGATAAACCATTTCCGACTTTATTGTCACCTTTCTGAAAGAAAGATAATGGGGGTCATTTTCAGCATCATTTATAATCCTCGGCTCCATAGTTTCAAGGATGAATGGAATAACACCTGATTCTTTTCTTTCTCTTATAATTTCTTCTTTCTCAAACTCTCCAAACCTTGCCATGGAGATGAGATTTTTGTTTTTATCAAAAAGGAGTAAAGAACCGAATTTTACATTTGTTAAAAGAATAGCCCTTCTCAGAAAGGGAATGAGAATAGAATCAAAAGGACTTCCTTGATATTTCAAAATCTTCTCAATTATATCGAGAGGAACCAATACCATTTTTGACCTCCTCTCCCTATTTAAAACATTGAAAAAATTCCGATAAAAAAGCTTCTTGCAAATATTGAACCAACTGTTGTCTGGGAGGAGTATTCCTCATTCCATTCGTATCTCAGGGTGTTTTTGTGGTTAAATATATTCATTACACCCAAATATAAAAGGACAAATTTATTGCTTATGTTTAAATTCTTGGAAAGGGAAATGTCAACTCTCCTAAAGGGCGAGTATCTTTCACTGTATGGTTCCCCCCATATTGGCTTATACTTCAAATTTTCTGAATCCCACTCCCTTCCAAGTAGTGGTGTATAGGGAAGACCTGAAGCATATGACCATCTTATTCCAATGGAGTCCATCTTTCTTTTTAAATTTAGAATTAATGTGAAGGAATGGTCTATCTCATAGGGAGACCGAGCCAAAATCAAAGTTTCATTTTCCTTTCTTTTTGAATTCAAAAAATTATAAACAATTTTAAAGTCAAACCATTCCCTTTCCTTCTTCAGGAAAAACTCAGCCCCTCTCGCATATCCTTCTCCTCCATTTTTTACAGAATTTTCTTCAAATAAAAATAGATTTTTATACTTTTTCTCATAAAGCGTAATTCTTAACATATCTTTATTCTTTATAAAGTCGTAGCTCAAAGAGAAATGGTAAGAGGATTTCGGTTTTAAATCAGGATTCTCTTTTATCACAAAGTAGTCTCCAAATTGATTGTAGGCTCCTGCAGAGAATCTAAATATATGCTCCTTAGAATGGATGTAAGCTATTGAAAATCTCGGTTCAAAATTTAATCTCCATTTTGAAAGCTCAAGGGCAGAGCTCCTTATCCCTGCTGTTGCAAAGAGATTCCCATAAATCCTGAATCTGTCCTGAAGGTAAAATCCTCCCCTTCCTCCTTTAACATTGAAAGTTTGTCCTGAGATCTTCTCAATAAAATTATTATCCCTCCTTTGAAAATCAATTCCTCCCTCAATAAGATGCTCCTTTAAATCCAGAGTTAGATCCACTCTTCCCTGAAGAAAAGAATCTTCGATTTTAAAGGAGAATTGAGGAAAAATATAAGAGGATTTGTAGTCCACAGAGGAGAGGGTTATTTTTGAGAAGAGATTTTTGGAATGAATATTTTCAAAGGTGAGCCCGAAAATTTTATTGGAGGTTCTAACTTTGAAATTCTCAATCTCATGGAAAAAATTGTATCCATGAAGGAGATAAAGAAACTTAAGATTAGAGCTTTCCTTTAATTTAAAAATTAGCTTTCCCACTGACTCGCCATTTTTAAAGACCCTTCCTTCCTGACCATTTATTTCAGTCATAAGTCTCGAGTGACCTGCATTGAATGTTCCTATAAAACTTGCTTTTTTAGATAATGAAATAGCACTGGAAAAATTCACCCCAAGAATTGAAATACCAAGGGAAAACTGATTTTTTGTAACTGTATCCTTTGTTGTTATGTCCATTATTCCTGAAAGGGCATCTCCAAATTTTGGAGAGAATCCTGAAGTTGAGACTGTGAGGTTCTGAATAATCTGATTGTCAAAAATACTGAAATAACCCTCTTTCAATGACTCACTCTGATAGGGATGTTTGATTTCAATTCCATCAAGGTAGTATCCAACTTCATCAGGAGCACCTCCCCTTATTAATAAATTTGATGCATCGGGAATTGAATTTACACCAGGAAGAATCTGGGCAGCATAAGCGGGGTCTGCAGCTGCTCCTGGTGTTCTATAAACATCAAGCATTGAGAGGGTTACTGTCCTCTGACTTCTATCCTCAGAGACACGGGCATCTGCAGTCACAACAACTTCATGGGAAGATATTGGTTCTGGCTCAAGGAGAATATTTAAAAAATCTCCTTTTCTGACTTTTATTTCCTTTATCTTATAGCCCACCATATGAACTAAAAGGGTGCACTCTTCCACCACTGTTTTTATCTCAAAGGAACCATCCTCAGAGGCATCAATTCCCTCAGAGGTTTCAAGTATCATAACATAAGCGGGAAGTGGTTTTTTTGTGTTTTTGTCAAAAATCTTTCCTTTTATAATCCATTGCTCGGAGAAAAAAAGAGTGACTGCCAAAAAAAAATTTAAAAAATACAGAAAAAATCTTGAAAGTTCCCTTCTCATTTCACTGTTTCCTCATTCTTTCCAGTTGTATCCTTGCATAACCAAAATCAGGATTTACTCCCAGTGCCTTTTCCAATGCCTGAATCGCTTTCTCTTTCTCACCCAATTTTTCCAGGGCAATCCCCAGATATGTGTAAGCCTCCTCCTTTCCCCATGATGGTTTAATTGGGTCATCAATCTTTTCCTTATCAAATAGAGAGATTGCCTTTTCAAGGAATTTTAATGCATTCTTTGCACCCCCTTCCAAACATCTCAGGAGTATGAAGAAGGGAAATCCCTCTCAGAAGATTTACCCTTGGGTTTTCAGAACCTTTCTCCATAGCCATAGAAAAGAATCTTTCCTATTCCATTCCAAGGAACATAGCCTCTTCTGGTTTAATACTTATTTTAAATCCAAGAAGGGAAGCGTAAAGGGCATGGGCTTCCGAAAAAGAAGGAGCAACTTTGGTTGCTTTTTCAAGATATGTAATCCCTTCCTCAATAAACCTTTCTGCTTTTTCTTTGTTCTGGATAGAAATAAAATATGTGGATAGTCTATAATCAGCAAGGGAAATGTAATAGTATAAATAAGGATTTTCATCTTTCTCTGTTAGAATCATACTTAAAAATATTCCCCTTGCCCTCTCCATAAGGGAGTGCTCCCATGAATCAACACCTTTTTTGAGGAGTCCCTTTGCCTCTTCCAACTTTTCAAGGGAAAGGCTAAAAAGTAATTGAAAAGAAAATAAGAAAAGAAAAATTCTACTGATACCTCTCATTTACCAACCTCCTTTTCAATTTTTTTAAGATTTATCTTTAACCATTCATACTCTGGACATTTTTCCAGTCCTTTTAGAAAGATTCCCCTTGCTTTTTCATTTTCACCTTTCCTTTTATAGCAAATTCCAAGCCATGTGTAAGCTTCACAAATCCCCCATGATGGGAATATAGAATCTTCATTTTTCTCTTCTTCAAATAATTTAATAGATTTTTCCAGATCATTTATTGCCCTTGAAAGCCCTCCCCCAAAGATAGAAGGTGTGTTTAAGTAACCTATCCCCCTTAAAAGATAAGCTCTGGGATTATAGGGACTTAATTCTATTCCCTTATCAAGCTCATCAAAAGATTTTGGACCAAGAAAATGAGCTTGGAAAGGAGAAAGGGGTATTTTTAATCCGTATATCGCACCAAGAAGGGCGTGGGAATCAGAAAAATCATTGCGGAGCCGAATGGATTTTCTAATGTTTTCAATAGCCTCTTCTATAAACTCCTTTGCCTTCTTCTCTTCTTTTTTTCTAATATTATAAATAGCCAATCTGTAATTTGTCAGGGAAAGATAATAATGGAGAAGATAATGATCAGGAGAAGATATTCTGAGGTCCTCCAGCAAAGCTTTTATTTTTAAATATTCATTATAATCCATAATATTATCTGCATATTGAAGCCTATTCTTTAAATCAATTAAAATTTCATCCAACTCTTTTTTCTCCTGCGAAAACAGTAAACCAGAAAGAAAAAATAGAATCAATAAGGGAAAAATCGCTTTTCTCATGACAAACTCCTTAAAAAGAGAGAGAAATCCACCGCTTTCTTTCTTAATTTATTATATTCATTATTAATATAATGATATCCTTCTACGAGATTTTCAGGAGAGAGTAATTTGGATTAGTCTTAAAAGCTCATCATCCTTAGCTATATTTAGAGTAGTTAAAGCACCCCATTTGACATTTTCTTTACTTATTTTTTCAAAAAGATATTTAAAATATGCTTTATTTCCGCAAATATTATCGTCAAGCCAACTTAAGAGAAGCTTCGGCTCTCCCAACCATCCCGTTGCTTCTGCTTTCTCTATCTTTCTAAATCTGATTTCTTCTATAACCTCTTCTACAGGTCTTGTTCTATATCTTTTTCCATAAAACTTGCTTACCGCACAAAATTCACAATGAAATGGACAACCCCTTGATGAGTAAATTGATGTAAAAGGATTGCCAATTTCTAACAGGTCGAGACGAGGGAATGGAAGACCTTGAAGGGAGGAAAAACCTCCCCTATAAATCTTTTTTAGATTATTATCTTTAAAATCTTTGAGAAGTTCAATCCAAATATTTTCTGCCTCTCCGATGCAAATTGCATCTGCATGGTTCAAAGCTTCTTCAGGAAGGGCAGATGTATGAATCCCACCTAACACTACCTTTATTCCTTTTTCTCGGGATTTATCTGCAATTTCATAAGCACGAGGTGCTTGATGAGTCATAAATGAAATTCCTATTAAATCTACATCTTCTTCATAATTTATCTCTTTCTTTTGCTCATCAATTATTCTTATGTCATGCTCTAACGGAGTTAACGATGCTAAGATTGGTAAAGATAAAGGTTCACATTTGAAAGGGGTGTTCCATTTAAACAATGGATTGCGAGGATATATCAATAATATCTTCATTGTTCTTTAAATGTAACTTTTTAGTAATAAAAGAGAAGACAATTAGAGTAAAGCAAAGATAAGCAAGATGAATCCACTCTCTTTGTAAAGAACTTCCCTCCCTTATAATATCCTGCATAGCTTTTATAAAATGATAAACAGGGCTAAAATTTGCTAATTTCTGGAAAAATTTAGGGAAAAGAAAAATGGGGATAAAAGCTCCTGACAGAAACATTAAAGGAGTAAATGTGAAATTGGATATGGTTGTAGCCATTTCACTATTTTTTGAAACTCCTGCGATTAACCCTCCTATTGATAAAACAGAAAAGGTTCCTAAAAGAATAAAAAACAAAAGAGCGAAAAGGTTTCCTCTTATTTCGAGTCCATAAAATGATTTCGCAACTATAATAAGGAAAATAGATTGAAGAAAAATAATGAAGAATCGAGCAAGAAGAAGACCATAAATGTATGTCCATCCTTTGAGAGGAGAAACTGATATTCTTCTCAAAATTCCTGATTCTCTATAAACAGGTAAAATTGTTCCTATGGAATATATGGCAGTTGAAGTGGAAACCATAGCTATAAGCATAGGAACAAGATATGGAATAAATCTTTTCCCCCAAATACTTCCGAAAAAGAAAAGCACAAATAAAGGAAAAATAAATGCAAAAAAGACAGCTTTTCCAGTTCTTAACAGCATCTTTATTTCAATAACGATTACTGAAAAAAGCTTTCTCATTCAAATCTCCTCCCTGTAAGTTTTATGAAAACATCTTCAAGACTTGCATCTGTAACTTTCAATTCTTCTATATCAATACTATCAGAGAATATTTTGGCAAGAACCTTTGCAGGTTCCTTTGCATAAATTATTACTTCTCCCTCTTCTTTTTTAATTTCCAAAATTTCTTGAATTTTTTCTATCTTTTCAAAATGAAGCATTATCCTTAATTTTGAATTCAATCCTTTTAGGTGAATCAAGTTCTTTTATTGGCTCCTTAGGTCTATCCAATGCAATTATCCTTCCTTTGTCAATTATTGCAAATCTGTCACAGAGTTTTTCAGCTTCTTCCATATAATGGGTTGTAAGAATAACTGTCTTACCATTCTTCTTACAATCCATTATAATCTCCCAGATATCCCTTCTTGCATTTGGGTCCATTCCAGTGGTTGGTTCATCAAGGAAAAGAATCTGAGGGTCATTCACAAAGGCAAGAGCTACTGATAATCTCTGATGCTCGCCTCCTGAGAGGTTCTTAATATAAGAGTTTGCCCTATCCTCCAGTTGAAAGAGCTTAAGAACATATTCGGTTTTCAATCTTTTCCTGTAAAGGTTCCTAAAAAAGGAGATTGCCTCACTTACTTTAATTCTATTGAATATTGCAGTTTTCTGAAGTTGAACTCCTATTATCTCCTTCAGTTCATCTTTATTTTTTAATGGGTCAAGTCCAAAAATCTCTACCGAACCATCATCTTGAACTCTCAATCCTTCCATTATCTCAATGGTGGTAGTTTTACCCGCACCATTCGGTCTAACTATTCCAAAAATTTCTCCTTCTTCTATCTCAAAGCTTATTCCTTTTATTGCCTGAATATCACCATATCTTTTTCCTAAATTCTCAACTTTTATTTTTCTCTTTTCCAACTCTCTCCTCCTTCTGGAATTTTATCAAACTCCTTGCTGTTCAACAAGTATGCTTTTCTCCATTCTCTCCAAATAAGTATATTCCAGATTGAATGGGATAGAAAAGGGAAAAATATTTTTTTTGTATAAATAAATAGAAAGCCAAGAACCAATCCCCCTAAAAATTTTGGTAATATTGAAGCCTTTGACACTGGAATATGGTATATTCCGAATAAAATTGATGTTATAAAAACGCTTAAAATTACTGAACAACTTAGTAACCTTGTTAGTAAATAAATTCCAACACCTCTAAAAAGAATCTCTTCCCAAAAGGAAAAGAATATCACGACTCCAAGAAAGTAAAAAGTAGAATAAATTTTAAGATGGTTTCTAAATCCATAGTTATAGAATAATCTCTCGTTATTTGCATCCATTAAATATTTCTTCGATAGAAGAACTATAAATTTTAAAGATAATTTGTCAAGTCTAAAAATTAAAACTCCCAAAGTAATAGATAGAAGAAAGTCTAAAAGTTTTATCTCATTGAAATTAAACCTTAATCCAATTTCCTCAACTTTTCCTTTCGGCAAAAATAAGGAAAAAATTATAACGGATAATATTAAAGCATTTATTGCGCCAATAAAATATAAATTTATAATTTTATTTGGTGCTCTCATTGCTAATTTAAGGAAAAGGAAGGGGAATTTTATTCAATTCTTCAAAGGAAAATTCCTTCTCCAATTTGTAATATCTCCAATGTCCATAATAACCATGTCTCATAAAATACATAGTGAGCTCTGGAATAAAACATCTTTGTAATTTCAGATATTTGAAATGGGAAGGAGTTAAATCAAAACAAAGAGGTGTCAATCCTTTATCTTTTAAAATCTCTAACAACATTTCATATCTACTTTTTTCCTTTGGTTTCTCTTCTTTCAGTAAAGAAGATAATAGAATCTTTTCACTACCTTTATAAAATTCTTCAACAATTTCGAGATTCTTATCATATCCGAAATATGCAATTGTCTTAAATAAATCGGTAATTTCTGAATAATCAGCATCAGGAGATATGTCAAGCCATGGGGGCAATTCTCCTTCTTCACTTAAACTGGCTATAAAGTAAATCTTCTCCGCTTGCCCTACTTCAGATAATGCTTTTCTAAGGGCCTTTTTGAAGGAAATGTCGCTCCCCATACCTGGGAAATATTTCATCTTTTTAGCTGTTGTGTTAATGACATGAGCAGTAACAACATGGACATTTGGTATATCTAATGACCAGTGATAAAATTTTGTTTTCACATAGGGATTTTTTAGAAAATAAAATTTATCAAATAACTCTTCCAGTTCTCTATCTACACAATCAAATTGAATTTCTTTGGGAGGAAATCTGCATATCCATC
>CAZHEF010000025.1:21662-39401 GCA_964531645.1 uncultured Clostridia bacterium
CCGTTCTATGAATTCTGTTAATCTATGATATCTTCCCTCCTCCTTATCGGTGTGGCAAGTAAGACCACCAGAATGAGAATAAGCAATAGGGGGTTCGTCCCTCTCTCTTTTATATCCAAATGTCATCAGTTGTGCAGGCGCATAAACCTCCTCTCCGGTTAAAAGGTTCTCTCCTTTTATCCATCCTATCCATGATTCTTCAGTAAATGGTTTAAAGAAAAAATGTTCACTATATTGCTCCTTTGCAAATAAAAATAGTTTATCTGGTCCAAGAATATTATAACCTTTTTTTCCTCATTTCCTTAGGAGTTCCATAAAAGACTTTATTTTTTATAAATTTCGAGTAAATAAGAGGTAATATTCTTTCTACTGTCTCTCCAAGTACTCCTAAAAATGTAGCAGAGAGGGTTTCTCCCTTTCCTCCTGCTGGTATGAATGCCTGCCCCAATTTTATTTTATGTGAAATGTGAAAATCATAATGGTTTCCCCCCATACTGTAAATTGGGATTCCGAAAGGCGTGCATAGTTGCGAAGTTATACTTTTTATAGGTCCAATAAGGGGATTATATAAGGACAGAAGTTCCTCCATTGCCACTAAAGTCTCAATTTTTATTTGAGAAGGGAAGATCTCTAAAGATTTATTTATAATATTTATTTCCATCCAACCTCCATTTAGTGTGTTTTCCCAATAGATATCATTAAAACAGGAATCTCCATCTGGTCATTCAACCTCAGAAATTTGGATGTCATTTCTGAATTAAAACCAGCCACTAAACACGAACCAAGTCCCATTGCCGAAGCTAATAAATGAATATTCTCTGCCACACATCCAGTGTCTATTAAAGCTATTTTATAGTAAGAAGAGGAATACTTCCAAATACCCCTACTCAAAACCATTGTAAGAATTAAAACTACAGCTGAGCTGGAAATAAACTCCTGTCCTCTACAAAGTTCTAAAAGCTTTCCACTACAAAACCACTGAAAATTAAATCTAAATAGTTATTAAGAGGATCAAAGTGATATAGACCTTCTTCTATCTCTTCAACTCTATTTACAACACAATATACCTCTACACTTTGTAAACCACCTCCTGAGGGGGAGGTGCGAAAAGGAAAATTTAAATAATTATAAGCTGGAGCAAATGTTCTAACTCCATAGGAATAAATCAACAAAGTTGAAAGTTCCGAAAAGGTCAGGGGTTTATCAATGTACTCTCTTTGAGTTTTCCGTTTTATAAAAACATCACAAATAGGAAGTGTTTCAGGAAATTTTCTAAGAGAAATTTTTTTGGAACTCTCATATTTTTTTACTAAAGATATATTAGAAGGAATTATATATTTTTGTTTAAAAGCAAGTTCTTTCATATTGTCCTCTGAAAATTTAAGAGTTTCCTCAATCAACTTTAATAACTCCTCTTCATTTAAGTTTTTTATTTCTTTTACTAATTCTTCTATGTTTTTTCTCTCGCTCATTTTTCTCCAATCACAATTACCCCTTGAACAGAAAAGTTACGCCCGTCCAAGCCTAAAAATCTATTTAAGGTAGCATCATAAAAAATTGAGGTGGATACAATATTTAATTCTGGCTTTTCAGTTTCTTTCTTAAATCGTTCCATCAGCCGTCCGCATTCCACCAGGGCAAACCTGTAACCTCTGACACCAAATATATGCTTAACTATAAAGTGATTGAGGTATAAGAATATAACCAGAAAGGGGGATTTCAACTCTGAAGATTCTAATTTATCTGAATTGAAAATATATAAATTTTCTCTTAGGAAGATCTCGAGATTAGTATCTAATTCTTTGACAACAAGGAAATACTCAGGTCTTTCGAATTTAAATAATAAAAATTTTTTCTCAAACAAAATACAATAAAATCCATAAAAAAAAGGAAGTAAACTTTTTAATAATGCTAAAATATCTCTTTCTTTTTCATTTAAATCCTCAAAGGACTTATATATTCCACCAATGTTATAAAAGCTTCAATGGGTTTTCTCTTCATATAAAGATATTTAAGATTTTTAGCGTTATTTTGCATAGAAATAAAAGAATCTAAAAGGGGAGACAATTTGCTATTTTTATGGTAGAGCTCGTCAATAGTTGCATTTTTTGAAATATGGTGAGATAAAAATAATGAGAAATATGTTTTACGAAGGATTATACTTTTAAAAGGTGGCGCTATAGGATATTGAGGAAGTATCACAGGTGTTATCTCTTTTTCATAATCTTCATAACGCCAACCCATTTTTCCTCCAGTTCAAGTGATTATTAGCCCCATAAGAGGAGGTTCTAATTGAGAACATATTGGGCAATAAGGGTTCTTTAGGATATCTTGAACATCTATTTCCATTGCTTCAAAGTTTAAAAATATAACTCTATTTACAATAGGGACACTATAACAATCTGCAAAATATCTAATTATAGAGTCGATAGTGAACCCTGATAGAATATCATATAGAGGTGGACCGCCACTTAAGGCGGTTATCTCAATTTGTGTCTTGTTTCATATAGGATTTATAAGTATTAAAGTAAGAGGGATGTAAAACACTTGCTTCAAATGCGTTACTAAAACAAGTAAAACAAGCAGTTTCGCCGGGAATAACTAAAGGACCTAAAACTCCCATGCCACCGTCGATAAAGGTATAAATTAAGGGGGTTCTTAATTGGTGAGCCAGTTCATTAATTTCGTAGAAGAGCCGTGGATAATAATTTTCAGTAGAAATTATTACAATATCCGAGAGTTTTAGAACTTCCATCAAATTATTATTATTTAACTCGCCTATAAAGCCAAGCTTCGTTTTGCATTCGTTATTTATTAATATTTTCTCTATGAGTTTACCGAGGGTTTCTGAATGTTCTATACTATCTCGCAAAAACAATGGAAAAAGTTTCTTATGTTCCTTCGTAATTCTTTCACTCCTCCATAGAACATTTATTTTTCCAATTCCAATTAATGCTAAAGAAATAATATTTCTAATCCCCACGGGGCCACATCAAATCATTCCAATTTTAAGTTCAGAAAATTCTTCAAGATTAAAGTTGTCATAATAAATACTATAACAAAAGCTTATTGTTTCTTTCTCTTTTTGAATTATGCCATTTTTATAAAAAGATTCAAGCATATCTGTAAGATAAATCTCATTTTCTTTATTAAGATTTATCTTTTTAAGTATTTCTTCTGTAGAAATAAAAGATTGAAGCAAATCCGCAACTTTCTCTAAATATTCCTAAATTAAATTTATCTATAACAGAAAAGCTGAAAACAGATCTGATTCCATGAGTTATATATAGTTCATCTACACTTATCTTAATTATTTTATAGAATGGATTCCATCTGATTTTTTCCGTTTTTTCTATTTCATTCTTTCGTTTTAAACTCATTTTTATCATTTTTAAATATCCTTTTTTGAACGATCTCATTTTTTAGGGGAGTGACGGGGGCATCTAATCCCCTATCACTTCCCTAAACTTTCAAGCACGAATCTCTGCTTGTCCTTCTGAGCACCAACACCATCCAACACAACAAGAGCACCAACAACCAGCGGCGGAAGGAACAGGTAAAATGTCTGTTAGGAATTTTGTTTCATCGACTCTCCTAAGCTCCATACTTTCACCTCCTTTCAGTCTTTTATTGTAAAGGGCCACGGATCACAGCAAGTACACCAACAACCGGCAGCAGGAACATAGCCACTGTTTATTAGGTATTTTGCTTCATCCATTCTCCTAACTTCCATAACCCTTTACCCCTTTCAGCCTTTTTAGAAAAGGCATATTTAAATTTTAAGAAAGGAGCTTTAGGATGTCAATGCCAATTATTGTTTATTTTTTAGATTTTTTTGTTTAATTTTTAGATTTTTATTTCGACTTAATTTCATTTATAAGTGAGCTACAGCTTATTGCTTTCAGCTTGTAGTATACAGCTCCCCCATTTACAAAATTTTTGGACTTTTCTTTTAGCTATTTACTCCTTTTCATCCTTTTAGCCTCATCCAACCTTCTCATCTCTTCTGGAAATCACCCCATGTGTCTTTGTGGCTAATTCCTTTTCAAAAACCAGAGATGTAAACTTTAAACAGTTAAACTCAAGACTGCTCTTGCATGGGTTAAATCAATCAGTTATATTAAATGAATGAAAAAAGTAAAAGAGATTTTAAAAAAGATGGAGAGGGAAGACCGAGACTCTATAAGATTGATGCTGGAAGGGGTGGATAGTGAAAATGGTTTCCACCATGAGATATATCTTTTTGGTTTTAGTCGCTCGGGAAATGCCCCAGAAAGTAAATTTAAGACAATCTTAAGACAACCGGTGATGGGAAATTATGCTAAACTTGAATGGTTGCCATTTCTGGAAAATAATTAAGAAATTTAGATATAATAAAAGAGGAGGTAAATTGGAGGGGAATTACTTACATAGAGGGTCGGGTAAAAGGACCAGAAGGTGAAGAATTGATAAGTTTTCTTGTGGATAGTGGGACTCCTTATACATTACTTCCAGAAAAGGCATGGAAAAAAGGTTGGGCTAACACCAAAACGGGAGCATACATTTGTTCTGGCTGATGGTAGAATCATCATTAGAAAGGTTTCCTAATGTTTTATAATTTTGCCCCAGGGTGAAGCCCACACACCCGTGATGCTTTATAGAAAATTAAAATCTTGAGTAATTTATAGGAGGTAAAGATGGCGGAAAAAGAAAAACTCGAAAAAATTCAAGAAAAACTTGAATCAATAACACGAAGATGGTGGTTTCTGCTTATTTTTATTCTTCTTGGAATGATAACTCCACCGATTGTTACAGGGGGATTCGATTCTTCTAAGATTGGAGAGATTATAACATATATCCTTCGCAATTCTTTACTGGCAAAGGGATACTTCACATCTTCGTATCCGATTTTCAAAATTCTTCCGATTATTCTTATTTTTGCTTTAATTTTTCTCGGTAAACTCATTAGCCGAATTTTCAATCTTTATGCTGGCATCACCTACATTCTCTTTGCAGTTATTCAAAGCATTGCAATAACTGACAAACACAGTTTTGGAATTGTAACAGGTAATTTTATTACAATGCTCATCGTCGCCCTTTTCTGGTTCTTGGAGGCATCTGTAAACAAAAATGATTTCAGTCCCAGGAAAATATCCATCATAAAATACTGGGTTGTTCCATTGGCTTTTTTGGCTTTCTGGTATCCAATAGACCTCTTACAAGCCTTCTCGGAATAATTATTGGTTTCTGGAATATGCTGGGAAATTTCATTTTCAAACCCGATATTTTATGGTGGAATGGAGTTTTACACCTTCCTTTAGTATTCATCAGCATCTATGCTTTCATCCTTTCTTTAAGAAAGATACAATTGAAAGAGTTAAAGTGATATAGAAGTAAGCCTATTTGGTATATTTAATCCATCTCCTTAATTATTCCTGCAAGGAGAGGGATGAGGATTTCGTGATGACCAATGAAATAAAATCCTCTCCCAGAATCTGAGACGGGTCTTTCTGCAACATTTTTTGAAGCTCTGTATTGATGGATAAAATCAAAAACTGCTGTTGTAAAATTCTTTACTTCATATCCCATATTTCTTACATAGGTTAAACTTTTTAGAAAGACCTCGGGAATTATAACAGCAGAACCAATATTTATAAAAACACCTCCATCGTTCAGTTCTTTTAAAATTGATGAAAATAGATAAAAGTCAGTCAAAGAGCCTTTACCGAGCCCTTCCCCTGAAAGATTAGGATGGAAATGGTTTATGTCTGTTCCGATTGCTATGTGAACAGTAACAGGAATTCTGAGCTCATATGCTCTTTTTAAAATTGAGAAATTTTCAAAGGGTAGATTTATCCCAGTAGTAATTCTACCCATTGCCTCACCAATCCCAACATCTTCCTTTTCACATACAGAGATGGCTTTATTTATTATTTCTCCAGTCTCCTTTGAAACTCCAAAGGTTCCATCCTTTAAATGTTTTTCAATATCTTCAGAGGTTTTGCCTTCAAGGGAGATTTCAAGGTCATGGACAAGGCAGGCTCCATTCATGGAAAAAGATGAGATAAAACCATTTTCCATAAGATCAATCAAGATTGGTGAAAGTCCAACTTTTATAACATGGGCACCCATGCCAACCATTATTACTTTTTTATTTCTCTTTGCGGTCAGGATTGTATTAGCGAATTCTTTTATGTCCTTTCCCGCAAGGATATTGGGAATAGAATCAAGCCAATTCTTAAAAGTCCCACCTTTTTTATAAAGAGATGGAAAATCCTCTACCCTTACTTTACTTTCTCTTTCTTTTAAATGAACAAACTTCAGATTTTCAGGGTATAAAGGTTTATACTTGTAAATGCTCAATTTTTCCTCCTTAAAAAGAATTTGACAATCTAAAAAATACTATATTTTCTCCTCCTTTATCAACTCCCTTTGCAAATCCCAGGGAAAATGTCATAGGCAAAAAATAGGAAAAGATAAAATCTCCCCTGAGTTCAAAACCAATTCCTTTTTTGAGTTCTGAGGATTTGAAGGAATTGACCCATGCATTACCAACATCTAAGAAGGGAGCTAAATGGAATCTTCTTATAAAAATCGGAAAGTTCTGGTATCCCCTCTCAACATTTAAAAGTGGAAATCTATACTCAATATTTAGAAGGATTGCTTCTGTTCCATAAATTGAATCTTTTTTGTATCCCCTTAAGAGATTAAAGTTATCCGCATCAAAACCTGCATATCCAGTATTACCTTCATAACCTCCCATTAAGAAAATTCTTCTTCTCTCTCCCCAGCTTTTTCCATATGTAAATCTCAATCCGAGGACATGATGTTTTAAAGGTAGCTTAACAAACTCTTTCCATTCTGCAGTAAATTTCCAGATGTTATAGTCAGAACCAAGCTCTTTTAAATCCCTTTCCAGTAAAATTGAGAGTCTCCTTCCCTCTGTAGAAGAAATTGAGAAGGGGTACTTTTTTGAACTGTTAAAAAGAATCCCGAATCTTAAACCTGAAAGGGTTAATTTCTCTTTCTCAATACTGTATCTTCTTGTTTCCTTCCTGAACTCTCCTATGAAAAACGATGATTCCCTGACCCTGTAAAAGGGAAAAACAGTTCTCAATGTAAATTTTTCCCTTTGTAGAGTGTAATGACTGTCCTGATTGGAGTAAAGATCTGAAGTATTGCTGTAACCAAGGGAAATTGTTGGATATAGAGCATCATAAATATACAATAAGCTTCCGCTCCATTTTTTACTTTCAAAACCATAATAAAAATCTAAATAATAGATATTTCTTTCAAGGGGATCCAATCCTTCTATAGAAATTCCATACTGAGTTTCTTCTCCTCCTTCCCTTAAGACTGAAAGCCAGTAAGCGGGCTTCATGGAAGGGAGTGGATTGTAGGATTTTACAGGGTATTCTTTTTCGAAAGTTGAAATATAGGCTCTTTGATTTTCAGTTTTTGGAGTTTCTACACATTGAAACTTTTCTAAATAAAATGGAATTTTTGAAATTCTGTATCCATTTAAGTAATATTCTGAAAATATAATCTCCTTTCCATCTTCTGTAAAGAAGGGATAAAATGCTCCTGTTATAAGATTTGTGAGCTGAAAAGTCTTATCCTCTTTTAAGTTATAAAGATAAAGATTGAAAAATCCATCTCTGTCTGAGCTGAAAACGATATATTCACCATTTTTTGAAAAACAAGGATTTACGTCCCTGAACCTATCACTTGTTATCCATTTTACTATTTCGCCATTCCTTTTAATCAACAGAATATCCCAATTTCCACCCCTATTGGCAGATAGGGCGATTAACTTACCATCAGGAGAAATTGATGGAGAGGAAAGGATAATATCATCTTCAAAAAATACTCTTTTCAAATCTTTTCCATTAATATCTAATTCAACAAGCTCTGTCTTTTTGAGCTCATATTTTATAGATAGAATTTTTCCTGTAAAAGGGTCATACTCAGGCTCTTTCAGCCTCATTCCCTTTGTAACCCTTTTCAAATATTTTCTTTCCAAATCAAACATATAAAGATCGCTAAAGAGAAAAAAACTCTGATAATAGTCGAGCTGGTCAAAAATTAAAAACTTACCATTCTTTGAGAGGGAGATTTTATTTCCATAATAGCATTCTGCTACATTTTCTATCTTTCCGCTTATAAGGTTCAATGATTTAATCTTTGGGAATTCGTGAGGATTTATGGAAATAAAGAAGATTTTCTCATCCTTTGAATAAACAGGACTTAAAATTTCAAACCCTATTTCCTTTATCGTTTCAACAGGAGTTATTGGCTCTCTATTTTTAATCTTATCTGTTTCATTTTTATATTTTTCAAGCCATTCTTTCCACAGTTCTCTGAAAGGTTTTCCATAGATCTTCTGAAATGTCCAATCAGATGTGTAAGGAATTAAATTTTTTGATTGTGATTCAAAAAGTTTTTTCAAATTCTCGTCTCCGAACTTCTCTCTCAAATAAATCATGAATTTACCGCCATAGAGGTAAGGACTCGTTCCTCCAGGCCATGAATCAGGAAATGTTGAAGCTCTGTCTATCTTTGGATAAATTCCTTCCTTTGATTCAGCTCTCAAAATCATATCAAAATCACCCGCTTTTCCCCTTCCTCCTTCTGTCCATAATGTTTCTCCCATGACAGCCAATCCTTCAATTGTCCATATGGGAAGATACATATTTGGGAAATGAAGAAAAGTAGGAGTTCTTCCTGAAATTTTTCTCAAGATTTTTCCCGTTTTTCCACATGCATCCAGGTGAATTGTGTGAACATATTCATGGGTAAAAACCAGATTTAACCATTCATCCCAGCAACCAATCTGGGAATAACCAGGTGGAGGAATAAGATAAATCCCGATGATGTTATAAGGAATTGGAGTTGAATAACCATTGGAAATGTCAAAACTATCAGCAAGAATTATCCTTGTTTTTCCTTCAGGCTTCCATGGAAAATAGGAAGTCAGCTTTTCATGAACATTTTCAGCAAGGTTGGCTAAATACTGGGCATGTTCCTCCTCTCCCTGGTGAAAATAAATTATAAAATGTTCTGTATGAATCTCTTTCCATTTTAGTTTTGGGTGATACTGCGTTGCAGAGTTAATATTTTCTATTATCAGAAACAAAAATAAAAGGAATAGTAAAGGTCTACTTAATCTCAGTTCCTTTCTTTTTCCCATCCTTATTTATTTCATAAATTATAAGATAAACTCAAAATGAAAAAAAAACATCGATTCTTCATTACCCAAAATTGTCAATTGTTTTTGACCTTTCCATTCGTGATTAGCCATACATCACCATAGTTCTATATCTTTTCAACTGTTGTATCTAAAAAATCCTTTCAATTTTCTTCTCTTTAATCTTATTCCCTTCATCCATAATAACTATATAACAATTATGCTCCTTTATTTCATCCTCTCTTAGAAGAACAAATGAAGCAATAATTAATTTATCTCCTGCAAAAGCTTTCCTTGCTGCTGCACCGTTAAGACAAACTACCTTTGAGCCCCTTTTTCCCTCAAGGATATAAGTTGTGAATCTCTCACCATTGTTAACATTGTAAACCTCAACATGCTCAAAGGGTAGCATATTTGCTTCCTCTAAGATTTCCCTGTCTATGGTTATGCTCCCTTCATACTCAAGATTTACTTCAGTAACAGTTGCATTATGAATTTTACCTCTCAGAAATTTTCTCATTTTCATACCTCTAAAATAATGTTATCAATCAATCTGGCTTTTCCAATATAAACAGCTAGGGCAATTAAGATTTCCCCTTTTATAGGATTTACGGGATTAAGCTCTTCTGTATCAACAATTTCAATGTAGTCAATTACTGCCTTTGGATAGCTCATAATAATTTCTCTTATTCTCTTTATTACTTTTTCTGAATCCCGTTCTCCCGTTTTTATCAAATTCTCTGTCTCTTTGAGACTTCTGTATAGAACAGTTGCATTTTTCCTCTCTTCTTCACTTAGATATACATTCCTTGAGCTCATTGCCAGACCGTCTTCCTCCCTTATAATCGGCATTACAACAATATCCACATCAAGATCAAGGTCTTTCACCATCTTTTTAATTATTATTGCCTGCTGAGCATCCTTCTGACCGAAATATGCTTTGTCAGGCTGAACAATATTGAACAATTTTAAAACCACTGTTGTAACTCCGCGAAAATGTCCTGGTCTTGACTTCCCACAAAGTTTTTTCCCAAGTTCGTTCACTTCTACAAAAGTCTTGAAACCTGACGGATACATCTCCTCATTGGTGGGAAAAAACAGGTAATCAACCCCTTCCTTCTCCAGCAGTTTCTTATCCCTTTCTATGTCCCTTGGATATCTATTGAAATCTTCTTCAGGTCCAAACTGAATAGGATTTACGAAAATTGAGACAACTGTAAGGTCATTTTCTTTAACACTCTGTTTTACAAGAGAAAGATGCCCATCGTGGAGATAACCCATCGTAGGAACAAATCCTACGCTCTTCCCTGCTTTTCTCTCTTCTTTAAGTTTTTTCTTTAAATCATCAATCTTTGAGAAGACCTCCATACTCCTTCTCCAGTTTTTCTTTTATTTCATCAGGAAGGTGATAGGATTCATTTTCACCAGGAAATTTCCCATTTTTAATATCCTCAATGTATGATTTTATTGAAGAGTCAATCATACTCTGAAGATCCGCATATTTCCTGACAAATTTTGGAAGATATCCAGGAGTTAACCCTAAAAGATCATGGAAAACAAGAATCTGACCGTCACAGTAAGGACCTGCTCCAATCCCAATTGTTGCAATTTTAAGAGTTCTTGTAATTATCTTAGAAACTTCAATGGGAACAGATTCAAGGACAATGGAAAAAACACCTGCCTCCTCAAGGGCAATTGCATCTTCAATCAATGCCTTTGCTGATTCAAAATCTTTTCCCTGAACTTTATATCCTCCAAAAACATGAATGGATTGGGGAGTCAGTCCTATATGACCCATCACAGGAATTTCAGCATCAAGGAGAGCCTTAACCATATCGCCCCTTTTCCTCCCGCCTTCAATCTTCACCCCTTCTGCTCCAGCCCTTAAGAAAAGGGAGGCATTTCTAACTGTTTCCTGAGGACTTATGTGAAAGGACATGTAGGGCATATCTGCAACGAGAAGGCTCCTTTTCCTGCCCCTTGCAACCGCTCTTACATGGTGCAACATGTCTTCCATTGTAACAGGAAGGGTGCTTTCATAGCCAAGAATTGTATTCCCGAGAGAATCTCCCACAAGAATTATATCAATACCAGCATTGTCAACAATCAGAGCGGATGAATAGTCATAGGCAGTAAGAGCAGAAATTTTCTCTTTCTTTCTCTTTTTCTCAATGATTGTCTTTACAGTAATTTTTTCCATCATTTTTATTATATATGATACCTTCGAGATTTCCAAAAACAGAAATTATAAACCTAAAGATACTCGCTCAGCGTCATTTATTGATACAGAAACATCCATGAACCATATGGCAAAGATAATTGAATTGTGGATTGGAGAATAAGCAATAAAAGATGGACTTGCAAAATAAGATAGAGCGTTTTGTTGTTAGCTGTTAGCCCGTAGCTTGAAGCATGTAGCCTGAAGCTATTCCACATCTTTTCCAGTATGTCCTGTCCATTTGCCTCTCCCGCATTATTTTCTTGGCACATAAATATTTGTTCCCGCCCTTGTCTCAAAAATTTTCTCTTTTATAGGAGCGAGCGACCATCCTTCAGTTTCAAAATCAAGCTCATCGCAGTTTATTATCAGGAGTGGAGTAAGTTTATAATGAAAGAAAAAATAGTTAAAAGCCTCATTGAGACCTTTCAGATATTCCTCAGAAGCAGATTTCTCCCATGGACTCCCTCTTTTTCTCATTCTTCTGACTAATACCTCATCAGATAGTTGTAAATAAACGACCATATCAGGTTTTGGAATTTTTGGATACAGGATGTCAAACAATTTATTATAAATTGAAAGCTCGCTGTCCGAAAGTGTTTGATATGCATAAATCTTATCCTTTTCAAAAATAAAGTCACAAATTACAATCTCATGAAAGAGCTTCCTCTGCAAAAGTCCCATTTGCTGGTTGTAACGATTTATCAAAAACACAAGCTGTGTGAGAAGGGTTACTTCCTCCTTCCCTTTATAAAAATCTTTTAAGTATGGGTTGAAATCATTATCAAGAACAGGTAAAGCTGATAGCTCCTTAGCAAGAGCCTCCGCAAGAATCCCTTTTCCTGATTTAGGCGGTCCTTCAATCCCTATATGGCTCAATCTCATAATAGAGCAATATAATAACAAAATTCAAAAAACAAGACAATTGAAAATTCATTATTCCTGGAAATAGATTTTTTAAGAAAATTAAAATTATTGTTAAATTTTAATATTTCAACAGTTTTAAAAAATCTTCTTTTTTTAAGCGAGCCTGTCTAATAATCTCTGCAAGTGTCCCTTTATCAATCTCTTTATGGAGGGGAATAACAATTCCTATTTTGGTTTCCTCGAAAACTTTGACCAAAATAGCATGGCTCCCTTCTGTGCTTGCATGTTCCAACTGCTTTTTTCAAAGCTTTTATTACATCATGTCCTGACATAACCTGAAGCTTTTGCATTTCAACAACCTCAAAACTGGTTACTATTATTTTCTCGCTACTTAACCATTCTGGAATTCTCATCTCTTCCATGTAGAGTGAGACAGCTTCTTTTAAATTTTCTATAGCTTCCTCTATCGTGTAACCTTAAGAAACCACATTAATTTCAGGACATAACGCAACATATTGTCTTTCTCCCTTTTTAATAATAGCTGTAAGATGCATCTTTTGCATCATACTTCCACCTTTAAATATCTTGCCACAAAAATAATAATAAATCCAATGATATGTCAACTGGAGTTTCCTGAGTTTCTAAAGGTTATGAAAGGAGTGACAGACATGAGCTCTATCACCTCAAAGGTTAAAAATCACCAAACACCAAAGATAACTTTTAGCTAACAGCTCACAGCAAGTAGCAAGAAAAGAGTATTGGAAATTGAAAATTGGAAATTTAAAATTTAAAAATGCAACTCCTTGAAAGGATGGTTCAGCTGTAGGCTGTGAGCTTGTAGCCTTGGTTATTGGTATTTGGTTATTGGTATTTGGTTATTGGTATTAGGTTATTGGTTATTGGTTATTGGTTATTGGTTATTGGAATATTGGTAATTATCTGGTTATTGGAATTTGGTCATTGGTTATTCAAGATTTGTTTGCCTCTTTTCATTATTGTAAAATACTATATTGACTGGAGGGAATTATGATTTATGAATTAAAGCCTGAGGATTTGAGATGGGAGTGCAAGCCAGAGAGTTTGAATGTTGAAAGTTCCAATCATGGTGTTCCCCTTGAGGGAATAATAGGACAGGAAAGGGCAGTTGATGCAATAAAAATGGGACTTGAAATTCCCCATCCAGGATACAATATTTTCATAACAGGAATGGTTGGAACTGGAAGAACTACTACCATTATGAAACTCCTTGACGGTCTTGAAGAGAAAGAAAAGATTCCCAACGACCTTTGCTATGTGAACAATTTCAGAAATCCCGATATGCCAATCCTCATGTCCCTTCCACCAGGAAAGGGAAGGGAATTTAAAAGTGATATGGAGAAAATGATAGAAAGTTTCAGAGAAAATATCCCTAAAATTCTCGAGAGTGATTCCTTCCAGAAAAGAAAAGCTGAGATTATGGAGGGGTTTGGAGAAAAGCAGAAAAATCTCATTAGAAATTTCGAAAAGAAAGTTGAACAGGCAGGTTTTCAACTGATGCAGATACAAATAGGTCCTATTGTTAAACCATCCCTTGTCCCGATAGTCCATGGAAAACCCATGAATCTTGAACAGATTGAAGCTCTTGTTGAATCCGGTGGGCTTCCAAAGGAAATTTATGAAAATTTAAAAAAGAAATATTACGAGTTGGAGATAGAACTTTCGGAAGTTATGAGGCTGAATAGAGAGCTCGGAAAGGAGCTTGAGTTAGCCATAAAAAAACTTAATGAGGAATTTGTTCTTCCCTTGATTGACCACCATATAAAAGAAATAGGGAGAAAATTCAAAGATGAAAAAATTATTAACTATCTCGAAGATGTGAAGGTTTCTGTTATTGAGAATCTTGAAATATTTGCTGAAAAGGAGCTCAGTAAAGAAGAAATTGAAGAAAGGTTTTCGGTTTATTCTGTAAATCTTTTTGTTGACAACGGTGATACTAAAGAGACTCCGATTATTTACGAAACATCTCCTCACTTCAGAAATCTCTTTGGAACTATTGCAAGGGAAATAGATGCAAAAGGTGTTGTAAAAAGTGATTTTACAATGATAAAACCCGGTTCAATTCACAGGGCAAATGGAGGCTATCTCATAATAAATGCCAACGATGCTCTTCTCGAGCCCAATGTTTGGCCCGCCTTGAAAAGGGTTTTGAGAACCGGGATATCAGAAATTCAATACTACGATGCTTTTGGGATTTTCTATTCAACACCTCTTAAGCCCGAGCCAATCCCTATGGATTTGAAAGTTATAATGATTGGAAGTCCTCACATTTATTATCTTCTCTGGTTTTATGATGAAGACTTTAAAAAAATATTTAAGATAAAAGCAGATTTTGATGTAGAAATGGATAATACACCTGAAAACAGGGAGCAATACATATCATTTATAAAAATGCTTTGTGAAGAAGAGAATTTAAAATCCTTTGACAGTTCAGCAATTGCTGAAGTAATTGAATATGGAGTAAAAGTGGCAGGAAACAAAAACAAAATAACCACAAGATTCAATCTGATTGCGGATGTTTTGAGGGAAGCCAATTACTGGGCTATAAAGGAAGGGAAAGATATGGTCAGCGCCTCCCATGTAAAAAAAGCAGTGCAGGAATGGAAAAAAAGAGCAAATCTTCCTGAGGAAAAAATTCTTGAAATGATAGAACAGGGGAAAATAATGATTGATACTGAAGGGAAGGTTTTGGGACAGGTAAATGGTCTTTCTGTTACAAGTCTCGGTGAATACTCCTTTGGAAGACCGACAAGAATAACTGCAAGAACATCAGTAGGAAGAGAAGGAATAATAAACATTGAAAGAGAGGCAGACCTCTCAGGGAAAACCCACAACAAAGGAGTTCTTATTCTTTCAGGATTTATAAAATGGAAATATGCCCAGGACAAACCAATTCCGATGGATGCTACCATATGTTTTGAGCAATCTTACAGCGAGGTTGATGGAGATTCTGCATCATCCGCAGAAGTATATGCAATACTTTCATCCCTTGCCAATATCCCTCTAAGACAGGACATTGCAGTAACAGGTTCAATAAATCAAAAGGGTGAAATTCAACCCATAGGTGGAGTAAATCAAAAAATCGAGGGATTCTTTAAAGTTTGCAAGGCGAAAGGCTTGACAGGAACACAGGGGGTCATAATCCCATATAAAAATGTGGATGACCTGATGCTGGATGAAGAAGTTGTAGAGGCTGTGAAAGAGAAAAAATTTCATATATACGCAATAAAAACCATTGAGGAAGGCATTGAAATCCTTACGGGAATGCCAGCAGGAAAAAGAGGAGAAGATGGCAAATTTTCTGAAGGAACATTCAACTACTTTGTAGAAAAGACCCTAACAGAGTATGGCAGCAAGATGAAAGAGTTCTATCCTTTTAGATAAAATTTATGAAAAGATTTTTCCATTTATTGCTATTTATATTCTTTCTCATAATTTCTTTTTCTTTATCCTTTCCTCAGGAAAAAATTGATGGAATAACCTCGATAGAGACAGAAAATTATGTAAACAGAATCCTTCAATTTTACTATTACATTCCCTCAAAAATTGTTAAAGAAAAAGACAAAGAATATCCTCTTCTTGGATGCGTTCCATTTCTTTCTGGAAGGGGAGAGGAATTTGTTCTCCCAATTTTCAAAGATTTTGCGGAAGAGGAGGGTTTTATAATTGTATCTCCATCCTTTGTTTTTGATGAGAAAAACTGGGAGACTCAAACAAGCTATCAGTATCCATCAGCATGGTCTGGAGAAGCATTTTTGAGAATAGTTGAAAAGGTGAAAAATTTATTCGGTCTGAAAGTTTCAAAATTTTACTTATACGGATTTTCAGCTGGAGCCCAGTTCTCTCTAAGATTTGCTTTGTGGAAACCAGAGTTATGCGAAGCAGTCGCAGCTCATGCGGGAGGCGGGACTGTAATTCCGGAAAAATATGTTGATGTTAAATTCTTTGTAAGTGTAGGAAGAGATGACACAAGGAGAATAGAAATTGTTGAGAACTTCTACAATAAAGCAAAGGAACTCGGAATTGATGTCACTTACCGCAAATACTTTGGAGGACACATCCTCACAATTTACCAGATAAGAGATTCCCTTGAATTTTTCAAAAAAGTAAAAAACTCAAAGAAAAAGAAATAGAAATAGTGAAAATAACCAACAACTAAGAGCTTCATGCTACAAGCATCGAGCTTATAGCTGACAGCTACAAGCAAGAACTCTTTAACCTGTCTTGCTTTTCTCGCATTTAATTAATTTTGCATTTTTCATTTTGCAAACTTCCACTCTTCAACTCTTCCGTTCTTCCACTCTTCTCTTCCTTTCCACGCCGTTTGCTGGAAGCTGTTAGCTTATTGTTGTATTTTCTGAGCTTGACAGGAAGTTTTTGGTAAATATAATTGGATTTCTATATGCAATATTTATTTTTCATAATTTTTACATTACTGACAGTTTTGCCTGTATTTTATATACTTTTTACAAGGAATACCATTTATGCAGCGGTTGCTCTTATCTTTTCCTTTTCAGGAATTGCAGGTTTCTATGCTTTGCTTTCTGCCCCGTTTCTTTCTCTGATTCAGCTCCTTGTCTATGCAGGGGCAATAATGGTTCTCTTTGTATTTGCAATAATGCTTATTGATGTAAGGCAGAAAAGCAGGTCAAAACTTCCCTTTTCCAGTAAGATCGCCATTATCCTCGGTTTTGTCTTTGGAATTCAGATTCTTCTTCCTGTTTTAAACTTGATAGGTTTCCAGCCCCTCTCGGTTTCATCTGTTGATCTTAAAAGTCTTGGAAAGGCTCTATTCTCAGAATATCTTTATCCCTTTGAAATTACATCCCTTTTGATCCTGGCTGCTCTGGTTGGCGGAATTATAATTGCGAGGAGAGAGAGTTGATTCCAAGTATTTATTTTCTATCCCTTGCAATATTTATTTTCATAGCAGGATTGATTATTTTCTTTGTTAAAAAAGACCTTATTTTTGTATTTATGTCAGTTGAGATAATGCTAAACGGAATCAATTTGTTTCTTCTCTCCCTTTCTCCTAATTTAAAGTCTCAGATTCTTATAATCTTTATAATTACAGTCGCAGCTGCAGAGGCAGCTGTAGGACTTGCGATAATATTGAATCTTTCAAGAATTAAGGGTGATGTGGAAGTTGATACCATGAGGATTCTTAAAGGATGAGGTTAGAGGATATTTTCTGGCTGATTCCAATTTTCCCTGCAATTTCCACAATTCTTATTCCTCTTTTCAGCAAATATCTAAAGAAAACAGGGGTTTCCCTTTTAGCATGCGGTTCTGTTCTCCTTTCCTTTATTTTCTCTTCTATCTCCTTTTTCCTCCTTTTAAGCCATGGACCATCAAAAAAGATTCTTTATGAATGGATTGCTGTATCAAACCTTCAATTAAATCTCTCCTTCCAGTTCGACTCCCTCTCTGCAGTAATGGCTCTTGTTGTTTC
>CAZHEF010000026.1:0-37830 GCA_964531645.1 uncultured Clostridia bacterium
CGCCTGGTGATTTTTAACCTTTGAGGTGATAGAGCTAATGTCTGTCATTCCTTTCTATCCTTCAGAAACTCAAGAAACTCCTGCTTTATTTATTCTTGCCACTTCCTCTTAAAAAATATATAATCACTTTCTAACTTTGGAGAAAGAAGATGTTTAAGACAATTTTTGGACTGGTCATTCTTCCGTTATTTATAATTATTCTTTCCTTCATTCTTTCCATTGAATGGGGAGGTAAAAATGAGCTATGATGTCTCATCAAATGTGTGGGCTCTATCAGCTTTTATACTTTATCTTTTAATGATGATTGGAATAGGAATTATAACTACAAGATTCTCATCCTCTGGAATTGCCGAATTCTTCCTTGGCGGAAGAAAAATGAAAACCTTCGTTGTTGCCCTCGCAGCTGTTACCTCTGGAAGATCTGCATGGCTACTTATTGCCATGTCAGGGATGGCTTTTGTCAGAGGTGTATCAGCCATCTGGGCTGTGGTTGGTTATATACTGATGGAGCTTTTTCTATTTGTCTATGCGGGAAAAAGGCTGAGAAATTTTACGGGAAATTTGGGAAATCTAACTATTCCTGATTATCTTGAGTCAAGATTTGAAGACAAATTTCACATTTTAAGAGTTTTTTCTGTTATTCCAATAATAATTTTTATGATCTCCTATGTCTCAGCCCAGTTCAATGCAGGAGGGAAGTCTCTTTCAGCGAGCTTTGGAATCTCTCAGCTGGCAGGGGTATTGATAACAGCAGGAATTGTCATTTTTTACACAATGATGGGTGGATTCCTTGCAGTTTGTCTGACCGACATGATTCAGGCTTTGATAATGATATTTGCCCTTATGATTCTTCCAGTTATAGCTATATTTAAAATTGGGGGATTAAACGAACTCCTTTCTATACTAAATGAGCTTTCTCCTAATTATATTGATCCCTTTTCTATTTCTGCAGGAGCTCTAATTAGTTTCCTTGGAATCGGTTTTGGCTCTCCAGGAAACCCACATATTCTAAACAAATATATGTCAATTGAGAATCCAGAAAAACTCAAAAAAACAGGATTTATAGGAACTTTGTGGAATGTTCTCATGGCTTGGGGAGCCATTTACATCGGTCTTGCCGGCAGGGCAATTTATAAAGGTTTAGAATCTCTTCCTAATAAAGATCCCGAAACAATTTATCCTCTCTTAAGCTCCCAGCATCTCCACCCATTTCTTTTTGGAATAACAATCTCTGCAATATTTGCTGCAATTATGTCCACCGCTGACTCCCAGCTCCTTGTGGCTTCCTCTGCGATTATTAGAGATCTCTATCAACAAATTTTTTCGAGAAATAAAGAGCTTTCCCAGAAAAAGCTTGTCTTCTGGAGCAGAGTAGCAACATTTGGAATGGCCTTTATTGCCTTGATTTTTGGAGCAGTGGCAAAGAAATTGGTTTTTTATCTTGTCCTCTTTGCATGGGGTGGTCTTGGTGCTACTTTTGGACCTTCGATTCTACTATCTCTTTACTGGAAAGGAACAACAAAATGGGGAGCAATATCAGGGATATTTGTAGGAACGCTTACAGAGATAGTCTGGTATTCAATCCCATTTTTGAAATCATTGGTTTCGGAATGGGTTCCAGCCTTTATCTTTTCATTTTTAACTGTAATTTTTGTAAGCCTTCTAACCAAACCGCCTGAAAATGCCGATCGCCTCATGGATTTAATGAAGGGGTAAAATTTGATAATATATTTCTGGGAATAAAAAATTTGGAGGAATCATGGACTTTTTATTTAATGAAGACCAAATTCTTCTTAGGGATTCTGTGAGGGAATTTACTCAGAAGGAAATAGCACCAAGAGTAAAGGAGATGGATGAAAAGAAGGAAATACCCGCTGATTTACTCAGGAAAATAGCTGAGATGGGTTATCTTGGAATAATTTTCCCTCCTGAATATGGGGGCGCAGGTCTTAGCTATATTGACTATTGCATAATTCTCGAAGAAATCTCAAAGGTTGATCCGTCAATAGGACTCACAATTGCTGCCCACAATTCCCTATGTTCAAACCATATTTATCTTTTTGGAAATGAGGAACAGAAAAAGAAATATCTGACAAAGCTTGCAAAGGGAGAAACCCTTGGAGCATGGGCATTAACAGAACCAACAGCAGGCTCTGACGCAGGCTCAATTAAAACAACTGCAAGGAGAGAAGGGAACAAATGGATTTTGAACGGAACAAAGGTTTTTTGCACGAATGGCTCCATCAGTGACATTATTGTTGTAATAGCTATATCAGATAAAAGCAAAGGTAAAAGGGGAATTTCAGCATTTATTGTTGAAAAAAGAACAAAAGGATTTTATGTGGGTAAAAGGGAAGACAAGTTAGGAGTGAGGGCATCTGATACTGCAGAGCTAATATTTGAGGATGCAGAAGTTCCAGAGGAGAATCTTTTGGGTGATGAAGGAAAAGGCTATCATGATGCATTAACAGTTCTTGATGGAGGGAGAGTTTCAATCGCAGCATTTTCCCTCGGAATTGCCTCGGGTGCTCTCGAATCATCAATAAAATACTCAAAGGAAAGAATCCAGTTTGGACAACCTATTTCGAACTTCCAGGCAATACAGTGGATGCTTGCTGAGATGGCTACAGAAATTGACGCAGCAAGACTTCTCACCCTGAGATCAGCACAACTCAAAGATAAAAAACTCGATGCAATAAAGGAGTCTTCCATGGCAAAGTATTATGCATCAGAAGTTGCTGTAAAGTGTGCCAATTTCGCTGTCCAGATATTTGGAGGATACGGCTTTACAAAAGATTTCCCTGTGGAGAAATTCTACAGGGATTCAAAAATTGCTACAATAGGTGAAGGAACCTCGGAAATTCAGAAATTAATAATTGCGAAGGAGGTTTTAACAAGGTAAATGGGGAATAGAATTTCTGATTTTATAAATGGAATATTTGAAGGGAATCAAAGAATTATAGCAAAAACAATAAGTATGATTGAAAATCAGGAGAATGGCTCAACAGAAATTTTAAAAAGAATATACCCTAAAACAGGGAAAGCCGGTGTAATCGGAATAACCGGTTCTCCTGGAACAGGAAAAAGCACCCTCGTTGACCAGATGATTTCCATTTGGAGGAAGGAAGGGAAAAAGATTGGGGTTATTGCTGTTGACCCTTCAAGTCCATTTTCGGGAGGAGCAATTCTCGGAGATAGAATAAGAATGATGAGACATGCCTATGACGAAGATGTTTTTATAAGGAGTATGGCCTCAAGAGGTCACCTTGGAGGTGTTTCAAGATTTACAGGGGATGCAATAAAGGTGCTGGATGCATCAGGTAAAGACATAATAATTGTTGAAACAGTGGGAGTCGGACAGGATGAGATAGAAATAGTAAAACTTTCCGACATGGTTGTTCTCCTTCTCACTCCTACGGGGGGCGATGATATTCAGGCATTCAAAGCAGGAATTATGGAAATTGCTGATATTTATGTGATTAACAAAGCTGATCTTCCTGAGACAGGAAGAACTGAAGTTCAACTTCAGGCTTTACTTTCAATCTCCTCTCAAAGTAAAAATATCCCGATAATCAAGACAGTTGCTTTAACAGGAGAGGGTGTTGACGATCTTGTAAAAGTCATTGATTTTATGACTTCCCAGAAGGAAAAACTTGATAATATAGAGAAAAGAAGAAAGGAATTTGTTAGATGGCTCCTGTTTGAGCATTTAAGGGAAATCCTTTCCTCAAAAGTTATCAATGGAATATCAGGGGATGAGATAGAAAGGATTGTGGAAAAAATTCATTTGAAAGAGACGGATCCCTACTCTATGGCTGAGGAACTTGCAAAAAGGGCAAAATTCAATGAAGATTGACCATGTAGCAATAGCAGTCAAGGATATCGATGATGCTATGGGAAAATGGAGTTTGTTTCTCAAAGAAAAACCAGCTGTAAAACTGATAGATAAGGAAGGTGTCAAATTGTTTTTTATTGAGGCAGAGGGAACAAAAATAGAAATAATTTCTCCCATTGATGAAGATTCTTCCGTCTCTAATTTTCTTAAAAAAAGAGGGGAAGGACTTCACCACATCTGCATTTCCGTTGAAGATTTTGATGAATTCAGAAAAAAACTTGAAAAAATAAATATCCAGATAGTGAAGGAAGGGACTGGCTACGATGGTAGAAGGATTCTCTTTTGCCATCCTTCTTCTTTCAATTCGGTCCTTCTCGAAGTGAAGGAAGCTGAAAAAAATAAATGAGCAAAAACCCTTTACACGCTGCTGTTATTCTTCTACTTCTGTCCTTCAATTTGTTTTCTGAAGTCACTGTAAGAATAAAACCAGAAATTTTATACCCTGGAGATGCATTCCTCATAGAGATAGAATCTTCAGTTTTACCATCAGGAAAATTCGATGGAAAAAGCCTCACTTTCTATAAAGCTTCTAAAAATAATTTATATTACGCTATTAGTTTTGTTAGATCGGATATAAAGCCTGGCATTTACTATCTTTATGTCTCTGCAGGAAAAACATCTGTGGGACACATTATAAATGTCCATAAAAAGACTTTTCCTGTCCAGAGAATTACATTACCCTCCTGGCTTGTATTTCTCAGTCCTGAAGATCTGAAAAGGGTTAAGAAAGAAAATTTGAAGTTATCCTCTTTATGGAGTGAAGTAACGGAGCTTATGTGGGAGGGCAGTTTCATTCCACCCCTTGATGAACCTGTATCAACGCCTTTTGGAATTTTAAGAATAATAAATAAAGAGTTAAAGAGTGTCCATAAAGGAGTTGATTATAAAGCCAATCCCGATAGGGCTGTATCTGCTATTAATTCAGGAGTGGTTGTTCTAACTGATGAGCTCCTTTTCCCTGGAAGAACGGTAATGATAAATCATGGAGGCGGAATATATTCACTTTATATGCATCTTTCAGACTTTGCAGTTAAAGAAGGAAATAAAGTAAAGAAAGGTGAAACAATAGGATATGTTGGAAGCACTGGAAGAGCAACAGGTCCCCATCTCCATCTTACTGTTAAGATTCATGGGACAAGTATCAATCCCGAGTCTCTATTTGCTCTACCAATACCCTGATTATTTTCTGCCTGGAGGTTCGGAAAGTGAAAAAGCAAAATAGGGGAAGAGTGAGCGAAAATTTAAGAAAACTAAAGAGTTATCTATTTATTCTGTATAACCTCTCAGGAGTTACTATTATTGTGACTTTTTTATCCCATTTATCAGATAGATAAGAAAAATCTTCGAAAAACTGGACTTCATGAATCAAGGCAATTCTTGGAGTATTTTCCTCAATTAACCCTGCTTCAGAAAGTATTTCATCTTCCCTGTCGCCAAAACCAGTCCCTTTTCCAATTCTGTTTCCTTTTTTATCACAGGCAACAGCTCCTGTGAGATATAGCTCAACCTTTGGAAGCTCTGAATTTATTTTTACCTCTCTACCAAATTTTGAAAAACCTTTTATAGTTGATGCTTTGAAGGCTTTTTCAGGAGAGAGATCCTTTACAAGATAAAATCCTTTTAATCCCGGTGAAGCCACGAGAAGAATTTTTCTCTCTTTAACAGCCTCAAATCTAGCATAATGAAGAACAGAATCAGGGGCTGAGAATATAACCTTTGCCTCTTTCCACTCCTTGAGATTCTTCAAATTTTTTGTAGCAATTTCAGAACCTTTAAAATTTGGTATTCTTCCAAAGCAAGGTCGCGGAAAAGTCACAAGATTTCTCTTTTCCATAAATTCCCAGACAGCATTCCTTAGCTCCCGTTTATTTTTAAAAGTTCTAAATTCTAAAGGGTTCATGCTTAACCTTTTAAGAATAACACAAATTAAATGAGCAGTTAAAATCTTGTTTTAGTTTCGTCCATGAGATAAGCTAATATTGGAATTAAACCCGAAATGAAAAAAGAAAAGGAAAAATGTAATTTAGTAAAACAGGGCTTCAAAAATGGGAGTTGCACTACTTTTTTTAAGCCAGAAAAGATCTATACTAGTGGGTATTTAAGAGAAAGGGCTTGCGAAGTAACTTTAAAATGGGAAGGTAAAACTCCTTTCAGACTTATAAAATCAGTCTTGCTCTCTCGACCTGAGGATTATCTATCAATTTACCAATCAGGCTGTAACTTCTCATGTCTGAAATGTCATTCCTGGGAGTTCAGCCAGTATAAAAATGGGAGATGGATATCTCCTAAAGAAATTTTAAACATTGCCCGTGAGTATAAAAAACTTGTGACTGTTAAAGAGCCGAAAGAAAGGGCAACATCCTTTCACGCAATGGATCTGTGCAGGCATTGTGGACAATGTGTAATAAAAGGTATAAGAGGAAATCTCTGTCCTGCTAAACTCACTCCTGAACAGATTCTTCTCTCTCCTCAAGGTTTTGGTCCGGCAAGGAATATAATTTCCTTTACAGGTGGTGATCTGGCTTGTCAGCCTGATTGGTATTGCCAGATTGCGAGAAAGATAAAGGAATCAAACCTTGAGCTTTGGGTTCTTTTCGAGACAAATGGATATGGCTTGACACCGAAGACTCTTGACCTATTCAAAGACTCAGGAATAGACTCCTTCTGGCTTGATATAAAAGCGTTCGATGGAGAAATTCATAGGAAACTTACAGGAGCTGAAAACAAATGGATTTTAAGATTGCCCGAAGAGATTCTGAAAAGAGAGCTCACCCTTGAAGTCCTGTCCATCTACATTCCAGGCTGGGTCGAAACAGACCAGATAAGGGAAATAGCACGATTACTTGTAAATGTCAACGAAAAAATCCCTTTTATAATTTTAGCATTTTTTGGCGAGTATAAGTTGAAAGATGTTCCATCTCCCGACCTAAAACAGATGCTCGATGCATACAATTCTGCTAAGGAGGCTGGTCTTAAAAATGTAAGATTGGGGAATATTGGAATATTTGTAAAGACAGAAGAAGAGTATGAACTCTTTCTAAAAAATGCCAGAGAAGCGTTATAAAAGTTAACTCTGTAATTTCTCCCAATTTTTTAAGAAATAGATTATAATTAAAAAATTAAGAAGATGGATTTGAAAGAGAGAAGGTTTGAGGAAATTCTTCTATATCTTTCTTTTCTACTTTTTCTGTTTTTCATTCCTTTATCAATTGCTATATCCCAGTCTTTTCTCTTTTTTACTGTTTTTGTATGGCTTTTTCTCTATTTGAGAAAAAAAGTAAAAATTGAAATCCCTTCCATATTTATTCCTCTTCTTTTCTACTCTTTTTTCACAATTCTTTCTACAATCCTTTCAATAGATTTTATGACAAGCTTAAAGGATACAAAAGAGCTTCTCCTTTTTCTAATAGTTCCCCTTCTTTTCAGCTTATTCAAAGAAGAAAAAACTTTTTTATCCTTCAATTATGCAATTTCTTTTGCCATAATTCTTTCTTTTCTAATGAGTCGTGCTCAATATAAAGGAATTGTTTTCCCTCAGGAAAGGGTTTCAGGATTTTTAGGGCATTACATGACCCAATCAGGTATAATCCTCCTTTTTCTTTGCCTTTCCATATCCATGTTATTAATGAGCAAAAAATTCATAAAAATTTTCTGGGCATTTGTATCTCTTTTAGCTATTTTTTCCCTGATCCTTACCTTTACAAGAAGTGCCTGGATAGGTGCATTTTTAGCCATTTCTATAATTATATTTATCTTTAAGCCAAAGCTTATATTCCTTGCCATTCCATTACTCATTTTAATTATTTTGTTCTCGCCATTAAATGTTAAGAAAAGGTTTTTAAGTATTTTTGACCCCAATGATGAAACCAACAGGGATAGGATTCATATGGCGATTACGGGAATAAAAATAATTTCCAGATATCCTCTTTTTGGCGCTGGTCCTGATACTATTAGAATAATTTATAAAGAGAACAAGCCAGAAGATGCGGTGAGGGATAACCCTCATCTCCACAATAACATTTTCCAGATTCTTGCTGAAAGGGGAGTTTTTGCACTTATTTCGTGGTTATGGTTCATTATCCTTGCCATTAAAAAGAATTGGGAAGTTTTTAAATCAGAGAAGGAAAGTTTCTTTAAATTTTCTGCCCTTGGAGCAATAGGAGCAATTTCAGGTCTTCTTGTCTCAGGTCTTTTTGAATATAATTTCGGCGATTCAGAAGTCAAGGTACTTTTTCTCTACCTTATCACATACCCTACTTCCGCTTTAAAAAATAATAAAGGAGTAAGAAATGGAAATAAAAAGAGCTAAAGAAATAATTGAGAGATTCAGAAATTTAAAAGTTCTTGTTATAGGGGATGTGATGCTGGACAAATACATAATGGGAAAGGTTTCACGGATTTCGCCTGAGGCACCAGTTCCAGTCCTTGAAATTCAGAGGGAGGAGTTGAAAGGCGGTGGCGCCTCCAATGTTTTCCTAAATTTAAAAGCTCTTGGAAGCGAAGCATATCTCATTTCAGTCATTGGAAATGATTTTGAAGGGGAAGAACTTAGAAGAATTCTTGCAGAGAGTGGAGTTTTTTTAATCCAAGATCCTTCAAGACCTACAACAGTAAAAATCCGGGTAATTGCCCATCACCAGCAAGTAGTAAGGATGGACAGAGAAGGTTCATCCAAAATATCCCGAGAAATAGTTAAAAAAATGATAAAATTGTTTGATATAGAAGAATTTAATGGAATTCTCATATCTGACTACAACAAAGGTGTTATTACAGAATATCTGATGCAGGGTATAAAAAAACTAAAAAAAGATAGTGTTAAAATCTTTGTGGATCCAAAAGTTGAAAATATTTCCCTTTACAGGGATTTGACTTTGATTTCTCCAAATCATGAAGAAGCAGAAAGAATAACAGGGATAAGGATGAAAAATGATGAAGATTATATTGAAGGAGCAAAAAAAATCAAGGAAATACTCAATTGTAAATATGTTGTAATTACAAGGGGAGAGGAAGGGATGACTTTTCTTGACGAAAAAAATGAAGGAGGACACCTTCCCACAAAGGCGAGGGAGGTCTATGATGTTACTGGAGCAGGAGATACAGTCATCTCTATTCTTACTCTATCAATACTTTCTGGAACAAATATAAGGGAGGCATGCGAGCTTGCAAACTATGGAGCATCTATAGCTGTTTCAAGGCTTGGAACAACAGCAGTCTCGTATTCTGAACTTTTAAAAGTAATTGATAGAGATAATAATTTTAACAAATGAAACATTTTCAAAAATTTAATAGTATAAAATATATAATAAATGTTCAAAGATAAAACAGGAGACAAGAGATGCGGATTTTTCAATTTTTCTTTTTGTGCATTTTCGTTCCTTTCTTGCTTGCTGATGGAAGAGAATATGAAATTAAAGAGACACATTGTGACATAAAAATAGATGGTTATCTCAACGAAGAATGCTGGATAGAAGCTGAATCGATCGGAGATTTAATTCAGAGGGAGCCAAATCCAGGAGCCTCTCCAACAGAGAGAACAGAAGTAAAAATTCTTTACAACAAAAACAGCCTCTATATAGGTATTTATTGCTTTGATTCTGAACCAAAAAAGATCGTTGCAAGCTCAATGGCAAGGGATTCAGAATTGAGAAATGATGACAGAATTGAAATACTTCTTGACCCTTTTTTGGATAGAAGAAACGCATTCTTCTTTGCATTGAATCCTATCGGCGCAATGATAGATGCTATCATAAGTGAAAATGGCGCATACATGAACAGGGAATGGGATACAATATGGGATGCAAAAGCAAGGATTGTTGGGGATGGATGGATAGTTGAAATAGAAATACCTTTTAAATCTTTGAATTTTAACCCGTCCAATGAAGAATGGGGATTTAATATAGCAAGGTTTATAAAGAGAAAAATTGAAGAGGATAGATGGTGCTCACCCAGTCTTGATATAAGATTTGTGCAGGTTTCTGAAGCAGGGATTATAAAAGGAATTAAAGGGATTTCTCAGGGTCATGGAATAGATTTAAAACCTTACGGTATTTTAGGACATTCATGGGCAAAGGAAAATGGCGGTGAAAAGTATCCTTCAGAAATTGGAGCAGATATTGTTTACAAGATTACACCAAATCTTACAAGTTGTCTTACACTGAATACTGATTTTGCAGAGATAGAAGTAGATGAAAGAAGAATCAATCTAACCCGTTTCCCCCTTTTCTTTCCTGAAAAAAGGACATTTTTCCTTGAAGGGGCGGGCATTTTCAGTTTCGGAGAAGCTATGGGGTTTGGTTTCAGAGGACCTGATTTTCTTCCATTTTTCAGCAGAAAGATTGGATTAATAGAGGACGAGGAAGGAAACAGTGTCTCGATTCCTATCATTGGCGGTGTTAAACTAACAGGAAAAATAAACGACTATGAGATTGGCTTTCTGGATGTAGTAACTGACGAATATGGAGAGTTACCAAGAAAGAACTTCCTTGTTGCAAGGGTTAAGAGGTCATTATGGAGGCAATCCTATGTTGGTGCAATATTTACTTATGGAAACCCCGATGGGAATGAAAGAAACTTTCTTGCTGGATTTGATTTCAGATATAGAACCTCCAGATTCCTTGGAAACAAGAATTTTTATTTCCTCCTTTATGGATTAAAAACATATACAGAAGGTTTGAAAGGGAATGACAGTACATTTGGTTTCAGCATTGGTTATCCCAATGACCTATTTGAAGCTTCCTTTTCATGGAAACAGATTGAAAAAAACTTTAATCCTGGTCTTGGATTTATTTACAGAGAAGATATAAGGAAAGCTTTCTTGTCCCTTACATATGCTCCAAGGCCTCAAAAATTCGGAATAAGAAGAATACCTTTTGAGCTTAGATGGAATGAAACAATGGATTTAAAGAACAAACCATTGATGAGAAATGTATTTATAACTCCCATAAATTTTGAGTTTGAATCAGGTGATCACATAGAATTTAATATAATTCCACAGTATGACCTTGTTGATAAAGAATATGAAATATTTGAAGGTGTATATATTCCTACAGGAGAATACAAACAGACAAGATACAGAATTCAGATTGAAACTGCTTCAAAAAGACCATGGCGCCTTGACATCATGTACTGGTGGGGAGGATTCTATAGAGGGAAGAACAGAAGTCCTGAGATAGGATTAAGTTATAGATCCGGAAAACATGTTGTTCTGGGTATAAATTTCGAACAGAACAGAGTCACTCTCCCCCAGGGCTCATTCACTACAAACATTTATTCTATAAGATTTGACTATTCCTTCAGTCCAAGATTGGTTCTCTACAATTTTGTTCAATATGATAATGAATCGGACAATATCGGTATAAACTCAAGGCTTAGATGGATAGTGTCACCTGGAAATGACATATTCTTTGTTCTTAATCATTCATGGATTGATTACGAAGGAGAAGTAAAAAGATTCTTAAATTACACCAATGATATAAGATTTAAAATTGTATATACCCAAAGGTTTTAAAAAATTTTCCCTGTAATTTTAATCTTCTAAAAGGTTCCTGAAGTTTCCTGAATTTTAATAGGTCTACCTTAAGAAGATAAAGAAATAATCGACAAACTGATACCAGAAGATCTTGAATAACCAATAACCAATGACTAAATTCCAATAACTAATGCTTCAAGCTACATGCTACAAGCCCACAGCCTAATAGCTAAAGGGCAATGAGCTACGAGCCATTTCCTGAACTCCTCTTGCAAGTCTTGCCAGTCCTGCTTTTCTTGCATTTAATTCATTTTGCATTTTAAAAATTTCAATTTTCAATGCTCTTTCCTTGCGTATTTGGAGTTTGATTATTGGTGCTAGGTGATTTTTAACCTTTGAGGTGATAGAGCTCATGTCTGTCACTCCTTTCATATCCTTCAGAAGCTCAAGAAACTCCAGCTAAAAGGCTCTTGTTGATTTATTTAGATTTTGATAGATAATATTAAGAATGGGACTAAAAAAGTAAAAAGTTAAAAGGCAAAAGTTACAAGATGGAAAAGGGAAAGGTTAAAAAGGAAAAGTTAAAAAGTAAAGGGGAAAAATTTAAAGAAACAGGCAAAAAATTAAATTTTTCAATTTATAATTTCACTTTTAAATTTCCTATGGAGGTTTGATATGGTAATAACAAATATTGATGCAAGAGAAATATTAGATTCAAGGGGAAACCCGACAGTAGAGGTTGAAATAACTGATGAAATGGGATGGATCTACACAGCTTCTGTTCCTTCCGGTGCTTCAACTGGGAAAAGAGAGGCTCTGGAATTAAGAGACGGAGACAAGAAAAGATATGGGGGGAAAGGCGTTTTAAACGCATGTGAAAATATAGTGAAAAAAATTACCCCTAAAATTGTTGGACAGGAATTTAACTCCATAGCAGAGATTGATAACTTTCTCATTGAACTTGATGGGACCCCAAATAAAAGTAAACTTGGAGCTAATGCAATCCTTTCTGTATCCATGGCTTGTGCAAGAGCCTTTGCAGGAGAAAGAGCAATTGAGCTTTACGAGTATTTAGGAGGAACTTCAGCTAATCTTTTACCGATTCCCATGATGAATATTTTAAACGGTGGTGTCCACGCAGACAACATCGTCGACATTCAGGAGTTTATGATAGTTCCAGTCAATGCCCCTTCCTTTCATGAAGCATTGAGAATGGGAGTTGAGGTATTCCATACCCTAAGGGGGGTTTTAAAAGGGAAAGGTTATTCCACAGCAGTAGGTGATGAAGGAGGGTTTGCTCCTAATCTTAAATCCAACAAAGAAGCTGTGGAGCTAATTTTATCAAGCATAGAGAAGGCAGGTTACAAGGCGGGAGAAGACATACATCTTGCAATTGATGCTGCTGCATCTGAGTTTTATGAGGATGGGGTTTATGTATTTAAAAAATCAGATGGCTCAAAAAGAAGTTCAGAAGAGATGATAAAATTCTGGGAAAACTGGATTAAAGATTTTCCGATAATCTCACTCGAAGACCCTCTTTCAGAAGATGACTGGGAGGGATGGAAAGCCCTTACTTCTTCCCTTGGAGAAAAAGTTATGATTATCGGAGATGACATATTCGTTACAAATCCGGAAATATTAAAAAAAGGAATAGAAGAAAATGTAGCGAATTCAATTCTTATAAAACTAAACCAGATTGGAACAGTTACTGAAACCATCAAAACTGTTCAGATGGCAAAAAGGGCGGGATACAGAACGGTTATATCCCACAGGTCAGGCGAAACAGAAGATTCTTTCATTGCTGATCTTTCTGTTGGATTAAATGCGGGATTTATAAAGACCGGCTCCCTTTCAAGAGGAGAAAGAATATCCAAATACAACAGACTCCTGAAAATAGAGTTGAATCTTGGCAAAAATGGTTTTTATGCAGGAAGGGAAAAAAGTTTATGGAAAATTAAACCGTGAGTTTATGTGTTTATTGTAAAAAAAGAAAAGGAAAAAGAAATTGTCCCACTCTAAAAGGGATGATATGTTCTCAGTGTTGTGGGGAGAAAAGAATAAAATTTATACCCTGTCCTGAAAATTGTCCTGTTTTAAAAGAGCACATGAGCTATACAAAGGAGAGAAAAGGAGAGAGGTTTGCCTATGAATGGTTGAAGGATTTTGATAGTTTAAATTATGATTCCTCTGTGATCCTTAATGCAATAGAATGGAGGTTATACATGTATTTGCATGACTCACCAGGTTCTCTGGACATGGAGATCCTTGCCGGTCTTGAATATGTAAGAAGAAAGTTTAGCCCTCTTACTTTTCCAGGAGAAATCAGAAACACTTTTGGAGAAACATTACTTGATTTTCTTAAAATAGTAGAGCAGGAAGCGCGTGTGAACAAAACCAAAATTCCGGATATCCTTGACATGACAATAAAATTTGTAAAGAAGTATAAAAGTGAGAGCATCAGATCAAATGAATTTGTGAAAGGTTTTATAGGGTATATGGAGAAATATCATCCAGAAACAGTCGAAAGGATATTAAAGGGAAAAAAATCATCAATTCTCGAAATTGAATAAATCAAACGGATATTGAAAAGTTTATTATATCCCTCCATATTGAGTAACCAGCTCCAGTTGGTGAGGAAGCTCCACCTTTGACAACAAATTCTCCTGCGGGATTTGCAACATAAAGAATTCCTTTATTTGTCCCTTTTAAATCATAGAGGAAATGTCCCTCTCCAATCTCTATGAGTTTCACTTCAGCTTTCACTTCTTCTCCATCCCTGTATGCAACTCCAGCCAGTTTCAATCTCTTGCCTCTCTTTTTTGCTTCAGATATTTCCCTTAAACCAATCCCTCTGATTCCCTGAACAGGAATATTTCTCAAAATAAGAGAAGAATCCATTAGATAGTTTGCAATTATGAGGATTTTAGATGCTGTATCCCAGCCATCTATATCGAGGGAAGGGTCAGTCTCAGAAATCCCCATTTTCTGAGCCATGGAAAGCGCTTCTTCAAAAATTATCTTTTTTTCTTCCATTGAGGTTAAGATAAAATTACATACTCCATTTAAGACACCTTCTATTTTTTCTACCTTGGAGCCCGTCAATGAATGAAAACCAAAATTTATGGTTGGTAAAGCAGCTCCTGCTGTGCATCCTATTCCCAGAAAGGATTTCTTTTCTTTTGCTAAATCGAATAACTCTCTAAAATTGTAAAGAAAAGGACCCTTATTGCCAGTAGCAACATGAATACCCTTTGACAAAGCAGATTTTATATATGAAAGGGCAGGCTCTCCATTTTTTATATTTGTGGTTGAGACCTCCACAAGAAGATTTATTCTAACTGAGTCTATTAATCCCTCAAATTTCAGTCCGCTCTTCCAGCACTTCAAAGAATCTATCCTTTCTTTTGTTTTGAGAGCACTCCTTAGAATCTCATCAGAAAGCCCTTTCTCGTCAACTATCCCTCCCTTTGAGTTCAAAATGAATACAAAATCTGAAGTTATTCCGAATTTCTTTCTCCAGTGTTCCTTAAATTCTTGATATAAAGAAACAAAAGCTCTTCCAACATTTCCAAATCCCACAAGTCCAATTCTCCAGAGCATTTTCCCCTCCTTAATCCGCTGTTGTCATTGCTTTTCCTGGACCTCTTGGATCAGGCTCTCCTGCTCTTTTCCCCTCTCTTATCTCTATTCCATGGGCATTTCCAATTTTCTTTCTGAACTTTATCTCATGCCCTCTTTTCTTCAATTCATTTACGACAATTTCATCATATTTTCCTTCCTCAAGATACAAAACATTGGGGACCCATTGATGGTGGAATCTTGGAGCTGAAATTGCCTCTTTAAGAGTCATACCAAAATCAATCGTATAAACAATGTTGTGGAGAACTGTATTTATAATTGTAGGACCTCCGGGAGAGCCAATGACAAGAACAGGATTTCCATCCTTTAAAACAATTGTCGGAGTCATAGAGCTGAGCATTCTTTTCCCTGGTTGAATTGAATTCTCCTCACCTCCTATTAAACCATAAATATTGGGATATCCAGGTTTTATTGAAAAATCATCCATTTCATTGTTCATGAGAATACCAGTTCCCTTTATGATAACACCTGAGCCAAAGCTTCCGTTAAGAGTATATGTGTTAGATACTATATTCCCATATTTATCCATTACAGAGAAATGGGTTGTTTCTTCTCTTTCATTCCACGGATTGAAAGAATCCGCCTCATTTTCAGTCAGGACTGAAAGATAACGAATGCTCTTTGCCTTTTTAAAAACATAATCCTTTGAAAGTAAAGTTTTAAGGGGGATATTTACAAAATCAGGATCGCCTAAAAGTCTTGCCCTATCTCTGAAAGCAAGCTTCATTGCTTCTGCAACAATATGAATGTATTCATCAGATTTCCAGTCCATCTTAGAAAGTTGAAAATTCTCAAGAATGTTAAGAATTTGAAGCATTATTAACCCTGAAGATGGTGGAGAAGCGGTGACAATCTCATATCCTCTGTAAAAAGTCCTTATGGGCTCTCTTAATATAGCTTTATAAGAAGAAAGGGACTCTCTATCAACAATTCCACCGTTTCTTTTCATATCTTTCTCAATAAGTTCTGCAATCTTTCCTTTATAAAAAGCGGTAGAACCATATTTAGCAATTTCTTTAAGAGTTTTTGCCAGCTCCTTTTGAATAATAATTTCTCCTATTTCCAGTTCATTTTTATTTTTGAGGAGTATTCTTTTTGTCTCAGGAAATTTTGAGAAAAGCTCTTTATGGGATTCAACTGAATTTTTAAAATAGCTATCCACAGGAAAACCTTTCTCGGCAAGTTCAATTGCAGGTTTCAGAACTTCTTTTAAAGAGAGTGTCCCGAATTTTTCAAGAGCAAGAGTTAATCCTGCAACAGTTCCAGGAACACCCGAGGCAAGATAACCTTCTTCACTCAACCCCTTTCTAACCTCTCCTTTCTCATCAAGATACATTTCACGATGGGCTTTAAGGGGTGCCATTTCTCTATAATCAATGAGCGCCTCTCTTCCGTCTGCCATTCTTATGAGCATAAATCCTCCACCTCCTATATTCCCTGCTGTTGGGAAAGTTACAGTAAGAGCAAACCCAACTGCTACTGCTGCATCAACTGCGTTTCCTCCTTTTTTTAATATTTCTATTCCAACCCTTGTTGCTATTTCTGAATCAGAAGAGACAACCCCTTCCTGAGGGAAAAGATAAAAAGAGAAAATAAAGACAACAATCGATAAAAAAATTCTTTTCATAGAAACCTCCGCTTACAAATTTTCTCTGAAATATTTATCTTTCGTGGAGACAAGAATTTTCTGATTCAGGTGCATTTACTGAAGTGAAATTATTTAATAACTTTAAAAAATCTTTGCCAGCGGGTCTTTGGAATGAATGTTGCTATTGTCTCCACCATGCTCCATATCTTCCTCACAACTCCTTTTTCAAGATATTTACCTCTTTTTGTTTTATAGGACCAGTAGATAATCCATGGCTTTCCTTTTATCATCTCCCGGGGAAGGAATCCCCAGTACCTGCTATCCGAGCTATTGTCGCGATTATCTCCCATAACAAAATAATGTCCTTTGGGAACTACAATAGGACCAAAGTTATCTCTGATTACAACATTTTCAGGTATGAACTCATTGGAATTAAAAATTAAACTGTCTTTGTGGACTTTGTAAGGCTCCTCTACAGGATTACCGTTTATATAAACTTTTTTATCTTTTATCTCAATGGTTTCATCTTCAATGGCAACGACTCTTTTCACAAAATCTTTTGTAGGGTCTTCGGGATAGCGAAATACTACTATATCACCTCTCTTAATATTTTTTATTGGAAGAATCTTTTTCTCCCATTCAAATAAAGTAGATGCATATACAAATTTGTTAACAAGGAGATGGTCTCCAATTAAAAGAGTATCTTCCATTGAGCCTGTTGGAATCTGAAAAGCCTGAACAACAAATGTCATTACAAAAAATACAAAAACCGCAGTTTCAGCAAAAAGTTCAAAATACTCACGGAATAAAGAAATTTCCCTTTTCTTTTTCTCTTTTTTCTTCTCTTTCTTACCCATTTTCTTCTCCTTCTGAGTCATGGATTGTTACAAGTTTAAGAATCTCAAATTTCTTGATCCCCGATGGGACTGGAATCTCTACTTCCATACCCTCCTCTTTTCCCAGGAGTTTTTTCCCTATTGGAGAGGCAATAGAAATCTTACCTTTTGAGACATCTACTTCTTCCGGAAAAACAAGTTTATAAACAACTTCCTCTCCTGTTTTCACATCTTTCAAATAGACTTTAGAACCATATGCTACCTTGTCCTGGGGGATATCATTTAAATTCATCATAGAAAGGGTCGTCAACCTTTCTTTTAGCTGTGCAACCCTTGCGCTTAAATAAAACTGTCTTTCCTTTGCTGACTGATATTCTGCATTATCAGAAATGTCACCTTGAGCAATTGCTTTCTGAAGCTCTCTTGGTATGTCTACCATCAATTCTTTTTCTAATTTTTCTATCTCTTCTTTTAGCTTTTTTATTAATTTTTCCATACTGACCTGTTTTCTAAAATTCTTTCCTCCTCATTAACTAATTTTAATTGAATTGCTAATTAATATCAAGCAATGACTTTTAAATAAAAGCTATTGAAGAAATAGTGAGTTGAAAAATAACTTGAATGTTCCGAGGGTTTGAGCTCTAAACTGGACTTTGAAACCAAAAAGAATAACTTGTCCCTTACCAGTCTTAACATTAACAACAGCCGCAAGTCTTCTCAAATTCTCATCTCCAAGCATCCATCCACTGAGAAGCAATGGTTCATCGGGGTACTCTGCTACAACTTTTCTGTCGACAAGTCCTGATGGAACAAAGGTTCTGAATCCCTTACTATTAGAGAACATGCATGCTATCCTTTTTGGAAGCCCCCATCCAATGGGATGCTTATTGTCAATTTCAAGTTTTATCAAAGAACCAGGGCAGAAGAATTCTTCGGGCTTCATATTTCTCAGAGCATTTGTTACTGGAAGTCTGAAATTCTCAATAGCAAAATCTGTTGAATTGTCGATTAGAACAAGAACTCCACCGTCATTGACAAATTTCTTAAGATTCTCAACCCCTTCCTTTCCAATTCCGCCTGAATATTCAGGTGGAAGGGGGGTAAAAAACCTTGCAAATTCGCCAGTTGGTCTTCCCTCAATAATAACAGACGAATTCATATCTGGGATTACAATGACATCAAAATCTTCAATAAGTTTCTCCTTCTTAAAATCCTTATTTTCCATATTTTTGTAATTGAACTCGTATGTGTCAAATATAAACCTTGTCCAACCCTCATCCATAGATGCAACCCAGGGCTTGTAAAGTCCTATTCTCGGCGATTTTATCTGAATTGTTTTTACTTTTTTCAAATCTGAGAATGGGAAAAATTTTATATTAACTTCATCAGCAATTTTCTTTAATAAATCCAGTGATTTTGCCTTTGTGATAAAGGCGCCCTCAGGAAAAGAATATCCTTCTTCGTGCAATGGTTCGGTCGCTCTCCATACTTCAAATCCATTCTTGAAAAGTTTATTTACAGTTTTGAAACTGAGGTTCTCTCTTGGATCAAGAACAGCATATTCAGTCTTTGGAACAGCTCCTTTGGGATATGGAGGGGTTGAAAGTTTTTCAATTGATGAAACTTTAAAAGGCTCATTTATTTCCTCCACATTAACATTGAACATAAGCCCGAGAGTCCATCCTGTCACATCGTATGGTCTTACTGGTGGTCCACCCTTGTACTCTACTACGTTGGGATGTTTCTGAATTTCAAGAATATCCTTAATATAGTTTCTGTAAGGCTGATCCATTAAGATTACAAATGTTCCCTCAGGGTACTCTTTAAATCCAACTTTAAAAGGAGATTTAGCCCTGTGAATTTCAACACCAGCGAGCATTAAAACATCAATTAATTTTACTGCTGATAGATAATCCCACTGGGAAGGAGGGATAATATATGCGTAGGGAGGTTCATTCTTTCCCTTTTCGATGGCATCCTTAGCCATTTTCCAGAAATTATAGAGGAAATTCTCCTTGTAAAGGGAAGCACACTTTATAAGTCCAAGGTCTGCAATGAGCTCATACTCTACAATATCTCTTAATCTCCACCACCCTCCTTTCCATGGATTTATGAAATTCATTTTTAATGTATAATCTCCTCCCCTTTCAAGGGAAAGCTCATTTTTTTCGATATATATTGGAGTAGCAATTCTTACTGAGGCTGCTTCTGTGAGAACTCCAATCTGATTGTGCCACCATGGCGTATAAACCGACGCACCCTCCCACCATCCAGTATAATATGTTCCATTTGTAACTCCTGTTTTTCCACTTTCCTCAAGAGCCATGGACATGTGAGAACCAATAACTGCAAGGGATTGCCATATAAGAGGGTGAACATTAGGATTGGGAGGATCTTTGTAGGGAGGGACAAAAAGTCTCGCACCTGTTGAGCCCATTTGATGCTGATCTACAATTATCTGTGGGAGCCAGTCTTCATAGTAAACCTTTGACACAATTCGGGTCTCCTGGAGATTGAACATGAACCAATCTCTGTTGTTGTCATGACCTGCGTAATGATGGTAAAGCCAGGGCATTGACCCACCTTCATATTCAGTTCCTATATACTTGTTGTACCAGTTTACAACCATGTTGTATCCGTCAGGGTTATGATTGGGAATTATTAGAACAATTACATTCTTGAGAATCTCATCAGCATTAAAGGGCGTTTTACCTGTTATCAGGTCATAAGCAAGCTCCATCGACATCTGTGATGCTGCCACCTCAGTGGAGTGCATGCTCATTGTGAAAAGAACAATAACCTTTCCTTCACGGGAAAGTTTAATTGCTTCTTCTTCAGAACATTTCCTTGGATCTGCAAGCTTTTTCGAAATTTCCTTCCACCTGTCAAGTTTTGCAATATTTTCCGGTGTAGAGATGGCAACCATTGTGAAATCGAGCCCGAGAGTGGATTTTCCAAGATGAAAAACTTTAACTCTATTAGACTCCTTTGAAAGAAGCTCAAAATACTCCATTATCTTCATGTAATTGGCAAGCTTTCTGTCTTCTCCAACTTTAAAGCCAAGAAACTTCTCTGGTGGCGTAACTCCCATGGAAAAAGAAAATAAAAAAAGAATAAAAAGTGATAAAATTAAAAATTTTTTAGAGATCCTCATCTTATTTCCTCCTTTGAATTTTACGAATTTTTAAATAGTAAGTTTAAAAAATTGAAAAACAAATTTTTAGATAGTAAAATTTTGGATTGGAATAAGGAGATTTCAATGATAAAAAGAACTTTAATATCTGTATCAGACAAAAGAAACTTAGAATGGTTTGCAAAGGGTCTTGCAGAGCTTCAGATAGAAATTATTGCAACAGGTGGAACTGCTTCTCTTTTGAAGGAACATCACATACCTCATGTTAAGGTTGAGGATATTACAAAATTCCCTGAAATTCTTGAAGGTAGAGTAAAAACCCTTCACCCAACAATTTTTGCAGGAATTCTTTATTTAAGGAAAAGTAATGAGCAACAAGCTCAACTCCGTGAATTCGGAATAGGTCCGATAGACATGGTTGTTGTGAATTTCTATCCTTTTGAGAAAGTTTCAAAGAAAAATCCTGCTTTTGATAAAGCCCTTGAGGTAATTGATATAGGAGGCCCCTCTCTTGTAAGGGCATCTGCTAAAAATTTTCAGGATGTAATTGTTGTTGTTGATCCTGATGATTATGAATGGATTCTCTCTCAGCTACAAAAAAATAAAGATATAGATATTCAGAAAAGAAAGGAACTTGCAACAAAGGCTTTCAGAACAACATGTCTCTACGATTATAATATTTTTAGGTTCTTTTCTGACACTGAGAAGGAATTCCCTAAAGAAATTTTTATTCATGGAGAAAAAGAAATGAAACTTCGTTACGGAGAGAATCCCCATCAGAGAGGGGCTCTTTATCTTGAAGAAAATTCTCCTTACAAAGATATGAAAATTCATGGTGGAAAGGAACTTTCCTACAATAACATTCTCGATATGGACTCAGCCTTTCCTTTGATTTTATCCTTCAGCGAGCCTTTTGCTGTAATAATAAAACATACAAATCCGTGTGGTGCAGGAGTTGGAGATGACATTTACGAAGCTTTTATAAAAGCTTTCTCCACTGATCCCAAATCTGCTTTTGGAGGAATAATAGGAGTGAACAGGGAAATTGATGAAAAACTGGCAGATGAGATTTCAAAGCACTTTTTCGAGGTTATTATTGCTCCCTCTTACTCAGAATCTGCTCTTTCAATCCTTACAAAAAAGAAAAATTTGAGAATAATAGAAATGAACCTCAATTACAGAGAAAGCAAAGACTGGAAAAGGATAAGAGGTGGTTTTCTCTACCAGGACAGTGATGTTACTGAAATAAAGAAAGAGGATCTAAAAGTCGTGACAAAAAGGGAGCCTACAGAACAAGAAATAGAGGATCTTCTATTCTCATGGAAAATTGTTAAATTTGTCAAATCCAATGCAATTGTAATTGGAAGGGAAGGAAGAACAATCGGAATTGGTGCGGGTCAGATGAGCAGAGTTGATTCAGTGGAACTTGCGATAAAGAAAGCAATTCTTCCAATTCAAGGAGCTTCCCTTGCATCTGATGCTTTCTTCCCTTTCCCTGATAGTATAGAGACAGCTGGAAAGGCAGGAATTACAGCCATTATACAACCAGGAGGATCTATAAGAGATAATGAAGTTATTGAAGCAGCTGATAAATTAGGACTGGCAATGGTCTTTACAGGAATGAGACATTTCCGTCATTAAATAATTTTGAGTTATGCTTCGAGATCTGGCCATAAGTATATTATTTTTTTTATCATCTGAGATTAGAAAAGCAGGAAATTCTCAGTAAAAATATTTGTAGCCTCAAGATTTTGTGTAAATTCATTTAAAGGCTCTTCCGCCCATTTCTTGTTAGTGTATCTAACCATATTATCCTCTCACAGCTCTTCCTGTTCTCAAGACAACTTATGCTCCTGTCCCTCCAATTTATCCTGATAAAAGTTAAGATTTAAAAGAATCCAATAGAGTGGAAGGCATGCTGTATTCTATCATCCTGAAAGAAGATGAAATACCGTTCCTATTCATGAAGGTAAGAATGTAGCAAAGGGTGCCTCCATAAAATACTTAAGGATGCAGGTATTTCATACGAAAAATTTGAAGAATTATTGTGAAGATAGAATTTTTTTGCATTAAGGCTCCGAAGTTTTATCATTTTGAATTTTCACTGGCTTAAACTCCTTTAAATATTGAAGTCTTTTATATAATTTAAAAGCAGTTTTTAACTTTCTTGCAAAAGGCTCCTTTGCAAATTCCTTTCGGTATTCCTCCTTTGATTTGAAAATTCTCTCCCTGAACCTTTCAATTTTCTTTTTATTCTTTACAACTATCTTATTCATAGTATTTTTCTAAGAAATCTTCAAATTTTTTATCTAAGTTATGTCTTTTTAAAATTTCTGTTAAATAATTTTTATCTATTTTTGTTTGGTCTAAAAGTCTTATCAATTTTTCTCTATCTTTATGCCTGAAAACCTTCAGGAATATAGCAATTAAATACTCTGCCTTTAATATTTTAATTTTTATGTTTTTATATTTAACTAAAATTGAATTTTCAACTGCTTCTTTTTCAAGTTCATCCGTTGCTGGAATAAATTGAACTGGCGTATCTGCAATCATAATGTATTCTTTATATGTTCTGTATCCTTTCTTTAGTAAAAAACCGTAAAAGGGGGTTATCAAAATTAACTTGTCTTTTTCTGGAGGAATAAAAAATATGTCTACATCCTTGGTGGCAAACGTTCAGTATAATAAATAGTAGCAACCGCCCCACCAATTGCATAATCTTTGAGAATACCTCTTTGGAACATTTCATTTATCACCCTGAATATCTTTGACAAATCCATAATATCAGTTCCTATTCTAATACAATGAAGCACTTTTATTATAACACAGAAGATTCTTCTATCAAAGCACCTTTTGACGAAGCTAATTAATCCTGCAAAAAAAAATCTAATTGTTAAAAGCTTTAAAAATGATTTATAATGAAAGATGATTTCTTCTATTGTCCTTTTTTCAGGAGGGATAGATTCAACAACAGTTCTTTACTGGGCTAAAAAAAATTTAGAAAGGGTATGTGCACTAACTTTCTTTTATGGACAGACTCATTCTATAGAAATTGAAATGGCAAAGAAAATTGCAGAAAGAGAAGGGATTGAGCAAATAGTTTTAAATGTAGACCTTTCCCAGATTGGTGGTTCTTCTCTTACTGATAGGAAAATTGAAATTGAAGATGTAAAGCTCGAAGAGCTTGAAGAGAGAATTCCATCAACTTATGTCCCTTTTAGAAATGGAATCTTTATCTCTCTCGCAGCAGCTGTTGCGGAAGTCATGGATTGCGAAAACATAGTGGTTGGCTTCCATTCTCTTGATTCCCAAAATTATCCTGATACTTCAAAAAATTTTGTCTCAGCAATGGAAAATGCAATAAATACTGGGACAAGGGCTGGAAAACTGGGGAAAAAAATATCTATTCTGGCTCCTTTAATTAGAATGAAAAAGGAGGAAATAATAAAATTCGGGCTTGAAATGGGAACAGATTATTCCTATTCAATCTCCTGTTACAGGGGAAATGAAATTCCCTGCATGAGATGTCCTACATGTAGAATTAGAGAATCTGCATGGAAATCTCTTGGAATAGAAGACCATTTGATTACAAGGCTAAAAAAGGAGGGAAAATGGCTTGGCTTTTGAGGGTTAAAGATAAATTTTCAGCTGCTCACTTTTTGAAAGAATATCATGGAAAATGCGAGAAGATTCATGGTCATACTTTTGAGGTTGAAGTATTCGTAGAGGTTAAAGAACTCAATCACACAGGAATTGGATTTGATTTCACAGAGATTAAGGAAAAACTCTCCCAGATCCTTCCTGACCATAAATTTTTAAATGAGATTTATGATTTCAATCCTTCAGCGGAGAATCTTTCAAGGCATTTTTTTTATGAGCTGAAGAAATATTATCCTGTAAAAAAAGTCATTGTCTGGGAATCGGAAAATGCCTCAGCAGAATACTCTGAGGATATCTGAAATCTTCTTCAGTTCCCAGGGAGAGGGTTTAAGAGCTGGAGAACCCACAATTTTCTTGCGGCTTTCCGGGTGCGATGTTAGATGTTATTTTTGTGACACTAAATATGCATGGGATAAAGGAAAGGCTGATACAGCAGAAAATATTTTGAAGAAAATCAAAAAATTTAAGAATTTAACAGACTGGGTATGTATAACAGGTGGAGAACCAACAATTCAGGATATTTCAAATCTTGTCCACCAACTTAAAGAATCGGGCTTTTTAATCCAGCTGGAAACCAACGGAAGGATATTCAAATCTCTTCCCCTTGACTGGATAACTCTTTCTCCAAAACCTCCTGATTATTTTTTCGCAAGTGAATGGAGAAAGAATGTAAAGGAGGTGAAAATTGTTGTAGATAAAAATCTGTCAATTGATGTTGTTGAAAAAATTGCAAGAAGTTTTTTAGAAATTCCTGTTTTTTTACAGCCTCAATCAATGCGGAAATGGTCAATAAAAAAGGCTTACAGCTTATGGAGAAAGGGAATTCAAAAAAACCTCAAAAATTTAAGGCTTGGCTGTCAAATTCAAAAAATATATTGTATAAAATAAACATGAATGGAATAAAATCTGAGCTTGATTGTCTTGTCTGCATGGTAAAACAGGCTCTAAACACAGCAAGGCTTGCAACCGAAGATGAGGAAAAACAGAGAAAAATATTGAATTTAGTAGCCCATGAAATTGAAAAAGTTGATTTGAATTTTCCGCCTGCAAATATTTCAAAGATAGTTTATGAAATTGTTACTGAACTTTCAGGGGTTGAAGACCCTTTTAAATCTATCAAGGAAAAAAGTAACAAAGAAGCACTTTCAATGCTTCCTGAACTTAAAAATATTGTTTCCTCTTCCAGCGATCCCCTCTACTCTGCCCTGCATGTTGCAGTTGCAGGCAATATAATTGACCTTGGAATTGGGCATCCTTACGATCTTGCAAGGGATGTAAAGAAAGTTTTAAATTCTAAATTTGAAATCGACAATTATGAGCAATTCAGGAAAGATATTAAGGAGTTTAAAAAACTCCTCTACCTCGGAGACAATGCGGGAGAAATTGTTTTTGACAGGGTTTTGATTGAGGAGCTTCTTAAATCTAGCCTCGACATAAAATTTTGTGTAAAGTCAAAGCCAATAATAAATGATGCTACAGTGGAAGATGCTGTTATGGCTGGAATAACTGAAATTGTGCCTGTTATAGAGACTGGAAATAATTCAATTGGAGTGGATCTTGAAAATGGGAGTGAGGAATTTAAAAGAGAATTTTTTGAAGCAGAAATCATCATAGCGAAGGGGCATGGAAACTTTGAAACCTGTGCTGGACTCGGTTTAAATATTTATTTCCTCCTTAAGGCAAAATGCGATGTGGTTAGTCAAGCTCTCAGTGTAAAAACAGGTGACATTGTCTTTAAAAAACAGAAATTTTAAAGGAGGATTTTATGAAGAGAATCTTTCCTTCTTTTATCTTAATTCTTTCTCTGAGTTCTTTCCTCGTTTCCTCATTCCTTCCTTCTCTGTTGCCAGAGGTCTCAGGGTGGAAGCTTTCAGAGCCTCCAAAATTATTTACTCCAGAGAATCTCTATGAGCACATAAATGGTGGAGCAGAAGCTTATTTAACTTTCGGCTTTAAGGAACTCATGGTCGCTTATTTTGAAAGGAATGTCTCTTCTTTAACCATAGAAATTTACGATATGGGTAATTGCTACAACTCCTTCGGTATATACAGCGTTGAAAGGTCTCCAGAAAATCTATTTCTTGAAATCGGCAATCATGGTTATACTGATGATGAGAATCTATTCTTTATAGTTGGTCCCCTTTATGTAAAAATTTACTGTTCAGATTGTGGAAAAGAAGCCACAGAGACAATAAAAACTTTTGCAATGGGAATAGTTGAAAAAGTGAAGGATAAAGGAAAACTTCCTGAAGTTTTAAGATATTTTCCGGAAAAAGGTCGGGTAAAAAATTCAGAAAAATTCTTCCCAAAAAATTTTCTTGGCATTGATTTTTTAAAAAATGGCTTCCAGGCAGAATATAAAGAGGATGGAGAAATTTTTTATCTTTTTATCATAGAAGAAAATGAAAAAAGACCTGAGGAAACCTTTGAAAAATTTAAGAGCTATCTTGAAAGGAAAAAAGGTTTCGAAAAATTCCAGTTCGACTCGAATGAAGGATTCGTGGCTGAAGACAGAGTCCATGGAAAAATTGCTATATCAAGAAAAGGAAGATTTATTGTTGGATATATTGGACATAATGAGCCAGAAAAGATAGAGGGTTATTTAAGAAATATTATTGAAAAAATTGGAGGTTGAAATGATAATTAAAGATTTCAAAGATGTTGAAAGAGTCATTGCAGGCGAAGGAGCTGAAAAGGCCTATTTAAGATGGTTAATTGGAGAGGAAGAAAACCCTCCCAATTTTTATCTACGATTGGTGGAGATAGAGCCTGGAGGACACTCTCCATATCATCAGCACAATTACGAGCACGAAGTATTTGTCCTGGAAGGAGAGGGAGTCGCTGTGGATGAGGAAAATAAAGAGTATCCAATCTCAAAGGGGAAAGCTGTTTTTGTTCCGCCTTCGGTCAAGCATCAATTCAAAAACACTGGGAAAGGTGTTTTAAGTTTTATCTGTATAATCCCGAAATAAACTAAGCAGAAAGGATTCCCATGGAGTGAATTAGTCTTTTCCTTATTTTAATTCCATAGGGGCATGCATTCTCACAGTATCCAAGGCATCTGGAGCATTTCGTGGGTTTTCTTTCGTCTTCAAGCTCAGAATAATATCTCATTGCCTCCTTTTCCATTCCATAATTCTCAAAATACATGGCAAATCTAAGGACATCGTTTATAGCCACACCCTCAGGGCAGGAAGAAAGACATTCTCTACAACTAACCCTGCAGTAAATATAGTTCGCAACAGCCTGATAATTTCTTATTATTTCAAGGTCTTTTTTTGTAAGAGGTTTCCCTGAGGCATAAACATACTCTTCCACATGGGAATAACTGCTCATTGTCGGGATACAGGTATCAATATTCGGATTGCTTAAGACCCATCTTATCGCAGCCTGAGGATAACTCTGTTTTTCGCTAACAAGGGCTTTAAGGGCTCCCTGAGCACCTCCAGCAAAAATTTTCATTGCAACAACACCTATACCTTTTTTTCTGACCTCTGCTATTAGAGGTTCTATCTCTTTCCCCTCCATGTGATTGTAAATAACAAGAGCAGCCTGCACAAAATCGTACTCAAGAGCTTGTTTTAGAGTCACCTTCGCATTGTGGGTAGAAAAACCAGTAAATCTAACCTTCCCATCCCTTTTCAATGTCTCGTATGCATCTAAAAACTCTTCACTTTTCATAAATGGCTCAATGTCATCAACATTGTGAATGAATGCAAAATCAACATAGTCTGTCTGGAGTCTCTTTAGGCTCGCCTCAACTCTCTGTATTATTTTTGATTTTTCAAATATCTCATTGGGGTTGTAAGCATGTTTTGTGCAAATTATAGCTTTATCCCTTACATCCTTCAAAGCTTGGCCTATAAAGGATTCGCTTCTTGTTCTAAGGTAACCCTCAGCAGTGTCAAAATAATTGACCCCGCACTCATAAGCATATCTAAGAACATTCGGCTCAAAAAGTGAAATGGCACCACAACTCACATCTGAAACTTTTAAACCAGTGTTTCCGAGACTACTATATTTTTTAATTCTTGGAGTATTCTCTCCGTTACCATCCTTCAAAAAAAGCTCCTTATTAGTATTTCCGAGACTTATTCCGAGAGTTCCGAGGGAAAATGTTAAAAAATCTCTTCTTTTCATTTTCCTTCCTCCTCCTTCTTCTTTTTCAACTCTATTGGAAGTAAAATCTGTAAGCCTTCTCTTAAATCATTTGGCTCTGAGATAAAAAGAGTGTAGAAATCAGAATCGGGCATCTTACTTAAAATATTTCCTCTTTGAAGAACCCCTGCTCTCCTTGCTTCTTCTGCATCCCTGTAAAAATTAAGCTCAAAATCCTTTTCCATTATTTTAAGAATAACATTATCTCCTGTTCTGATCCCTGCTTTTTCGAAGCAATCTGAAGTCCAATTGGAAACGATAAAAATTCTTCCCTGTCTTTCATAAAAATCTATTATATTTCCTTTTGCCTCCCCTGATAATACCTCAACATTTCCAATATTCAAAGAAAAATCATAAAAAAATCGTTCTGAAAGCTCTTCATTGAATTTTACCTTTTCCACTTCATAGAGGGTTCCTCTTGCTCCAACCCTTGATACAAACCACGATGACGGAATTCTTATACCTTCATTTTCAGAATATGAACCAAAATCGTAATTAATTTCCTGTTTTTCTTTTTCGGGAGTTAGAAACGATATAACAGCCCTTTTGAGAAGAAAATCTTCATTGTCAATGTAAAGGTAAACATTCCAACTCTCAATGCTGGTGCTCAATTCATAAAACTTCTTCATACCAAAATTTTTAACCCCATTGTATTTGAGTTCCTTTCCAAATCCTGAAAGGGTGAAAATTCCTGAAAAAAGCTTTGCTTGAAAAATGCTGGTTAACCTCTCTACTCCATCGATTTCCTTGACTCCTTTAATATTGCTCTTTTTCGCGCTATTCTTTTCGACTATTAATACTTCAAAGCACGCAGGTCTTTTCCCTTTTATAACCTTCATCTTTCCTTCTCTATCAACATAAAAAATAAAATCCCCTACCTTAATAGATAGATTATAAACCTTTGATAATTTCTCATTTCCTCCAATAGCTTGAATATTTCTATTGAGAATATCTCCAAGGGATGAGACTGATGAAAATCCGTAGAAGTTGGTTAATAAAATTAAAAATATGCAAATCTTAACAATTCTCATTTTCAATCTCCATGGCTTATACGAAATTTTGTTTCATCTGGTTTAATTTTAATAAAAAGCTTTCTGGAATAGCCGCAAATGGTATCTTGAAAATTCCAGATAAGAGAAAAATATTGAAATTTTTAGAAAAACTTGACTTTTGTTTTTTGATAACATAATATAATAAAAGATGAATGAGTATTCAGAGTGATTACGAGGCAAAATTGCTAACGGAGAGTGTAGAATTTTCAATGTTTTTTGCAAGGAACAAGGCATTTTTAGGTATAAATTATAAAAAATACATTTTCCCTGAAAATCAAGTCAGGAGGGATGAATGAAAAAATTAATTTTATTCACTTGTTTTCTTTTTATATCCAGTTTTCTCTTTTCACAGGTGAAAGCAACTATCTACGAAAAAGGTTATCCAATAGTTGCGGAGGATGAAGTGATTTACTCATATTTTGTTGTTAAAGATCTTAATTTTCCTATGAAAATTATTGGTTCTGAAAGGGAAGAATTCTGTAAGACCTCTTCTGATTATGACATAGTTTCTGTCTCGCGAAACGGCTCTGAAACAAGGCTTGGAGAAGAATTTATTGTTTTAAGGCATGAGGGGCCTCTTTATCACCCCCATACGGGAAAGAAATTAGGTTATTTAATGAGAAGGATTGGACTTGCCAGGGTAAAATGTTTGGAGGAAGAATCTTTCCTTGCAGAACTGAAAAACTGCATTTATCCTGTGATGAAAGGCGACTATCTTTTCCCCTTTGAGCCAAAACTTGCTATTGTAGCTGAAAATAAAGGTTTTGATGAATGCCCCACCCCACTTCCACCAACTGGAACTATTGTTTATCTCGAGAATGGATTTAATGAAGTTGGGCTTTACGATAAAGTTGTGATTGATCTTGGTGAAGAAAACGGTATAAATGCGGGAACTCAATTGACAATTGTTCAATATATTAATGATAAAATTCCAAAGGTTAACATTGGAAATTTGATAGTCATAGAAGCGCAAAAAAATACATCGGTGGCAAAAATTCTCTCCTGTAGAAACCCGGTAAGAGTAGGAGATCTTGTCGAGCTAAAACAATAAAGGTTGAAACTTTCGATGAAATTATAAAAATTTGAGCTTTAATCTACATTTCTTCATTTTACTTTATGAGCTGATTTAAATGTCAAAAACAAACCAAATCAAATTGGAGAGAAGTATAATTTCAATCCTCAGGTTAGAAAGAAGACTCTCACTATCATCCCTACTGAAAAAAATAAGAATCAGCGGAGAAAAGACCTCAAGGAAAGCCATGAAAAGGGATGTTAGAAAAGTGCTCCAAAAATTAAAGTTAGAAGGAATAACTAATTTTGACAGAAAAGGTCTCTCCCTTATTGAAAAAAAGAGGGTTTTAAAGGGGAAATTTACAGGAACAAGAAGTGGAAGTGGTTTTGTCACACTTCGTAACGGTGAGGAAATTTTTATTCCCCAGAAGCTTTCCGGAGAAGCCATGCATGGAGACTCAGTTGAAATTGTCGTTGAAAAGGATAGAGAAGGAGAAAAAAAAGGAAGAGTTATAAGAATCGTTAAAAAGGACAAAAAAGATGTTCTTGGCTATCTCCAAAAAACCAGAAACGGCTTCAAATTGAACCCTATTGACAGAAGAGTTTCACCCATCTATATTACTTCAGTCCCCTATTATTTCCAGTATGATCCAACAATGCCAGCTCGCGTGGCAATAAAAGGTGATAACACTGGAGAATTTCTCAATTATGAGAATATTAACTCTTATCTTGACCTGATTATTGAAGAGTTTGACTTGAGAAGGGATTTTCCCGACGATGTAAAGACAGAGGCTTCATTTCTATTTTTTGACCAAAAGGTCCAATTCAAGGGAAGGGTAAATCTAAAAAATGAAAATATAATTACAATAGACAATGACGATGCACGGGATTTCGACGATGCTGTAAATGTAAAAAGGCTTAAAAATGGAAACTATTTGCTTGGTGTCCATATAGCAGATGTATCCCATTATGTCCGGTCAGGAACACCTCTTGACAGGGAAGCCTATCTTAGATCAACAAGCGTATATTTTCCTGAACTTGTCCTTCCAATGCTTCCAGAGAAATTATCCAATGACCTCTGTAGTTTAAATCCCCATGAGGAAAAAATCACTATGACAGTTGTTGCAGAAATTCGAAAAGATGGAAAGATTGTCTCCTGTGACATATTCCCATCTATTATAAAAAGTAAGGCAAGGATGACTTACAGTAATGTTGAAAAAATTTTAAATGGAGAAATTTCTGTTCCTGAAAAATGGCTCAAAAGGGAGCTTTCCCTTATGAAGGATCTTGCGGAGATTTTGTGGAAAAGGAGATATGAGGAGGGAAGTATTGACTTCGATCTTCCAGAGCCTGAGCTTTCTATCGATTCTATGGGAAGAATTTTAAGTATGGATGGTGGAAGAAGGCTTATCTCAGAAAGGATAATAGAGGAATTTATGCTCGTTGCGAATAGAATAGTTGCTGAGTTTATTTATAGAAGGGGAATGCCTTCCATATATCGTATTCATGAGCCTCCTGATCTGAAAAAACTTGATGAGCTCAAGGAAATGTTGATAATTCTTGGAATTCCTTTCCCTAAAAAAGGTGATTTGAACAGATTCTATCAGAATATTCTTGAGAAAATAATGGGAAATGAAAATGGCTGGCTCCTCCAGATATTTGTTCTCAAAAGTCTCAAACTTGCAAGATACTCCCCAGTTAATAAAGGACATTTCGGTCTTGCCTTTGATTACTACACCCATTTCACATCTCCCATAAGAAGATATCCCGACCTTATTGTCCACAGAATCCTTAAAAGTATTCTTGGAATTGAGGGAGGAGTAATTTATGATGAGAATAAACTTCAGGAAATCTCAGTTCACTCATTTTTCTGTGAAAGAAATGGAGATCAGGCTGAAGAGGAGAATTTAAGGGCAAAGATAATGGATTTTGTGAAAAATAAGATGGGTGAGGAAACAGAAGGTTTTATCTCCTATCTGTGCAGGGACTGGATAGAAGTATCTTTGAAAGACTATAAAGTAGATGGTAAAATTTTTCTCACAGATATTAAAGAAGATATATACTTTCTAAACCGATTTATTGCCAGAGGTAAAAGGTCGGGAAAAATCTGGAGGATTGGTGATAAAATAAAGGTTCTTATAGCATCCGCCAATCCTCTTAAAAGAGAAATAGTTTTGTATCCTTCTAAGTAAAATGGAAGAGAGAATAAAGCTAAACGCTGATCTCTGTTTATCAGAAAATATTCAGGGGAATGGCATAGAAGGTGAGGATTTAGAGAGATGGGTAAAGGAGGGTGTATCTGCTTTGAATTCAATAAATAAAAATAGATGGGAGAAAGGATTTACACAACTTCCTTACCAGAATGAGACCATTGAATTTATAAAATCTCTGAAAGTCTGCAAAAAAGAATGGAAAAATGTTGTGGTTATAGGTATTGGAGGCTCATCCATCGGAACCTCTGCAATATTTAAAGCACTTAACCCCATTAATTATAATCTTTTCCCATATAACAAAAGAAAGGGCCCGAGGCTCTTCGTGCTTGATAACCCTGATCCAGAATTATGCTGGTCAGTCCTTGAGAACATAGAAAAAGAGAAAACAATTTTCCTTGTAATTTCAAAATCTGGAGAGACCCTTGAATCAATTTCTTATTTCTATATAATACTGAATCTTACAAGAGGTCTAAGGGAAAATATTTTAGTTGTAACAACGCCTGGCAAAGGATTCCTTTTTGAAAAAGCAAAGTCTTTAAACCTTCAATTACTCTCTTTTCCAGAAAATGTTCCTGGAAGATATGCTGTTCTCAGTCTTGTTGGCTTGCTCCCTCTTTATCTTATAAATATCAATATCTCAGCAATTCTTCGGGGAGCAAGAGATATTGCTGATCTTCTCCATCAAAAGTTAGAAAAGAATAATCCATCAATACTTTCCTCCTCTATATTAATTGGGCTCTTTGAAAAGGGGAAAAGAATTCAAGTAATAATGCCCTATTCTTCTTCTCTTTTTGATATGGGATTATGGTACTGTCAGTTATGGGCTGAAAGTCTTGGCAAGAAGAAAGAAAATTTTAGATGGGGTCAGACTCCTTACCCTGCCTTAGGTTCCATTGACCAGCATTCTCAGCTCCAGCTTTGGATTGATGGTCCTAAGGACAAAGTCATATCCTTCTGGGAGGTCGAAAAATTCAGGAAAGATTTCACTATTCCAGAGCTAGGATTTAAAGAATTTTCTTATCTTGAAGGGAAAAATCTTTCCCTTTTACTAAGAACAGAGAAAAAAGCTACAGAAAACTCTCTTGCGAAGAATGGCGTTCCAAGCATGACTTTTCTTATTCCAGAAATTAATCCTCCCTTTATGGGACAGTTAATTTATCTACTTGAACTTCAAACTGTAATTGCAGGAGAAATTTTAGGTGTTAACCCCTTTGACCAGCCTGGAGTTGAACTTGGAAAAAAATTGACAAAAACTTATATGGAGTAAAAATATGAGAGAAGGCTTTAAAACAAAATTTTTCGACGCTATTGTAAAAGCCTCCTTTAAGGATTTAAAACAAATTAAAAAAAGAGCAAAGATCAGGTTTTCGCGACAAAAACACTATCTTTTCGGAAGCATTAAACTTCTTTCCAGAACTGAAAATCCCTTTGTAAGGGTTTATTTTTCAAAATCTATTCCCTTGAAGTTCAAAAGTGATTTTTACATTAAGGATTTTCAAGGAACGGTTCTAAATTTAATTCCGGACATCTCCAAAGATAAAAGAAATAAGTCTTATCTTTCTCTACTTTCAAAATTAACCGCCTGCTCAGAAGGAGAGGCGATTGCATTTCTTGCGGAGTTTCGGAACATAAAAGGTTTAAGGAAGGAAGAAATTATAAACTTCTTGGGAAAAAAGGATGATGAAGTTGAACAATTACTTCTTGATTTAGAAAGAAAGGGTAAGATAAAAATTATATCCTTTTCTCCCCTGTTCGTAGTCTCAGCCAATGCTATAGAATATTTAAAGGGTAAGATACTATCAAGGATAGAGTCAATAAAAAATAAAAACCCGATCGATTTTGAAATGAACATGGAAAGTATAATGAGAAAATCAGGAATAAAGGTTGAACCGAGACTCTTTATTTACATCTTGAAAAAATTAGCGAAGGAAAAAAAATTATCCATTACAGAAGGGAAAGTAATCTTACCTCCTCCAGCTATTGAGGCTCTTTCAAAGGAGGAAAGTGAAGCATTGAAAGAGCTTCTTGAAATTCTTCAAAGTGTCAGTATTTACAAACTCTCAACCCATGAGATAGAAAAAAAGATAGGATTACCAACAAAGGTTGTTTACAGGTTACTCTATTTACTCACTGTAAATAGGAAAATTGTCCGTGTGAAGACAGATTTCTTTATAAGCTCCTCATGGATTGAGGAACTAAAAGACAAACTGAAAAAATTGAAGGGACAGAAACTTTCTATTGCTGATTTCAGAAAACTTACAGGGCTTTCAAGACAGTATTTGATCCCTCTTCTTGAATTCCTCGATGAAAAAGGGATAACAAAAAGAGTAGGAAACAGCAGGGAGATACTCTTGTGAATTAAAATAATGGAAAAATGAAGAGCGAAAAATTAAATACAAAATTTTAAAGAGAACAGGAGATGAAGGAGTGAGGGGAATCAGACCTTCTATGCTTCCGAGCTTCTGTTCTCATTCAGCTGGATTCTTCTTTAGATGTTCCATTGAGCCATAAAGTGCAAGAATCTTTTTATATTCTTCCTCATTATAGAAAGAACATTTTCCTTCTCCAAACGCTTTTGCAACCTCTATACAGAATCTAACAGCTATTTCAATATCCATCACATGACTCGCACCGGTAGCACATCCTGGAACAGGAACTTCAGTGGTAATTGCAACTCCAACCACAGGAGCATGGGTCGAGGTAGAAGGTTGCATTATGCTATTCAAATGATATACCCCATTTCCATAAGGAGTTATATCCTGGGTAGTGATTGCAAAGACTACTGGAAGCTTTCCTGTGACAATCTGCATAATATCAAGAAGATCTTCACTAACCCTTAAAATATACCCATCCTTTACAGTAGGAGATATTGCAAATCCCCTTTGATTTATTATCCTATTCCCCTTTGTTGTGTCAATAGAAAGAAGTGCGTCCATTTCAGTATCAACTTCAAATTCATTCATCGTTTTCATGGAAACAGGAGAGCCCATAAATGGGACTGGATCATGGGGTATGATTGGAGAATTGGGACAGAGATGAGTTGATACTATCATATCTCCTTTCAGATAATCTCCCTTTCTTCTCATGTCGCTCAGTTTTAAAGCAACAGAAAGAGCTGTTATTGCTCCATCGGCATCGGAGACAAGCCCAACTTTGTGAGGTCTTGCACCAATCCCACCAAGACGACCAATAACCCCAAGGGTCGGAGAAGAACCATTTCGAGACTTACCATTTTCACCTTTAATTTTAATTTTTAAGAAAAGAGTCTCCCCGTTTCCTTCTTTCACATTTTTCATTTCAATTTCCGATTTTTCAATCCCCCTTTCAAGAAAAAAAACTTTTATCTCATCGGGCTCAATTTTTGGTGTGTCAAGGAGTTCAAAGATTTCAATGACCTGTTTTAAAGCCATTTTAAACTCCTTTCAATATTAGAAAATTTTTTAAGCTCATTTTTATGCTTATAAACTATCAATAACAAATTTATAAACCAGAAAACTAAAAAAGATTTATTTCTGAAAAGAACATAAGGAATAAGGGATAAAAAACAATCAAAACCTTTAAAGAATCCTCTTCTGGAGATGGTTCTTTTCCAAAGAATCTTTTCACGGAAAGAATAGTAAAAACAACTCCAAGAATAAGGGGTGCTTCCCAGTATGTAAGGGCTGTCCAAGCGCCGAAACTAACAGCGAGAGCCTTTCCACCTCTGAAATTCAGAAATGGAGAGAATGAATGCCCCAGAATAGCAAAACCAGCACAAATATAAGTTATAATTTTACTTTTTATCATTCCATTTCTCTCAAGAAAAAAATGGGAAGGAATCCCTTCATATAGTCAAGAAAACTCCCTATAAATCCCGATGGCCAACCAGCTTCTTTAAAAAGATTGTATACACGGGATTCCCATCCCTTACCTTCCTTATATCTTTGCCCAAAAATCTTCCAATCCAGTATGAAAACATTAGAGAACCGCAAAGATAGGAAAAAAAAGGAGAAGATTATTTTAATCAATTCTTATCTTCCTCCCTTTCCAGGAGACCCTTCTAACAATATATGTCTGGAAGAAGGAAAAGAAAAAAATTAATACAAAGAATAAAAGGTAAAACGGGAATAGGAGAGAGGGTGTTAGCCCGAAAGAACCAATCTTCTTAGATATTACATAAATCTGAAAAAAATAAAGAAAATAAAGGAAAAATGAAAAGGAAGTTCCAAACCTTTTTAAATTCAAAAGAAATCCAGCAGAAATAGCACCAGTAACCCAGAAAAAGAGGAAGAAAAAGGAAAGGAAATCGATAAGAGATAATCCAAGAGCAATATTCTTCCCCCACCCTTCAATTACTGCGTTAATACCCTTTGGATACATCCTGAAACTGATAAATTTCCATCCAAGAAAATTACTAACAGGAATTCCATTTTTTATATAGAGTTTTCCAGGCATCAAATCCTCTACTACACTGCCTCTAACAGAAAAGTGTCTACTTGTTCTGTAATAATCTTCCCTCGATGTGACAATACATGGACCAAAAGCTCCCATTGGTTTTGAAAAATCTTTAAATATTCCACTTATCCTCATAGGGAATAGGGCTATAAGATTAAAGAGAATGGAAAAAGATTCGGAAAGTTTACCAATTTGATGATATGACCAGACAGATATTAATCCTTTCTTTTCCCTATGAAGGCAAGCAAGCCTCTTTATAGCATCTGGAGATAATCTCACATCTGCATCGAGAAATATAATTATTTTCCCTTTTGATTGTAAGAAACCGTTCCAGCAAGCCCATGCTTTTCCCTGCCAGCCTGGAGGTGGGTCTTCTTTTAATTGAATCACCTTTGCACCCGTTTCTCTCGCAACCAATGCTGTTCTATCAGTGGAATTGTCATCTACCACTATAATTTCATCGATCCTTTCCGTTTGTTCCTTCAAGCTTTTCAGAATCCCTCTAATATTCTCTTCCTCGTTCCTTGTCGGAATTATTACTGATATATCAGAATCACTTTTGTATAAGATTATAGGGAATTATCCTTGGCTTCATTAAAAGTAACCAACCAAGAATCCACAGAAGAATGTTCAACCACATTTTTCCATAGAATCATTTTATTCCAATTTCTCTTTATTGTAAATAGCACGAATTGCATCACTAATTTTCTATACGAAATCGATTCGTTGCATCATGAGAAATT